>JBBTBZ010000001.1:0-19954 GCA_038043425.1 Bacteroidota bacterium
AACCTTTCAACACCTTTATTTATAGGAACTTAGTGACTTTGAGTGAACCCTAATTCACTACCAGGTAACTCTGTTTCTGTGTGATGGACGCACATGAGGAAAAGGAAACCTAGTAATAGTTGAGGAAGAGCTAATCAAACCGGATTGCCTTAATTGGATTAATCCTTGTGACAATTGCAGTTGGGAGTAACAATACAAATGTAACCACCACAAACACTGCAACATTCAAAAGAATTACAATTTCCCAATTCCACCCAATCGGTACGTAGTTCATATAGTAGTTATGCGGGTTGAGTGTGATAAATTTAAAGGTGTCCTGGAGATAGCAAAGTCCAAGACCGATTATATTTCCATAAACAAGCCCTTTTGCTATAAGATTAATTCCATTGTACACAAACACGGACTGTATCAACCGGTCTTGCGCGCCCATTGCCTTGAGTAACCCTATCATTTGAGTACGCTCCATCACAAGTATCAAAATCACAGAAATCATGTTGACGCATACTACTGTGAGAATAATTCCGAGTAAAATATTTACTTGCCGGCCTAATAAATTAAGCCAATCAAACACCTCGCTATATTTATCGCTCACCTTTTCGAGATAAAGATCGTAGTCCATACTGTCACCAATGATGGTTAAGGCCTCATCTACTTTGTTAGCATCCTTGACAAAAATCTCCAGACCTCCCGCAATACTATCAGCGGAATTATTAAGTCGTTGTACCATGCGGATATCTCCCAGCACTATTTTATCATCAAAGTAATCTGAAAGGTTTGTCTCATAAATACCTGTCACCTTCAGTTTTCGAAAACGGGGAGGGTTTTGAAAGAAATGAATAATAATTTCATCTCCTACTTTTGCTTTTAGTTTGTTCGCGATGATCTCACTTAACACCACTTCACGGGCATAACCAGAATCGGGGAAGTGAATAAACTCTCCCTTAATCATATTTTCGCGAAAACGATTTAGATCAAAACTTTTTCCAATACCTTTAAACATCACCCCCAACACTTCATCTTCTGTTTTAATCAGCCCGGCTTTATGACTAAATTCCTGAATGTGGTCAATAACTCCCAACTGTTCCGGATGATTGTAGATATCAACATTATAACTGAAAGGCTGTTCTTCCATCGAATTGTTCATGGTGAACTTCATTACAATAAGGTGAGAACTAAATCCATAAATTTTGTTTTGCACCGTTTCCTGAAATCCTTTCATGATCAGAAAGGATACAATGGCTGCGCTTAAGCCAACCGCAATGCTGGCTACCGCTATTTTATGAATTGTCGAAGAAAATCCTTCCCGATTCACCTCGGAATTTCCCTGGCTTATTCTTTTTGATATGAAATACGAAAGGTTCAAGGAATGGCTTAATTTTGGCTTTACAATGCCAAAATAAAAAGAAATGATCAGGTTCTTCGCATCCCTACTTTATTTGTGCACTATTATTTCAAGTGGTGGTCAACCTTCCACACGGGTTGTAACTGGTGCCGATCAGATTAAAGACCTGACAGATAAACTTAAAAACAAACGAGTTGGTTTGGTTGTTAATCACACCTCATTGGTTGGGGAAACCCATTTGGCTGATACGTTAAAAAGTTTGGGCATTAATATTATCCGAATTTTTGGACCTGAACATGGCTTTCGGGGAAATGCTGCAGACGGGGAGCATGTTAATGATAGCACTGATTCTAAAACGGGCATACCAGTAGTTTCCCTTTACGGTAAAAACCGAAAACCTTCCATCGCGCAATTTTCAGACCTGGACGTGGTGATATTTGATATTCAAGATGTGGGTGCAAGGTTTTATACTTACATCGGTACAATGCACTATGTTATGGAAACGTGTGCCGAAAGCAAAAAGAAGCTTATCATTCTTGATCGGCCAAATCCAAATCCGTATGTAGACGGTCCTATAAACGAAAAACCAATGCAGTCGTTTGTGGCTATGCATCCAATCCCGATTGCACATGGCTTAACACCAGGCGAACTGGCACACATGATAAATGGTGAAGGGTGGCTAATGGAGAAACTTAAGTGCGATGTCGAGATTATTAAATTGAAAAACTGGCAACATTCGGATGAGTATCTACTGCCCATCCAGCCATCTCCCAATCTTCCAAACAATCAGGCCATAAAACTTTATCCTTCCATTTGTCTTTTTGAAGGAACCACCATAAGCGTTGGGCGGGGAACATCAGCCCCATTTCAAGTTTTAGGTAATCCTGAGTTGAAAAACATGGACTATCAATTTACTCCCCTTACCATTAAAGGCGTGGCCGTTAACCCTCCCCACGAAAATAAGGTTTGCTATGGAATTGATTTGAGGAATGTTCCTATTGAACGAAAAATAGACTTGAAGTATCTATTCGCGATGTACAAAGCGTATCCTGATAAAGAAAAATTCTTTTTACCCTACTTCGATATACTGGCCGGTACGACAATGTTAAAGCAACAAATTGAAGCCGGACTTACCGAAGATCAAATTCGTGAGAGTTGGAAGAAGGGCTTGGATAATTATAAAGAAATGAGGAAGAAATATCTACTCTACCCCTAAACTTTTGGGAAGACAAATAGCTCAAATTTTCTGTATTTTTGTGTACACCTAAAAGATCAAATATGATTGTGAAAATTTCATCAAAAAATAGCTCAGAAGAAACCAGGAAGACACTTAATAAGCTTGCTAAAAGCAGAAGCAAGAAAAAAAAGAAACTTTCAGATTTCTATGGCAAAATGCCTGGCGCCTATGGCAATGGTCTTGACTATCAAAAAAAAATAAGAAATGAGTGGCCTTAAATACCTTGCTGAGTTACCTGACGCCCTCATTGCCGCTACCGCCATCTTTCATAGTCTTCCTTTGTTAACATTTGACAAGGGCTTCTCCCAGATTAAATCCATGGATTTAATCTTGCTCGAATTGTAAGTTTCATGACTAAACCTGAAAAAGTTAATGATATACTCCACATCCTTGGAAAGCTCTATCCAAAGCCAGAAGTTCCTCTCCAACATAAAGACGCTTACACATTATTAATTTCTGTCCTCCTTTCTGCGCAATGTACCGATGCACGGGTTAATCTAGTCACACCACATTTATTCAAACTTGCCGATAATCCATACGGCATGATGAAACTCTCGATAGAAGAAATAAAGGAGATCATCAAGCCCTGCGGGCTTTCTTCCATGAAATCAAAGGGTATAGCAGGACTGTCGAAAATAATAGTAGAGAAGTACAACGGCAAGGTTCCTAATACATTTGAAACACTCGAAGAGTTACCCGCAGTAGGTCATAAAACAGCCTCGGTGGTGATGACACAGTGGTTTGGAATTCCAGCATTTCCAGTGGATACTCACATACATCGACTCGCCTATCGCTGGGGATTAACGAACGGTAAAAATGTAGAGCAGACTGAAAGAGATTTAAAACGACTAATACCCCAAGAGAAATGGAACAAAGTACATCTTCAAATTATTTACTTTGGAAGGGAATACTGCCCGGCAAGAGGACATACCTGGAAAGCTTGTCCAATTTGCAAGAAGTATTTGAGGAAGGAATTAAGGGACTAGTTACTTAAAAGCCGTCTCCTTCACATAAGAACCACCACATCAAACCCTTTCAAGGTCTGGTACTACTTTAAAAATATTTTAACCAATTTAGCCCAAGGACAAATCATGAATTATTCTTATGTGCCTGATTTTTTTCTCGCTGAAACAACATCCCGTTTATAAACTCATCATTGCGGCTAACCGCGATGAATTTTATAACCGCCAAACAGCCGTGGCTGATTTCTGGCTTGATTACCCCAACATTTTAGGTGGAAGAGACCTTGAAGCCAATGGCACTTGGATGGGCATGACCAAATCAGGAAAGATTAGCTTACTCACCAACTACCGTGACCCGAAAAATCTCAACCCCAATGCTCCATCGCGCGGATGCCTCGTCTCCGACTATCTAGAGCAAAAAATCCCACTCGTAGATTATTTAAAACAGATTGAACCTAGAGCTCATGAATACAATGGTTTCAATCTGTTAGTGGGCAATCCTGAAGAATTCTTTTACTTATCGAATTATAAAACAGGAATTGACAAAATTACCTCTGGTTTGTATGGCCTGAGCAACCACCTTTTAGAAACTCCCTGGCCAAAAGTGATGAGGGGAAAACAAAAATTGGAAGAGCTTTTAAAATCCAACCTGGTTACATCGCAAAAGTTATTTGAGTTTCTCTATGATGAAGAACAAGCTTCCGATGATCAACTGCCTGAAACGGGTATTGGTCTTGAACGGGAACGGGTATTGAGTTCGATGTTTATTAAATCACCTGATTATGGATCACGCTGCTCCACAGTTATTTTAGTTGACCAACAGAATCAAGTAGAGTTTTCCGAACGGGTGTATAATTTAAATACCTTTGAACACTCAACCAAAACATTTCGATTCAGTATAGATGGGTGAACGATTCTTGGTGTTTTGGTGACAAGAAAGGTTTGACAAAGCAGAAATGACCAAGAAAAGGAAAGATCATACGCCTCTTCTCCTAAAGATTATCCGGTGGGGATTCCCAAGCCTTGAAAAGTTATTTCCGGCTATTGCCCACCGATACGCTATCAACTTATTTTTTACCCCATTTCACTTTACCATGCCCTTGAAAGAGAAATAATTTTTAGCAACATCGGAGAAATTCATCGTCACAGTTAATGGAAAAAATGTACAGGTCTACTCCTGGGGAAATGGGCCTGTCGTGTTATTGGTTCATGGATGGGCTGGCCGGGCGGGCCAGTTCAGAAAATTTATTCCAAAGTTATTGGAGAATAACTTTCGTGCTGTTGCTTTTGATGGTCCTGCCCATGGAAGTTCGGAAGGTCGCCAAACTAATATTCAGGAATTCGAAGCAGCGCTTCATAAAATCTTTGAAAAGGTGGGTATCCCTATTGCCGCGATCGCCCACTCATTTGGTGGCGTTGCTTCCATCTATTCCATTCGCAATGGATTACCTCTCACTAAATTAATTAACATCGCTAGCCCTACTATCGGAGAAGAGATTATTAATGGATTTCTAAAAGTGATCCATGCATCGCCCGCAACTGGCAAAGCTTTTAAAGCCTATATCTTGAAAACCTTTCACATAAGCTTTGACGAACTTTCTGCATTAAACCTGATTACGTTCTTACCCCATGAGTTGAAACTGATGTTGGTGCACGATGAAGAAGACAAAGAGGTCGCGATCAAACATCCACTTGAACTTCAGAAAGCCTACCTGACAGCGATCCTATTTAAAACATCAGGCCTGGGTCATAGTAGGATATTAAGAGATGAGGCTGTAATTCAAAAGTGCGTGGAGTTTATTCAAGTTGATGGTAACAATACCCACAGGGACGCGTCTTAACCTAAAATGGGTTTTGCCAGAATTACTTAAGTGAGAGGTAGGCTAGTTAGCTCTGATAGGCCAGGAATAATGACCATTCGAGTCTGATTGTTTGATTCGGGAGTAATATTGGAGAATTTGACGGTTATTTTTGTGCAAATTGAGCCGAAATTGAAACCAAATCGTCATTCAGCAGTTGAAGCATAGGTAAAGTGTCAACTTTATAGAAAGAAGAATCATCATTAGAACATCAAAATAGCTCCATGCCAAATATTATCATCGAGACAAAAAATATCTCCAGAATGTACAAGATGGGGACCAATATCGTGAACGCGCTTCAGGATATTTCAATTACTATTAATAAAGGGGAGTATGTGGCGTTTATGGGACCTTCGGGTTCGGGGAAATCAACCCTGATGAATATCGTAGGGTGCCTGGATACGCCTTCAGGTGGTACGTACATGCTCAACAATCAAATGGTGAGCGAGATGACAGAAAATGAATTGGCGGAGGTACGTAATAAGGAAATTGGTTTTGTGTTTCAAACATTCAACCTGTTGCCCCGCGCGTCAGCCTTGGAAAACGTTGCTCTGCCTTTGATCTATGCTGGCTACAGCAAAAGTGACCGACAAGAACTGGCTATGGGTGCTTTGGAGAGTGTAAGCCTTGGAGATCGCTGGCACCATAAACCAAATGAGCTTTCAGGGGGGCAACGCCAACGTGTAGCGATTGCCCGCGCCCTGGTAAATAAACCCTCCATCCTACTGGCCGATGAACCAACTGGGAATTTGGATTCGAAAACTTCCTACGACATCATGACCCTTTTTCAGGAGCTACATGATAAAGGGAACACCATTATCATAGTAACACACGAAGATGATATTGCGCATTATGCGCATCGTATCATACGTCTTAAAGACGGTTTGATAGAGTGGGATAGAAAAAACGAAAACTTTAATAGGCGGCCAACTGAAGCGACTTTAGCTCATTGATTCATCAAACACAATGATCTCAATACCCTGGCTTATGGCCGGGGTTTTTCGTTTTAGGACATACCCGGGCAAATCTTGCTAGCATTTCTTGATAAGAAAGAGCCGTTTGACAACTAAACAAATGGCAACATAGGAAGGTTACTCCTGATCATGACACTCGAAAAATAAACAGGTGAACTTAGCGGGAAAAGATTCCTCCTTTCATTTAATACATTTTTAAAAAATCTGAATCTATAATTGAGGTTTCTATGCAATCCAATTTCCTTCCAACGATTTAAAGGTTAATTTTGACATAGGGCATTCATGGAAAAGACAGTAAAACTTTCGGCTATACTGGTAGCCTACCAGATTGACATTAAAGGGCTCAAATCCTTTCTTGAAATCAAGCCAACCTCGGATTCTTCCACTGAACTTTTTTATAGTTTCGGTGAGGATCGGTATCAGTATTACTTCAATTATGGTGTCATTGTATTTTCCGGCCACTCCGAAGAAGAGTTCAAACTCGCTGTAAAAACAGTACAGCCTTATTTAAAAAATCCAACCACCAACTGGCTTCGAGATGAACATAAAATAAGAGTCGGAGAAGTGGGAGAAATGGAATTTGAGTTTGACCAAGTCATTATTGACCACCTGGATGCAAAGGTTTTTCGAATTGCCATGCTCAATCTTGCGCAATCCGTAGCGCTAGATCACTATCACGAAGTTTGCGAAAACCTGTTAACTGAAATTAAGGGATTCACGAATCATCTTGAGCAAACCGGACGGCTGAGTATAAACCGCAGAAACATGCTCAAGTTCATAGGCAAAGCCTTGAACACTCAAATTGAAATTGCTGACAACATCTACATATTCGATGCACCTGAGCACGTTTGGGACGATGAATATCTGGATAGCCTGCACAAGGGGTTGATGAAACATTTTGATCTGCGTGTGCGCTTCAGTGAAATTGAATACACACTTCGTATTATTGAAGGCAACCTGAGCGTATTTCGCGAAATTTCACATCATCGCGAAAGCAATATGCTGGAGTGGATCATCATCATTCTGATCTTGGTTGAGGTCTTTAATCTATTGATTTCAAAAATCTTCTAACATGTCCAACCGCCAGGCTTTATTTTTAAATTTTGATATCAAGGCACAACCAGATGAGGTGACCTGCGGCCCAACCTGTTTGCATGCCCTTTACCAATATTATCAAGACTCCATTTCATTAAAGGAGGTGATCGTAGAAGTTAAGTCGTTGAAAACGGGTGGCACACTGGCTGTAATGATGGGCAATCATGCACTTAAGCGAGGATACAAAGCTCATATTTATACGTATAATCTAAATGTTTTTGATCCCAGTTGGTTTAAACAGTCCTCCGCAAAAATGATTCAGAGTCTTAAACGGCAGATGAAATACAAGCATAGTAGCCGAAAGCTGCAAGTAGCCTCAAAAGCCTATATCAAGTTTTTGGAAGCTGGTGGAGAAATACTCTACGCTGAATTGAATGAAAGCCTTATCAAGAGCTACCTCCGGAGGCAAGTGCCAATCTTGACAGGCCTCAGCGCAACCTATTTATATGGTACCCAACGGGAAATATCCTCAACCAATAAATATGATAGCATTAAAGGAGAACCTGTAGGGCATTTCGTTGTCATTAACGGCTACGATGAACCCAGCAATTGTGTGTACCTGGCAGACCCTATGAATCCCAATCCGCTGAAAAGCCAATATTATAGTGTGAACTTTGACAGACTGATTAACAGTATTATGTTGGGTATAGTAACTTACGATGCCAATCTACTAGTAATTGAGAACTAATTCATGCCAAAATTAATTGTAGTCGAAAAACCTGAAAACTGGAAGTTCAGTCTGGAAGATGTTGAAGTGATCAGTCCAGACAGATACATTTCCGATGAAACGTATCAGGCCGGAAAGAATTTGAAAGTACTTAATCTCTGTAAGTCTTATCAATATCAAAGTGAAGGGTATTACGTTTCATTACTGGCAGAGGCACGGGGTCATAAAGTGCTTCCCGGAGTTTCAACAATTCAGGATTTCCGATTTCCCTCTATTTTACGTGATGATTCGCAGGACTTTGATGCCCTCATTCAAAATACATTTAAAAGTGAACCGTATGACAGAATAGAGTTCAATATCTACTTTGGCATCACACAATCCGAAACCCTTAACAAACTCGCGCTCCAGCTTTTTCAATTGGTGCAAGCGCCTTCTGTGAGGGCTGCTTTTTCCAAAAAAAATAAATGGGTACTTCAAAGTATTCGTCCTATTAGTTTAAGCGAAGTACCCGATATAGATAAACCGTTACTCGTTTCTGCTCTTGAAAAATATCTGTTACGTAAACGCGATTACCGGCCAGATAAAAAAAAATACGACCTGGCCATTTTAGTCAATCCGGAAGATCCCTACCCTCCTTCTGATGATCGGGCATTAAAGCGCTTTTATAAAGCAGCTCTCGAAGCAGGTTTTAATACTGAGTTCATTACCAAAAACGATTTTGATCAGATTATTCAATATGATGCTTTATTCATTCGTGAAACAACGAATGTCAATCATCATACATTTCGCTTCGCAAAAAAAGCGGCATCGCTGGGCCTTGCTGTAATCGATGATCCCCAGTCCATCTTGAAGTGTACCAACAAAGTATATTTACACGAGCTTCTTCATGCCCATAAAATTCTTACTCCCAAATCTTTTGTAACAACAGAGGAAAATTGCAATTCCATTCCGGAAAAAATGGCCTTCCCTTTTATCCTCAAACAACCGGATGGAGCTTTCTCAAAAGGAGTGTTTAAAATTAACAACCTGGAAGAATTCAAAGATGTGAGGGAGATCATGTTTGAGAAATCAGATCTGTTGATTGCACAGGAATTTTTACCTACCCCGTTCGACTGGAGGGTTGGCATTATTGATAGTCA
This sequence comes from Bacteroidota bacterium, assembly GCA_038043425.1. Taxonomy (GTDB): domain Bacteria; phylum Bacteroidota; class Bacteroidia; order Cytophagales; family Cyclobacteriaceae; genus ELB16-189. Next base: position 9,276 of record JBBTBZ010000001.1, read on the forward strand.
GGTGATTTATGTCTGTAAATATTTTATGGCCTCCGAACACTGGCAAATCGTAAATTGGAGTGCCAACAAAGAAGCCACTCGTGATGGTGATGTGGAATCAATTGCGGTTGACCAGGCTCCGTCAGGATTATTGAAAACCGCATTGAAGGCAACATCGCTTATCGGAAAAGGGCTGTATGGTGTGGATATGAAAGAGGTGGATGGAAAATTTTATGTTATTGAAATTAATGACAATCCTAACATTGATGCAGGTATTGAAGACAAAATTCTAAAAGACAAGCTTTACGACATCATTATGGAGGTTTTTTTGAATAAAATAAAATTTGGTAAATGACGCAGCCCTCGCGCCTTCACCTCTTCCAGGGCTACGGAGTAGAACTGGAGTACATGATAGTAGACCGTGACACCTTAGAAATAAAAGCCATTGCGGATGAATTATTGAAACACGAGTTGGGCGGGTATGGAAGTGATTTTGATAATGGCGTGGTGACATGGTCCAATGAGTTGGTTTTGCATGTGGTGGAATTGAAGTCAACAAAACCGGAGTCTGATGTTGAAGCACTCCAAATTTCATTCCACGAAAATGTCAGGTTAATAAATAACATCCTATCTGAATGGAATGCGATGTTGTTGCCCACTGCAGCACATCCCTTCATGGATCCCGTCAAGGAAACTAAACTTTGGCCGCACGATAATAATGAAGTGTATGCTATCTACAATACCCTATTTGACTGCCGTGGTCATGGATGGTCAAACTTACAAAGCACACATTTGAATTTACCCTTTGCCAATCAGGCAGAGTTTGCAAAACTACACTCAGCTATTCGATTGGTATTACCTTTACTTCCTGCACTCTGTGCCAGTTCACCCATTCTGGATGGAAAATCTTCCGGCTATCTTGATACACGCCTGACCTACTACAAAACCAACCAGTCGCGCATACCTTCCATTACTGGTCTGGTAATACCAGAAAGCATTGATTCAGAAATGGACTATCAGGAAGTGATTTTCAAAAAAATAAAAAATGATATTGCACCATTCGACCCTGAAAATATTTTAGACCCTGTTTGGGTAAACTCCAGAGGTGCGATCACCCGATTTGATCGGGGTTCCATTGAAATTCGTATCATGGATGTACAGGAATGCCCTTCTGCCGACTTAGCTATTACCACGCTGGTGATTGAAACATTGAAGGCTTTAACCGAAGAACTCTTCATCAGTAAGAAAGACCAAATGAAATGGGATGCTGCACCACTGGCTGAACTTCTTGATAACACAATTCAAGACGGACCACGCGCCAATATTAATAATGCCGATTATCTAAAAATATTTGGAATCCACAAAGGGCTTGCATCAGCAAAAGAAATTTGGCAAACTATCATCAATCATCTTATTGAAAAGGGAAACAGCCATCTAAAAAAATGGATGCCAGAACTCACCGTGATTTTAGAGGAAGGTACTCTCTCAGACAGGATATTAAAATCACTAGATGGTGACTTTTCAAGAGAGAATCTTAAAAAGGTGTATAAACAATTGGCCCTTTGCCTCGCGGAGAATAAAATGTTTCATACGGTGAAATCCTGATGCCTGCAAACTTAAGATGTTAACTATTTCTTAGTAGAGTAGCATTTGCTGGTCAGAAGGGGAAACAGGAAAGCCCATGCACACGATCAAGGATGGCTATACAATCAAACAGTCACTTCTTTAGATTCTTTGTTTAGCAAACTACATTTTCTAATCTTTACAAGATCGATATGAGCTTATGAATTCATTATTATCTATGCTCTGCAGAAACTGGTCTTTTACTTGTCTGGTGATACTTACCGCTTGCAGCACCTCAACTGTTAAAGAAACTGATAAGGTAAAACGCCCCAATATTATCGTAGTCATGGTGGATGATATGCGATGGGATGAATTTGGTGAAGCAGGGCACAATTTTATTAAGACACCGAACATTGACAGGATCGCCAAAGAAGGAGCCAATTTCAAAAATGCATTTGCGACTACACCCCTATGCTCACCCAGCCGGGCTAGTTTTCTCACCGGGCTTTATGCCCATACTAATGGTATCATCGACAACCAGGCCCATAATGAACAGAGTCACCAACTTAACACATTTCCGAAACAACTTCATGACAATGGCTACGCCACTGCATTCATCGGCAAGTGGCACATGGGTAATGATGACTCAAAACGTCCTGGCTTTGATTATTGGGTTTCGCTAAAGGGCCAGGGAGAAGCGATCGATCCTGCTTTAAATATTAATGGCGAACAGCAAACTGTAAAGGGATATGTAACAGATATACTGATCGATCACGCCCTTCAATTTATTAATCAAAAACGTGATCAACCCTTTTTGCTTTATCTAGCCCACAAGGCGCTTCATCCCAATTTAGTGCAGCGCGATGATGGCTCGACAGTAGATATCGGGGAGGGTGGTTTCATTCCTGCGGAACGTCATTTGGGAATGTATGACACAGCCGTATTCAATCGAAGACCCAACTATAATATTCCTCCGGTCGACAAGCGGGCACTTGTCCGAAGGATTGAAGGGCTTCCTCCTTTGAGTCAGGAAACCTCAACAAAAGAAAAAACCATCCGTGAGCGGTCTGAAATGCTGATGGCTGTAGATGAAGGCCTTGGAGCGATGCTAAAAGCCCTTGAAGATAAAGATGAGTTGGACAATACCATTGTGGTATTCACCAGCGACCATGGTTATTGGTATGGAGAACATTGTTTGGATTTTGAACGAAGACTGGCCTATGAAGAGGCCATTCGTATTCCCCTGCTTGTCAGGTATCCACCAACCATTAAAGCCGGAACGAAGCCGGAAGAAATGGTATTGAGTATTGATCTTGCTTCAACACTACTTGACATGGCCGGTGTAATTCCCGATCCTCTCCTCCAGGGCAAATCATGGGTGCCAATTTTTAGCGGGACCATCAATGATTGGCGGAACTCATTTCTTATTGAATATTATAGCGATACCGTGTTTCCTCGCATTGTCAAGATGGGCTACAAGGCTGTCCGAACCCAACGTTATAAATACATACACTACCTCGATCTGGAAGGAATGAATGAACTCTATGACCTTGTCAACGATCCCTATGAGCTTCACAATGTAATTGATGATCCTGAAATGTCTGCCGAACTCAATGAAATGAAAGAAGAATTGAACCGACTTTTACAGCAGACAGGAACTGAGAGGCTACCCTAGAGGACTAAACTTTAGCTTCTGTACAAAGTTTTCTATTCTTGTCTATCGTTGTGTTAGCAACCTTCACATTGCAGGCAGAGTCGTCAATTAAAATCTTGTCTTTGTATTTTTGTCGACCGACATTGATTTGGAAGCAAATTCTTATCGTCAAGCGGTTCACTTGTCCCGAAGCAAGTGCCACAGTAGTAACCATGATACAGCTAGTTGAATTAATATTCCAATCAATAGTAAAAATTATCGATTACTTAGTTGATGTTAGGTGTAGTGCCTTTCAACTTGATATTTATTAATTATTCCTTGCTATTTGAGTTACCGGTTTGTTCGAAAGACTTATAGTTTCTCTGATATGTTCATTGTTTTCGATTATCGTTAAGAAAAATCGTTTCTTTCATCCTCAAAATAAAAGGACTGAGTGATGAAATAAAATGATATTCATCATCGCTTAAAATGATATTCATTGATTGTCTCCTTCCTCGCGGAGCCTGGGTCGGCCTCACTTTCGGGTTGGTCTTACCTTATTACAAGTTTAGTTACTCCGACCTTAACGACCTTATCGGGTTAGCAATAGATGCTCTAACTGATCGAAAACCCACAGTCAACATGGCAATTAGAAATGTAAAGGATAATCCTGTCAGAAAGATAATCGGTCCAATACGCTTATTCTTTGTTCCATTTCTTTAATTATTTTCTGAAGGTCATTATAATGCTTATTCGTCATTTAACGAATTAACACCTTGTTCTTTAAGTTTTTCTAATCCATCCTTCATCATCTTAACTTGTTCTGTTGGGTGTCCTTGCCAAATTGTAACTTCACCAACAACTTTAAAAGGGTGTATTGAACGATAAGATTTTGTTGGATTACCTGGGAATTTTTTATCTGTCAGGTCAGGGTCGTCCTCGATTACTCCTGTTGGTTCTATTAAATAGATTCTTTCTTGTCCTTCACCAAAGGCAAGTTCAGCACCCCAAATAGCAGCGTCTAATGTCGCAGTCAGGAAAATGTATTTTGCATTTTTCTTTTCTCCATAGTTCGAGTTGAAACCAACTTCAATTAGGTCACCAACTTTTAAGTCAGCCCTTGTCCCGTGAAAATAAGTTTGAGAGAAAGGTGTTGGACTTTGTCCATTTGATTTGTTGTCGTCATTTTTTTTCATTTCAATTTTACTTGAATTCATTTTGTCTGAAAGAATTTTTATTGCTTCTGCCTAAGGAGTAACAAAGTTGATATATCTGCCTTTGTTACTTTCATAAATGAAGTCATTTAAACTTTTGCTTGTGTGTTAGCGGCTGGTTTACTTTCTTCTCTGGTTGCATTTTTCCATATTTATTCTTCTAATTCTTTATTGTCTGGTCTTATTTTGAAATATGACGTAGAAATAGGATGAAACAGTAGCACTGAAACTATAATTAATAGAACAATGTGCGTTATCATTTCAGATGTTGAATGGAATGCACTTAGTAAGATATGGTAAAGCAACCATGCAATAGCGAGCCATCTTGCCCAATTAATCCCTAGGAATAGAAGGAGTCCGCAGACTACAGCTAAGATTCTCAGTAAGAGAACCCAAATTAATCCATATAATTTAAAATTGGGTTCAAAGAATTCTTTAACATGATAAGAGAATCCAATGCAACCCGTAAGAATAAACAGAATGGAAACAATAATAACAGGAATAGGACGTTTTTTCATATTATGTAAGTTCAACTAATAAGTGCAACACAAGAGGTTAAGAGAAAGGAGGATTTCTCCTCCCTTCAATTGACCAAGTTAATTAAACTTGTGTTGCGATGACAAATTATAAACAACTTGGTCAAGAGCAAAGGTATGTAATTGACCGGCTACTCAGAAGAGGTAAAAGCCAAAAGGAAATTGCTGAATCATTGGGGTATGATAAATCCACAATTAGTCGAGAGCTTAAACGGAATACGCCAAAACGAGACAGGGGAGGCAATATCTAAATCAACTGTCTACTTTTTAAATTGACTTATACACGTGATGAATCAGGGTGCTTACTTCTTAGTCATCGGTTGCAAATGTTTTGTTAATTGAAGCCTGGTAACGTAACGGTAAGTTTCTATCCAATTGAAAAACGCACCTCAAATTCCAATGTTCTCGGAAAATAACATTTCCACGAGTCGCAAGCCTGATAATGCAGATTTCCTTTAAGTAAATAATCGCTTGTTAATTTTTCATTTGAAATCGTGAGCGGAATTTTGACATCAAGCATTTCATCAAATACCCATAATCTATTATTTGTTCCTTCCATTTTAAATTCCTTCCACTCAGGGAAGATTGGTATCCCATAAGAGATTCCTTCGCGAGTCTCCATTTCCAGTTTTACCGGGATCAAACTGTCGTCTCTAACTTCATTTGCCTGAATGTGGTATCCATCCTTGATTTGGAATGAAACAGTAATAGCACTTTGTCCACCAATCTCTACGTTAGTCGAGCTGCCGCCCTTGAATTGTATAAAATCATTACTACTCGTTTGCCTGTACGTATCATCCTTTAGGAGTTCATCCATTTTATTTCTGAGCGCTACTAGTTTAGCATCAAAATCATGTGTGTCAAGTAACGACATGTACTGTATGTTCCCATCGGGGTCTATAATAAGATTGGATGCCAGCATTACTTCATCACGCTTAAGATCAGGCAGTGCATCTGTTGGTGCGAAGCGAGTGGCAACCGCTCCATCTTCATCTAGTAGAATCGGGAAAGTGAGATTGAATTTGTCTCTCAGTTTTTGCACGACTAGATCCTTAGACTCAAGTACGTCAATGACGAACACTTGCACATTCCTATTTTTGTACTCCTGGTAAAACTGTTCAAGATTTGGTGCTTCGGCATTGCAGAAGGGACACCAGGTAGTAGCAAAATGCATCACTACAAATTTTCCCCTCAGAGATTTTGACTCTATCATATTCCCGTCCAGGTCGGGTAATGTAAAATCTGCTGCAACATCTCCAATGTTAAGTGGTGCTATGGTTTTATCAGTTTTGATATGCTCATTTCCAGAAGTGTTGTTTTTGCCACAGCCGCTAAGCGTTATTACCAATAGCCCGATAGCGGCATTTGCGATTAATAAGTTTTTCATGGTTTGAATTTTTATTCCGCGTCAAGCCCGGAATGTTACAGTCCGGTGCCTGAGGGGAATGGTTAAACATTGTGTTTAATTCTTAATTAATTTAACAGTCACAGGAACAGGATTACGAACGATGTCCAGTACAGGAGATGTCTTCTGTACATAGGCAATTAGCTCATCTAGTTTTTCTTTAGGCACATCTGCATCCATGTTAACAGTGACCGTGATATTCTTGTAACCAGGTCTTATGTTTTCCGATAAACCAAGAAAGGCATGAAGGTCAAGTTCTCCTTCAAGACTAAAGCTTAGTGCTTTGATCTTGATGTCCATTGCCGAAGCGTTGTACACAATACCTACCGATAAGCATGAGGCTAAAGCGTGTAACACAGCCTCAACAGCGTTAGGACCGATATTTTTTCCCAACAAAACTGCTGGTTCATCACCATCTAAAACAAAGGGTTTCGAGCGCGATGTGTCTTCCTGTGTGGCCCCATAGAAACTTTTTATTTCAGTTTGACAGTGACCACCACTTATCCACTTTGTTTTTGATCTGAATTTGAATAGTGCAATGTCAGCGTTTTCTTTTACCGCATTGATGGTTCCAAGGAGTTGGTCTACATTAACTCCGTTCAAAGATTTGATTGCTACCTCATTCATAATTTTAAACTTTTAGAAGGTTAAACATTTATTTAAATAGTATATCAACTGTTCTATATTCACTAAACTCATTGCTTAATAGCAAGCAACGAAATGCTTTTAATGCCATAATCTTTTGTGGCCCCTTTTGCACTGTTGGACAAAAATTGATATGGATTCTCTTTCACTTTAATCACCTTCATTCCTGCGCCTTCAATAAGCGCATAGTATTCATCTATTTGCATAGCCCCGCCAATGCATGCAGCCCATAACGTAGCATTGCAACTGATGTTATCAGGGAGCTTCACTGTCGTAGCAATATCGGATAAAGCAAGACGACCTCCTGTTTTCAAAACACGGGCCGCTTCCCGGAATACCTTTTCTTTTTCGCTTGAAAGATTGATCACTCCATTACTGATCACCGCATCAATACTTCCAGAAACAACCGGAATACTTTCGATGTAACTATTTCTGAAAACAACCTGCTTGAAATTATATTGCCTACTTAAGCTTTCGGCTTTGTTAAGCTGTTCGGTAGTCATGTCAATTCCAATTACTTCACCACGATCACCCACTTGTAGAGCTGCAAAGAACGCATCCATTCCAGAGCCGCTTCCAAGGTCAACTACATTCTCCCCATTCTGTAGTTGAGCAAGGTCAAAATAGTAGCCCACACCAGCGAAAGAGTCAATGGCTGAAGATGGAATGTTGTCTAGTATTTGTGAAGGATAGCCTAACCTTTCTGCCAGTGCTCTTCCCATTTCGAAATGATAGGTTACCTCCGGATGCAGTGCTACTTCACGATACATCTTTTTTACTTTTAGCTCGAGCTCTTCCCTATTTACATTGCTTCTTGTTGCAGTCTCAGTATTCATGATTGTATTGGTTTAAGGGTTAATCAATTTTCTTGTGATTAGTTTTGAAAAAACGAATCATTCACAGAGCAAAAGTATATAGGGCGAAAGCGTCTGGCTTTACCTATCGTTGCAAAGGCATTAAGCTTTGTAACCAGATATTGAACATTGTTTCGAAACCATTAAGTATTGTTGCATGCAGGCAATAGTAGATTGTTTAACTTCATAATTGTCAATACCTTAGGTCTCATGAAATCAATTCTTCAGAAGTTCGCTTCTTTAGGCCACCATCCAGGCGATTCTGATGACGTGAAACTGAAGAAGTCAAGCTTATTGGTTACGGCAGGACTGACCACGATGGCAGGATTAGGTTGGGGACTGCTTTACTTTGCTTATGGATTGTATATTCCTGGCTCGATACCCTTTTGCTACGGCATTCTTTCTTTATTAAGCATATTAGGATTCAGCGTTACAAAAAAATACAAGACTTTTCGGAATAGTCAATTACTCCTCATCATAATCCTTCCTTTTGGATTGCAAATTAGTCTTGGAGGATTTGTACCAAGTAGTGCGGTTGTGTATTGGTCACTTATTGCCCCTGCTGGTGCTATGTTTTTGGATAGCGTAAAAAAATCGGCCTATTGGTTCGGAGCCTATATTTTACTAGTTATTGTAGCCTACTTGATTAATGATTTATTACCTGATTATGTAAACTGGAATTTATCAGAGGGTTTCATTAACGTGCTTTTCCTGATGAATATCATTGGGGTTTCAAGTATTATTTTTGCCATCATGTATTATTTTGTTGGAAAGATAACGGACCTCAATGTAGAGATTGAACTGAAGAAAAATGAATTGGAAGACCATGCGGAAAAACTAAAGGAGATGGATAAAATTAAGTCCCGATTCTTTGCCAACATCTCGCATGAATTCAGAACGCCACTCACATTAATTCTTGGTCTTGTAAACAAACAAATTACCAAACCTAACAGTCCGCCTGATCCAAACGATAGTGACACCATTAAGCGAAATGGTCAGCGGTTGTTACAATTGATCAACCAGTTACTTGATCTATCCAAAATTGAGTCAAGTGAGATGAAAATGGAAGCATCCAAAAATGACATAGTAAAGTTTATCGAAACCCTATCTTCACAATTTGAGTCTTTGGCATTTGTAAACAAAATCACAATCACCTTTAATGGTCAGGATATAAACGTTCAGCATTCGCATCAGCCCATTGAATTATTTTTTGACAGAGAGAAACTACAAAAGATAGTATCCAATTTATTATCCAATGCTGTAAAATTCACTCCCCCAAACGGAAGAATAGCGGTCGAAGTAAAGGAAGAAAAGGATAGTGGAGAGGACGCCTTCGGTATGGTATGCATCAAAGTAAGCAATACCGGAGAAGGAATTCCACAAGATAAAATCGCATATGTGTTTGATAGGTTTTTTCAAGCGGATAGTGCCAGTAACAGGCAATATGAAGGAACGGGAATTGGACTGGCATTAGTAAAGGAATTGGTGCAAATCCATCATGGAAAAGTATCGGTTGAAAGTAACCTGGGTGTAACCAGCTTTACTGTTAAACTGCCTTTAGATGAAGGATACCTGAAAGAAGATGAGAAAATTACTTCCATTGATTTCACATCCGAAGAAAAAAGGGAATCAATGGTGCCCGATATCAGCACACATTCAATGATCGAAGGAGATAGTGACATAGCATCGATATCAGAAGCAGTTGACCGACTTGAGATTCTGATCGTAGAGGATAATCACGACTTACGTTCCTTTGTAGGTAACATCCTTCAACACGATTACAAGATAATTGAAGCGGTGGATGGTATTGACGGAGTAGAGAAAGCAGAAGCAACTATTCCGGATTTGATCATTAGTGATGTGATGATGCCCAGGATGGATGGCTTTGAATTGTGCAAGAAGTTAAAGGAGAATGAAAAGACAAACCATATTCCGCTGATTCTTTTAACTGCAAAAGCAGCAAGGGAACATAAACTGGAGGGATTGGAAACTGGTGCTGATGATTATCTGGTGAAACCTTTTGATGAAGCTGAACTTCTGATAAGGATAAAAAACCTGATTGCTATTCGGCAAAAGCTACAGAGAAAATACCAAGGCGAGTCGTGGCAAAAGCCAAAAGTGGTAACGGTCATCTCGGTTCATCAAAAATTTATTGAGGCGTTAAAAAACGTTATTGAGAAAAATATTGACAACGAACTATTTGGCGTTGAAGATCTTGGTAAGGAAATGGCAATGAGCCGGTCGCAGATTCACCGAAAATTGAAGGCCCTGACCGATCTATCCGCTACAACTTTCATTCGCAACTACAGACTTCACCGGGCAGCCGACTTGTTAAAGCAAGGCGCAGGCAACGTAACCGAAATAAGTTACCAAGTAGGTTTTAATAGTCAAACGTATTTCAGTTCTTCTTTCCAGGAATTGTTCGGGTGTTCTCCAACAGAATACAAACACCAAACGATGTCAGCGAATAATTATAAAAATATTTCATAAATCTCCTTCTTGATTGGTTAGACTTTATTTAGCCCGTTGCACGCCCTCCTCGTGGAGTCTCCGTCTCCGCGCTTACTTGATTATTTACCATCTAATACCTCCCTTGTTAAATCGATATCTTTCAATTCACCACAATGAGTTACGGAATAAATCATACTGCGCGGAGTCCCAGCTCCGCCCGGCCAATCGCTCCCTGGAGACTCCGCTCCGAATAAAGTCTTAATTCTCTGATTTATTCATCTTTCTTATCCACCTCCAATGCGTTGCAAAAAGAGTGACACATATTGCGATTAGAATGAGGCTGATAATTAGGGTTCACTCAAAGTCACTAAGTTCCTATAAATAAAGGTGTTGAAAGGT
>JBBTBZ010000002.1:0-37685 GCA_038043425.1 Bacteroidota bacterium
CATTTGAGTATCAGGTACTTACGTCATGTTTTTGAACGAGTGCGGAAAACAGGAGAAGGGGAAGAGGTATAAGTAATGAACAATGGAAGGTCGAAAATGGACAATGATTGCAGACATAGCCTCATGTAAACCGCGATGAATTTATTTTACGCTAAAAAACAGATTGTTTTCAGTTTGAAGTTAAATCTCATACCATGTTCAACAAAGTATATTTTCTGAGCCTTTTACTTTTTTTAGCAACCTGCGCCCCGTATGCTAATGGCCCGGTTTTTACTACGGAGGGTGCTAGTAAAACATTTCAACCAATTCTTGATTTTATGGAGGCAAAACCGGGTATGGCGTTGGCCGATGTGGGTGCCGGCTCAGGCGCACTTACGGTAATCATGGCCACGCTATTAGATGGATGTACGGTTTACATTCAGGACATTGACAGGGAAGGTTTAGAACAGGAAAATGTAAACAAGATGATCGCGTACTATTCCAAACGGTTGGGTTATGATTTAGGAAAAAGAAATACATTTCACATCACCTATGGCGAGTTAACACATTCCAACCTGCCAGATGGTGAATTAGACCTCATTTACTCCAATGCTACAGTTCACGCTTTCGATCAACCGGACAAAATGCTTACTGACTTAAGAAAGAAATTGAAACCCACGGGAAGGATTTTCATTCGCGATAGCTTTAATGGCGATCAAGAGGAGGGCCCGTTTTGTTCCGATGCCAAATGTGGAAAGCGGCTTTATACCATTGATGAATTTCTGGTTATGATGAAAAAGAACGGATTTCAGTTGGTGAAGCAATCCCCCAACTTGAGTGGCTATCCGGTTTTTGGCTTTGAACTCTCAGATAAATAGCAACCTCGTGCTTCGATTATTCCTAACAGAGCCTACCCACTGAAACATTCGGACTGTTGAATAATTAGGAAGCCGATGTGAGGTGCTGATTGATAACTAAGTTGCCCAAGGACGTATCGTACACTTTCACCCAAGGACGTAGTCAGACTGCTAGTCGCACACCTCACCGACAGATATTATTTTTCTAATTCCACCTTAGTAACAGGTACATCCCAGTGAGCAATTAATAATTCAAACCGGTGATGTTCATCCTTTACCAGCTTATCGAGGTCGGGGTAAAGGGCCTTCTTGTAGGGCTCAGTCAGATTGGGATCGAAAGCAGCCTGCACGTTTTTGAAGACCAGCGTCACTTTAAAATCCCAACGTCCTTCCTCGGTGTTATGATGGAGTGGCTTCTCGGCCTTGATGGCCAGCAGGTCTCCTTTCTCAATTGCTTTTTTCAATAAGGGGTAGTGGTTCTTTTTATAGAGGTCAATAAACTCGTCAACATAACCCCATCGTACTTTATAATAACCTTCAACCGTAAAGGACTCATCTGCGGGTTTTTGATTTTGAGCGGTAGCATCCATGCAAAGGAATAAAATAAGGGCAAGGAAGGCGGTAACAGTCATTTTATTAAAGTTGTTCATGGTTGTATTCGGTCTTAATTTTTAGACTTAAGCTTAACATCACCTGCTGGCTGCAACGGATTTCCATCAGCATCTATCATTATAATTTCAAAATTCAACTCTTTTAAACCGTTGCCTTACTCCAGTATCGGAAAATTATCGGAAGGTCTTTCGCGCAGGTGATATTCCATGATGATGCGCGCGCAGGTATTCCAGCGTAGAACAGGATCGTTATTATCATCTTTGTTAATAGCGTCTGCCTTTTCGTAAAACTCCATGGCTTCGCGATACCACTCGTAGGCATCAAAATCCGCACCGGGTGTTCCGGAACTCAACGCTGCTGCGCCCTGCCGTTCATGAATGATTCCTGTATAATAGATTCTGGCATATTCATCTTTCAACCCCTTTGCAATAGTCAATGCTTGATTGGCCGTCTTCGAAGAAGATTGACCAAATTGATCTGTAAGGGCGAGTAACAAAACAACAGATGCCCTCTGATTATTTTGATCAATCAATAAAACATCCAGACAAATGCTCTCCGCCAGGCGGGGTTGATTGAGTAATCGGTAATGCTCAGCTTTTCCGAGGGAAGCTTCAATGCCCTCCTTTGAAATTGGTTTCAACTCAAACACTGTTTCGGAAGTTGTTGATGTTGGTCTCATGGCGTAGGATGCTAGATGTGCTATTTCTCTTTTTTAAATATACAAAAAACCTTCATGCCTGCATACCGTAATGCATTTCGGCATTTTTAAAAACCATTTGCTATGGGTTAAAAATTCCAAAGTGAATATCCAGTAAACAGCATTACCAAAATGGCCGACCCATAGCAGGCAACTGAAATCAGGGAATCATAACGTTTTAGCTGGAGTCCATCTTCCAGTGTAAACCGAAACCGGTGCGCCCAATGAAACATTGAAAACGTAATAATCCCAAAAAGCAAAAGACGGCTGATCAGGGGCTGTATTAAAGATTGCAAATGTTCATGCGAAGGGCCCTCAAGCCAACCTAATGGAAAAGCAATTCCGGTTAAGAAAAGTAAGACGGGTAAAAAGAAGGCTGATAAAACTCCGCCTGCCCCGAACAGCGACCACCAGAATGGTTCTGTGTGTTTTTTCATAATTTTCTACGAGTTGAGGATTAACCACCCAATAACTATGGAAATAAATATCCAGCCCGCATAGTTCATAAGGGCTATCAATAGGCCTGGTATTTTCGTCTCACCAATTTTAATAACCATTGCTTTGGGTGCGAGATTAAACCAGGTGATGCTGTGATACAGTAATGCCGCCAAGGCAAAGACATGAAAACCAATCAGAAGTGGAGAGGAGAGTTTTTCGGAAAATTCAGCAAATGCCTCCGCTCCTTGTGATACAGACCTGATGTAGAAAAGAAAAATCACTGCATAAGTGGCAACAAATATGCTGGTGAGTTCTCGCGTAATAAACCGGATATCTACCCAACGGTGCATCCACCAGAGGATGGGCACCTTTCTGGTATAAAGCTTGGATTGAACGGATGAATTATTTTCCATAACTATCATTTACCTTTTCCCCAAGGCATTAGCACAGACTTCCACCAATCTTCTGTAGCGGCTACTTTGTAGCGTTGTATGGCCCCTGCGGGGTCAACACTTTTTGGGCACACAGCTGAGCACTCACCCACGAACGTGCATTGCCATATTCCTTCATCTGTGCTCAACGCCTCCATTCGCTGACTTTGTCCCTTATCGCGATTATCCAAATTATACCGTTGCGCCAGTGCGATTGCGGCAGGGCCTGTAAAAGCTGGCTCCAGACCATACACCGGGCAGGCTGAATAACAGAGCATACAATTAATGCACATACTGTATTGCTTATAATCGTCAAGCTGAGAAGGTGTTTGTAAATACTCGCCTTCTTCCACAGGTTTTTCTTCTTTGCGAATGATCCATGGTTTCACGCTTTTCAGTTTATTCATGAAGTCACTCATTTCGATGATCAAATCGCGTGATACCGGAAAGTTGGCCAATGGCTCCACTCGAATTGGGCCTGGAGCAAACTTCTCTAAAAACGTTGCGCAAGTAAGCACAGGTGTTCCGTTCACCATCATACCACAACTGCCGCATACACCCATCCGGCACGACCACCTGAAGGATAACGTTCCATCCACATAATCTTTGATATAGTTCAGTGCATCCAGAATGACCCAGTCTTTTCGCAGCGGTACTTCATACGATTGAAAAACCGGTTCGGATTCCTGCTCCGGACGGTAGCGGGAGACTTCGAGTTTTATTGAATCAGTCATGGCATCCGTGCATTAATGTCAACACTTAATTTTAATATTAGTAAAGTAGGCAGTAGGCAATATACAGTAGGCAGTCTTTTATTTGTTAGCTCTGATTTACTTGGTCATATTTGATATAGATAATTGTATTATTCTAGTGTTCCGAACTATTAATTTGGCAATACATTTTTGCCTACTGTCAACTGCTCACTGCCTACTTTTTAATTTACCTTCCATAAACCCTCTCCCCCGGAGGCCAACGCGTTATGGTTACCGGGTGATATTTTATTTCAGGAAGCTCTTTAGCTTTTCGATAAGCAAGGGAATGCGCCAGGTAATTCTGATCATCGCGTTTGGGATAATCAGAGCGCTGGTGTGAGCCCCTTGACTCTTTTCGATTCAAAGCGGATTGAATAATAGCTTCCGCGATGTCCAGCAAATACGAAAGTTCAATAGCTCCAATCAACTCTGTATTGAAGGTGTGACTTTTGTCGGTGATTGAAATATTCATGAATCGCTCTTGTAATGACCGGATGACCGCCTGAGATTTTAACAACGAGGACTGCGTACGGTAAATGCCAGCTCCTTCTTCCATGCAGGTGTGCATTTCTTTTCGAAGATCAACAATGCGTTCTGTGCCACCGAGCTTTTTCAAAAATTGGGCATCAAACAGGTCCATTTCTTTTTGCGCAAGGGATGATAAAGCTGAAGGGTTTGATTTTTGATTGACCGCAAATTCTGCAGCACACTTGCCTGCCCGGGCGCCAAACACCAATAATTCTGTGAGTGAATTAGAGCCGAGTCGGTTGGCACCGTTGATGCTGACGCATGCCGCTTCGCCTGCAGCATACAAACCTTTCAACGGGGTTGCTCCCATAATGTCTGTATGAATGCCTCCCATCATATAATGGACAACCGGCCGCACCGGAATCATTTCTTTGATCGGATCTATATTCTCATACTTCAAACACAATTCCCTCACAAAGGGAAGCTTGGTATTAATAATTTTCTCACCTAAATGACGAATATCAAGATGAACATAGTGGCCATACGGTCCTTCCAAAGTCCGGCCTTTTTCAAACTCCCCTATAAATGCTTGTGATAGCCTGTCGCGTGGGCCCAGCTCCATTGAACGAAAAACAGGTTTGGGCTTAGGCTTACCCAGATCATAATCTTGCAGATAACGATAGCCGTCTTTATTGAGCATGTGGCCGCCCTCAGAACGCGTGGCTTCTGTTATTAATATACCTGTAAATGGAAGCCCTGTCGGGTGATACTGCACAAACTCCATGTCTTTGAGAGGTACCCCCGCCCGGTAGGCCAATGCCATCCCGTCACCGGTTTTAATGGCGGCATTCGTGGTGAAGGGAAAAACTTTTCCGCAGCCGCCTGTGCAGATGATAACGGCTTTGGCAGCGATGAAATGAAATTTACCGGTGGCTAATTCAATAGCAACTGCTCCGCAACAGCGATCGTCCTCCACGAGTAGTTTGGTAACGAACCATTCATCAAAGCGCTTGATCTGTTCATACTTCAGCGTGGTTTGGAAGAGGGCGTGAAGCATGTGAAAACCTGTTTTATCAGCGGCAAACCAGGTGCGCTCATTTTTCATTCCTCCAAACGGACGAACGGCAATTTTGCCGTCATCCTGCCGGCTCCAGGGGCAACCCCAATGTTCTAGGCGGATCATTTCTTTTGGGGCCTCATTTACAAAAGCTTCCACGGCATCCTGATCGCTCATCCAATCTCCACCGGAGATCGTATCGTAAGCATGATGATCAAGACTATCGTTGGACTTTATTACGGCAGCAGCTCCACCTTCTGCGGATACGGTATGGCTCCGCATGGGATATACTTTGGAAATAACACCGATCTTTAATTGAGGATTCGTCTCGGTAGCTGCGATAGCGACCCGCAAGCCCGCACCGCCTGCGCCTATGATTAAGACATCACATTCATGTTGAGTAAGGGCCATGGTACCAAAGAAGTCTAGTGAGGAATTAATCCCTACCTGTCCGTAGGCAGGCATCTTCACCAGCTCTGAAATCAACTTATACCACTCCCTGGTTCAGAGCTATCTAATGTTCTGATTTCAATATACAAAAAAAACCGAATTGGCAAGCGGACTATTTTTTCTGAAAGTTGGCATCTTTAATGACGGCTGTCCACACCCTTATTTTTACATCATCCTGTTCTTGTCCCAATGGGAGCACTCTAACTTGTCCTGAAAAAAGTTTACACTTTTTGGCTAGGGAGCTGATTCAAAATTTACATTTTTTCCTTAGTCCTGTGAACGCTGTACATTTGTTTTATCCGGATAAGAGGAAGTGGGCAACCTGCCTGCCGGCAGGCCGGTGCAGACGAGCAACCCATCGGGAATAATCAGGTCAGATGATCAAATGAGACCGCAATTGGGTTATGATAGGGGATTTGCTGTCACATGCATTTCTGTTCTATGCCTTTTAAAACCATGCCTGCCGGTAGGTTAAACTTTTGCTACCTATAAAATATATATTTGTTCATTTTAAACTAAGCCACGCTCAGCTATGAAAAACAAAAAGTATATCAAGAACCTGTTTCTATTCATTGTAGTCATCATACCTCATTTCCTTCTTGCCCAGCCTGCCGAGCAACGGATTAAAGTAATGGTGGCGCCTGATCATGTTGATTGGACCTATAAAACAAATGAAAAGGTAAAATTTACCATTTCAGTTTTCCAGGATGGAAATCTGCTAAAGGGTGCAAAGATTAAATACGAAGTCGGGCTTGAAAAAATGGAGCCCTTTAAAAAAGATTCGGCTACGCTTTCTTCGGGAACGATTTCGATTGACGGAGGTGGTATTAAAACCGGGGGTTTCCTTCGTTGTATCGCGATAGCTAAAGTAGAAGGAAAAGAATACCGGGGATTAGGTACTGCAGGTTTTGACCCTCTTACCATTCAACCTACTGTTGAAAATCCTGTGGACTTTAAACAATTCTGGGACCAGGCAATAGCTGACCTCACTAACATTCCACTTGATACAAAGATGACCTTGCTTCCGGATCGTTGTACTGAAAATGTAAACGTATATCATGTCAATCTCCAGAACTTCCGAGTAGGATCGCGGCTTTATGGCATTTTATGCATTCCTAAAAAGGAAGGAAAATATCCTGCCCTCCTGAAAGTTCCAGGTGCAGGAGTAAGACCGTATGCAGGTGATGTAACGATGGCAGAGAAAGGGATCATCACCTTTGAAATTGGAATTCATGGAATCCCGGTCATCATGGATCCTGCAGTCTATACTGATTTAGGGAACGGTATTTTAAATCAATATTTCAATTATAATCTGGATAACCGCGACCGCTATTATTATAAGCGGGTGTATGTGGGTTGTGTGCGTGCGAATGATTTTTTGGTGAGTTTGCCGCAATATGATGGAACAAACCTCGCTGTTACAGGAGGCAGTCAGGGTGGGGCTTTGTCCATCATTACAGCAGCGCTGGATGCACGGGTGAAATACCTGGCTGCGCGCTATCCTGCCCTGAGCGATGTTACGGGATATCTGAATGGAAGGGCAGGGGGATGGCCCCATGTTTTTGATAAGAACAATCTGCCCTTTAATAATTTGAAAGAAAAGAAAGAGACCATAAAATACTATGATGTGGTCAATTTTGCATGGCTATTGAAAGTACCTGGCCTTTATTCCTGGGGATTCAATGACGAAACTTGTCCCCCAACGTCAATGTATGCAGCGTATAATGTGATCAGTGCTCCTAAAGAGTTATACCTCGCTTTGGAAACCGGCCACTGGACGTATCCGGAGCAAGGGGATAAATTTAATACTTGGTTGGTAGAACAATTAAAAAAGAAATAGACCGCTATATTCATTGTCTATAGCCAGTAGTTGGCGGCAAGCCCTTCGGACAGGAAAGTTTACTGATAAAATTTGTACATTTGGACTATGTATCGAGTAATGGACTATATAAATATTGACGAGGAAATATTATCTGGAAATCCAGTTTTTAGAGGGAGATGTTAATTAACGGTGGACAAAAGACATGTCTACGGATGTAGTGAGGAGAAGGGCCCAACTACTGCCAACACTGTGCGTGTTCCATAGGCCTGATTATTTGGCTGGCATGGGTCGCTTAAAATAAAGTTGTCTAATCCACCATCGCAATAATTTGCAAAAAGAATTACCTTGCAGCGAAATGAACCAGCATCAAAATATAAAAAGTAGAAAATTCCTATCAAAAGGAATGCTGATTGTAACTGTATTGCTTTGCCTGTTTTCTTTTGCAGGATTTAGTGTTGATCAATCTCAGCAAAAACAAATCACTAAAACTGAATTAGTTGTTTCTTTTAATCAGGTCTCTGCTAAGACACATTCTCTCAAGAGGACAATCTCTTCTGGTGTTGAGAATAATCCTTCCTGTAAGGTTAGCCCATACCATTTCAGGGTTGCGCTTTTGCAATTTGCACAACTGGTGAAGGTTAAGTTTGACATGATGTCCAATAAGCTTCTATGCTTTAAAAGTATAACTGGATTTTATAAACTGGCGTACATTCCACACTGGTTAAATGAGGACGGCTCCTCTTCTACAAGAGGATAGTTCTTTTCCTCCCCTGCCAATTTAATTGGCCATTCAATTTAATTACTGATGTTACGCAAAACCAAAAATTTAACGTCATCGCGAGTACCAGCGAAGGAAAGCGGGATGGACGAAGCGATCCCCAAATTAGGAGATTGCTTCGCCCCATCTCACAAATCCCACGCAGGCGCTCGCAAAGACGCTAATTATTTCGCGTAAGTCCAGTTAATTAATCTCAATTTTTTTAACTGTTGCTGAAAAGCTTCAGTTGGTAGTCTTTTCGAGTGTGCGCACTCCTGTACCGGGCACCCTTATAGTTGCGAGAAATCTTCTGCAATAAAGCAGCGGAAGCCTTATGATAAGATTTCTCCCTCCGGTCGAAAGGACTTAAATTATTCAAAATGAAAAAACTCAAAAAGGTGCTTAGACTTTTGGGCCTGGTGTTTCTTATTGCTTTGGCCCTCACAGGCGTTGGAGGGATTTCTATCTTTACCACTCGCGAAAAATATCAAAACAGACTTGTCCGGGTTGAGCTGGTGGATAAAAAGGAGGAAGACGAGACGCAACTAAAAGATGTCGAATGAAAACTTGCTTGAGTGCAATTTTCACATCACTACACATGGGTAATTTATTAACCCAGATTACGCATTAGAAAATCCTTTTGCAATTTTGTTTAATCGAGTCTTTTCGAGAATACCATCGCCCATTGGCAGCCTACCTGAACCGGTAGGCAGGCGAGAAATCTTCTCTTGGTTGACAAGTTGTTTCCATTAGATAAGATTTCTCCCTACGGTCGAAAGGACATAAGACTAAATTGATAGAGTAATCAAAATAAAAGTTTCACGCCAACAGCATATTATTCATTCAAAAATCCTAATGCGTTATTTGGGATTCAGTTTAAAAGGCCCAGGCCCTGTCGCCATTTTTATAAGGAATACAACCATCAAACCGTCCCGGTACGGCTACGTAACGCAGGGCTTTGGTAGCGCCAGATTCAGAAGAGAAATAGCCCCAAATGGTCAATTGTTTCATCATGGTGAAATAGTGGTCTGACGACTCTTTAGATTTATTTTTCCGAAATTCTTTAGCCTCCGTATCAATAGCAACTAATAAATCATGCTTCTCGCTTGCCGATACCTCCATAAAATCCTCCGAATATTTTTTTTGACAGGCATCGTTCAGTTTGAGGATGCCTTCTAAAAATATTTTTTGCTCCTGTTCTGGGTAGCAATCCGTTACTATGATTTTCATGAACTCACCAATCTTAGCTTCTTTGGCACCGGGTGAAGAAGCTGTAGCAGGTAAAATGGTCTCGCCAATATCATCTAAAAAGGTAATATCGTCAACACAGAACAAGCCATCCTTTTTAGGTGTGGGCTTGCAACCGGAAAGAAATGCTCCGCTACCAATAATGGTTCCGCCCAGTAACAATGCCGTTGCGGATAATGCTTCTCTTCTGTTCATACATTTATAAATTCAGTTTTTTTAATTCCTCCACAGCATGGTCGACCGCCCTTGCGGTAATGGCCATATAAAAAATAGACGGATTTTGATTTCCTGTGCTGGTCATACAGGCACCATCCGTGACAAACACATTTTTGCAATGATGCAACTGGTTCCATTTATTGAGTAATGATGTTTTAGGATCATGCCCCATTCTGACACCGCCCATCTCGTGAATATCGAGACCAGGGGCTTGCCTGCTATCGTGTTGTTCAATATCAGTGCATCCTGCGGCCTCCATCATTTCAGAACTTTGCGTAAGAAAATCGCGGACCATTTTTTCATCATTATCGTCATAATCCACTGAAGTAACCAATAATGGAATGCCCCATTGGTCTTTTTGGTCCTTACTTAAGCGCACATGATTTGTTTCTTTCGGAATAGTTTCGCCCTGCATGGACATATATACTTTCCATTCTCCGGGTTCAGTCAATGAATTTTTAAGATCAGTTCCGATTTCTTCCTGTCCGGCCGCATGTTTTCCGCGTGAGCGATAAGCCCCGATAAAGGTCAAAAAACCGCCAACATAATCCGTATCCTGCTGATGTAAGTTTCTGTAGTTCGCGATAATAGGCTTTGAAGGGCTTCGGCCATAATAGTATTTATCTTCATGGCCAGCATAGGAGGCATTCAGCGAACCGCGGTAATTGTGGAAGATGATATGTTTTCCCAGAAGCCCATTATCGTTTCCTAAGCCGTTTGGAAAGCGAGGCGAGGTTGAGTTCAATAAAATCAAATTACTGTTGATGCAGGAGGCATTGACAAATATGATTCGTGCCTTGTACTCAATTTCTTCCTTGGTGAGTGCATCTATAATCTTTACACCCGAAGCTTTTCCCTGCCCAACTGCGTCTTTTTGTTCATCATAGATAATAGAATGAACAACCGAAAAAGGTCTGATCGTGAGGTTGCCTGTCTTCTGGGCCCAAGGCAAGG
Source organism: Bacteroidota bacterium (assembly GCA_038043425.1). GTDB lineage: Bacteria > Bacteroidota > Bacteroidia > Cytophagales > Cyclobacteriaceae > ELB16-189. Next base: position 10,739 of record JBBTBZ010000002.1, read on the forward strand.
TGGCAGAAACGGAACTAAAGTATCCTCCAAAGGGGCAACCGCGGGCACATAAGTCCCTTGCCTGACATTGGCCTCTTCCTTGTTTCAGATGAAGTTCATTTGGTTTTGTCAGGTGCGCTCCCCGCCCATGCACCATAAAGCGGTCTTTATACTTCCTGCTTATTTTTTCCTGTAATTCCTTTTCTACACAATTCATTTCAAACGGTGGCTGAAATACACCATCGGGCATCGCTTCCAGGCCGTCATGATTACCGCATATTCCTGCAAATGTTTCTACGTGTGAGTACCAGGGCGCCAAATCGTTATACCGTATTGGCCAATCAATGCCGTAACTATACCGGGCAGGAGCGGTGAATTCAAAATTGCTCCATCGCTGACACTCGCGAGCCCACATGAGGGACTTGCCTCCTACTTGGTAGCCGCGTATCCAATCAAAAGGTTTTTCCTGGATATAGGGATGCTCTGTATCTTTTACGAAAAAATGTTCTGTTGATTCATCAAAAGCATAGCATCTGCCGATGATTGGATTTTCTTTCGTCACCGCTAATGGAAGTTGGCAACGATGCGGGAACTCCCATGGGTTTTTGTTGGCGGTGGGATAATCTTTCAGGTGTTCAATATTTCTTCCCCGCTCCAGCACCAGCGTTTTCAATCCATGGTCGCAAAGTTCTTTTGCAGCCCAGCCACCGGAAATTCCGGAACCAATGACAATGGCATCGTAGGTGTTGGATGGAGTACCCATAGAAGTTTATATTGAATCTAAGATAATATTTTTTTTAAGCTCAAAGTTTATTATCTCGTTTTGTTTGATTCTTTAATCACTGGTAAGTTGCTCTCACCGCCAACGCACATACTATTGTTAGATGGTTACTCTAATGTTTATGATCTTTGCCGACCTTGGCCCATATAGGGTAGCCTAAATAGAATGAAGACCGGAACTATTGTTATTTATACGGATGGAAGTTGCAACCCTACATATAGAATAGGTGGGTGGGCAGCGATACTCTTTATAGCAGAGAAAAAAATTATATTGTCCGGAATGGAAAGACAGACTACCCATCAGCGAATGGAGCTCCAGGCTGTCATAAAAGGGTTTGAGTATCTTGCGCATACCAATTTACTGACACGGCCCGTGGAGTTATATACGGACAGTCAATATGTGTGTGGATTACCGGCCCGAAAAACGAAATTGAAAGCATCCGGCTTTAGCAGCGCCAGGAACCTGCCTGTTCGAAATGCGGACCTGGTTCGGGAGTTGATTGCCTATATTGAAAGGATGAACGTACAATTTATAAAAGTTAAGTCACATCAAAAGGAAGGCACCCGGAACTTCAACCGTGAGGCTGATAAACTGGCCAGGAAAATAGTACGGGAGATGATAACTAAGGAATTATTAAAAGGATAGCAGGTGCGATACTTTTTTCACATTGGGTTTAACGGTTATAATTACCGGGGTTGGCAACGGCAGCCTATTGCTTTAAATGTTCAGCAAGTTTTTGAAACCACGTTAAGCCAGATACTGAAAGCACCTGTCTCTGTTATGGGATGTGGAAGGACGGATGCACAGGTGCATGCCAGCCAGTTCTTTTTTCATATGGATGTGGAGAAAGCATGGGACTTCGATTTGGTATTCAGGATTAACAAAACATTGCCCGATGACATTGCTGTTTTTGAAATTATTCCAGTGGAGGATAAGCAGCACGCCCGATTTGATGCTACACAACGTACGTACGATTATTTTATTCATACCTATAAAGATCCTTTCCTTAGCAATGTGAGCTCACTCTACCTGGCAGAAAATCTTAACTTGGGGAAAATGAAAGAAGCAGTTGCGCTTCTGATCAAGTATCAGGACTATCGGGCACTTTGTAAGACACCCGATGAATACCGCACCACCCTTTGTAAGGTTACTTCCGCCACCTTGTTTTCAGATTCTACCGGTGATAAGTTGCGGTTTCAGATTTCGGCAGATCGGTTCCTGGGTAAAATGGTCCGCATCATCATGGGCAAACTTTTGGTGATCGGACGCGGAGAACTGAGCGTAGAGGAATTTGAAAGTTATTTGATTTCAAAAAAAACTCCTGAGATCTTTGAACCCGCCTATCCTCAAGGGCTATATCTCTCCAGGGTCACGTATCCTTATTTAGACATTCCTCCCCGCACTGAATTTTCTACCATTCTTCAAAACCATGTAGATTCCTGGCAAGCTCTTTAGAGATGTGTTTGTAATATGAGAAAAGAATTGTCAAAGGATAAAGGTGCTAGAAAGAAATTCAGGGCAATATTCAGCCGGGTAGGAAAGAAGACGAATTATAAAGGTTACCCGGAGGAAACGATCTTGCTGAAGAACATACTGGATGTTGAAGCTAATAAGGTGGTTGCCGATCACGTATGGTTCAGCTACAGCAGGGGATTTGAGAAAATATCACTCACAGAGGGCGTACAACTGGAGTTTGAGGCACGTGTAAAAGAGTATCGTAAGGGTTATGTTAATCTGCGATATGACATCAATAATAGCGCAACTGATTATAAACTAAGTCACCCAACAAAGATTACGAAGGTGGAGCATCATGTATGAATTTTTGTAAATTGAATCGTATTGGTGAATCCACAACTTGATTTGAAAGATATGGCAGAAAATGCAGTCGTTAATTGTGCGGCTTATAGTGAAGGACGCAGAGTCGCAAATGTGGAAATTGATGATATCAGTGAAGTTCTGAAGCAACCTGGCAAATTTGTTTGGATAGGTCTGCATGAACCGAATGAAGAGCTGCTGGCAAAAATTCAGAAGGAGTTCGGACTTCACGACCTTGCTATTGAAGACACACATCGTGCCCATCAGCGACCCAAGCTTGAAGCGTACGGGGATACACTATTCATAGTGTTGCGTACGGTTCAAATGAATGAAAAGGAAATTGAGTTAGGAGAGACGCACTTCTTTGTAGGTCCTAAATTTATCATAACGGTACGACATGGGTCTTCGCTGGCGTACACTGAAGTTCGGTCTCGCTGCGAAAGTACACCCGATTTGCTTCAACGAGGGCCGGGATTTGCCCTATATGCAGTCATGGATACCATCGTAGACCAGTACTTTCCCGTCATCGATGCACTCGCTGAGGAACTCGACAATTTGGAGGAGAAGATCTTCGATGAGAAATTCAGACGCGAGACTACTGCTCAAATCTATCACCTCAAACACCAACTGCTGGATGTCAAGAGATCAGTTTCACCGTTGATTGATATTTGCAACCGGCTGATGCGTTTTGATCTTAAAGTAATTGAAGAGGAAACCCGGCATTACTTTCGGGATGTTTATGACCATGCGATACGCATTAACGAAATGGTCGACAATTCACGTGATTTATTGTCCACAGCCCTTGAAGCCAACTTATCACTTATTTCAATATCACAGAATGAAGTTTCTAAAAAGTTTGCAGGCTGGGCCGCCATCATCGGAATACCTACTATGGTAGCAGGGGTCTATGGTATGAATTTTAAGTTTATGCCTGAATTAGATTGGAAGTTTGGTTATCCCGTTATCATGGTCATAACGTTTGGTTCTTGTTTCGCACTTTACACCCACTTCAGGCGGTCCGGATGGTTATAGAATTCTTTACCGGTTAACTTCCCCAACTTCAACCCCCAATCCGTCTATCTTGTAAGGACTGTCCTTATCAAACTTCAGGGTAAAAGTTCCGGTCATTCCCATATCATTTTTTAATACCATTTCCGTTTTTTCACCCATTGGATTTAGAGATATAATCTTGCTGCTGCCAAAGTCATTGTGCAATTGACGAAACAAGGTTGTCTTTGCCTCAAGGTTATCATCGGATTTTGTTTCGGATGATGCGTTTGATGAACTATTTTTTTCAGAAGATTGAACGGTGACCCTCATGGGCTTATCAATCAGGGCCTGTGTATAATTTTCTTTTATGAATTTTTTCCATTGTTCTTTATCCGCGAGGCCAATCACCCGGTGCATTTCTCTTGCCCGTTTTTCCATCACCTTTTCTATTGATTCCTGAGAGAATGCGGTTAACCAGAATCCATTTAAAATCAGTAGTGTCAATAATTTTGTCATCGCGTAATGGGTTATGTCTATTATTTACCGGTTGTCTCTCCTTATGATGCATGTCATACGCAATTAGTTTTAAGTCCATCTAAGGTTAATAAGGCTGTCAAGGATATCCTATTGAAGGGCTAAATCCTCTCCAACTTAACTGGATATGTCTTGTTGGCATTCCATTGACAAACGTAAATATTCTTGTCGTTGTCGATGCAAACATCATGGCAATGGTTGAAGATAGGTTTGTCCTGAACGATTAACTGAAGTTCTCCATTATTATAGACAGGCTTTGTTCCCCCAGGATTGGACACCACTTCGTTTTTGCTGTTAAGAATGGTAACAAAGCCTGAGTTATCAGTTTGGTTCAGATAACGCAAACGCGACCAGCATACGCCAGAATAAATATTTTCTCCATCCACTACGGGCCGGCAAACAAATGCACCGGGAAGAAAAATGGTGGAAAGGTATTTCCCATCCAGGGTAAAACGTTTAAAAGAGTTGTGTGCGCGTGATGTGCAAAGTAAGGTCATGTTTTGTTTGTCCCTCTCGTCAATACAGACGCCATGTACCGTGCTGAAGTTGGCATCACCATCGCCTGGACCGCCAAATTTTCTAATAAATTCACCTTTGGATGTAAACTGGTGAACATATTGTGAACCATAACCATCGGCTACATAAATATCACCATTGGGGGCGATGGCTGTTTCGGTGGGTTTATACGGTTGAGTAGTTTCATATACCCCAATTGTTTTTGGGTTTGGCAACTCCAACACTATTTTTCCATCGAGTGTAGTTTTCACTACACGGCCTGTTTCATAATCACAGATGAATAAAACTTCTTCTCCCCCCTCATCAAATAATGTAAGACCATGCCCGCCTGGAAATTCATGCCCCCAGGTAGTGATTAATTTACCAGATTTGTCATAGACAATGATGTTGTTTTTTATTTCATCTGTTATCATGATGAGCCTCCCTTTTTTATCCATCACCATCTCGTGACAGTTTTTTACAGGTGTTTTGTCGGGATCGAGGTTTCCCCACGATTTGTAAACCTTGTATCGAAAATCGCCATGCCCGATGATTTCTTCATTTAGAACAGGCTTGCTTATAATAGTAAAGGCAGGAAGACTCATTGCCGCTCCGGTAAGCAACGTTGCTTTCAGAAATTCCCTTCTTGATTTTAAGTTTGGATTTTTCATTGGTTTTATTTCAAGATGTTAATTTAGTGAAATTGCTTTTTTGGTGGAAAAGATTGCTTTAATTGAATATTAAACTCCGTTTTGAAATGTTAAATTCCAGAATCACAACGCTAGCTATGGTATGTTGCCGATAACGTAATTTATTGAGATAATAATTTCCAGGAATCTTTCCACTCCACCAGTACTGAATCGTTTCGAAAAACCAATGGAAGCCAAACATATCTTGAATCCTCAAGGTTGGTTCTATTCCAACGGTCGGCCATAAAAATGTAATAATCTGTTTTCCCCTCAATAGGCAATACATATGTACTTTGCGCCATAAAAGTCTTATCTCCTTTTTCGCCCATGCAGGGATTATACATTTCTTTCCAATTGCCAAGGATACTGTCTGCAGAAGCAAGACTCGCTTCATTGGGATCCCAACCCGTACACCCCGAGGTGATAAGATAATATTTTCCATTGTTTTTAAACATCGCAGGCGCTTCACGATTCTTATCTATAAATACTCTTCGTTCAACACCAGATGATTGTAGATAGTCATCCGTTAACAAACTAATATGCATAACCGCATTCATTTCTGAAGCGAATATGTGATAGGCCTTCCCATCTTCATCTTTAAACAATGTCATATCACGACTAGTGTACTTATTCGGAAGCGTACTCCCTAAATAGGCAAAGGGTCCCTCGGGCTTGTCGCTGGTTGCTACTCCGGCATGGGAATATAAATAATCCTCTGTATCAACATGTAGCCACATTACAAACTTTTTGGTTTTTTCATTGTATATAACCTTGGGCCGTTCAAGGACTTTACTTATGTGCAAATCATTTGCTGAATCCGTTAGGTTAGGAGAAAGTGCAGCACCTTCATATTTCCAATCCTGAAGATTCTTCGAAGAATAGCACGAAACACCCCCTGCATTCACCCGATAGCACTCCCAGTTTTGATCTGGAACAAGCCATGTCTTTCCTTCCTTGATTTCACCATACCAATAATATTTACCATCATGGAAGAGCATGCCACCGCCATGCGCATTTATTAGATTCCCATCCGTATCGTTCCAGATTTCACCAGGAACTATTGCGCTATTTTTAAAGTATCCGGTGCAACTTATTCCAACAAGAGCCAAAATCAATAAAAAAATTCCAAATCGATATCTCTTCATTTTAGTTTAATTACATGTATTCAATGATTTTCAATCTTTGAAACCTGAAGTCAAGAGTCTATAAAAATTTAATACCATCGTGCTGAAGCTTACGGTAGTTGTCCTTATCAAAGACATAATAAAACGCTCCTTTGCGGGAAGACTGCTTTTCTTTTTCTTTTAGTTTTTTCAAAACATGTAAGGCGAGAATTTTTCGCGTGAAATTTCTCTTGTCTAACGTGCTTTCAAAAATAGCTTCGTATAAGCTTTGTAACTGGGGCAATGTAAATTTGGTTGGCAATAATTCAAAACCAATAGGATGGTTAGCTACTTTTAGCTGAAGACGCTCCTTTGCCTTGGCAACCATTTCTTTATGATCAAAAACAAGTTTCGGAATTTTGTCCATCGTGAACCACCGTGCTTCATGGTCCTGCTGAAGTTGCATACTGTAGTCGGCAATGTTAATTAAGGCAAAGTAGGCCACAGAAATTACGCGGCCTGCTGTATCGCGGTTAACATCACCAAAGCAATAAAGTTGCTCCATGTAAATGTTTTTCATCCCGGTAAGCTGGTAAAGAATCCGAATGGCGGCTTCATCCGTGCTTTCATTCTGATTGACAAAGCCACCCATTAACGACCATTTTCCTTTTTCGGGTTCGAAACCTCGCTTGATTAGCAAGGCTTGTAACCGATGACCATCGAAACCAAAGATGATACAATCAACTGCTACTAAGATGCCTTTATGACTTCTGTATTTATAAATATCCATGACAGAATCTATTCTATTTTTAGAAGTTATAATCTAACTCTACGCCAGGAGTGATCCGTATTTTTACTGTTGCATTGCTGCGGATGTAAATACGTATTTGTTTTCGAAATCATCCTGTAAAGCTCACCATCACATATACAACAATACCAATGACAATAAGGGAAAAGGCTATATCCCAGAAGTTAAAGCTGGCGCGGTTCGCTGTCTTTTGTTCTATAGTTAATGAACTATAGGTAAGCCCCACAATCTGTTGAGGTGAAGGTGCCGGGAACATGAAACTGATGCCAATGCAAAACACAATACAGAATAGAAAAAACCATGCTGCAAAGGTCAGAAAGTTTGCGTTCGCGAAAGCGTATAATAATCCATCGGGATTCAAATGGTTAATGGCTAGTTCTAAACCTATCCGCACAAAAGCAACGATCAACCCCATAATTAAAGTAGCCAGCGCCCCTTTGCTATTAATACGACTGTAAAAGATTCCTAATAAAAATACGGTGGCAATAGGGGGAGCTATGTAGGATTGAATCGATTGCAAATACTCATATAAAACGCCAGAAATATTTTGCATAATCGGAATCCAGAGAATACCCAAAATCACAACAATCACGGTAGCGATCCGCCCGATATTAACCAATTTGTTTTCCGGAGTAGTTGGGCGCAGCTTCTTGTAGATATCAACCGTAAATAATGTAGAACAGGAATTAAAGACAGAGGCTAACGAACTCATCAGTGCAGCTAAAAGCCCAGCTGCTACAAGTCCTTTTAATCCAGCCGGCATTTTATTCATCAGCAAAGTAGCGAAGGCCTGATCGGGACTATCCCAATGCAACTCACCTTTATTCTTGAGGGCCAGGGCCACAACCCCTGGGATGAGAAAAAGAAAAACGGGTAAGAGCTTCAAAAACCCACCAAAGATGGTACCGCGCCTTCCCTCTTTTATGTTCCTCGCAGCCAATACACGTTGAACAATATATTGATCAGTACACCAATACCACAGGCCTACTACTGTGCTGGTAATTACAAGACTGGACCAGGGAAAATCGGGATCCGTGGCTGGTCTCCACATGTTTAAATAACCTGGTTCAAGGGCTTCGCGCATACCATTCCAACCGCCTACAGAATTTAACCCAACAAATGTTAATGTTCCTGCCCCAATGACAAGCACCACAGTTTGCAATGCTTCTGTGTAAACAACTGCACGCATACCGCCAAGGACAGTATACAAACCAGTTAATACAACCGTAGCCAAAGCGCCTGTCCAAAAATCAATTTGTAAAATGGAAGCGATCACAATTCCACCTGCATAAATGGTTACAGAGATTTTTGTAAGCACATAGGCGATTAAGGAAAATACGCTAAGGAACCAACGCGTTCCAGGACTGAATCGTCTTTCCAGAAATTCGGGCATAGTAAAGACCCCACTCCTTATATAAAATGGAAGAAAGACCCACCCTAGTGTAAGCACCAGCCAGGCATGCAATTCATAAATAAGCATGGGTATCTTTCCACCGGCACCGGCACCAGCCAATCCCACTACGTGCTCCGATCCAATATTTGAAGCAAAGATGGATGCTCCAACCACAAACCAACCAATGTTTCGACCAGCCAAAAAGTAGTCGGTTGTATTATTTTGTTTGCGGGTAATAACCCAAAGCGCGAGTGCACCAATAACCAGGAAGTAGGACAGGATCACCACCCAGTCAAGCGTTTCGAAACCTTTCATAGTAATTAATAAGAGATTTAGGATTAAGGATTACCGATAGTAAACTTCGCTCCAACGCAATTCATTTCTGAATTGATGAAGATCAGTTTTCTTGCCGATCAATACACATTCTATATTGGCCATTCCGGCAAAGTCGCTCAAATGTTCGGAAGTTAAATTCTGACTGTAGCATGTATGATGTGCGCCCCCGGCATAGATCCAGGCAGCACAACCTGTCTGCAAATCGGGATACGGTTTCCACAACACGCGCGCCACCGGAAGTTTAGGGAGATCATGCGGAGGAGTTACAGCCTCCACTTCATTTATCAATAAGCGAAAGCGATTGCCCATATCAATAACTGAAGCATTTAAAGCCGGGCCAGCTGCAACATTAAACACAAGCCTGACAGGATCAGCCTTTCCGCCAATGCCCAGTGGATGAATTTCGCACGATGGTTTTCCATCGGCAATTGATTCACAAATCTCCAGCATGTGGGCACCCAACACCATGGGGTTAGATGGATCGAAATGATAGGTATAATCCTCCATAAATGAATTTCCACCCTTCAATCCACTGCCCATTACTTTCATGGCACGTACCAATGCAGCTGTTTTCCAGTCGCCTTCTGCGCCAAACCCATAACCATCTGCCATGAGTCGCTGAACAGCTAAACCGGGTAACTGCACCAGACCGTGCAAGTCTTCAAAGGTATCGGTGAAGCCTTTGAAATTTCCTTGCTGTAAAAATGTTCGCAACCCTATTTCTATTTTGGCTGCTTCACGCAATGCATTGTGTTTATCATTTCCTTTGCGCAACGATGGTGCCACCGTATACGTTGCTTCGTATTCTGTCGCTAATTTCAGAACATCGGTTTCCGAAACCTCATTAATTACTTTTACCAAATCACCAAGGCCATAACCGTTTACGGAATAGCCAAACTTTATTTCTGCCTCCACTTTATCGCCTTCTGTCACGGCCACCTGACGCATGTTGTCTCCAAATCGACAGAATTTTGCACCTTGCCAATCATGCCAACCGGCAGCCGCCCGCATCCAAACATTTAGTCGTTCATTAACATTTTTGTCTTGCCAGTGTCCTACTACTACTTTTCTATTTAACCGCATCCGCGACATGATGAAACCAAATTCACGATCTCCGTGTGCACTCTGATTCAGGTTCATAAAATCCATGTCAATCGTAGACCATGGGATGTCGCGATTGAATTGTGTGTGCAAATGCAGGAGTGGTTTTTGCAAAATCTTCAAACCACCTATCCACATTTTAGCAGGAGAGAACGTATGCATCCAGGCGATGATGCCGATGCAGTTCTTCGCAGTATTTACGTGCTGACATAACTGAGCTATTTCTTCCGGACTTTTTAGAACCGGTTTGAACACCACCTTCACCGGTATCTTGGCAGAAGCATCCAGTTCATTTGCTATTTGCTGAGAATGTTCTGCAACTTGTCTGAGGGTTTCTTCTCCATAAAGAGATTGACTACCCGTTACAAACCAGACTTCAAAGGCTTTTAAATCAATCATTTCTTATTTGTTGTTAACGATGATGCCAAAATTATTGTCCGTAATACGAATCGGGACCATGCTTTCGCTCGAAATGCTTTTTGATGAGTGCAGCTTTCAACCGTGGAGCGTCTGGGTTTAGTTGTTCGGTTAGCCATGCCATGTGTGCCACGGTTTCCAATACAGCACTATTATAAACTGCTTTCTCCGGTGTTTTCCCCCATGTGAATGGAGCATGATTGCCCACCAGGATCATCTCTACTTCCTCGTAACTTAACGTACGATCTTTCAGGCAATTCATAATCTGAAAACCGGTTTCATATTCATAATCACCTTTGATCATCTCATCACTCATCGGAGGCGCACACGGAATATCTACGGGGAGATGATCGGCATGTGTCGTTCCAAAGATCGGAATATCACGTTGCCCTTGTGCCCATGAAGTTGCATAGGTAGAGTGCGTATGCGCTATCCCTCCAATCTTCTCCCAATGTTTATAGAGCACGGCATGTGTTTGAGTATCAGAAGATGGATGAAGTTTACCTTCAACCGTCTTGCCATTGAAATCTACGATCACCATATTATCTGGCGATAGTTCATCGTATGGAACACCGCTGGGCTTGATGGCAAAAACGCCAAGGGACCGATCTGCTGCACTGACATTTCCAAATGTAAAAATTACCAATCCAAGCTTTGGCAATTGCATGTTGGCTTTATAGGCTGATAGCTTAATAGGGTCGTATGGATTAGGCATTAGACGTAAGACATTAGAAGCTAGACTTGGGAGGTTACAACTTGCGAAGATTTTTTCTCAAGCGCAGCTCCAAGCGTTTTATATTTCTGATAGCGTTTAGTATACATTTTTGAGGCTGAACCGTTGGGTTTATATTCCAGATCAAACCCTTGACCCATCGCATTCATCGATTCTTCTACTGTGGGATACATTCCGGCAGCAGTAGCCGCAAACATGGCGGCACCCAAAGCACAGGTCTGTTCTGATTTATGAATCCGGATGGGCATGCCCATCACATCGGCCATCACTTGCATAATGTAAGGCGACTTGCGGGCAACACCGCCTACGCCAATGAGTCCTTTCACAGGAACATCTTCTTCGTTAAATCGATCAACGATAGCTTTTGCTCCAAAGCACGTGGCCTCCACCCATGCTTTGAAAAGATGTGGAGCTTCGCTGCCTAAACTCAAGCCGGTAAGCGCACCTTTAAGTAATTGATTCGCATCGGGTGTTCTTCTGCCATTTAGCCAATCTATGGCCAACTCGTTATTTTCATCTAATGGAATCGCTGCCGCCTGCCGTGTTAGTTCCGGAATAATTTTTTCAACAAGTTCGTTTTTTAGTTTAGCGACTACATCACCATTCGTAAGAGAAGAGGATGTAAGCAAATTAGTAATTGGCCATGCCAAAACATTTTTAAACCACGCATACGTATCGCCAAATGCTGATTGACCTGCTTCCAATCCAATCATCCCTGGAATGATTGAGCCGTCCACCTGACCGCAGATTCCTTTTACTAACTTCCCTGTCATGTCTTTTTTTGGTGCCACCATCATATCGCAGGTGGAAGTACCCATGACTTTACTCAGGTGATAGGGTTCAATCTGTCCGCCAACGGCACCCATGTGACAATCGAATGCACCAACACCGAGCACCACTTTCGTAGATAGCCCGAGACGTTCTGCCCACGCTGCACTTAATGTTCCGGCAGGTTTATCTGAAGTATAAGTATCAGTAAATAAACGTGAAGTAAATCCTTTCAGCAACGGATCGAGTGAAGCAAAGAAATGATCAGGCGGTAATCCACCAAACTCAGTTGCCCACAATGCTTTGTGTCCTGCCGAGCAAACACCACGTTTCATGTGATGAACATCGTTTCCACCGGTCAGTAAGAAAGGTATCCAATCACAATGTTCAACCCATGAGTAGCAGGCACTGCGCACTACTTTATCTTCGCGCAAGACATGAAGAAGTTTTGCCCAGAACCATTCTGAGGAATAAATGCCACCGACAAATTGAAGATAGTTGATATCATAGTTTTCAGCATGCTTATTAATCTGTTCGGCTTCCAGGGTAGAGGTATGATCCTTCCACAATACGAACATGGCATTCGGATTATTTTCAAGTCCCCGTATGAGCGCCAATGGTGTTCCATGCTCATCCACCGCCACTGGTGTTGAGCCCGTAGTATCCACCGAAATGGCTTTTATATTTCTCTGAACAGTGGCTCCTGCCTGATGTAAACAATCCTTAATGGTTGTCTCCACGCCATCAATATAATCTTGAGGGTGCTGGCGGAATTGGTTTTTGGAAGCATTGCAGTATAAGCCGTCACGCCAACGGGGGTAATAGTAAACAGAAGAGGCCACCTCAATTCCCGTGGAGGCATCCACGATTATCGTCCGGACAGAATCAGTCCCGTAGTCAATGCCAATAACAAACGAATCTGAAATCATAGACAGGGTAAAGTGATGGAGCTACAGCAAGATAATGGATTTGAATTATTTAAGTGTCATTCAGACAATTAATTCTACAAAATGTGATAAGCCCAGCCTTTGCTTGGTGTGGCGTGAACGTATGGTGGAAGTCACCACCCCTGTGCTAGATGTTTCCTTTACTCCATCGTGCCTTTCGGATTGGCCGATACGAACGGTCCATATGGATAGGTCTCTGGCAATACCTCAACACCTGTTGTTATCTTAAAAGGAATCTTACCCGGCCAGGTGATTTCAACAAAGTAACCCTTCCATCCTTTTTCGGGTACAGCTAAAGAGATCTCATACATGCCGTTATCCTTCAGGGGCACATCAGTGGATGTCCACCCGGGACCGAAGATATCAATTCTGAAATCACGCTTCTCCGGGTTGTGCGCCTGCCACAATTTTATAGAGGAAGGTTTGTTTGTCAGGTCTGTTTTTATTTTGAAAATATCTCCGGCCAACTCCCATGTGTAGCTGGGTCTTGGTGTTTTATCCAGCACCGAAGCATAGAAGGCAGTCAGGTTTTGCAGGGCATCGCTCTTTGAAACATCATGACCGAAGTTGGGCACATACTGCACATGTTTTTCACCCGGCAAGTCATTCCAGTAAAACTTCCAGCTGTCGGGAAGAAAAAACTCATCGCCCGCAGCATTGATGAGCAATTTAGGCATCGTATATTTTTCTTTGTAAGAATACGGTTCGGCTATTTCAAGAAGGCGGGCATATTCTTTTGAGCCTTGCCATTCCATAATGCCTTCACTCACATAATCACCAACAGCAGGGGCCCAGAATCCATAACTACGCCAATGATGCCGAAATGAAGGGACCACATTCAATAAATCAATCACCACCGGCACGATGGCCACCACACGTTTATCCACTGCCCCGGTGATCCAGGTAGTCCAGCCGCGTTTGGAGGCACCAGCCACCACAAAATTCTTTATCTCCGTATGATTATTTTTTTTTATCACTTCCTGCACCACATCCATGGCTGCCATCACAGCATTGGTCATGGGCAGCCGCGACAGCCAGATGGCATCTTCATCTTTGGCCCCGCCTTCCATAAACTTTCGCCAGCCATAGGCGATGATAGCGTCTTCGTAGCGATTGTTCAGCGAATCATCTTTAAACGCCAGTGGTTGAAAAGGAATATTATGCACCAAGGCTACAACCGATCTCGTAGTATCTGAAATGGTTAAAATCAGGGAGTCAGGAGCTGTGGGCAGTGCATCGTCTTTACTGCCACCACCAATCCACATCATGCCCGTGTTGTAGGTATACTGATCAGGCACTACCATTGATACCCAATGCCACCATTCCGTTTCGTTCACCTGGGTCGTGGTTAACCATTGTTGCGAAGTCATACGCATCACATAATACGTGTAGTGATCTTTTTTTAAGGTGTGAACAATCTCATATTTGAATTCCGAATCATCGGCCAACACATAATCGAACAGCGGACTGCTTTCTTTGACGGTTGGTTCTGCAGCTGGTTTACACGACCAGATAAAAAAAACAAGGAAGGCAAATGAGAGGGTCCTCGGTAAAAGATGATGGTTGACTTTCATGTGTGGCGGGTAGATGATTGAAAGAACAAGGTAAAAACAAAATTTTAAACTGAGCTGCGATGGCACAGTCTCCCATGAAAAAGGAAACTAGCCTTTACCCTCCGGCTTGCTCACTTTTATCCTTAACCCCATTTTCTCAAGTACGTGTTGGTAGACTCGTTCGCGATGAAACATTTTAACATAAAACCTGAAGAGCGCTGGCTCGGCCGAAAAGAGGAGTGGTGAGTTGGCAATGGGATGAAACTTTCCTGCCATCCGGCAAGCAGGTTTCGGCCTTGATTTTTTTCCCCACCAGGCTACCTAACTATATTTTACCAGATTGAAAACTCCAAGCAGGTCGGTCAGCCAACAATTAAAAAGATGCAGGACACAGGAGCTGCCGTGATCTTTTGCGGCAAGGAAGTAGGAACCCTTATAACCTGCGGGGGGAAGGTGCGGTGGGGTTTGAGAATAATTTCTATTTTCGCAGGCATACAGCCTATAAATTTTCATCCAACCCCATTTCTCTAAGGGCAGTCTTTGTCTCTTCTCGCTTTTGTTCAGCATTTGTGGCATCTTCTTCTACTTCAAACTTCACTGTAATTTTTAAGTTGGGATTTGAAGCAAATTTTGCAAGCACCTTCGTGTAGAAGACATTCCACTTCTTAGTATCAACTACACCACTCCAACTGATTTTCGCTTTGCCTGCCCCCGAAGGCTGGGCTGTGGGAGTTTCGGGTGTTACAGGTTTGGTTTCATCTTTCTTCTGCACTGTAACAGTAGCGGTGGAGGAAATTCCATTGGATGTGGCAGTTACTTTGTAAACACCTTCTGTTTCTTCAACTGTAAGTATTCCAGCATCAGTAATTTTTCCGTTGCTTGTTTTCCAAGTGAAGGTGTCAACATTAATTTCTTCATTGTGCTGGTCGAATCCTTTTGCAATGAATGAATAAGATTTCTTTGGTTCAAGTGTAATTGTTGGCGGAATGATTTTGATGGAAGCAAGTTTACGTGGCTCAATATTTTTCTTCGCCTCCTCTGCTTTCAGAATATACATGTCATCTGAAATTTCTATGTCTCCGGCAAATACTTGTTTCTCAAAAAAGAATGGTTCGTATTTCTCTCCCTGCTTTCCGGTGTATGCAATCAAACCCTCTGCAACTCCTTTGCTGATTGTTGTCTTTAGCGATTCAGGATTTACCAATCGCGGGAACAATGGTGTTTGGTAAAAAGCATCTCTCACATTTTTTGTACTCCAAGCTATAAATGCTGGTGGCCAGTTTCTAGCAAAAAACATTGGGCTTATCTCTGGGGTTACTTCTCCTTCTGATTCTAATCGGGAAAGGAATAATTCAGAAATAGTTCGGGCCTGACTGCTGTGAATTAAGCCAAGGTCTTTTGTTTGAAGTTGATTGCTGCGATTTAACAACACAAGATTCTTGTAGGCCTTCCAGATGTTTTCAATTACATCTTTTTTGGCTCTGTCCATGCTTACTTTAACCTGCTTTCGCTGCTCGTCATCTAATTTCAATTCATAAGCTTCATCGTAGATTGTTTTCCAGGCTAGAAACTTTTTAGCTTCCTCTTTTAATGACTGCCCATCTTCAGCAACACAAAAAATAATTCCACTTTTGTAAACCCGGGCTGAGTTTCCATAGTTATTGATGACATCATCTAAAAACAACTTTGTTTCTCCGTCATTAATCCTTTTAGATGGATGCAGTACAACTAGCGAAAGAACTGGTCTATCAGTAACCTGATTACTTTTCTCAGGAAACATCACTTTTTCAAACCCAATTCCCTTATCAAATACTTTTCTGACTTCGACTTCTACTATTTCGTTGATGGCATTGGGTTGAATACTTGCCCTGCGGTCGGAAAATCTTTTAATCAGATTTTCGTGAATAGAATATTTGTATTTGTTGTTTACTGCCGTTAGGTAATAGCAAGCATCCAACAATTCTTGAATTACTCCATCGACTAAACCAATATCCAAATCGGGGTCGCCAACCGAAAGTTTAATTTCAGGTATAGTGGCTAATCCATGTGCTGATTGTCCTCCGTTTGATTCAAAGAAAATGGTAGTTGCACATTTTTTATGAAGTCGTGATTTTTTTATTGCGTCAATTGCTTCATTGTCCAAACGAACCGCGTGTGCGTCTGCATTTCCGGCAATGTCCGTTGTTACTGCTGCCTCTAATCTGTTTTCGCCTAACTGTTCAAATACTGCGGCTCGAAAGTTTGCATCCTCTAATGGTGCCGTTCCCAATGTAATCAAGGGGTCTTTAATTAGTTTTTTAAATCCATCGTTGTATGATTTTGCTACCCACAATGCAAGCAAACGCAATACACCTCTTGTTTGTTGAAACCGCGGGAGTGTTTGCCATTTCCTTTCAAACAATGAAAGTACGGATGGATGAAATGGATATGATGCTTCAAATTGTTGCCTGGAGGTCTCCGTATTAAAGTTCAAATGTGCTTTGTGTTCGTCAAGCCAAGCAACATATTCGCTGATGGTTTTTCTTGCTTCATCAGGTAATCCATGCCATTCAAATAATCGTCTGCGAATAATTTCTGTTGTTTCTTTTTCAGCAGCCATGAACATGGCTTTGCCCAATCGGTCAAGCATTTTTTTGAAACGGTCGTAATCGCCTTGATCTTCTGCATTCATTTCCATCTCAGAGGCAGGAATAGAAACTGCCAAAACGATATTGTCTCTGCTTCTTACAAACTCGGTGAGTGTTTGCAGAAAATTATAAAACTGCGCTCCAAGGTCGTGGTAGTTGCGGTGCTTACTTACATAATTCAACAACTCATCAAACAACAACAAGTAAGACTGCTTGGGGTCAAACAATTTTCTAAGGTCGTCTCCTCCCGGTGGAATAAATGTATTGTCCAAGTCCGCGAATTTTGCAAACGCTTTTGCTCCTCCAATCTGAAAGGCCATTTCTCCCCAAGGTGTTTTGCGAATAGGTTCATCTCCATCTATGCGACCTGTTACCGAACTGAATTCTGTTCCAACAAAAATAGCGGTCTTTGCTGTTTTGATTTCATCAATTTCTGCCTTGGTTAAAATGCGGTCAACGCCATGAAATGTTTTAGCCTTATTACCACTGGTTGCCAAATGATATAGCAATGTTAGTGAGTGCGTCTTTCCTCCACCAAATTGCGTGGTGAGATTAAACACAGGAGATGTTTCCGTTGTGATGCCTGAAAATCTGCGAATGGTTTGCGCAGCCATATCCAACAGAGTTTGTGTGAGATAGGTGCGGTGAAAAAACCGTTCCGGGTCGGTGTAATCTTTGGGTGCTGTGCCTAAACGAACATGGTCTAGGTGAACAGCAAATTCAGAAGCATCCAAAGGTTTGCCTTCTACTAAATCTTCCCGCGGAGTAATTACATTATACCAAGGTTTTAAAGCCATAATATTGGTGTTTTCTATAAACTAAAATCCTAAACTCTTTTTGTAAGTCTGCACTGCTTCAACCCAACGCCTTTCCTCAGTGTCTTTCGGATACAGTGACGTAAGTGATTGAGCCAGTTTCCAAAACCTGTCGTCTTTGCCTGCTCCATCTTCAACTAGAAATCTTTTGAGTGCTTCGGTTCTTCCCGTACTAAATAGTAACATGGCCTGGTGCACGCGGTCCAACACGGTTTTTCCGGTTTGCTCCATTTTCAATTCTGGCATTTCAAATTTTAAATCTTCTTCGGTTTCTACATTCTCAAATGATAAACTGAGCTGTACTTTCTTTTTCTTCTTTACTGCGTGTGGTTGCATACCTGTGGCGCCAAAAAGTTTGTTGGCTCTTTCGACAACTGGAAGCAAGCGAGCTTTGTCGCCTTTCACTTCTATCAGCGATTTTAAATCTTCAAGGTTAGCACCCAAGCCCTGTGCAATTTTTCGTGCAGTGTCATACTCTAAAGTGAAACCACCTGTGAGTTTACCACTTGGTAGTGTTTCTTCTTCATCACTATCCTCATCATCAGCATTGCCATTTTCGTTTGCACCTGCGGTGAGTGTCCATAGCCACATGGCAGTAAGGCGCGCATCTTCTTCCAAGCCCTGCGCATCGCCACCACTAAAAACCATGTTTAATGCTTCCTGACTTACGGCAGCCCATACTTTTTCCAAATACTCCCGAAGCGAAATTTCTTTTTCGCTGCCTGCATGAACCACTTTGGTGTAGCGGCTAAAAATTTCTAAGGCCGGACCTAAACAAGCAAAGATTGCATCTGCACCAGCCACACCTTCTTCTGCCAACCTTGGCATCCATTCATGAATGCGTTTGGGTAATTCTTCCTGCACATCTCTCCAATCACCAATATTATTCTGTATGAACGAACCATCTTCATTTTCTCTTGGACGACAAACCAAATGAACTGATGATGCAAGTGCCGCAGAGTTATTTGCTCTAAGTCGACCAGGTCTTTCAGTATCAATTGGCCATGAACCTGTGAATACCCAACCAGCATCTAACATTGATTGCAACTGTGCTTCCCATCCTGAAGTAGATTTATGAGCAAACACAACAATACCGATTCCATTGGGCTGAAGAATACGCCTTCCTTCATCCATTGCTTTGCCCATTGTTTTTTCAAAGTATTCCCTTTCCTTACCTTTCATTTCATCAACAATACATTCATCTTTTTTATTTGTTAGCTCTGCCTTGAATAAATCAGGGTGAATATCTCCGATACTTCGTTTTAACCACACATAGAAAAAGTCAGATAAGTCAGCATAAGGAACAGCATCATAATATGGCGGGTCTGTAAAAAAACAAGCAATACTATCATCAGGCATTGGATGATTTGTCGCGTCAGAAATTTGGGAGGTTCCTATACTTTTAAATTCGCAAGCAATTTTTTCTATCACCAATGCAACCCATTCAAATGCGCCTTCCCAATTGCCGGAAAACCTTTGAAATATTTGACACTCAGGAAAATCCCAAATCATTGGGATGGCTTGTCTGCCAAATGTATGGGCAATAAATTCTCCGTTGTTTGCCCATACAGTAAGTGATGTTAAATAATCTGCTTGTCTATCTATTGCAAGTGCAAGCATTGTTCTTAAAGCATCATCAAATTTTTTATCCTTTAATTCCGGCAGCTTATGTAAATGTTTTATTAAGGTTGAAAGGCAAAGCAATTCTCGGTCACTAAATAAATGATTCCATTTGGTCATTCCATATCCTTGAATTCTAAAACCTAAAGTGCTTTCAGAATCATTTAAACTCGGATTGATTGGCAGCAACTCTTCGGGAACCAATGATAGATTTCCTTTATAATTATCTTTTCTTTTCCCTAATTCTAATGCTGCCTTATTAAAGGCTTCCACATCGGAAGGACTAGCTTCACGATAATATCGTCTTGGTTCTTCAAATTCCTCTTTTTTATTTTGACATACTCTTTCGGTGGTGATGTTAGTAACGACCACCATCATCTTTGCATCATTTGCGCCCCCTCTCCTTTTTTTCATTTGCATCCTCACGGAAGAAACAGGAGTTACAAAACCACAACAAGGACAACTAACAGAACCCCGTTTAATTGTTCCTGCATCTGATATTTTTGTTGAGGGTTGTTCTGTAATTTTAATTTCGATTCTTTTCTTTTTAGCATCCGGTAGCAATGTCAATGCAATAATTCGTTTGCCTTTTTTTGCAATCCAAAGAGAACGCATCATTGGAATATCAACACCACAAGTTGGTCCTTGACATTTGATTGTCCTTGCCCATAAATATGCAAGTGGTATTTCTTTAATGATACGCTTTAACTTCCAATTTCTTCCGTTTTGTTTTATTGTTTCATCTAACTGAGGTGTATAAAGTTCATGTTTTGGATTTTTAATTGCCGGATAGAACTCCTTTAACTCTTTGTTTGCTTCTTCCTTTATCCATGCACCCCATTTACGAACTTCATCAGCTAATTTTTGCCCATACTTGGGAATGTATTCTAATTGAACCTTATTGAGCAAAACAGGAACTGGATTAAGGTCGCTTGCAAAAACATCTGCACCAACTCTTAACGCTTCCAACGGAATTGAACCGCCACCAGCAAAGGGGTCAACGACCATAGGATTTGTTCCTACCTGTCCACCTAATGCGATGTGGGCGGACTGTGTAAGTGCTCGTGAAGTATTTAGAAATTCTGTTTGAACTCCGTTATCCCAATTTGAAAAATCAGCAATGAAATCAAGTAAGAGTTGTCGTAAAAATGTTTTGTTGTTTTGTAATTTGGTGTCGTGGTTTAATTTGATAAAATGCTCATAGCTTTCTTTGCTAAGTAATTCTAAATGGTATATATCACTCCACTTCAACATTTCTTTTTTCACGACCTCTATAAATTCTTTTGGACAAACTGCATCGGCAGGGTCGGGCCATAATGATGCACACAATACAGCACGGCAGGCAGCCAATGGACGCCTGGCCCACCAAATATGTAATGTGCTTATATGGCCGTGCCTAATGGATTTTTCTCTCCGTGCATGAGCCGAAATTCTTTTTATAGGGAGGTCAACTTCTATTAGTCGTTTGGGGTAAGGCATTATCAATTCTTATTTGCTGCGTTAATAATTTCATTTGACTTCAATTGGTAATGTTCCACCTTCACTATTGGTTGCCAACCCAAGAGTGCGGGGTCTTTAATGATGTGCAGTTCGGGATTGGTAGCACAGTTGTAAACCACATAGAGATAGAAATCTTTTTTCAAACGCTGTGCAGTTTTGTATTCGTTGCTTGTAAGAGCCACCTCACCAATTAATGCACGACCTTTTACTTCAATAAATTTTACGTCAATGGCAGTGAGTGGGTCTTCGGGGTGTGGCTTACGACTGATTAAATCAAAACCACGATTATCACTTTCTACACTCTGCACCTCGTATCCCAGTGCCTTTTCATGCTCAATGGCTTTTTGTACAGCAATTTTTTCTATCTCGGGGTCAGTTACCATTGCATGAATGGCAGGTTGATTCCTGTCGGGGTGTGGCAACACCCATGCAGTTCCTAAATGTATAGTTCCCGAAATGGTGCATTGTCTTTCTTTTGCCAAATCATTTTTGCGATGGTCTAATCGGTTTGTGAGTTCAAGAATCCGGTTTTCAGTTTGCGAAATATTGGAAGGCAGATATTGATTGGTATCTCCGTCTTGCTGTTGTTGGATGTATTCTGAAAGTTTTAAGTTTTGCTTGTTGATGAGTTCATTTAAACTCAAGTCCAAATGTTTTTCAATAGTGTTGGTCTCTTTTAGTCGTTCCTGCTGAACTTCGTTGAGGTAAGTGTTCAAAGATGCGTTTACCAAATGCTGTTCAAGGTCTTGTTGCGAAGGTAGTGTAGTTGCGTCTGCAATTTGCGGCTTGTCTTTAGCCGGGATAATATCTAGGAAAACGGTGGGTTGTTTTACAGCGATGTTTCCGTTTGCCTGTGATTCCAAAACAAATAATCGCTTGTGCAGAGTGTGCCCTAATCCATCAACAATAGAAGCACCGAAAATATCCAGCTTCACCGGTTGGCTGATGTTGATGTCGTAAAACACTGCACCCTTTTTTAATTCTTCGCCAAACTTGGCAATGGTTTCTTCACGGATAACTTCAAACAAGGGATGTCCTGGAGTAATCCAATCTAATGTATTGTCCTTACTGATAATTTCTTTTGAGAAAGCAACATTGCCATACTCATGGCCCATGATACCAAATCGTTTTTCATTTTCTTCGGCTCTCTTCCAAAGATTCCGTGGCACTTTGCCAATGGTGAAAATTCCTTTGGGTGTTTGTTTTTCTTTTGGGTGCAAACCTTGAAACGGTGCGGATTGAATAAAGAATTCCTGCACCACTTCTGGCACCAATCTTCTTTCTTTTGCTTCAGCAGATTTCCCTACAATGGCAGAAAGATTCAATTCTCTTTTTGCCAAGCCTTCTAAAGTTGATTGAGTTATTTGCTTGAAGTGGGCAGTGTCAATCTGTTCAACAATTCTGCTTTTAATTACTTCCTCGGTTAAGTTGTGAGAATACATTTCTCTTATCATTCTTTCCAACTGGTTGCTAGGAAAAACATCACCAAGCACATTAAATATTTTCCCTGTTTTCTTCGGGTCAAGGTCATCTTCAATTTGCTGAAGTCGTTCAAATAACTTTCCCATCACTCTGCCTTCACGGGTGTTGGTAGAAACGAAATTTAAAATCAAGCAATCTTTTTCCTGTCCGTATCTGTGTATGCGACCCATGCGTTGTTCCAAACGAATAGGATTCCAAGGAATATCATAGTTAATCATCAGCCAACAGAATTGCAGATTGATTCCTTCACCTGCTGCTTCGGTTGCAACCAACACTTGTGATGCTTCTTTAAATTCTCGCTCTGCATAAATACGTGAGCCGATTGTGTTGCGGTCACCTACTTTCATTCCGCCATGAATTTGTGTAGTGTTCAATCCCCACTCTAATAATTTTCCAAGTGGTCGGTTATCTTTTCCATCACCAACCAAATAATCCAGAGTGTCTTTGTGTTCTGTGAAAATGAGAAGTTTCATTTTCGGGTCGGAGAAAATTCCTTGCTTAGTCAGAACTTCCTTCAGGCGAACAATTTTGTTTTCAATTTCTCTTGCTTCTAATTGTTTCGCTTGTTCAATGAGCCTTGAAAGTCTATCAATGTCAATTCGCAATTCATTGGGGTCATAAGTCATTACTGCATCCTCCAACGATTCAATAATTGTTTGCTGTTCTTCATCGGTGAGGTCTTCAAAATTCTCAGGCAACCGATTTTGAATTTGTTTTTGTCGGTATGCTTCTGGGTCACGAAGAATATCTTCTCTTTTAATTTTCATTCTCTCCAAACTTCTACGCACTGCATACAAACTGGAAGCAAATCTGCGTTGCAACATTGCCATTGTAAAACCAACTGCTCTTCCTCTTGCAGAATTATCGGCAGCGGCACGAATGGATTGGTCTTCTACATATCGTGTGAGTTCGTTGTAAAAATCCCATTCATCATCTTCAATTTTAAATTCAATCGTCTGCACGACTCTTTTTGTGAATAGAGAAGTGATTACTCCTGTTTCCGGGTCGGGAAAAGAAACCAATGCTTCTTTTACTCTGCGTAAATAAAACGGTGCTGACCGTTGCTCCAATGCCTCATCAATACTTGCTATATCCGCGTAAACATCTGGGTCCAACAGACGCATGAATAATTGAAATTGATTTTTGTCGCCTTTATGCGGAGTGGCCGTCATTAAAAGAAAGTGGTCGGTTCTTTCCGACAAAGCTTCTCCTAACTGATAAGCATAAGTTTTATGTTCATCATCATGAGCACTCATCTTGTGTGCTTCGTCAACAACTATTAAATCCCATGTTGCTCTCAACAAACTTTGGTTTGCATCCTCTTGTAAGGAAACCCATGATACAGATGTTATCACCTGATTTTTTTCCTGCCACGGATTAGAACCGTAATTGGCTCGCAACACATCGCCTCGTATGATTTCAAAATTTTCTCTGAACCTGTCTTTCAATTCTCGTTGCCATTGGAAAGTCAGGTTGGCTGGCGTTACAATCAAAATTCTTTTTATAAGCCCTCGTGCTTTTAATTCTTTAATCAGTAAACCAGCCATGATAGTTTTTCCTGCTCCTGGGTCGTCAGCAAGTAAAAATCTTATCCTCGGAAGTTTGAGAAAGTAATCATACACGGCTTCCAACTGATGTGGCAATGGGTCAACTCTTGCAATAGAAAGAGAAAAGTAAGGGTCATATTCATAAGCCAAACCCAACCGCAATGCTTCAACTGCCAAACGGAATTTTACAGGATCACCTGTGTAAGAACCTTGCTCGACAAATTCAATTTCCGAAAACTTGCTTTCCGGAATCACCAGTTCATAAACCTGATTGCTTTCACCACGGCCAATCAGTTTAATTGACGTGCCGAAAGGCATTGCCACGATCACATGAACTTGCTCTGGAAAGAGATTTCCTTTAATGATAGTGTTGGGCTTTAATTTAGTTAGTATGTCCATTTCAAATTCAAGTTCGCTGAATGAATTCTATAAGTTTCCAATTATTTGCTTATTAACGAGGTCATACGCATTGTTTTGATTGTAATTTTCAGTCGGTCTTATTAAAGCAGTAATGTCCCCCAAGAATTCGCTGTCTTTCATCTTTGCTTCCATATTATCCACAAACTGCTGCTGGCTGGGTGCTGCACCCGTTGAGAAACGAATGTATTCAAGATAGCATTTTATCAGATTATTAACATCAATATTTTCATTTGATACCAGGGCTCTGTGCAAATCAAATAAGTCCCTGCCCTTTCTGCGTTGATATAAAGCCCTGAGTTTCGTACCAAGCAATTCTTCCAACTGGTAGGTTGTGATTTCACATGATCCTTTGAACCAGGATGACTCAACTTTAAATGGTACTTTCTTTAATCCTAAAACCGTGAAATGCTCACGGCAATTGGTTTCTACTTTTAAGCGAAGTTTTTGAATTGGTGGAAACTCTGAGTCGAACCGAAAGACAAGTGTATTGTTATGTTCCTTCTGTTTACGAACAGGATCGCCTAAGAAGGTCAGTCTCTCTCTTAATTTATCAATGACTGGACCAAATGGCTCTTCCATTATTTGAACAAGATCAATGTCCTCTGAGTAGCGCGGTTGAGGATGGAGGTATAACTTATGCAAAGCTGTGCCTCCACGAAAGGCAAGCCTCTCTGCCAGAAATGAATCTGAGAAAATCTCTACCAATGCGCGGCAAATGACCAGGTCTTGTTCTACCATATTCTCACTACGCCATGGTGCGTTTGCTCTCCAGCTTGTTAAATATGCTTGTGGTATCATTCTTCAAAGTCACTTTGTACGGAAATATTTTCTATCACTTTCCATTTCTTGTCTATTAGAAATTCTTTGATTGAGGCCTCTGGCTTTAATGGAGTGAGTTTATACTTTTTCATTTGTAACAGTTCGTGTAACGGTGCTGCTAAAACGCCCAAGCCTAGTTTTGTATCGAGCAAATAACCCAAGCGCTGAATCGCTGCCAGGTTGCTTACTTCTTTCACTTGCACTAAAAGCTTTTCGGGAGTCATTACTTCTGCCAGTTCTTCCAGGAGCGTAAGCGCACGTGAAAATCCTCCAACCTGTTTGTAGTACAAAATAATATCAAGGGCTGTTAACTCTGCTCCGGCTACATTAACATACCCTGCTTCAGTTTTCTTTTTTTCAATACCTGTTTTAGGAATCTTAGACTTGATAAAGAACTCAATCTTCAATCCTTTTTTTACGATGGTACGCAAGGCTGGTTTGCAAGTAATTACCTGGAATACCTGCGGCTGTTGATGCGATACCCCCTGAAGGGACGCGGAACTTAGTAAGCCAACATAATAGGGCTTATCCAAAAACTTCATCAGGTCGTCAATGAATCGCAGTGGAGGAAGTATTTTCCAAGAGGCATACTCGGGCGGAACGATCACGTAAAATCCTCTTCTCACTGAAGCGATTTTATTTTGTCGCTGCAACCTGAACAACGCCTGGTGCAA
This sequence comes from Bacteroidota bacterium, assembly GCA_038043425.1. GTDB lineage: Bacteria > Bacteroidota > Bacteroidia > Cytophagales > Cyclobacteriaceae > ELB16-189. The sequence goes on from JBBTBZ010000002.1 coordinate 36,685, forward strand.
TGCCTTTTCTGATTTTGAATAATGCTCTGCTACCTGCGGCAGGGTAAAAGAATATTTGCCTTGCGATTGCAAGTCTGTTAGGTAGTCTTCCAGATGAATAATCTCGACTTTCACTATATAATTTGCATTATACTACATAAAAAGTAGAACAACGCAAACGAAAATACGTAAAATTATCTAAAAAAGCTAACCTCAGCTCCTTTTGTCCTATCTATATCCTTCGATCGACTTAAAGAATAATTCCCTCCGATAGGCTTCCGATTTGGTTTCAAGTTGCTCCGAGTAAATCAATTTCCATGGCCTCTTGTTCTTCGTATATCTTACTTTGCCAAGATTATGTTTATTCAATCTATTTTTAATGTCACTGGTGTGACCATAGTAAAACGTCTTCGTTTTTTCACTCTGAAGGATGTAAGCATGAAACATTATTCCAGCCAATTTAAATAATAAAGGCTGCCGAGAGCAGCCTTTATTATAAGCAGAGGAGGAGGGATTCGAACCCCCGGACCCCGTGAAGGGTCTCCGGTTTTTGCCAAAGGCATCCCTTCGGGGCAAGACAGGTGCAATGCCAAGGGCATCCCTTTGGAACACTCCTCAAAGTCAAGTGATTCCTCTATCCTTGAGATACTTATATCCTTCTATCGACTTAAAGAATAATTCCCTCCGATAGGCTTCCGATTTGGTTTCAAATTGCTGAGAGTAAATCAATTTCCATGGCCTCTTGCTCTTCGTGTATCTTACTTTGCCAAGATTGTGTTTATTCAATCTATTTTTAATGTCACTGGAGTGACCAAAATAAAATGTCTTCGTTTTTTCACTCTGAAGGACATAGACATGAAACATCATATCAGTAATTTAAATATAAAAAAAGCTGCCCGAGGGCAGCCTTTTTAAGCAGAGGAGGAGGGATTCGAACCCCCGGACCCCGTGAAGGGTCTCCGGTTTTCAAGACCGGTGCAATAAACCGCTCTACCACTCCTCTGTTTAATAATACCCTTTTC
>JBBTBZ010000002.1:37785-183136 GCA_038043425.1 Bacteroidota bacterium
CAACACCACCTTAAGGATCCGGTTTTTGCCAAAGGCATCCCTTTGGGGCAAGACCGGTGCAATAAACCGCTCTACCACTCCTCTGTTTAATAATACCCTTTTCTTTCAGGTATCGCTATTCTCCAACACCACCTTAAGGATCCGGTTTTTGCCAAAGGCATCCCTTTGGGGCAAGACCAGTGCAATGCCAAAGGCATCCCTTTGGGCACTCCTCTGTATGCGATCTTTTTGTTTTAAAGGAATGCCCGCCCGAATGACTCCGTTCGGGCGGGCAAAAGTAATGCGAAATCCCTCGCTGGCAAAGTGCCCACAAAAATTACTTTAAAAGTTACTCTTCACTGAAATCCGGGAAGGATTTTTTAATTTCCTTGTTATCATACTTTGGAGTAGTGGAGCGCGTAGCATCCAATTCCAACAGTACAAGCTTTTGGTTGTTAATAATGGGAAGCAACTTATCGCGATCCAGATCAAACTCCTTGCTTCTACGGGTCGATTTCAAGGCATACTTGCGGCCAAAGTTATCGCCTTCTACTTGCAGCTGATTGCGAATCTCCACATTGATTTTCATTTTGTCGAGAATATCGTTTTTGGATTTGCCGATTACTTCAGTCGCCTCTAAGGTACCCAAGGTAAGTACAGTAGTACCACCTACGGCAGATACCACTTTAGATTGATCGGTTGGTAATAGAATTGGGGAGAGGCCAGTGGTGGCTCCTAATCCAGCATTTAGTATGGAGCGATTTTTCTTTCCCTTTTTTGCCTGGCGATAGGCTTTGTTCAGTTTTTCGTGGTTGTCATCAAGCTGATCAATCAGTGCTTTCGCCTGAACAAGAGAGCTCCTGTATTTTTGATAGAGGAGTTTATCTTTCTCATCCAGGTTTTCAGTATCCAAGATTTTTACATTCACGTTGCGTTGCACACGATTGGATGACTTATCAAGGGCAAAAAAAGTAAGCACGATGCTTTTTGAATTTTCAACTTCTTCCACAAAAGTATAACCCGGTGTCCAGGTAAACTCATGCTGCACAGATGAGTTTTCTTTCAAGCTGGTATCGGATATACGTGTATCCGAAGCGACAAAGCCAACATTGGAAATGTTTTCATCTCCATTTGGGTCGGAGGTGTATACTTTAAAATTGATCAATTGATCTTCCTTGATGGTTATACTGGTATCTCCTGGCACTAACAGCATTTCGGGAGGCAAGTCAAGTTGAGTTTGTGCAATTTTTATTTTCCCTTTTGTCTCAGCTCTCTCCGGTTGGTCCTGGGCAATAAACTCCAATGTGATCGGATTGTCTTTTAAACTGTTAAATTGATTTCGCGAAGGCATCCAGGTGAGCAGCCCCAGAGACGATAACGTAACACCTTCCGGTAATTGGGAGGGCATGATCTTAAAAACCAGTGGATCGCCATCCGGATCGTTCACATATTCTGAAGGAATTTGATACCGGTTGGAAGTTGCCTGTTTTACATAGAATACCGGAAGATCTTCAACGGAAGGAGGCCGGTTTTTGTGTTGAATAGTAAATGCGATTTGCTGGCGTATTCTGCGACTATCCGGCCACTCTGCTTGAAATATTAAAGAAATCTCTTTTTGTTTTTCCAAACGGTCTACGAAATCATACTGAGGGCTCCAGTAAAATTGACCGATGGTATCGAATTGAATCTTATAATCGTTGACACCTTCCAGCGAATAGCCAGGCTGTATGGAATCGGTCGTTGTGAGTAGAAAGGAAAGCACCTCGCCTTCCTTCACTACACTCCATCCGGAGGTATTTGGGAAGACGAGTTGCTGAGCAGATAAGTGCGAGAAAAATATACTGCAGAGCACTATTGGTAAATTTCTCATGTGATAAAAAACGAACAGCAAATTTAATGTCTCAGAAAGGTTTTACTACATTTATTTTATGGCTAAAAAAACCAAATCAACCGGAGGAAGTAAAACCTATAGTTTTTTTGATGACGTGTTTGAAGTAGCAAAGCTTATTCCAAAAGGTCGGGTGACAAGCTATGGCGCCATTGCCGCATACCTGGGCACTAAAATGAGCGCGCGGATGGTTGGATGGGCTATGAATGCTGCACACGGAGATAAAAAAGTGCCTGCCCACCGGGTTGTAAATAGGATGGGAATGTTAACGGGTAAACATCATTTCAAAACGCCAACGGCTATGCAGAAAAGCCTTGAGAAAGAAAAAATAAAAGTAATCAACGACAAAGTGGTTGATTTTGATAAACACTTCTGGGATCCCGCTAAGGAGCTATCGTGAATGGCGGAAGATTGAAGTAGAATGTTGACGCGAACGGTTAGTTTGGATTTAGTAAGGCGACATGGCACCCTGGATGCCTGGCGCCTGGGTTTTGATGTGTGGTTTAGAAATAATCCATAGCCCTCCAAAGGTGAACATACCATTAACAATCAAAATTTCAATTCCAATTTTATAGCCAGTGAACAGGTCTGCTGAGTTAGTACTTAACAGATAGGATAGAAAAGGAGCCAAAACGCAAATGATCAGTATTGCAATTCCTTTGATATGCCGCTGGGTAAAAATACCAAAAGAAAAGAGTCCCAGAAGTGGACCATAGGTATAGCCCGCAATATTGAGTACGGCATCGATAACGGATTTTTCATTTACTTCTTTAAAGATGATGATGATGATTAGGAACAGCAGTGAGAAACCCAGGTGCACCATAAATTTTTGCTTTCGTTTCTGCAACTCGTGTTTGTGTTTGAAATTAAGGAAATCGATACAGAACGAGGTAGTTAATCCAGTGAGTGCAGAGTCTGCGCTCGCATAGGAGGAAGCCGTTATTCCTAATAGGAATAAAATTCCAACCATGGGCCCCAATTCATTAAATGCCAAACGCGGATAAAGTTCATCGCTTAAAGCAGGTATTCCGAGGCCTCTTTGTTGACTATATATGTAAAGCAGCGCACCGAGTGTTAGGAACAGTAGGTTTACAATGACGAGTGTGAGGCTAAACCAAAACATGTTTTTCTGTGCGTCCTTAAGGGTTTTGCAGGTCAGGTTTTTTTGCATGATCTCCTGGTCCATGCCCGTCATGGTAATGGCAATGAAAGCACCTCCAAGAAATTGTTTGGGGAAAAAGTGTGTGGAGTTAACATCATCCCATTGAAAAATAGTGGAATATCCGTGAGATTGAATAGCGTTCAACATATCTGAAAATGAGTAACCGAGTTTATCGGCAATTTGCCAGACGGTAATACCAACTGCTGCCACCAGAAAAAAGGTTTGAAAGGTATCCGTCCAAATGATCGTCTTTACACCACCTTTAGCAGTATAGATCCAGATGAGAAGGATGGTAGTGGCTACTGTCACAAAGAAGGGCACACCCCATGCATCGAATAAAAAAAGCTGAAGGACAGTGGCCGCTAAAAAAAGTCTAAGCGAAGATCCAATCGTTCGGGACATCAGAAAAAAGAAAGCTCCGGTTTTGTAAGCCCATGGGTCAAACCGTTGTTCCAAATAGGTGTAAATGGAAACGACATTCAGCCGATAATACAGAGGCATAAGAATACTTATGATTATCCAGTAGCCTAACAAATAACCCAAAACTACCTGGAAATAAGCGAATCCAATTTTGCCAACATTTCCCGGAACTGAAACAAACGTTACTCCAGATAAAGATGAGCCGATCATTCCAAAGGCCACTAAGTACCAGGGTGATTGGCGATTGGCGGTAAAGAATGTAGTAGTGTCGGCACCCTTTGAAGTGAAGAATGAAATGGTAATAAGGGCCGCGAAATAGACAACAAGGATGGAAAGGACCAAAAGAGAAGACATGTTTTTTAGTTAAATTGGTTAGTTGTAAAGTAAGGCCAATCAGGTTAATTCAACAAATGGCAATTACGTGAATTGATTAATTTGCTACTGCTGAATGGTAAATCGTGGTTTATACCTATAACAAAGTCAATCACTCACTTCCCAAAATCATTTAAATCAGCGAACTTTTTTTTACTTTTGATGCGTAATCCCACAGGGGCTATGACCACATCATCAAAAGAGAAGGTAGTAGGTATTCTTGAAGCCATTAAAATCACGGATGTTAAGGACCTTGTCGTTTTCAACGATGATGTGAATACATTTCAACATGTTATTGAAACTTTGATAAAAGTATGCAAACATACACCCGAACAGGCCGAGCAATGTACACTGCTTATTCACTATAAGGGCAAATGTGCGGTGAGGAAAGGTTCATACGATGAGCTCAAACCGATGCGTGAGGCGATTTGTGAAGAGGGAATAGACGCTAAAATCCTATAATTTATTTTTATGGAATATCCTTCCAAGCTCATTGAAGAAGCAGTCAATGAAGTCTCCAGACTTCCGGGCATTGGAAAAAAGACAGCTCTTCGGCTGGTCTTGCACCTGGTAATGGAAAATGAAAACAGAACATTAGCGTTGACAGCGGCTCTTAATAAATTACGGGCTAATATTATTTTTTGTAAAACGTGTCACAATATTTCTGATGAGGAAGAATGCAGCATCTGTAAAAGTCACAGGCGCGATCGTAGTATTATTTGTGTAGTAGAAGATTGCAAAGACGTTATGGCCATTGAAAACACTTCTCAGTACAGAGGCGTTTATCATGTTTTGGGCGGGATTATTTCTCCCATGAATGGCATTGGACCGTCAGATTTGAAAATAGAATCGCTGGTGGAGCGGTTGACTAAGTCCAAAGGAGAAACAAAGGAAATTATTCTGGCGTTGAGCCCTACCATGGAAGGAGATACCACTTCATTTTATATTAACAAAAGAATCAGTGGATTTGATCTGAAGATTAGTTCCATTGCCAGAGGTATTTCAGTTGGCGGGGATCTGGAATATACGGATGAGATTACACTGGGAAGAAGTATTACCGGGCGAACATTGTTTGGTTAGGGCCTTAAATTATTATAATTTTAATAGTGGAAAAAATTTAAAAAAAATGGCAACAGTGATTAAAAAAAAAGCTGCAGGGAAAAATATTTCGAAGCGTTTTAATAAAGCCATATCCTCTAAGGGTGTCAATACCCGGAAATATTGCGGGGTAATCAAGTTAACCAGAGATCCCCTTGCCATTCAAAAAGAACTTAGGAATGAATGGAAATAGTGTTGGTCTGGACACAAACATTGTCCTTTATCTTTTAACCGGTGATCGAGTTTTATCTGAGTTGCTTTATCAGAAGAAACTTTACATCTCATTTATTTCTCAACTTGAGTTACTGGGATTTAGAGGTTTTACTGTAAAGCAACAAATTGAAATAAGCAAGTTTATTCAGGATTGTATCATCATTGACATAAATGAAGAAATAAAGCAGAATGTGATTATTCTTCGAAAAGACAGCAACTTAAAACTGCCTGATAGTATAGTGCTTGCAACTGCTAGATTCCTAAGTTTACCGCTCATAACTTCTGATGCAGACTTTAAATCAGCAGGCAATTCTGAAATTATTATATACGAATAAAACATGAACAATCTTTCCAACCGAATAAATGCCATTGAGGAATCGGCCACACTGGCCATGGCTGCCAAAGCCCGTGAATTTAAGAACAGAGGTATTGATGTCATCAACCTTAGTCTGGGTGAGCCTGATTTTAAAACCCCACAACACATATGTGAAGCAGCCAAAAAAGCCATCGATGACGGTAAGTATTTTTCCTATCCTCCGGTAGCGGGCTATCAGGATTTGCGCGAAGCACTTGCTGCGAAATACCAGAAAGAAAACAACGTTCCGTATAAAGCAGAGAACATTGTCGTTTCTAACGGAGCCAAACAATCGATCGCCAACGTGATGCTGGCGTTACTCAATCCAGGTGATGAAGTTATTATCTTCACTCCATATTGGGTGAGTTATGATGCCCTCGTGCGTCTTGCCGAAGCGAAGCCGGTATTAGTAAAAGGGACCATCGAAAATGATTTTAAAGTAACGGCTGCTCAAGTTGAGAAAGCTATAACCGCAAAAACAAAAGCTATTATTTTCTCATCGCCCTGCAATCCTACCGGATCTGTCTTTTCCCGAAAGGAATTGGAAGACATTGCAGCCGTGGTTAAAAAGCATGAGAGGTTATTGATTATTGCTGATGAAATTTATGAACACATAAACTTTACCGGAGATCGGGTGAGCATCGCTTCCTTGCCCGGAATGTTTGATCGCACCATTACGGTAAATGGTTTTGCGAAAGGTTTTGCGATGACGGGCTGGCGCGTGGGCTACATTGCGGCCCCTAAGTGGGTCGCGGATGGAAGTAATAAAGTACAAGGACAAATTACTTCCGCAAACTGTTCCATTTCTCAACGAGGTGCGCTGGCCGCCATCACAGGTGACCTGGCTCCTACAGAAAAGATGGTGAAAGAATATCATCACAGAAGAGACGTTGTCTATAAATTATTAAAGGAAATACCTGGCGTGAAAGCCAATTATCCGCAAGGTGCCTTTTACTTTTTCCCTGATGTAAGTTATTTCTATGGCAAATCTGACGGACAAAAGACTATCAAAAATGGAGATGACTTTTGTTTATACATGCTGGAGAAAGGACTTGTATCATTAGTGCCAGGCGGTGCCTTTGGTGACGAGAATTGCGTACGTCTTTCCTATGCTGCTTCAGAGAAAGATTTAGTTGAAGCAATGAAACGGATGAAGAAGGCGCTGGCTGTGTTGAAGTAGTTAAAAAATTTCAGGTTAAAAGTTTACAAGGTTGAAATCCATCGCAGATATTTTCAAGTCCTTTAATGATCTCCGCGTGTTGATCATTGGAGATGTCATGCTGGACAGCTACATCTGGGGGGCAGTGGAAAGGGTGTCGCCAGAAGCACCCGTGCCAGTTGTGTCGGTGAGAAAACGAGATGTACGTTTGGGTGGTGCAGCTAATGTTGCCTTGAATATTCAAGCCCTGGGAGCAAAACCAATTCTGTGTGCGCTAGTAGGCGAAGATGATGCCGGTAAGAAATTATTACCAAGTTTGAGTGATCGTGGTATTGCGAACGATGGAATAGTAATCACGTCTGAACGGCCAACTACTGTAAAAACACGAGTCATTGCCAGTCATCAACATGTTGTGCGTGTGGATGAAGAGTCAGATGTTTTAGCGAGTTCAATGGAAGAAAGGCAATTGCTGGCGAAGATTGAAAAACTTTTACCCGCGTGCCAGGTGGTAATTTTTGAGGACTATGATAAAGGTGTTCTCACAACAACTATCATTGAAAAGACGATAGTCTTAGCTAATAAACTTGGTATCCCAACTGTTGTTGATCCGAAGAAGAGAAATTTTCTGGCCTATAAGAATGTAACGCTATTCAAACCTAATTTGAAAGAATTGCGTGAAGGGTTAAAAATAGAGATCGAAGCGGCAAATAAAGAACAGGTTGCAGCGGCAGTTGAAACCTTAAAGGAAAAGCTCAACGCAAAAGGAATTTTAGTGACCCTTTCTGAGCAGGGCGCTTACATTGACTTTGAGAATCAAAAAGTAAACGTTCCTGCCGAGGTGCGCGAGATTGCGGATGTTTCCGGTGCAGGCGATACGGTGGTGAGCATTGCAGCAGTATGTGTTGCACTTAAACTTGATCCAAAATTAATTGTATCACTTTCAAACCTGGGTGGTGGATTGGTGTGTCAGCACGTGGGTGTGGTTCCTATCGATAAAGAGGAGTTTCTTGCCGAGGCACTGAAAATCTGATCAGAGTTTCTTTTTAAACACTTCGATGCGCTCGTTCATCATGTTAAAAAACTTATTCCGCTCTTTTTCGGCTGTGGCACTGATGAGGGTCGAGTTCTTGATCATATTGTTCAGGTAAAGTTCCGTTTTCTCACAAAATGATTCTTGAAAAGTTGTCAACAGGTTAAGCAGATTATAACTTACGTAAACAGATCGTTTTTGGTCCATATGTGCAAGAACAGTATTATCTGCAATAAATATTTCGTTCACATAAAGCTTAAAAGAGCTTCCATCCGTTTTTTTTCCTTCTGCTGCCTCTTCACGGATCTCATTATTAAGCTTAATCAATTGATCACACAACGCTGCCGCCTGGTTAGGCTTGGCAAAGAAACTGCACTCCCCGTAAAATTCGATCTGCTTTAGTGTGTCATTAATGGCTTCATCACTCCAGATTTCAGTGCTGGGCATGCCGGCATATGAATCCCAGATACGGTTACCCGCCTGGGTCAACTCTACCGGAACGGCCTCAGCCCTATACAACTCATTGGCAAATGCGGGGTCTTTGATGATAGACTTAAGCCAAAAGAAAATTTTAAAGGCGGACAATTCCGGCAATCTGAAATAGTGAAAGATAGGAATGTCTTTGGCAGCAATAATCATTTGTTTTTTTTCATAGTGATTGGCCTCTTCCAGATTTTTAGCCACCGAGTTTAACCACTGACCCAGGGTATACTCCGGGGTAAGGGCCCGGTGATAAAAAGGGACCATGTTAGAAGATACCGTAAAAAGAGAGTCAATTGAAACTGCGTAGCGATCGTAGAGCTTCTTAGCTTCATCGAGTGACAAAATGGTTTCTCCCCGTATTCTTCTATAGGCGCTGTCGCGACTGATGTTTAAAACTTCGGCAAGTTCATCTGCAAAGGAAATATTGGGAGTAAGTCTTTTGCGGACCTTTTCCAGAAAGATAGACTGAATACTGGCTTCAGGTGGTTGCATTTTTTGCAACGATAATACTTTAAAATTCCTGCATTTGCAATAATCGCAAAAGCCTCGGGTTTGTAGTAAAATTTCGGGCTTTTCGCAAAAATTAACCATACCGCCCTGCAAACTATGAAATTGTAATCGGTTACTCCAGCCATAGGTTTACATCAACAAACAAAGCACTTAAAAAATTATCTCCCATGAAAAAAATTATCCGCGCTACTCAAATCATTCCCTGGCTCATGTTAGTTTCCATTTTATGTTGCACAGTTGCCTGGGGCCAAGGCAATAGTCGGAAAGGGAAAAGAGTATTCTTAAGGATTTATGATAAACAAGGTAAGATCATTATCAAGGGCAAATTAGCGAACCTGTCGGATTCAACTATTGTTTTATTCAAGGCAGAGGGAGGGAGCTACCGATTCGATTCCGTTCATTATTCCAGAATTTTTTTCATAAGAAAAGGCAGATCACCCATGCATTATTTTTTATTGAGTGGCCTGATTGGATTTGCCGTTACAGTACCTGTAGTAGCAGCGACCGAAGTTAACAAAGCCATGACAAGCGTAGCTTCCAATGCTTTAGCCTTGGCAATTGCCGGCACGCCAATCCCTGAGGAACCCTCCCATGCAATCCGGAATGGTTTAATAGCAGGCACAATCGTAGGGGGCATTTCTGCCCTGGCTCATTTGGGCAATCAAAGAAAAATTCAAGTCGACAGATCGTTTGAAAAGTTCAATTCGGCTAAGCAATTGATAAGGTACTACGAAACAAATAGAGACTGATTGTATAGTAATCGGGTATTCCAGCGATAGGTTTACATTATCAAAGTGATTGGGTATGGGTTCCGTTTTTTAAAGAACAACATTAATTACAAAGATGTCAGCCACAAAACCATATTTGTTAATTACTGGAGCTACTGGTTTTATAGGTAGTAGCCTTGTTCATTATTTTGATAAGATGCCATACTATCGGGTTATAGCTACAGGTCGATCAGAAACGAAAGGGAAACTATTTACGTCAACAGGAATATTATTTCAACCTGCTGATCTTACAAAGGAAAGAGATCTAATTAATCTTAGCATCAAGCCTGATCTTATTGTTCATACCGCGGGGTTTGCTGCACCTTGGGGATTGAAAAGGGTCTTTTATGAACATAACGTAGTGTTAACAAAGAATCTGCTTGAATATGCTTTGCGAAAAAGTGTCAACAGATTTATTTATATATCGAGTTCAAGTATTTATTCTTCTTTGAGTCATCAGTTTAATGTTACAGAAGATCAGCTTCCGAAAAAATTTGTTAATCACTATGCAGAGTCAAAGTATCAGGCGGAACAATGTGTTCTGGAAGCTGGCAAGAAAGGACTTCCGGTTATTATTCTTCGTCCTCGTGCTGTTATCGGAGCGGGCGATACAACGATTTTACCAAGGCTCATTCAGGCGCACAAACATGGAAGGTTAAGAAAAATTAGTCAGAGCGTAATACTATCAGATATTACAACCATTACTAACCTGATTGAAGCTGTTCGTCTTTCCTTGTCATCAACTTCCTCTGCCACAGGGAAGACATTTAATATTACCGATGGCAAGCCGGTGTTGTTGTGGACAATGATTGACGAATTATTGCGTGAATTAAAGTTTCCTCCACTTAAAGGTGAACTTTCCTGGCCGATGGCATTAGCGATCTCCTCAGCTTCAGAATTTGTTTCAAAACTTTTAAATCGCGAACCCGCCTTGCCTCGTTATGTTGTGAGCTTATTGGGGCGATCACTCACCTTAAATATTGAGAAGGCAAGAAATTTACTCCACTACAATCCGGTTCAAACAACAGAACAGGGGGTGTCGGATTATATACGGTATTACAGAAATCAAAACTATGATCACCATGGCAGAAAAAGTTGATATTGAAAGACTGATCAGGATCAGCAAGGAGAATCCGTTATTGCCGGAAAAATTTATTCCATGGGAAGAAGATATTGCTGAAGGGCATCACTACCTGGGAAAGAAACTGATTTCTCTTGAAGGTCTTCAGATTTATGAAACCCTTACCCTTCAGCAGAAATTAGAACTATCCAGACATGAAGTTGTACAGTCCATGTATGCCTATGCCTGGTCAGAAGGGTTGTTCTGTCTTTTTATGAACCGTTACATTTTAACCTTGCCTCCCGATCATATTGAGTATCGTTTCTTGCTTCGCGAACTGATCGAAGAGTTCCGTCATCAGGAAATGTTTTCGATGGCCATCACCCGACTTAAAGGTGAACCTGTAAAGCAAAGCCCTATACAAAACTTCATCGGCCTTTTCACTGCTAGCTATTTTCCGGCCGATACAGTCTTTATGGTTTCGTTAACCTTGGAACTTATTGCCGACATGTATGGAGAGCACATCCGGAATGATGAGAAAGCTTACCGTGTGTTGCAAAAAGTTTCACAGCTTCATAACATCGAGGAAGCACGGCACATTCTTTTTACTAAAAATTTATTGAGCAGGTTTATTCAGAAGGCTGGCTTTCTGAAACGAAGTTGGTATAGTTTGGCCATTGTGCTCAATGTTCTTTTCTTTCAGAGAATGTATGTGAAGCGCGAAATATTTGAACGGATTGGTTTGAAGGATTCGAAGAAGATTTACAAAATAGCATACGCCAACTACCAACAGAAATTTGCGCGTGAGTGCCTCGGCTCCATCACTGACTTTGTAAAAAGCTTTAATGGATTCAATTGGATTACAAAGCCGGTATGGAAAGTCTTACTAAAATATGAAGCCTGATGCGCGCAGCCATAACACATATCAATAGTTACTTACCCAACCGTATTATCAGTAATGATGAAATTGAACATTGGGTGAATAAATCTGAAACTTGGCTTCCACCGGGTTGTATGGAACGTTTGTTTGGCATTCGCGAAAGGCGTTATGCTGATGAAAATCAACAAACTTCTGATTTAGCTATGCTGGCTGCAACCCCCATTGTTGAGCAAGTCGGAGCGTATACTATTGACTGTCTTATTTTCGCTGCGGCTTGTAGTGATTTGTTGGAGCCGGCAACAGCAAATATTGTTCAGCAAAAGCTTGGTTTGCATTGCCCGGTATTTGATGTCAAAAATGCCTGCAACAGTTTTGTGAATGGCATCCAGGTGGCATCATCGTTCATCCAATCTGGCATTTATAAAAATGTACTGGTGGTGAATGGCGAGATATTGCATCACTCCATCAGGTTTAATCTGGAGCCTCATGAAGATATCAGCAGACGATTAGCTTCGTACACCTTTGGTGATGGTGGTGCCGCTGCTTTGTTGAGCACATCAACTGATGTTTCCGGTTTGTACTATCAGAAATTCAAATCCAATGGCGAGCATTGGAAATTATGTACGATTATGGGCGGTGGCTCTTTGTTTCCGCATGATCCCAATAAATATTACTTTGAAGGTTTTACATCTGAACTTAAGACGCAATTGATTGAAGAGTCTAATGGGATGGTTGCTGAGGCGCTGCTCAAAACAGGATGGAAGTCCGATGAAATTACTCATGTTTTTACTCATCAGGTATCAATGAATACTTTTGATGTAGTGGCGCAACATGCCGGCATGTGTAAAACAAAATTCAGGAGCATCTTTCAGAGTACGGGAAACACTGCAGCAGCGTCTATTCCGTTAGCTATGCATCAAACCTTCGAACAGGGAAAACTTAAGCGAGGCGATAAAATATTGATTATTGGATTGGCGGCTGGTGTAAGTATTTCCATTCAACTTATCATCTGGTAGATGTTTCATCATAGTACGCTGCTAGATCCATTGCTAAAAAATGCACCCAACACTCCGGTGCTAATACACCCTGATGGAAGTAAGTTAACTTGTGGAGAGGTACTTTCTAAAAGTAAGATACTTGCTTATAATCTTTATCAACAAGGCTTTCGTGAAAACGACATAGCTGTTATTACGCTTCCTGCAGGAGAATTATTTCTTTACATCATGTACGCTATGATCATCTTGCGTGCTAAGGTGGCGATCATTGATCCGGAAATGGGAAGAGCAAATTTCAACGCTAAACTTCAGCAGCTTCAACCGCGCTGGGCTTTTATCGATTCGCGAATTTTGTTGTTGAACGAACATCCTATACTTCGCTCTATCATTTTCAGGTTGCACAAAAACATACCTTACTTTAAATCTCCTTTGGGGTGCAAGGTAATTAGTGCGGGGAAATTTATGCCGACCTTTAAAAGGCATAAAACTCTTAAGTCGCTTCTTACACGAATAGCAGGGCCGATAAAGTTAATCCAAAATGAATTGCCTCATGAATTCATTATCGTTTACACTTCTGGGACAGTGCAAGAGCCAAAAGGAGTAATTCATACGTTTAATAGTTTATCAAGATCAATTAATCATCTTATTGAAATCATTGGCCATGAAAAAAATGACTTGATTGGTACTGACCTACCTCAGTATATGCTCTTGGGAATTTCTGCTGGAATTCCAGTTATCATTTCACCATCTGGAATGTCCGTTGCAAAACGACTTCACTGGATTGAAGATATGAGAGTGTCAATTTTGTTTAGCCCACCTTCTGAGGTTCTTCCTTTGATAGAAAATTGTGAACAACTGAATCGATTATTACCAAAAAGTGTCCGAAGGATTTTGTTGGGATCAGCACCTGTGCACAAGAGTTTTTTGAAACGATTGAAGAAAGTTACATTCGATGAGGTCAAAACCAGTTCGCTGTATGGAATGACTGAGTTGTTAATTTGTGCGATCGTTGATAGTGAAACAAAAATCAATTACAGTACGACCGGTGATGTTCTGGGAATCCCTTGGAAGGATGTTAAATGTAAGATTGCTGATGACGGTGAAATATTTCTCTCTTCACCGCAATTGTATTCTCGATATTTTCATGAGCATGCCCGTGATGATTTTCATGCTACGGGCGATATGGGCTACGTAGATAGTAACGGCTACTTGGTTCTCACTGGTAGAAAGAAGGATATGATTATCCGGAAAAACCTTAATATTTATCCTGGAATATATGAGTTTATTGTTCGATTGATTGACGGTGTGGATGATTGCGCCATGATTGGGGTTTGGAATGAATTGAAAGAAGATGAAGATGTATACCTTGTTATTGAAAGCAAATATTTAACGGCTGAGAAAATTAAGAGATCCCTAACATCAGGAGAAACCGCCATCGATATTCAAGCACTTCCGGATTATATTATTCTGAAAAAATTGCATAGAGGGGGGAGACAAAATAAGATTGATAAGAAAAGGCTGCGGAGGGAATTTGAACAAGGCAATTCCTGTGAATTTAATTTTCAATAAACAAGGTTACAACTACGAAGTTAAAATAAATTTATGACCTCCAATATTAATGTTAATCCGTTGGAGTGTGAAAAGAAACCTCACTTTTCAGGAAGCTCTCGGTAGTTGGTTGCTACCTTCAGCTCTTCAATGATGGCTTGTCTCTCAATAATCAGAGATGTGAATAGTTCCTGTTTTTCTCTAAGCAAATTTCTGAATTTCAATTTTTGCTTAAACAGGACAAACCATCGGATGTATCGCATAGTAAACAAACCAGAGAAATAAAATAAGATCAGCGAAGAAAGTCCAATCCAAACATTTTTAGTCAGCCAGGTGCTGATCGCAGCTAATATCAAATAAAATAAAATAAAGAGCACCATACCTATCGCCATAGAAATTGATCCTTTAAATGCAGGATTGACTTTCTTATGCGGAGGCTTATAACCCTCCCGCCAAAAAAGATTTAATTTCCTAAAGTAAAATACAGTTGTATAATATGGGATGGAATTAGTAATAAAACCCACTAAAAAAAAGGGGAGAGTAGAAATTAGTCTAAATAGATCCCGAACGGAACCAAGTAAGGAAAGGTCCGCCACGGATCTGTCCGATATTCCGAGGTCCCTAATCCTGGTTAAATAAAGGTCAAGTTTCAATTCAAGGTTGGTGATGAGCTGAGGTTGGTTTTCTCTGATCATTTGAATGGATTCAATCACTTTCTGCAGAAAAGAGAATTCCTCTTCTTTTTTTGAAGCGGTCTTGTAATCTTCCTGAAATTTATTCTTCACAATCAATTCAATTTTTTTGACAACAGAATCAAGTTTTTCATTCTGGACATGAAGAATAGTTTCTTTGAGGCACTCTTCAACCTCCTGGGTGAGCCGCACAACTTCTGATGGATCAGATGAAAAAGTGCTTGTTGAAATGGGTTTACCAATATTAATAAACAAGTCACTTTGAAACCGGTGTGGATTGCTATAGTTCAAACCTATAGGAATAATTTCAACCATTGTGTTATTAGGGGAATTAGCTCTTGTTCCCAATGCCATCCTGGCCACCCCGGTTTTTAACTTTCGTATCCTTTTTTCGGTTACGCTATTTCCTTCCGGAAAAACCAGCAAGGCCCCTCCTTTGCCTAACAATTCAAAACATTTTGAAAATATAGCTTCGTTCTGATGGGTTTCATTGGGCAAAGTGGATGGCCTGTAAACAGGTATCATGTTTAAATACTTCGAATACAACACGGATTTTAAACCCTTGCCAAAAAACTCAGCTGCCGCCAGAAAATGAAGAGGCCGACCGATGAACGTAGCCACCACCATGGGGTCCATAAAAGCGCTGGGATGATTGGCAACAAAAATTACTGGCCCTTTAGAAGGAACGTTATTATAACCCGTAATCACAATTCTTCGGAAATAAGAATGAAGTGTTAACCTGGCGATCCATTTGACAATGTTGTAGAGCACATTAATAGTAATAAGGTATAGGCTTTAATTGAAAAGTGTTTTAACTCAGTTATTGTTAGAAGCCTCAATCCCTCTCTTTCATTCAATCACGATTTGCCCCAAAAACAGACTGAATGTTGTTTAATAAAGTTAATTGATTCACGTCTGTTCAGCTTTGGCAATTAATAATAATCTAAAAACATATCATTTGCAATTATCCGTAAAGGTTAAAAACCAAGCGACTGACATTCTAAAAATTGCAAAAGAGATTTTTGAGCAATGCAAATAATGGAATTGAGCGGCTACCAAAGGAAATTACTTTTGACCAGTCAAATCAAAAACAAATACTGCTATGAAAACACAAAACGCAAATTACCAGTACCTGAAAAAGCACGTTGTCTTTTTCATTTTTATGATGTTACTGTTACTGATGCTTTTCGCAAGGGCAAGTGCACAGGAGATTCAAATTACTGCGAAGCCTTCTTCCTATTTTAGGTTTGGCTTAGGGTACGGGCTTTCCTCAGGTTCTCAAATGGTGGAAGCCAACTCCACACAAACTTCAACCTACACCTATTCCGACTTTTCTTCATCGTACTCATCCACCTCTAAGTACGAAGGGGTTTATGGCTCGCTGGGTTCAGGATTGGTTTTCAACACTTCTTATATGCATATGTACACCAAAAACATTGGGTTGGATGTAAATCTGCAATACCTCCTGGGAAAGAAATATGAAGGCACAAATTCTAATACCTACAATGGAACAACTAACATCAGCAAATCTTCAATTCGCTCACGAGGTATATTGTTCAGTCCTGCATTGATTGTCATCGTTGGGGAGAGTAAAGTTAAGCCTTATGTTCAAGTGGGCTTGGTGATGGGAAAAGTAAAAGTATTGCAAGAAGAATCGTACGCATCTGCCAACAAGAACACAACTGAGTATAAAGGTGGGCTTTCCTTTGGTTTCAAAGGGGGCTTTGGCATTGATGCACCTATTTCTGAAAACACATTTTTTTTTACCGAACTCGTGTTCACTGGCATGAGCTATTATCCCAAGGAAGCAACCACTACGTCTGAAATGAATGGCATTACCCAACCAAGTCAACCAAAAGTTGAATTTGTTAGGGAAGTTACAACTGATGACAATAACGAATCTGCTTCTAACAAGCAACTACGGGTGTCGGTCCCCTTTGGAAGTGTGGCCCTGAACATTGGTGTAAAAATTCTTTTGAAAAAAAGTACGTGAATAATCTGCCTGTTGATATCAGGCAGACACATCGATAACAATCAGGAAATCTAGGCTTTTAATAAACTACACTATGAAAAAAATTCTTGTTACGGGCGCAGATGGTCTGCTGGGAAGCAACCTTGTACGTGAGCTGCTGAACAGGGGATATCAGGTCAGGGCATTTATTCAGCCTGATAGAAAAGTAAAAACACTTGAAGGCCTGGCTATTGAAAAATTTGAAGGAGATATTTTATGCAAATACTGTGTAAGGGAGGCCATTCAGGGGTGCCATTTTCTAATACACACTGCCGCAAACACCAGCGTTTGGCCATCACGCGATGAAGCAGTCAGGAAGATAAATGTTCAAGGCACTCAAAATATAGCGGAATGTGCACTTGAGGCTAAGGTCGAAAGAATGGTTTATGTGGGCACGGCCAATTCATTTGGGTTTGGTACAAAGGAAAATCCCGGATGTGAAGAAAATTCTTATAAGGCCTATAAGTACGAGATGGATTATTTAGACAGCAAGTTTGAAGCGCATCAGGTGGTACTTGAAACTGTTAAGAAAGGTCTGAATGCCATAATTGTAAACCCAACATTTATGATTGGCCCATTCGATTCAAAGCCCGGCTCAGGGTCCATGATTATCGCCCTTTTGAAACGGAAGATTAAGGGTTTTGCAAACGGAGGAAGAAATTATATATATGTGAAAGACGTTGCTACGGCCATTGCCAATGCACTCATCATGGGCCGAATCGGTCAGGGCTACATTCTGGGAAATGCCAATCTATCCTATCAGGAAGCGTTTACACTGATTGGAAAAACGGTGGGTGTGAGGCCACCTCAAGTAAGGATTCCAGGTTGGGCTGTTCTTTTGTTTGGCTACCTGCAATCGCTGAAAGCCAGAATTACTGGAAGGCCACCCATCATCAGTTTTCCCCTCGCAAAAATTGCACTTGATGATCACTACTTCACGCCTAAAAAAGCGATTGAAGAACTAAAGTTACCGCAAACACCACTTCATGTAGCTATTCAGGAATCATTTGAATGGTTCAAGGAAAATAAGTATGTCTGATGTCGAACACACAATCCATATGCCCTTTTTTAAACAATTAAAACCAAATTAGTATGGCACTTGATCTTTCATTGAAAATTGATGTTGTACTGGCAAAAGATTTAAGTGAGGATGATTTTAAAAGAAATTATTTCATCCCGCAAAAGCCTGTATTGATTAAAGGCCTGGCGTATCAACAACCGGCAGGCAAAAAATGGACTATTGATTTTTTTCGCAACACCGCGGGTGATGAAATAGTAGAGGTGTTTGACAACAGGAACAAAGATCACGAAAAAAAGACATCCACCACGGCCGACCACAAAATACTACTGCGCGAATTTTTAAGCATCATTGAAAAAAACGAGTACACTCCATTGAGAATGTTTGTTTTCAATTTATTTAAACTGCGGAAGGATATAAGAAAGGATTTCCTCTGCCCTGAAATATTTAAGGGCTATTTGGATAGCCTCGGCTTCTTTTTTATGGGTGGCAAAAACACCGAAGTGCGATTACATTTTGATGTGGATTACAACAACGTTTTGCTTACACAATTTCATGGCAAAAAGCAGATTGTTTTGATTGAACCGAAATACAGTACGGTACTCTATAAATTACCTTTTAATACGCATTCAAATGTAAATCTGGATGAGCCTGATTATGATAAGTTTCCCGGACTTAATTATGTGAAAGGCTATAAGTTTATACAGGAGCCAGGCGATGCTTTGTTTATGCCTGCGCAATACTGGCATTACAACGTTTACCTGGAAGGCGGCATTGCTATTAGTTATCGAAAATTGAACCGCAACCCATTTAATAACATCTTGGGTATCTTAAGTCTTGGCTTGCTGGTTCCATTTGATAAAATGATGTTCCAATTTTTCAACGATAAATGGTTCAACTACAAGCGCAACATATCAAGAAAAAGAGCCGAAGCCAGCATTAGAAAATTCAGGCTTGCCAAGCAGGCTTAGTCACTTTATAATTATTGTATCTCTTTGAGGATTTTTCATTTAAACTATGATCTTATGAACAACTTTTACGACTGGAAGCCTGAGCATGTAAATGCATTTGTAATCATCATTTCCGTTTCCATAGGCTTTGCTACCTATTGGTTCCTTGCACTAAACGGAAAAATAAAATCGCAATTTTTCAAAAGGTATCAGGATGAAAATGGCTGGGTTACATATGTATGTTTTCAAAAGGTGATGGGCACCTTATTTATGGGGGTTATTCCCGGTACAATTTTGATTAGCATATCAGATTATACTTTGGCTGATTTGGGCCTAAGGATGGGAAACTATAATGAGTCCCTTATTTATATTGCTGTCATAGGTTCACTCATTTTTATCCTAAATTATTTTGTTTCGAGAAATCCTTTCAACCTTGGCATGTATCCTCAAATGCGAATTAAAGTATGGAATAAAGATCGAATTCTTATAAACTCAATTGCGTGGGTAGCTTATATGTTTGGTTATGAATTTATGTATCGCGGATTATTGCTCGTTGTATGTTACGACTCATTTGGTTTTTGGCCGGCCGTTGCCATCAACTTGTCTTTTTATTTAGCTACGCATATTGCTAAGGGTTTAATCGAAACTATCGGAACTATTCCTTATGGTTTATTGCTTTGTTTTGTCACTATTTCTACGGGAAGCATTGCCGTTGCATTTGTTACGCATCTAATTTTGGCACTCTCTAATGATTATTTTGCTGTGCACCATAATCCCGAAATGAAATTTACATGAAACATGATTTAAGCGCTCTTAGACTTTATCTGGAAATTGGAATTGTAAAAATTATAAAACCGAGATGAACTATTTTGTAACAGGTGCCACAGGGTACATTGGGGCCCACTTGGTTAAACAGTTAACGAGTGAGGGGCATACGGTCCACGCGCTGGTGCGCAACTCAAAAAAAGCACAAGCAATAAAAAATTCATTGGTAGAGTTGTTCGAGGGCGATCTTATGCAGCCGCATACTATTGACCACGCAATGCATGGTTGCGACTATGTTTTTCATTTAGCGGCTTATGCAAAAGTGTGGGCGAAGGAATCGAAAGTATTTTTTGATCAGAATATTAAGGGCACTACCCATGTACTGGAGGCGGCTATAAAAAATAATGTAAAACGTTGTGTGTTTACTTCTACTGCAGGTGTTTTAGGGCCTTCTTTTAACGAAGCCGTCACTGAAAAGTCAAGTCGCGATTTAGATTTCTTTAACGAATACGAAAGTTCAAAGGCATTGTCTGAATCAAAGATAAAAGATTATGCTATTGAAGGATTAGATGTAGTTATTGTTTCACCCACACGGGTGTATGGCCCTTATCTTTTCGGGCAATCCCAATCTGTTACTTTGTTGGTTGAAAAATTTATCAAAAGAAACTGGAGACTGGTTCCAGGCAATGGAAAGAAAACCGGAAACTATATTTTCATCGATGACGTGGTCCAGGGACACTTAGCGGCCATGGAAAAAGGAAGGAAGGGACACACGTATATTTTAGGGGGTACCAATCACAATTATCTAGATTTTTTTGACGCGCTTAAAAAAGTCTCAGGAATAGAAAGGTCCATGATAAAGACCCCCCTCATGGTCCAGCTGCTTTTTTCGCAACTGCAATTAATTAATACATGGTTTGGAAATGAGCCACTGATTACCCCAAAGTGGATCAACAAAGGAAGATACAATTGGAGTGTGTCACCTGCGAAAGCTGTAGAGGAGCTCGGACTTAAAATGACGCCATTAGATGTGGGGCTAAAAGCCACTATTGATTGGATCCATTCACGATAGAAGTCAGTCGTCAATTCTATATGTTGATACTTAACATAAGAAATTCTAAAATGAACAGGTTACAGGTAACAATTAAGTTAACCATCCTGTTTGTTGCCAGCTTTTTGTTTATTCCTTTTTGGGCGTGGGCACAAACAGATTCACTCGGGATCGGAACATTCCGTTCCCACAACCCACATGATAAACGTTCCGCGTTCCTGGAACCCACAACCAATCTACACCGGGAAGAAGGGGGAAAATTATATTCCATCACCATTACCGTTACCAACATCCGTAATCAGGATGGTGTTATCCGCTTTAAGTTTTATGATGACAGCACTCCATTCCCCCATGACCTTGGTTTCCTGCGGATTGTTGTACAAAAAAATGAAGTGAAAAATGGCACGTTCACGGCCACCTATTTTGGTTTCCCGCCAGGTTACATGGCCATTGCTCTGCACGATGATGAGAACTGCAATAAGAAATTAGATTTTAGTTGGTTTCTCCCGAAAGAGGGATATGCTTTTTCAGATTATTATTACCCCAGACTTCAAAGACCCGACTATTCCGACTTTCGTTTTCTATTGAAGGAAAATAAGGTGGTGGTTATGAGGATGAAGTATCACTAAGTCGGTAGACAAATAATGTTTATAAAGAATGGATAACCCTAAGATATGAGTAGCATTTTTAGCGATTATTGTGTCACTAGAACTCAAGGATTTGCAAAAAATGCAAATCAACTTGTGGTATGGTTAATTACCTTGGAATTAACGCGAAAATCAATTTTATCAGTAGCAAAGAACAGAATGGAAACAATTTCTTCCCCTTGTACTTTTGAAGTGTCAATCAAAGACAATTAAACGTCAATATAAAAGCATGAAAAAATGCCCAGTCTTCGCCAGGATTGTAGCACTAGTCTTAATGAGCCAATTGTTTATGTCATGTTTCGGCTATCGGCCCCTGGAAAGGAATCAAAGATCCAAACCAATAGCTGAAATAGTAAAAAAAATATCTATTAATAAACTCCACATGGTGAAACTGACGACTGGAATAACAATAAAAATCAAAATTAAGAGAGTAGATGATGAAGCTATTTACGGAACCTTATATCAGAAAGATATCTTTGGAGTTGAACAGAGATACGAAAATGACAAAGTCCTGATTTCTAATGTCAATAATATCAAAGTAAGGAAGATTGGCATACCACGGACAGTTCTGGCATTTGGCGTCATTCCGATTACAACAGTCGCAATTATTGCCATGGCGACAGCGGTCGGAGAAATCCAATTTGTCTTAGCCAATTAATCTACGCAACATTATGAAATTTCGCAACTGCACACTTCTTTACCTTATCCCACTTTTGTTTTTAGTCGCAAATGCATTCGGCCAGAAGTATGTTGACATTGCTAAAATTTATTATGGCAACACCGTGCAGAATAATTTTGAAAATAGCGATTCCAGTACACGTATTAAAGACCTGGGTTTCGACATCACATTTCCAATTGTAGTGAACAGTTCCAAAGCAGTTTTGACCGGGTTAATCTATGAAAGAAATGAGACCAAACTTTTCGAAGCAGGCCCGGTGGAAACGTTTTCAGTAACTGGGTTAAGGGTGGGCCTCTCCAAAAAGCATTCTGATAAATGGTCAGGCACGTATTTGCTGGTTCCAAAATTAGCTTCTGATTTTGAGAACATTACCAGAAAAGATTTTCAGATAGGTGCAATCCTTTTGATGAAATATACCAAGCGGGAGGACTTGAATTATAAACTTGGACTCTATTATAATTCCGAATTGTTTGGCCCTTTTATCGTGCCCCTTTTTGGGCTTTACTATCTGAGTCCTGATAAGAAGTTTGAAGCGAATTTAACGCTACCGTTTCTTGCCGATGTGAATTATAAGCTCCACGATCGACTGAATATTGGGATGAATTTTTTCGGGCAAATACGATCTTACCATCTTGCAGAAGTCGAAACCACAGGTAAGGGTGGATATGTAGTGAAAGCGACCAACGATTTGTATGGCTACTTGAAATTCAATCTCAGTAAGGGATTAAGTATCTATACCAGAATGGGCTATTCATTGGGAAGAAGTTACAGAGTTTATGATGAAGAGGATAAGATTACCGTTGGTTCTGTATTGATAAAAATTGGTGATGACCGCCAACAATTAAATACTGACTTTGCCAATGGGTTGACATTTCAGTTCACTATGCAATATAGATTTATTCAAGATTGATTTGATTTACCTCTATAACTTTAAGAAAATATTTTATGAAATTGGCATTAGACAATAAGAAAGTAGTGCAGGCATGGTGGATGTACGATTGGGCTAACTCTGTATACAACCTTGTTATCACCACTACTTTTTTTCCTATCTACTTTCTTGGGGTAACTAAGTCAACCTTTGGCGAAAATGACGTTCCTTTTTTAGGCAGAACATTCAAAAATTCATCGTTATATGATTTTACCCTGGCCTTCGCTTACTTAAGCATAGCCCTTCTGCTGCCTATTCTTTCCTCCATTGCCGACAGTCAGGGAAACAAAAAAAGGTTTATGCAATTTTTTTGTTTCCTCGGAGGACTGTCTTGTATAGGACTTTTTTGGTTTAAGGGCGCCAATATCGGATGGGGAATAGCCTGTTTCATTGGTGCAGTAATTGGGTATGCCGGAAGTTTGGTTTTTTATAATTCATATCTGCCAGAGATTGCTGCATTGGAAGACCGCGACAAAGTAAGCGCAAGGGGATTCATGATGGGATACATCGGTTCTGTTATTTTGCAGATGATTGGTTTTGGCTTGGTACTTTATTTCCAGGCGAATGGTGATAAAACATCGGGGCCATTGATTACTTTCTTTCTGGTGGGCATTTGGTGGATAGGCTTTGCTCAAATAACGTTTGCCTATTTACCAAAAGGTAAACCTTCAGCAGACAAATCGGGCACGAATTTTTTAACCGATGGATTCAAAGAACTGGCAAAAGTATTGAAGCAGGTAAGGAGCCTTGGAGTTCTGAATTGGTACCTGGCCTCCTTTTTCTTTTATAGTATGGGCGTTCAAACCGTCATGCTGGCAGCCGCTATGTTTGGAAGTAAAATGCTGGGCTTGCCGCCAACTAAACTTATCATCACGCTGGTAGTGATTCAATTGGTTGCCGTAGTGGGGGCAACATTAATTGCGAGACTGTCGGCAATCTTTGGCAACATAAACGTTTTAATGGCTATCGTAATCTTATGGATCGTCAGTTGTGGTGCAGCGTATGTAATTGCCACGGAAAGTGAAGCAGGAGTAAATGTTGAATACTACTTTTACACACTCGCAGCCTTAGTGGGCTTGGTGATGGGCGGGATTCAATCCTTAAGTCGGTCCACATATAGTAAATTAATGCCCGTCACACGTGATACAGCTTCCTTTTTCAGTTTTTATGATATGACCGAAAAAATCGCCATAGTGATTGGCATCTTTACGTTTGGGCTTATTGATGAGGTCCTGGGCATGAAAAATTCAGTACTTTCACTCATCGTGTTTTTTATACTTGGTTTTATCGCCTTGGCCATCACGCGAAGCAAACAACTTAAATTAGCCAAGAGTAATTGAAATGTACCAGTAATTGAGTTGCTATTCGGAAACCGTAAATCGGAGGCGTGTCTCTGGTCAGTTTTTTTCAAACTGCTTTTCAAGTGTTTCTTCTTTTTCAAGGTCTTCAATAATTTTAGCGTCAAGTGGGCTTTCTTTGATCACATTGTAATTTTTCCAAAATGCTTTGTTATAAGGCAAGTCTTGAAACTGCAACCCGTAACTTCGCATTTTTTCGGTGGTACCAATTCTTTCCTCCGGAGATGGGTTAATATCATTGATTAAAAGTTGTTGATGAACTTCCGTTTCAAATTTGAGTTCCCCGGTCGTTGCATCGTACCAGTGGATTTTGGAATCTACAGCAATAAAATTAAGATACAATTTTTGATCGTACTCCTTAAAATCGATTACTCTTTTTAGGTTGACAAACTTACTCACCAATCCTCTTCTTTTGCCAATTGTTTCTTGTTGACCGTTTTCATACTCCAGGTGAATAATGCTGTAGTTTTTTTTGTCAATATAAATAACAAGTCGATACTCTTTATTATAGCTTACCACGAAGATGTCGTGACCATTGTAATGGGAATCTTTTTCTCTTCCTAAACTTGTGAAAAAAGCTTCTTCTTCGGGGAATTGACGATAACGAACGTTATTATGAAGAAGTAAATCTTCCAGTAGATTGTCTTCATCGAAGTAGGCTGTGAATTTACTTGAATAGCCAAGGCTTCTTCTGACTTCTAATAAAGCTACCCGTTCACGCAGCTTAAACTTGTTTCTGGGTGCCATATAGTCTTCATCATAAATTTTAACGGCTGCCTCCAATAGCGAAATATAGACACCTCCTACCTTTTTGATATCCCGGTAAAAGCCATCTACCAGATAGGGTGTCATGGGGTAGTTTTGCTCAATTCGCGAAAGGGCAATGTTTAAAACCTCACCTCCCTGCAAGGAATCCGTTACCACAACCTCTTCAAGGACCGTGGTTGATTTCTCCATTTCAATGATCGGATTTTTGTTATCAAGTACCGTCCAAACCGGAGCCTGAAAATTTTCATATCCTAAGATGCTGATCACCAGATTTTCATTGCGATATTCAGCGGGCACATAAAAATCAAAATCGCCCTGCATGTTTGTAATAGTGCCAATAGGCTTACCTAAAATACCGATGGTGGCGAAGATCAAGGGCTCTTTTGTTTCTTTATCCACCACCTTTGCTGAAATAGTAACTTTCTGAGCTGTAACGAACCCACTGATAAGGAGAAAGCAAATGACTAGGGTGTTTTTCATCTGTCTACTATGCAACTCACTTCACGAATTGCCTGTAATAATTCGTTTTAAATATACTGTTTTAAGAGAAGTCATTGAATATTTATTGTAACGAGAAAAAAAGGTGTTTAAAGATTCAATTGGTCTATTGGTCGACTTTGTTTTCAAATCGTTAAATTTAAAGAACAAATTCAGCACCAGTGAATTTTATTGAACGCATACCGAAAATATGGAGGCAAGCCTACCTTCTCATCTGCCTATGGTATGCTATCAATTTTGCGATTAGTGTTTTCTTTGAATGGAGGTTTGTCAACCCACAGACGTATGTACTTTGGAATGGATTTTTTCTTTTTGAGGCACTATGTGTTTTTATTGCTCTTATTTTTCTATGGTCACATTTTCTCTTCAAATTCAGAACCGCTTTTCAACTGGCTGGTCATGTAGTAGGCATTGTTCTCTTTTTTTTAGTCAATGGTACATTATCCTATTATTTCACAGACTATATGGAAGGGTTTGTGTATTTTGTGCATTGGAAGGAGTACATGATTGGCCTGATGAGTTGGGATGCGCTCCGATTTTATGATCAATATATTATTACGGTTGGCGTTTACTATGTCATACGATATTTTCAGGGGTTGCAAAGACGAGAGCAGGAGAAGAGTGAACTTCAGTTGAAGAATAAGGAGATGCAACTCTCATTGCTTAAGTCGCAGATTAATCCTCATTTTCTTTTCAATACGCTCAACTCCATCAGCACACTAATGCATTCGAGTAAAGAGCAGGCACGCAAAGTGATCACGCAGCTTTCAGATATTTTCCGGTATGCACTGGATTCTCATGATGGTGAACGCGTTAAGTTAATTCATGAAATTGATTTTATTGAAAACTATGTTCGGATACAGCAAGTGCGGTTTGGTGCCCGTCTTAATTTTATTAAAAATATTGATCCAACTTGCCTCACCACCTTAATTCCACCAATGATTTTGCAGCCGTTGGTTGAGAATTCTGTTAAATATGGTATTGGACCTAAGGAAACAGGCGGAACAATTTATCTTACGGTGAAAAGATCAGGTAACATAATTTATTTTGAAGTAAAAGATGACGGCCTTGGGTCAAATGCCAAGAAGGTAATGGATGGAAGTTCGAGTGGAGTAGGGATGAAGAATACGGATCTTCGTTTGAAAAGCTATTTTGGTCTTGAATCGGGATTAAGAGTTCGATCTGATGAAAATGGATACGTAGTTAACTTCTATATCCAGGAAGCAGTACATCAACTAATTGAAGAACCGGAACTAGAAAACCAGGAAATATGAATACAACGTGTTTGATAATTGATGATGAAAAATTAGCGCGCGATCTTCTCCGCGAGTTCCTTGAGTCTTTTCCTGATATAGAAATAATTGGCGAGTGTACCAAAGGAAATGAAGCTGTTGAGAAAATAGATAAGCTAAAGCCGGATTTGGTCTTTTTGGATGTTCAAATGCCAGGCATGAACGGCTTTGATGTACTGGAGGAAATAGATCACGAACCTTATGTAATCTTCACGACCGCATACGATCAATATGCCATTAAAGCATTTGAGAAAAATGCAGTGGATTATTTACTCAAACCCCTGGACGAAGAACGTTTTCGAATGGCGGTCAACCGTGCGTTAAAGCAGAAGGAATTGGAGCAGAGCAATCTTGGGGATTTACTTGAAAGTCTGCGAGGGGAGCGGAAGACTTCCTTTGACTCTCACATTTTCGTTCAGAAATCAGAGAAGTTATATAATCTTCCGGTAGACGAGATTGTGTACCTGGAAGCCTCCGGTGATTACACAATTATCTCCACAAAGATTGATCAGTTTGTGAGTTCTTCTGGCATAGGCAAACTTGATGAGATCATGAACCCTGATATCTTTATTCGCGTCCATCGTTCAACTATTATTAACCTAAATTTTTTGAAAGAGATTGAACGACATTTTAATGGTGGCATGGTGGTAAAAATGCAAAACGGAAAAAGTTTTCCAGTGAGCCGAACCTATGCAAAGGCCATTCGGAAGAAAGTTGTTTGATCATTAAAAAATGGAGTTCCCGAAGGTTATGACAGATTGATTACTGATCTAACCAGTCTTCTTTCCGGAGTAGTGTTAACACGTGTGATGCATCAGCATTGATATCGCGAGTGGTATTACACAGTATTACAAATAGGATTTTTTTGTCCGGAATGGTAACATAGTTGGCAACAAAACCTCCCTGACTACCTGTATGTCCAACGGTTTTTAAACTGTCTTCGGTTTGACCAATGAACCATGACCACCCAATTCGTGGTGGAGTGGCATCTGCCCAATTTAGAGGATGAAAGACTCTCTGTGATTGAGCAATCGTTTCTGATTTCAAAAAAGTAGAATTGCGAAGTGCTCTCTCATATTTAGCCAATTCTTCAACAGAACTCCAAACGCCTCCGTTGCCGGATGCGGCAAAAGTTGGCTCTTCACCATAATCATCTTCTTTCCATTGTCCCTGAATCTTTATATAGGCATGAGAAACCCCACTGGCCGGATGAGGGCCATCCGTGATGGTGCTGGTATTCATGCCAGAAGGCTTTAGAATATTCTCTTCCACAAACTTCTGCCATTTCATGCCAGAGACCTGTTCGACAATAAGGGCAAGTCCATTGAATGCGGGGTTGGAATATTCATAACGTTCACCAGGCTCAAAAACAAGAGTGTCAGTTCTTGTAACAGGCATCCAGTTTTCAGCATCTTTTGCAGTAAGATAGAAGAGGGAATCTTTGTTGACCTCCCGATTATCAGGCAAACCGGATGTGTGAGAGAGAAGATGTTTGATTTTAATGCGTTGTGCAATTTCTTTATTCTTGAAATGTGGAAAGAACTTATAGATGCTATCCTCAATAGAAAGTTTGCCCCGCTCTTGCAACATCAGGACTGCGTTGGCGACAAATGTTTTGGAAATAGAACCGAGGTTGAAAAGCGTTTGGGTGGAAATGGGTTCTTTTGTAACCATGTCGGCAATACCATATCCTTCTGAAAAAAGTATAGTATCTCCCTTCATTACTAAAATGGCTGCCCCTGGCTGATCAGCAGTAAAAGTTTTATTATAAAGACTATCAAGTTTAGCAGCAAAATTTGAATGGTTGGTCTCTTTAGTTGAACATGCTCCTAAAAGCAAAGTCAGAAGAAGTATTAAACTATTTTTCATACCTGAAGCCATTGCCTACTGCCTATTGTCGGTTGCCTACTTTTTTACACCATTTCCTTGAACCTTCTCACCATTGCCATGCTGAAGCCAATCATAAGAATGCCAGTACCTAACCATAAAAGGTTGATATACGGTTTTTCCATTGCCTTAATGATCACCCAATCTTTTTGACGAGTATTCAGGCCGAGTGAAAACTCATTCGTTTCAGGATGAATGTTTAGAAGTGTGATTTTAATTCCAAGGTCATTTACTTCAGAAAAGATCCTGCCTACTTGCGAGCGGCCCTTTATCAAAAATATCGGCTCTGCCGTATAGGTATCGCGTTCGCCTTGCACATGAACGATGGCCTTTACTGCAACATCCTCATCCGAAAGTTCAAGACCTGGCAATTTGTCCAAGCGTATTACTTCCTGGAGGGTTGCCACATAATCATTCACAAAAAATTGCTGACCCTGCTTTACCTTGATTTCTTCCATTTTGCTCCAATCCGGTTCTGACATTGGGTCCATTGGTGCTGAAACATGTGTGTAGAGATCGCTTCCTAAATTTCGCTTGATGTCAGGTGAAGCAAGAAATCCTCCCATGGCGGGATTTATTTGTACACGAGGGAAAAGATTTGCAGCTACTTTTCCTGACTTGCTAAGTTCAATTTCATAAAACGTGTTTTCGGGATATACTTCAAATGTGTCTTTTGCTGCATACAATTTTTTCCCTTTAAAGAGGATGTCTTTTTTAGCTACAACTTTGAATGGATCATCGGTAAGTTCTATGTCGCTCTTTTTTATAAATCCCGATTTGTGCCTGGTTTCAATTCTTTCTCCCAAATATTCAAGGTCATAATCCGCCATGGACCGGGGCTCATTCATAAAGAGCAGCAAATTATCGCGGTTAAATTCAGTACCCGCTTCTTTGATATATACCATTCCGGTATTGTTCAAAGAGACGATTTCGGAGTAACCGGATGAAAACATAATTCCAACTAAGATCATTCCAATTCCAATATGCGAAATCGCTCCTCCGGAAAGTTTCGGGCTTGTTTTAAAAATTGTGCTTAGGGTTTTGATGTTGGACACGATAATATAAACTCCTGCAACTGTTAATAGCAAATAAGTCGGATGATACACTTCTGCAATTAAAATGATGGCCGTAAAAACAATAAGCGTTATGAGCATAGGTGCAAGAAGTTCCTTCCTCCAATTCCCCTTGTCCATTCTTCGCCACCAAAAGAACTGTCCGGTTCCGGAAAGTAAGGCAACAGCAACTCCAAACCATAACTGGAATTTAGAATAGAATTCAATTTGATTGGCAGGGGGAGCAAGATTAGAGATGCCACCAAAAAGGCTCACAATACTATTGTAGACCGGAATGGAAGTCGGTAACAGCACCTGAAAGCCCATTAGACAAAGCGTTGTAGCACCCAGAAAAATCCAAAATTCGCGTGAATAGGTAGATACTTCTTTTTCGGAAGTTGGAATTTCCTTCCAGCGCATCACGGATAAAATAATGGCTGCGAGCGTAAAGAAAACCAGATAAACCAACAACTGACCGGACAGGCCAAGATCAGTAAATGAGTGAACTGAAGCATCACCTAAGATTCCACTGCGGGTTAGAAAAGTAGAATAAAGGATTAGTATAAAAACAGTAATGACTAAAATGATAGAACTCTTTAATGCGGTAGCATTGTTTTTATAAACAATCATGGTGTGAATGGATGCAATTTGAATTAACCACGGAATGTAAACTGCATTCTCTACGGGGTCCCAATTCCAATAGCCACCAAAGCTTAGGGTTTCATAGGCCCAATAACCACCCATTAAGATTCCAAGTCCAAGCACAGCACAAGAGAACAAGGTCCACGGCAATGCAAGCTTTACCCACTCCGAATATTTTTTTTGCCACAACCCTGCAATACAAAATGCAAATGGAATAAGCGTGGTGGCAAAGCCTAAGAATAAAGTAGGAGGGTGGATGACCATCCAATAGTTTTGTAAAAGTGGGTTAAGGCCATTGCCATCTTTCGGAATAAAATCAGGTTGCATTTTGAAGATAGGATCATCCATGGCATCGCGTAGCAATATAAAAGGCGAGCTGCCCAGTTTAATATCGATCAGCGGAATCACGACACCCAAGATCATGGAGGCCAGAAATGCTTGGACCAATGAAAAAACAACCATTACGGGAGCTTCCCAGGTTCTTTGTGTATTGATCAGAATTATTCCAAGGACAGCTTGCCAAAACATCCACAAAAGAAAGCTTCCTTCCTGACCTTCCCAAAAACATGAGATCATGTACTGGCCCGGCAGATGCAATGAGGAGTGGGCGTAAGCATAGTGATATTCGAAATAGTGCTGATAAATGATAACGAACAAACTGACGACAATTCCGATCACCGCCCCAGCATGAAGATAAAATCCTGTCCGCGCATTTTTCAGCCACGCCTCTTTTTTCTGGAGATCTGTTGATGATTGCGCTTTGACGTAAGCAA
Organism: Bacteroidota bacterium; assembly: GCA_038043425.1. Classification (GTDB taxonomy): domain Bacteria; phylum Bacteroidota; class Bacteroidia; order Cytophagales; family Cyclobacteriaceae; genus ELB16-189. The sequence continues at coordinate 68,716 of JBBTBZ010000002.1, forward strand.
ATGCACAAATCAACGAAGTGACAAAGGATGAAATAACAAAAAGGTGACCCATGTCACCGATGAAGTAATGAAGCATTGTTTAGATGTGCGATTTACAATTTTCGATATACTAATTTAATACGAGTCCTACTTTGTCATATTGATACATGAATAATTTAACCACATAGAAACATAGGCGCATAGTTTCATTGAAAAAATATTCTAAGTGGTTATAAATTTCTTCAACATCGGACTAATCTGTTTTCTAATTAAACTCCAGCATTAAGCTTTTGTTCCTGATATTTCGAGGGACACTTCAATAAAATATTATTTGCAATGAAGGCATCACCCTTATAACTTCCAATCACTACCACTTTTTCCGATCGGGAAAAATCAGGAGGCATAGGTTCGTTGTAATATACTACTTGTTCTTTTTTATTATCATCGATTAGGATAAAGGTGAAAGAAAGATTGTCAGGTGATTTTTCCATTCCGATAATATTCCCACTCTCGTCTTTTTTGAGTTCACCTACTACGTGAATGCTTGTGGTATTTCCAGTGGCAGCCATTTCATAGGCCTGATCAAAATTTACGTAGGTGCTGGCATCTCCTGCCGTGGCTATTATGATAGCGATCGCAGCTCCGATTGCGACAATGGCTATGATGTGCGATTTTTTCATGGTAATCCTCCTCCTTTCAGCGATAAAGTTAAGGCAAAAAACTGGATATTATGGATAAAGAAGACAGATGAAAATCCCTATTTGATATCCTTTTCAGTCATTTTCTTTTCTAAACGTGTTACTTTTCTGTCCATGAGAAATAGATACCCTATTAATCCAAGGAAAATAACAAGCATAATAGCGACTACTACATAAATTTTGCCATCCGATCGTAAGGTGTCGGCCATTTCAACTTCGGGTTGAGCAAAAAGTGAAATTGGCAGCATTGCAAGAAGCAACATCAAAGTTGTTTTATACATTTTTTTCATCTTCAAGTTCAAATAGTTTTTCCTCTATCAATCTAGTGCGGATTCTAAGAGTGGCTATCCAAACACCCAATAGTATCCAACCTATAACTGCAGGATAGAAAACCATCCTCATGCTGCTGTCAAGATCATACATGTTAAAGCCCGGATTGCCGCCACTGCCAGGGTGCATGGAGCTAGTCATGCGAGGAATAATAAAGATCAGGGGGATCATCGCAGCAAAAGCGAAAATATTATAAACGGCACTTAAGCGGGCGCGTTGCTCTTCGTTTTCAAGAGAGCTTCGCAAAATAAAATACGCTAAGTAGACTAATATTGAAACAGCTGCGCCATTTTGTTTCGGATCGCCATGCCACGGAGAGCCCCAGGTGTAATTCGCCCAAATCACGCCAGTAAAAATACCAAGGAGGCCAAACGCCAAGCCGGTGTTCGCAAATTCAACCGACTGTATATCGGTTACTGAATTCGGTTTGCGCAAATACTTTGCAGCATGAATCGTTGAAACTAAAAACATAACCACCATGCCAAACCACATGGGCACATGAAAGTATAAAGCACGAATGGTTTCGTTTACAATATTAAGTCGAGGCACTTCAAATAGTAAGCCTCCTACAATAGTATAAATCAGGAGTACAACAGAAACGAATTTCCACCAACTATGCTTCATTCTTCAAATTCTCTTTTAAAATTTTAACTCCGCCAAATATACGGGAAGAGCAGGTACGAAACGGCTGTGATGAGGCAATTTATGGCCAATAGGCTAATTATTTCATCCCAACTTACAGATCGATCCAAGGCATCGATACAGTTTTTGGTGACTTTAATGGCAAGCAACAATATAGAAATGACAACAGGAAAACTGAGGACCGCCATAAGTATGTTGCTATTATTTGCTTTGGCAGCAATGCCAGAAAGCATAGTCAATGAGGAGGCAAAGCCTAAAGAAGTAAGAAAAAGAGTAATGGAGAATAAAAAAAGGTCAACGACCGGGTTATTCAAAAATAAAACGAAAAGAATAAAACCGGTAAACGAAAGCAGTGAGCACAGAATGAAATTGTAAATAATCTTGGAAATAATGATGGACTCAGGACTTGAAATAGAATAATAGTAAATATCTTTTCCTTTTTTCTCTCCAATGAAACTTTTTGCCACCGTGTTGACTGCCGTGAATAATATGGTGATCCAAAAAAGTGCACTCCAAACCAGGGGAGTGATTAAATTCTGTCGAAGACTAAAGGAAAGGTAACAGATGAAGGCTGTGCTAAAAAGATAAAGCGCAAGCCCACTTATCGCGGACTTGCGCCTGAGTTCAAGAATAAATTCTTTTTGAAATAAGGTTTTAATCAATTCGCTTCTTTAGAAAGTTTTGCGAGGTAACGGTCGAATTTCCAAAAACCTAAAATCAAATAGGCGGCCAGCCAGGAAACAAGAAAGGAGGTTGCCAAAATCTTGAGAAGGCTCGCGCTTTCCGGTTCTTTGAAGGCGGTGAAGCCATCAATCACCTCAAAATCGGGCTGAAGATAAAGTCGGATATCAATGGATTGTATCTCATTATAAAAGTCAAGGTCCTGAGCAAATACCGAGAGAGGATCCGTCAAGGGCTTTTCACTTAGGACAACATTGTTTGAACCTTGTTTTGATTGTTTGGCCATGTTATCAAAACTTCTGAAAAGCACAGATTTAAGACTGTCCAATCTCTTGGACTCATGTAACAATTTTTCTTTCTTTTGTAAGAGATTAGATTTTGTGATTTCAATTCGTCTCCTGATATACTCGTCAGACCTGAAGTAACTCACGATTGCACTATCTAAATTTTTAACAACATCCGGATCAGAAATTAGGAGGGTGATCCGAAACGCACTTTTGTTATCCAGCCCAAGTCTTGTTATAACTTTCTTCACCACATCTTTTTTATCAGCAGCAGCTACGTTGTTTAATTGCTCTTTTAATACCTCTATTTCGACAATATCCTCTTCTGATACGAAGGGTTTTGATTCAAATTTGATAATGTTTTTAGCGGTTGTCACCGGGATTCCTAATTCTATTGCAAGGCCTTCACGCTCTGCTTCCCCACATAGGGAATTTAATTTCTCGATCGTACTTTCTACAGCGATTCGCGTGAAATAATCACTGCTCAAAATCATGGAGGTTTTATAGAACTTTTTATTTAAGAATTCTGAATATAAAACGGATAGAGAAAGTCCAGCAATGATTACTATACCAAAAAAAGTTTTATTTTCAAAAAACGTGCTTCGTAACCCTGCGAGGGCTTTGAGAATAGAATTCCCAAAATTTCGAAATCCGTTTCCAATCCATTTAAAAACTTGAGAAAGATCTATTTCATCTGAGGATTGATTTCTTGGTTTATTTTCGTCCATATTTTGTGAAATGAAGCGTAAATCTAAGGAAGATTCATCGTTTAAATCGATATTTTTGCCTGAATTTTAGATTTTAATGACAACTCCTATTTTAGTTACAGGTGCAGCTGGGTTTATTGGCTTTCATCTTTCCAAACGACTTTGCGATATGGGTTATCACGTCATGGGTATAGATAATCTTAATGATTACTATGATGTGCGACTAAAAAATTCCCGACTCAATTTACTGAATGAATATTCCGGTTTTGCTTTTCACCAGCTGGATTTAACCAATAAAAAGGGAATGGACGATCTTTTTGCTACACACCATTTCCAGTATGTCGTAAATCTTGCTGCACAAGCTGGTGTCCGTTACTCATTGACAAATCCTCATGCTTATCTTGAAAGTAACGTGCATGGATTCCTGAATATTCTGGAGGCCTGTCGACATAATAAAACGAAACATTTGATATACGCATCCTCAAGTTCTGTATATGGTGCCAATAAGAAAATGCCATTTTCGGTACATCATAATGTAGATCATCCCATCTCGCTATATGCTGCCTCAAAGAAGTCCAATGAGTTGATGGCCCATACCTATTCTGCATTATATAATTTGCCGACCACGGGGTTGCGATTTTTTACTGTTTACGGACCTTTCGGAAGGCCTGATATGGCGCTGTTTCTTTTCACAAAAGCTATACTGGAAGGCAAACCTATTGATGTGTTTAACAATGGAAAAATGAAGCGAGATTTCACCTACGTAGATGATATTGTTGAAAGTATCTCCCGATTGGTACCGCATGTTGCTATGCCGAATGATACCTGGAGTGGTTTGAATCCCGACCCAGCTACAAGTTTTGCTCCTTACAGGGTCTATAACATCGGCAATAATCAGCCTGTAGAGTTGATGAGGTTTATTGAAGTCATTGAAGAGAAACTCGGCAAGAAAGCGATAAAAAATCTATTGCCCATTCAGGAGGGAGATGTTCCTGAAACCTATGCCGATGTGAGTGACCTTATGCATGAGGCGGACTTTAAGCCATCAACCTCGATTGAAGTGGGTGTTGGTAAGTTTGTTGATTGGTTTAAAGAGTATTATAAATAAAAAAGATTTTTAAAGGATGGAAAAAATTGGAATTATTGGTCTCGGTTATGTAGGTCTTCCTCTTGCGGTAGAATTCGGGAAGATTTTGGATGTTGTTGGATTTGATATCAATAAGTCAAGAATAGATGAACTCAAGCAGGGAATAGATCGAACGTTGGAAGTTGATAAAGATGAGTTGATTTCTTCATCAAAATTGAAATTCTCCACAAATTTGGAGGATTTAAAGAGCGTAAATTATTTTATCGTAACCGTTCCTACTCCTGTTGATGATTATAAAACCCCCGACCTTACTCCGCTTATCAAAGCCAGCGAAACAGTAGGCAAGGTTTTGAAAAAAGGTGACATCGTTATTTATGAATCGACCGTGTACCCGGGCTGTACAGAAGAGGATTGTGTGCCGGTGCTGGAAAAATTTAGTGGATTAAAATTTAACATAGATTTCTTTTGTGGCTATTCACCCGAAAGAATTAATCCAGGCGACAAACAGCATCGGCTTCCAAACATCAAAAAGGTGACCAGTGGAAGTACTCCAGAGGTAGCGGAAAAAGTGGACAAACTTTATCTCCGAATAATCAAAGCAGGAACACACAAAGCATCCAGTATCAAAGTAGCGGAAGCAGCCAAGGTTATCGAAAATGCTCAGCGAGATATCAATATAGCTTTTGTGAATGAACTTTCGCTGATTTTTGAGCGCATGGGCATTGATACCCATGAGGTTTTAAGCGCGGCAGGCACTAAATGGAATTTCCTTCCTTACAAGCCAGGATTAGTAGGAGGTCATTGTATTGGGGTTGATCCGTATTATCTGACCTATAAGGCAGATAGCCTCGGATATCATCCTCAGGTAATTTTGGCAGGCAGAAGAATCAATGACAATATGGGAGTTCATATTGCCAACAAGGTAGTTAAGCTCATGACTCAAAATGATCTACAAGTCAATAAAGCAAAAATATTAGTACTGGGCATTACATTTAAAGAAAATTGCCCGGATATCCGCAACAGCAAAGCCATTGATGTCATCCGCGAACTTCAAAGTTTTGGAGCCGATGTAGAAGTTTATGATCCACATGCAGATCCTCTTGAAGTACATCATGAGTATAAGTTGTCCTTACTTGACACCTTACATATAAAATATGCCGCCATTGTGCTAGCTGTAAGTCACACTGAGTTCAAATCGCTCGATTGGTCAGCGATCAAACATGAGAAGACCATAATTTATGATGTGAAGGGATTTTTAGACAGGTCTCTTGTATCAGCTCGTTTATGACCGTAATGAAAAATTCAACTCATATTTTAGTTACAGGAGGAGCGGGCTACATTGGTTCTCATACAGTTATTGAATTAGTTGAAGCCGGGTATAGAGTTACCGTTATTGATAACCTGGAGCGAAGCGATTATAAGACTATTGAAGGTATCGAAGCCATTACCAAAAGCAAGATTGATTTTCACAAATTGGATTGTTTGGATTCTTCTGCAATGGAAAGCTTATTCTCAAAAAATAGTTTTTCAGCGGTAATTCACTTTGCGGCCTTTAAATCGGTTAATGAGTCGGTGGCTCAACCTATCGCTTACTATAAAAATAATGTTGGCTCCTTGATAACCTTATTGGAGGTTATGAAAAAGCATCAGGTAGTTGACTTGGTTTTCTCCTCGTCTTGCACGGTGTATGGCCAGCCCGATAGTATTCCGGTGGATGAGTCTGCACCATTTAAGCGGGCGGAATCTCCTTATGGAGCTACAAAGCAGATTTGTGAGCGAATCCTGGAGGACGCAGCAACTACAGGATTTCGGATTATTTCATTAAGGTACTTTAATCCTATTGGCGCCCACCCCAGTGTATTGATCGGTGAACTTCCCATCGGAATTCCTAATAACCTTGTTCCCTATATAACGCAAACGGCTGCCGGGTTGAGAGAAAAGCTAATCGTTTTTGGTAATGACTATAATACCCCTGATGGAACTTGCTTACGGGATTTTATTCACGTGCTAGACGTGGCAAGTGCTCACGTAAAAGCGATCCAATACGTAGGCCAAAGAAAAGATGAAAATGTATTTGAAGCCTTTAATCTGGGCACCGGTATTGGAGTTTCAGTTTTAGAGCTGGTTAAAAAGTTCATTAAGGTAACAGGCGTTAATGTGCCCTATACCATCGGATCTCGCAGGCCGGGAGATATTGAGAAAGTTTATGCGGATCCTAAAAAAATTAATAAGGCATTTGGATGGGAGGCAAAATATGGGCTAGAAGAATCGCTCCTTCATTCATGGAAGTGGGAGAAGAAGCTGAGAGGAAAGGATTAGCATCAGCGCTACGTCTGGTAATTGCAACAACCAACTTTTATTTGCCTCAAATAATTTCGGATAATCATTTTTCAAAGATATTCATTAACCGTGAAATATGAAAATGGTATTTTCGATTTTCACGGTTGTAACAGAGTGTAACTTCCCCATAGTACATCAGGAAGCTCATCCCAGAGCCTACCGGCAGCCTTTTGCCAACTTCCTTCCAGAGGGATAAAAAAATCGACCTAAAATCAAGATCAAAATTCAGTAGATTGTGCACAATTTCAGCATTGATACAAAGATTGTGACGTATTGCTCCCGATTGAAATTGAAAAACAAAATAGAAGCCATCATTACTAATCCATGAAAAAGATTAAAATGGCGGATTTGCATAGCCAATACCTTCGGATTAAGGATGAGATTGATTCTGCTATCCAGGAAGTTTTGGAAACGACTGCGTTTATTCAGGGACCCCAGGTAAGTCAATTTACCAAAGCGCTTGCTGAATATATCAATTCCAAGTCTGTTATACCTTGTGCCAATGGAACAGATGCCTTACAAGTCGCCATGATGGCCCTGGAATTGAAGCCAGGTGATGAAGTAATCCTGCCGGTACACACCTATGTAGCCACTGCAGAAGTAATTGCTTTACTAGGCCTTACTCCGGTATTCATTGATGTCCAGGAAGACACTTTTAACATGGATGTAAGACAGTTGAAAGGTAAAATCACTTCAAAGACTAAGGCAATTGTGCCGGTGCATCTTTATGGGCAATGCGCGGACATGGAACCCATTTTAAAGATTGGGAGGGAGCATAATTTATATGTGATTGAGGACGTAGCACAAGCCCTTGGAGCCGTCTACACGTTTTCCGATGGGAGGAAACTGCACGCTGGTACCATGGGTATTATCGGCACCACCTCTTTTTTTCCTTCAAAAAACCTCGGTTGCTTTGGAGATGGCGGAGCTATTTTTACGCAAGACAAGGACCTGGCGGAGAAAATCAAAATAATGACAAACCACGGCCAGCGTATAAAATATCATCACGAGGTCATTGGAGTGAATAGCCGACTGGATACCATTCAGGCGGCCATATTACGTGTTAAACTCAACTACCTAAATGAGTATGAACACAACCGCCAGGAGGCAGCCGCGTATTATGACAGGGCACTTTCGCAAATTCCTCTGGTGAAAATACCAAGCCGTTCAAAAAACTCGACCCATGTTTTTCACCAATACACCTTGCGTGTTGAACAACGTGATCAGTTGAAAGATTACCTCGAAGGCAATGGAATACCCACCATGATTTACTATTCGGTGCCGCTTCATTTTCAAAAGGCATATCAACAACCAGGTTTTGGTGAGGGTTCATTTCCAGTGACGGAGAAATTATCCAAAACCGTATTATCAATTCCCATTCACACTGAACTGAAATTGGAGGAACAGGATTTTATTTGTAGAATGATTAAGAGCTTTTACAATGGCTGACGAAAAAAAATTCTTTGCTCATCCCACCGCTGTTATTGATGAAGGTAGTGAGATTGGAGAAGGAACAAAAATCTGGCACTTCTCACACATTATGTCCAATTCCAAAATTGGAGAGAACTGTAACATTGGTCAGAACGTGGTGATTTCCCCTCATGTGGTTTTAGGAAAAAATGTTAAAGTTCAGAATAATGTATCCATCTACACCGGTGTGATTTGTGAAGATGATGTTTTTCTTGGTCCTTCTATGGTTTTTACAAATGTGATTAACCCAAGGAGTGCTATGAATCGCAAGGACGAATTCTCTAAAACTATTGTGAAAAAGGGGGCATCCATAGGCGCCAATGCTACTGTTATTTGCGGGCATGGCATTGGTAAATTTGCTTTTATCGGAGCAGGTGCGGTGGTCACAAAAAATGTTCCCGATTATGCATTGGTGGTCGGTAATCCTGCCCGGCAGGCCGGATGGATGAGTGAATATGGCCACAAGTTAAAATTTGACAAGAAGGGCATGGCTATTTGTGAGGAGAGCAGGGAGCAATACAAATTGGAAAACGGAATGGTAATCAAATTATAGGATGAAGAATTTTGCTTTGATTGGAGTTGCAGGTTACATCGCACCGCGTCATTTGCAGGCTATTCGGGATACCGGGAATAATCTGGTGGCGGCATTGGATAAAGCAGATACGGTGGGAGTGATGGATTCTTATTTTCCAAATGCGGATTTCTTCACAGAATTCGAACGCTTTGACAGGCACCTTGACAAACTTAAGCGCCAAGGACAAAAAATTGATTTCATCAGTATTTGTTCTCCAAATTATCTCCATGACTCCCATATCCGATTTGCGCTAAGGCAAGGGGCAGATGCTATTTGCGAAAAGCCTTTGGTATTGAATCCCTGGAATGTTGATGCGCTCACAGAAATTGAAAAAGAAACAGGAAAGAGGGTCTATACCATTCTTCAACTTCGGCTTCACCCAGGCATCATCGAACTAAAAAATAAAGTACTAAATGGACCCGGGAATAAAATCTATGATGTCAATCTGGCTTACATAACCTCACGAGGCCATTGGTATCACATTAGTTGGAAAGGAGATGTTTCTAAATCAGGCGGCATAGCCACAAACATTGGCATTCATTTTTTTGACATGTTGATTTGGGTTTTTGGGGCTGTCAGGAAAGTGGAGACAAAGAAAATGACCAAAGATTCAGCGACTGGCTTTATTGAGTTCGAATATGCCCGGGTGAATTGGAATTTGAGCATCAATTACGAGGACATTCCAGATGGAATAAGGGCAAAAGGTAAACGAACTTTTCGCTTATTAACTATGGATGGGGAAGAGATTGAATTTAGTGATGGATTCACTGAACTCCACACAAAAAGTTACGAAGCCATATTAAATGGACAGGGGTTCGGCTTGACCGAAGCAAAACCATCCATCGAGCTTGTTCACCAGATCAGAAAATCTAGACAACAATAAAATCGAAACACCTATCTTTGAAGTCAATTAACATTTAAAATCCTTGAAAAAAGCTTTAATTACAGGTATTACAGGTCAGGATGGTGCGTACCTCGCGGAGCTTTTGCTATCCAAAGGATATGAGGTGCACGGCTTAAAGCGCAGAAGTTCACTGTTCAACACAGACCGTATCGATCATCTGTACCAAGATCCTCATGAAGAAAAAATTAATCTGAAACTCCATTACGGTGACCTCACCGATTCCGTTAATGTCATCCGTATTATTCAGGAAGTACAACCGGATGAAATTTACAATCTGGGCGCCATGTCACATGTAAAGGTGAGTTTTGATATGCCGGAGTATACCGCAAATGCGGATGGAATAGGAGCATTGAGAGTACTTGAGGCCATTCGTATTTTGGGCCTTTCCGGAAAAACAAAATTCTATCAAGCTTCAACTTCCGAGCTTTATGGATTAGTCCGGGCAGTTCCTCAAACTGAGACCACGCCTTTCTATCCACGCTCTCCATACGCTATTGCAAAATTATATGGCTATTGGATAACCGTAAACTATCGCGAAGCCTACAATCTATTTGCCAGTAATGGTATAATGTTTAATCACGAATCACCCATTCGGGGAGAGACATTTGTTACCCGTAAAATAACCAGGGCAGCATGCCGTATTGCGTTAGGTTTACAAAAAACAGTATTCATGGGCAACATTGATGCGAAAAGGGATTGGGGACATGCAAAAGACTATGTTCAAGCTATGTGGCTGATGCTTCAGCATCACAAAGCAGATGACTTTGTGATAGCAACAGGGGTAACCACCACCGTGCGGATCTTTATCATTAAGGCTTTCGCCAGACTTGGTATCATCATTGAATTTAAGGGCAAAGGAGTTGATGAAGTAGGGTTTGTTTCTGGCATCACTAACCCAGAGGCGAAAGTAAAAGTGGGGGATGTAGTAGTAAAAATAGATCCAAAGTATTTCCGTCCCACAGAGGTTGAGTTACTGATAGGTGATCCATCCAAAGCCAGGCAAGAGTTGAAATGGGAATTAAAATATGATTTGGATGCACTGGTAGACGATATGGTCAATAGTGATCTTGAGCTATTCAAGCGCGATCATTATCTGAAAGAAGGAGGGCATAAAATTTTCCAATATCACGAGTAATGGAAAAATCATCTAAGATATTTGTGGCTGGACACCGCGGCATGGTGGGTTCAGCAATTGTGAGAAAACTTCAAGCTGAAGGTTATACTAATTTGGTACTTCGAACTTCAAATGACCTTGACTTAAGAGATCAAAGCCAAGTTGAAAGTTTTTTCAGTGCCGAAAAACCGGAGTACGTATTTCTTGCTGCCGCCAAAGTGGGAGGTATTATGGCCAACAATACCTATCGTGCCGATTTTCTGTACGAGAACCTGATGATTGAAAGCAATGTCATTCATCAAAGCTATATTCACAAAGTAAAGAAATTATTATTTCTTGGCTCTTCCTGCATCTATCCAAAGATGGCACCGCAGCCTTTGAAGGAAGAATATTTATTATCAGGTTATTTGGAAGAAACCAATGAGCCCTATGCGATCGCAAAAATTGCTGGGATCAAACTTTGCGAGAATTATAGAAAGCAGTATGGATGCGATTTTATTAGTGCGATGCCAACAAACCTTTATGGGCCAAATGATAGTTATGATCTAACAAGTTCTCACGTTATTCCAGCATTGATGAGAAAGTTTCATGAGGCCAAGACTAAAAATGGCCCAATGGTAGAAGTATGGGGATCAGGAAAGCCTAGGCGCGAGTTTTTGTATGTTGATGATTTAGCTTATGCTTGTTTGTTTTTAATGTACAACTATTCAAAGGATGAGTTTATTAATGTAGGTACAGGGGAGGAGATTACGATAGAGGATTTGGCGCGTCTTATTGGGGAAATAGTCGGATTTAATGGTAAAATCATTTTTGAACAAAGTAAACCGGATGGCACGCCTAGGAAATTAATGGATACCTCCAAGCTAAGAGATCTTGGATGGCAGCCTAACGTGTCACTAAATTATGGACTACAGAGGATTTATGAAATTGAGTTTGTTCTGAAAACCTAGCAGCTAAATTTTAGCTGTCTCAACATTTTCTTAGCTTTCTTTTATCGCAACACTAAAATTCAATGGACACTAAGTTCCTTTATATCGACTGATTTTGTTAAATGAAAGCTAATAAGTGAAGTAAACAAGATTGGAAAACGTGATTTTAACACGTCTTTATTATTTTTGTAATACCAGCCCTTATAGGATTTAAAATCGAAGCCAGCCCGGTAGAATTCTTCACTCCACTGAAATAGAAATTTATCGAATTCGAATTTGTTGTCGATAATGAATTTTAATTTTTCCAGGGTATATTTTTTTCTATTAATAAACTTTTTTAATCTTCTCTTGAAGAGGATATCAATACCAAGTACTGGTTCTCTAATAAAAATAGCTTTACCATTTGGTTTAAGACATCTATTTATCTCATAAAGCCCAGACCTCAAATCCTCAATGTGATGAAGCACAGCGTCACCAATAATAAAATCAAACTGCTCATCCTTAAACGGAAGACACTGAGCGTTAATATTTCCCATCGTCTTTATATTGGCAGGAAGCGTCTTATAATATTGGTTGGAAAGTTTTATACGTTGGTCGCTTATGTCAGTACATACAATATTAATATCCTTTCGAACGGACAAGAATCTGGATAAATATTGACTTCCGCCTCCAATTTCTAAAACATTTCCAAAAACGCGAAACCCCGATTTGTGCTCTACGTTTTCAAACATAGCTGTCCACGAATTTTTTGTCACGCAGTCTAAATAGTTTCTAAAGTAGTCATCGATGCTACTTTCTTCGTCCCAAAATTCCTGCTGTTTAGTAATCTCCATTTACTTATAATTATTTTAATTCCAAATTTTTGAGTGATACTTACTATATGCGAATAGCATATAAATCAAAAGAGCTATACTCCCTATTGAATCGATGTAAGCCACGTTTGTTAGTGAAAAATAGCCAAAATGTGAGCATGAGAAAATTAAAATTACAGTCATGCTTACGGAAATCAGGTATCCAACCAAAATAGGCTTAAGCATTAATGATGAATTAAACAACAAGCTTATTGGAAGGGTAAGAGACATTGCTATAAGTCCAGGCAAGATAATATAAACATATTGAATATTATCGAGATGATTCGGAAAGAATAGCGCAATCACTGGCTTCATAAAAAAGGATGTTACTATCATGCATAATACGCCATACGCAATTATTATTACAAAAAATTTTTTTATGACGATTTTTAAATCAGTATATTCTTTGTTCACATAATGATTGAGAGATTTAGGAAAAAAAAGAGTATTCAATGAATTAGGAACCAGAATAAAAATAGTATTGTACAGACCCGCAAAAAAAAATCTACCAAGTGACTCTGTGTCTATATAATATGCAATGCTCCACCTTTCTATTTGATAATTGAGATAAAACATGATGCCAGCCAAGAAAGGAATAAAGCCATATGAAACTGCTTTCGAAATGATTTTGAAATCTAAAGTTAGTTTTTTAGGCCGAAGGTTTGGATACTTTAGTAAGCTAATGCAGACAAACGCGACAGGTTGAGCTGCGACAGAGATTATTGCTCCATATATTCCAAAAATACTTATTAATGAAACACTAACAATAGCTATAATAGCCGAACTAAGGTTAATATTATTCAGATCGGATATTTTATGACGAGCCAAAAAAGTACTGACCAGCCAATTTGAATAAAGTGATAACACCCCAAGGAGTATCCCGGAAAATATAATTATTTTATTGAAATGTAAGTAGAATAAGGAAAGAACGGTAGCACCTAATAAGCTTACGGATAATGTGATCAACAAGAAGGTGAACAATGTATCATTTAAGGCTTTTCCTTTTGATTCGTCTAACATGGAGATTCTGTAAGCGCCACTTATAATACCCAGTTGCAATAGAGAAGAGAGGAAGGAGATGTTTTGAAAGATTGTAAAAAAGCCTAAATCATGAAAGTCTAATCTTTTTAGGCAAACAAAAGATCGGGCCAAACCAATTCCACTAATAGCAACATTAATTAAAATAAAGATTGTGCTATTGTTATTGATCAGTCCAGAATACTTTTTAAGTATTTGCAAAATGATAATTTTAAGAAATCAAAATTTTAAACCAACCGATTGCCCCCGCACCCAGATTTGATTGAATTGATGGGTCAGAGCCATGCAGAACTGAGGTTCCTAAGTAAAAAATGATATATTCGTTTTCCTTCTCTCCTGGAATTGCACCTGGGCATATGTAAATACCTTTGGAATCGAAGCTCTTACCTAGAGGCAAAAATTCCTCGTCTCTAATATTAAAATTCAATCCATCTGAACTTGTTGCCAAGTAGGGAACGGTAGTATCTGAACTAGAATAAAGAACAGATGGGAACATGAGGTATAAATCATCTCGAATTTTACAAATTGCGCTGTTATAAAGATCTCGATCCATGTATCGATCAAAAGCTAAAATCTCAATAGGCATAGGAAAGCAAGTTTTACCAAAATTCGTATTTTCACTATACCCTATTGTTCTCCTCCCAATGCCAGGTGAACCTCCATCCCATAAGCGAACGAATAATTTGTACTTGCCTTTATCAAAAAAAGAGGCACTCTGGGTATCTGAATTTGCTTTTAGCAACAAAACAGGATTCGTAAAATTAATTCCATCAGCCGAAGACATGCCGTAAACCCAACTAAAAGCGGCCGCGTTTGGTTGGATAAAAGTCAATTTATACCTAGAATTTTCCAGAGCACTCCTATCATAAAAAACATTGATCCCGTGTAAGCCACCAATCTCGAGTCCAGAAATGACTATGTTATTGTTTGTGTTATTTCCGTATGTAACTTTATTCAAAAAAGGCTTGATCCAAGTTATCCCATCGGTGGATTCCGCATAGCACAAGTATGTAGAAAAATTATCTAGTAAACCAGCTTCGTCAGATGCTTCGTACCACATTTGCCATTTATTTTTGACCCTTAAAACGACAGTTGAATTAATCCTGGCTTTTTCCCAGGGTCGATCAACGGATATCAACGGATGCTCACTTCTTTCCTGAACGGTAATTTGAATGGATGTTGTATGATTATTAAATTGGTTATCAAGAGATAAATTCAAGTCACAATTCGCGCTGCATAGGCAGTCTTTTGGGAATACAACTTTTGGTTGAATATCTTTGTGATAACATGAATATATCATTAATGAACCTAGCACGCCTGCAGATTTTATAGCTTCTCTTCTATTCATTTATCAGGCTTTAATCATTGCAAGAACTTCTGATTCAATTGCTTCAATTATTAACTTGATATTTTCAGGTATATAGAGATTGGAATGAGGAAACGGATTTCCTTTGAAACTATGGTCAAGCAAATTGGCTAGAAAATCAATTATTGTCTTTTTGTCTGGATAAATATAAGCATCCGATCTTATAATTGATCGCAACTCATCAAAACTCTTAATTTTTGTGATGTATTGATAACGATCAAAAAAAACATTTCCCATAACAATTACAGGTTTTCCTAAAATAAGAGCTTCAAGTCCTACAGTACTTGTTAAGGTAATGATTGCTTTAGCGGATAGTATTAAATCTTGGGAATTATGTTCGCCAGGTAAATAAATAACATTAGAAGTTTTTTTTTTGAGTTTCTGAAAGGGTTCGGTTAAAAGCATTCCTCTTTGAACAGGATGTTCCTTGACTACTAAAACTTGATTTAGCTTTATGCATTTTGAAATATTGTAGATGGTATCTATTTGACTACTATACCATTCCGCCATGTAAAATAAGGTAGCTTCCGGCTCGTAATGCAACGGAAAAAAAAGTATTTCATATTGATTGTATTTTCTCAGATCGTCATACTTTCTACCCAAAGTGGCCAAGATTAAATTCAGCCGCCATAAGTAAAATTTATAGTCAGCCCCGAAAATTGAGTAACTTTTTATTTTATTGTATTTTATCCTTGTTCTTAAGGTTAATCCGGTTGATTTTATGTCTTTTAATATGTCAATTAAGTTAAATCTTGACTTTAGGTCTCTAACATAAAATGGTTTATAGTTCTGTTCTACCTTTGAACAATAGTTGCTCACTAATATAACCGACTCTGTCTTTGGAGATTTTGCAAAAATAGAAGGACTGAGTGAACTGTTCATGGGAGTATCTAGCCAATAGAAATAGTTATCTATCGGATGGTTTAACCAGGCCAGATATCTAATTCCTCTTTTTTTACATTCAATATAAAGGACTTCAGAGATTTCTATTGCTACAATTTCATTTACAATTGCAACCGGAGAATGTTTGGCCAGAATACTTTCCCAAAATCCTTTTTCTTTCTTTAAAATAGTCAAACGTGTATCTAAATTGAACCCATTGATGTACCTGTCAGAAGCTAGTGACGTGATAAAGTAATCCTCATTTACATATTCAGTACCTAGGGTATCAAATTCCTCTTCAAAGCAACCGACAACTTGGCCGCCTTTAGCTAGGATGATGTTCTTCTCGTCTATAGTGAGGGTAGCGTAAATAGAATGGTAAACGGGGGACGTCAAATGACAAAATAGTTCTGCCTGATAACTCCTGGCAAAAAAAAGGACAGTGGGTCGCATGAAGTATAAATCTTAGAATCCTAAAAAAGAAAACAGATTGCGGTAATATTTTATGTCTAAATTTAATTATTGGCTCATGATTTAATGCTTAAGGAAAAGACATTTCTAATTAGCATAAACGCCTCGGCATAAACGGTGCCTATAGCGATTCCCCATCTCTGTGCAAGAATTTGTAAGGCCTGGGGTGATCGCGGGTGGGGAAATTCTCTTCTTTCAAATTCGTAACATTGCATACCCTGAATCTTTGCTCTAAGATCCTCCTCTCCGATTTCAAAGAAAAGATTTGGCGCAAAGTGTCTAGGATCGTTGGAGGCCTGCCATTCTGTTCCTGAAGGAGTTTCGAAAGTAATAATAGTTTTAACCTTTTCATTCGGTAGTGGCCTGCATGCGGTCATTACAGCCTCAAAAGTATATCGATGATCAATATTCAAATCCCCACCATGATGTGTGAAGATTATTTCCGGGGCGAATGCAGCCTTCTCATTTTCAACGGTTTTCACAATATCCAACAAATCTACAGAATCAAACCTGTTGTCAGGGAAATCGAAGATTCCAACAGATTCATAACCAATTAGTTTTCGAGCATTTTCAATATTTTCCTTATGCTTGGTAAGAGTATCTTTCCAATGCTTCCGATCTCGCTTATCTGATCGGGATGTTATACCCTCTCCAAGAATAATAGCTCTTATTGTACATTGGTGCTCAGCAGCTAAACGATGCATCGTCCCACCTGGCCCAAGTAATTCATCATCAGGATGGGCCACGACAAGCATAATTCGCTTACTCTTGAGTTGTTGAAACATACTATACTTTATTTATTGCAACAAAATTTAAGGAAGCGAATTTATAATTCCCGAATGGAATTTCCTGTGTAATTATTTTATGTTCTAATTTGGTGATTTCAAACCCCTCAAATAATTCAATGATATGATCTTTGTCTGAGAAATGAGTCCTACCTACATCCTTAAATTGACCGTTTGGAAATTTACTTTTAGTGTTTCCATCATTTTCAAAAACACCATATTCAAACTCAGAATGTTGTTTAGAGAACCAGTCAATGCCAATGAATGCCCCACCAATGTTTAGATGACTTTTGATCATATTGAGGCATCGCTTAATTGCATCCGTAGTATTGTGAGTCAATGATGCACGGTCAACTACTAGGTCGAACTTTTTTTCAAAAGGGATATTATCTGTGAAATCTGCCATAAGGATTGTATCCTTGTACTCAGGATATCTTCGATGCAGTTGATTTACTATAGTTTGACTTCCTTCTAAAGCAAAGTACCCCATACCTAACGTCTTGAAAAACGGAATATTTGCTCCTGCACCACATCCTAATTCCAAAACATCGAATGGGAATTCCATTGACTTGCTGTGCCTCATGACATAGGTAACAAGATCGGACCAAGGCCATACACTAACCTGTTGCCCTTCTGCATAAATTTTGTCCCACTCTTCCGAAAAATTCATAACTGGAATTATTACAACTGTATATAGGATATGTTGGGTTCAAAATCAAAACATGCCAATTTGTAATTGTTTATTTGGAAGTTCTCCAATAATGCTATGGTTTCACCAGGCCAGTCAGAATTATTCACTTCATCAAATGCAATGATTGCTCCTTTTGGCATTCTAGGTAAGAAGTGTTTCAATGCGGTTACCGTTGGTTCATATATATCAAAATCAAGATATAAAAGAGAAACTAGCAAGTGATTCGTTTCGCTTACGAATTTGGGGATTGTGATGTTAGCATCTCCTTTGATAAGAAATACTTTCTGGATGTGATTAATGAACCTGTTCTCATCATAACTTTCAATGACCATTTTCATTTCCTCATAGGGATCATAATCATTTTCTGAGAAACTTCCAACTTTGGATAAAGGATTAGCATGGCCATCTTTTTCATTAGTACTGGGAAACCCGGAAAACGTGTCAAAGCCATATATATGGCGATGATAGTTATAGGGTTCTAACATACTTGATATTTTTGCCCAAGCCATGACCCCACCGCCATTATGAACTCCACACTCAATTATACTTCCCTTTATTTGCAATTGCTTTTTAAATAGTTCGTATTGAACTAAGAAACGAGCAAGCGATTGTCTTCTTACATACTTTGGAAAGTTATGTAATTTTTTGTCCAATGGACACTTTGATTTTTCGAACATAATGATTGGCTTTGATGAAAATATATTTATAAAGATACAATATTGTTGCTGTGAATAATCTCCATACTTCTAGGGCCTTCATTAAAGAGTAGATCTATCACACTCATGTTGGGTTTAAAATCCCCATGCAGTTGAGAATAGGTGGGGTGTTTGTATTCTTGAAAGTAGGGAATTATCCCATTATGTATGAACTCTTGCGTTTCCGCATAATTTTTGCCCTGTAGCCCGAAAATATATTTTGTTGCCTTCAATTGAAGGCACATATCAAGCACCAAATTGGATTTGGTACCGTTAAATTGATAGTCTCCCGCTTTATGTATTTTTACTTTTATTTCAAGTATATCAAGAAGTCCTAGAAGTATGCTAAAGTTTAAATCAGCCAAATACATCCACTGCTTTTTGTAGATATCCTCCATAAAATCTGCATACTTTGAGAAATATGGTGTTTTTTTGTAATTCAAATATATGCTCCTCCAGTGTTTTTCAGACCATCTTGTACTATTGTCGATTTCTATCTGTGCAATAGTCTTATTTAGATATCCTTTGGTAAACACTGGAACCGTTAGCAACGTAGAGCCAGTATTGGTCTTTATCTCATTCCTATTTATGTAATCTTTGGGGACATATTGTACTTGATCAAAGAATACAAACTCATCTGCTAATGCAATTTTATGGAATAATCCCAACCAAGGGAGGTAAACGGGTTGATGAGCGGTAAGAATCATATATACGCAAAATACTTTTAATGATTAAATTCAAATCTTGATCTGAGAGACTAGGATAGGTTGGAAGTGAAAGTGTGTTTTGTGTCATTTTGTAAGCGATTGGAAACAAAGACGGTGATCCAAGTAGCTCCCAATCTTCGATTGGAACTATGGTGTTGATCCCTTGTTCATTAAGCTTTTCTTTTAATTGGTTAGGCTTGCTAGTTTTTAATATACTGCGATATCTAATGGGAGACGCTGTCGGTAGATCTGAGTCCAGTAAGTCAAGTCCAGCATTTCTATACTGAGCATATATCTCACTTCTTCTTTTAAGAAAAGCAGGAAGTTTTCTCAGTTGAGTCCGGCCAATGGCGGCCTGGAGGTCGGTAATTTGAAAGTTGAATCGCAATTCCCTATCCTTGCGTTGATCAAATTCCCTGTAATTTCTAATGTTATTTAAAATCTCTAAATCTTCACAAACAATCATTCCACCTTGTCCCCCGGAGGTTATTAGCTTGGTTGCATAAAAAGAATAGATGCCAATTTTTCCTGCGAGTCCTACATAATTATTTTTGACTTTTGCCCCTAAAGACTGACAACAATCTTCTATAATAAATTCTGCTTTGATTTTAGTAATATCGACCGGAAGGCCATACATGTGAGGGATTATAGCAATATCAGGTGAATGAGAATTAAGGGATTGGATATCTATATTGGGCGACTCAGGAGCATTATCTACTAATATTTCCTTTCCGTTAATCATACCAACGGCATTCCGTAATGCAGCACACACATAGGAGGGAAACGCAACACTTTTTTTCTTGGCTTTAAGCCCCCATAATGAAAGATATAATGCTGATGTGCCGCTTGAAACTGCTACTGCGCATCCTTTTGGGATACCAAGGAAATCGCAAAATTCATTTTCAAATGATAATACCTGTTCTCCCTGTGCTAACCAGCCGGAAGATAAGACCTGCGATGAAGCTTCTATCTCTTCTATTCCTATCGTGGGCTTGTTATGAAGGATCATGGGTTTTCTTCAAATAATAACCAGGCTTTATTTGCATGGGGTTTCCGATAACCAGAGAATAAGGAGGTATCACGGAGTCTTTATTCATAATGGTTCCTGCAGCAATAACTGAGTGGTGGCCGATTTGAACCCCACCTTTAATTACAGAATGAGAACCAATAAAAACATTATTTTGAATTAGAATATCTTTTCGTTGAATTTCATTAGATAGGCCAATACATTTCTTATGAGAATCAGCACAATTAATGGTTACAAAGGAAGCAATATCGCAATTGTCGCCAATTACCACGCGAGCTCCGTTGGCATTGATTTCAGACATTCCGCCAACATAGACATTGTTGCCAATTTCAGGCTCTCCAACTACCCATACCAATGGATGAAATTGGTTAGGTTTAAAGTGAATAGTCTCCTCAAGAAGCTTTTTGAATTCGGGTATTTCCATCCTATTCAATTTCAGTCCATTTAATCAAACTTCCCTCTTTAATATCAACTCTTGATTTTTTCCTGAGGACTTCTCCAAACATTTTGGGTTGAATTCCATTTCCTGGTCTTCTCAAGCCTATATTTGTTTCATTCAGTATCTCCCCGATAGTAATATTTTTTAATGCGACAACACTCCTTCTGGCCAGCACCCTCATGTTTGCTTCAGCAGCAGTGGGTTTGATTATTGCATTCCCCATCATCGTATGAGAGGAACGAATGGCCTCAGCCCAAGTTTTTAGTGAAGAGGGATTCTCAGAAAACCAATGATCCGGACCGGGAAGGTAGTTATCCAGAGTAAAATGTTTTTCAAATATTACAGCACCCATAGCCACTGCTAGTGAAGAAGCAAGTGCTCCTTGAGTATGATCTGAAAATCCCAAAATTAAGTCTTCAAATGCGCCTCTCAGTGTTTTTAATTTCAGCAAATTGACATTATTGGGTGGTGTCGGGTATTCTGAAGTGCACAAGAGTAAAGCAACTGGGTACCCATTAAATTTCCCAACCATTTCAAGCGCTTGGTATACCTCTGACAAATCTGCCATTCCACAGGAAAGAATAATCGGAAGTTGGGTCTTCGAATACTCTTCCAAAAGAGGAAGATTTGTAAAGTCATCTGATCCTACCTTTATAGCTGATACACCAATTCTTTGTAGGAGGGCCAAATCCGATTTATTTTGGGGCGTTGAAAAAAACATAATTTTTTCTTCATCACATTTTTGTTTTATCCGAATCCAATCTTCTTCCTCAAATTCATAACGTTTAAACATTTCCAGCATCGATTCTGTAACAGTTTTCCCTTGTGATTTATAGGTAAACATTTGAGTTGCATCGCCAACAAATTCAACTGCCTTAAAAGTCTGAAACTTTACAGCATCTACACCTGAATCCTTTGCGACTTTAATCATCTCAAAAGCTTTTTCAAGGCAGCCGTTGTGATTAATGCCAACTTCCGCGATTATGAACGGTGGGCCGTTTTTTCTAATTTCTATATTGCCTATCTTGATCATTATGAGTTTTTTGCTTCAATCGAATGATTCTGATTCAGTCTCTCAATAACTCGTTAAATATTCTTTTAATTCCATCGCTATTTATTTGCCTATCAATAAGATATGGTTTCGACAAATTTTTAAAGTATGTAATGGCCTCAGAAAGTTTGCTTTCATTTAAGGTATCAAAGCTATTAACTTTAAAAACAAAATCACAGCCCTCATAGCCATTGAATATATCTCGTTGATTTTCTGCTGTAAGTCCCGTAATCATAAAAACACCAATTGCATATGCTTCAAAACTTAATGTACTTGAGGGTACTACAGCCAGGTCACTGCCTGAGATTAATTCAGAAACTTGCCCGGCATGGAGATTTTGTAGGATTTTAACTCGACTATTGTTTAAGACGCTTTCCATGAAAGTCTGAGGATCATCTCCTTGGGCTAGAAGGACACGAATTTCTTCAAAGAACTTGTATTCAAGAAGGTATTTCGTCATTTTCTCTGCGTAAATCGAAGAGGAGTGCGATCCACCAAAGGAAATGAAGGCTCTGGAAAGCGTTTTTATTTCTCGTTGCCGAGAGGCGGCTAATCTAAATTCCTCACGCAGCAAGCAATATGAGAATCCAAGATAAAATTTCGTATAGGGTGCTCCTCTATACATTTCTCGTTTTGCGCCACCAGCATGATTGATCACAATATCCGCCCAGTAAAATTTATTATGTAAATCGTCAATATTGACTAGAGTGCAGCCAATAGACTTGATTTTTTTTTGGTAAAGCTCATCAAAGGAATAACCGTCAATTACGACAATATCATCAGAGTTTAAGTTGGAGAATAAAACTTCCTCATCCTGATAGATGTTAATATAAGTTCCGAATTTTACTATTCCTTCTTTAATTGACGCTGTGACATCATTCGAGCAAAAGATAAATGTAAACTTTTCCTTGCCGACAATCTCCGCTAAAGCGATCAATCGCACAATATGGCCAAGTCCTATTTCAGAATTTCCATCGGCCCTAAGAAATATTCTCCTCTTCAAAATGACTTATTTATTTGATATATCCCTTCAAAAGTGCAGCTGCATAATGAAGTTCCATTAATTCTAGTTGATGTATAGCTATTCTTAATTCATCGGTTTCAGAAAGATATTCCTTCTGAAAATTATTGTTGTTAATATCTTTTAGCCATGGATGTTTTTTGATTTTTTCATTTAATGCTGCGATCAAGTTCTTTTGTGGATTGATGGTGCTGGCTAATAAAGCAGCGAGTGCCCAGTCGGAGGGATAATCAACTGTAAGGCGTAGGTTTTGCAGGTGAGGAGGAGTAGGAAGATGAATTATTTCTTTTTTGAACTCGTCATGACGTGAGATAAAATAGGTAACATGCTCTCTGTCTTGATCCGTTATTCTTTTATCGCTGGCAATTCTGACTAACGTAGAGGCATCAACAATTTCGATATTCATTCCTAAAGGCAAACCCGAGGAATATGTATAGTCGTTGCCATGATTAATATGTAGCTGAATGAGCTTTTCAAGGCTTCCTCGATCTAGAAAAGGATTATCAGCAGTTAGCCTGATAATTGCATCTAACTTGAAAATATGGATCACGTTAACAAATCTACTTAACACATCGTTTTCACTCCCTCTGAATATTTTCCATTCATTCTCTTCAGCCACCTTTTGTAAGATATCATTTTCGATTGCAGTAGTAGTTGCGATCACAGTATGATCGACACCTTCACAGCTATTGAGGGTATCCATTATATATGCCAACAGAGGTTTGGAGTCATCTGGCGAAAGTGGCATTAAAACTTTTCCAGGCAATCTGGTGGATTTCATTCTTGCCTGAATTATTGCACCTATCTGTCGGTTGTTTACCATATGGTCCATCCTCCATCGACAACAACGTTCTGACCTGTAATAAAATCAGAGGAATCAGAGCTTAATAGAACAAAAATTCCTTTCAGGTCATCTGGTTGTCCTACTCTCTGTAGAGGAACGCTTTTACTCAATTGTTTAACGAATGATTTATACTCACTTACTTTCTCTGATGGAAAAGGTCCGGGGCTTACACAATTTACATTGATTTTATATCTGGAAAGGTAAGCGGCATAATATTTTGTCAGCTGTATGATCCCTGCCTTAGCAGCTCCGTAGTGTGGTGGGTTTAGAAACTGTGGAAATTGCTCATAGATTGTAAAATCAGGCGAGGCAATTCCGTATATCGATGATACATTTATGATCTTTCCGGATGATTGTTTTTTAAAATATGGTATTATTTCTCTTATGCATCTAAACGTACTACTAAGGGTTCCATCAATGCCCATAAACCACTCCTCATCAGTCATATTTTCTGGGTCCTGACCGCTGATATAGAAAGCATTATTGATTAATACGTCAACCCTGCCAGTTTCATCTGAAATTTCTTTAAAGCACGATTTGATACTGCTAGTTGTGGACACATCAATCCTCCTAAAATATATAGAGTTTGAGGATTCAAATGCCTCATTGAACTTACCTTCGTCCTTTCCTAAAACATAGACTTTTGCTCCATTATCTGATAGGGCTTCAGAAATACCTCTTCCGAGGTAGCCATAGCCACCCGTTATTAGGACTACTTTATTTTTTAATGAAAACATATGCCATTGTAATTCTTATCCAAGTTTCCATCTAAATGGTAAAAGAACATTTTCGTCTGCTATACTAAGTTCTTTCAATACCTTAATTTGGCTTGTCACTTTTTCTAGAAATGAAACGGATTGTATGTTATCAATCAGATTGTCAAGGCTCTCAACTCCGATAATTACCTTAGTGATATTTGGATTCATAAGGGAATAGTTTAGCAGCATGGCATTAAGTGGGATGCCGCTTTCTTTGACAATCTTTCCCAATTGACTCATTTGGTCTGTTATTCCCGGAAAATATTTTTTTTGTTTTTCTCTTGGCAAAAAGAACAAACCTTGCAAAAAGGTAGATCGGGTATGGATTGCAATGTTTTTACGAGTGAATTCTTCCATTAAATAACCGAACCTGTCGTCCAATATGTTATAAGGTAATTGAATAATATCAAACTGAACTTTTGTTGCTAATAAGTATTCTGCCTGTTCTGGAAAATAAACTGAAAATCCAATTTTTGACACTTTCTTTTTTTCTTTAAGAGTGCAAAGCGTTTCTAATACTTGTGGATTTTTCTTATAAATATCGAAGTCATGTATCAACAACCCTTGAACACTTTCCCTTCCCAGATTAAATAATGATTCGTAAAATTGATGCTCTATTTCAATTCCATGTTTTGCCGCTGGTGAGGTTTTGGTTATTACTTTGAACTTAGACATTTTCGCAGATGCTCCAAGTGCTGCCTCAGCGTCTCCATAAGCACTAGCGGTATCTAAGGTGTCAATTTCACTGTCAACGCAAATTTGTAGGATTTGTTGAATTTCTTTAGAATGTATCTTGCCCTTTTTATTACTGACTCCATAATCAAGACCGAATTGAGCTGTTCCGAGAGCAATCTTATTAGTCATGACTGAAGTGCTCGTTTATGGTAGCCATAACAAATTGTTGTTCATCATCAGAAAGGGTTGGGAACATTGGCAAGCTAAGGCAATGTTCATAGTAATATTCAGCATTCGGGAAATCACCCGTTTTCCAACCAAGAGTCTGATAGTATGGCATGAGATGAATAGGGATATAATGAACCTGACAATAAATACTTTTGTTTTTTAAGTAGTTATATAGCTCGAGTCTCCCTTTTGTAAGAATGATATACAAATGGTAAGCATGTCCAACAACATATCCAGACTGGGTGATAATGTAATCTTTATCTTTAAAAAAACTCCAATACTTTTTTGCGATTTCTTTTCGAACGTTTAATCTGTCCGTTGCATGTTTTAGTTGAGAAATACCTAGTGCCGATTGAAAGTCTGTAAGTCGGTAGTTATAACCTAATTCTTGCATCTCATAATACCACCCTCCATGATCTTCCTTAAGTCTATTTTTTTCTCTTGTTATGCCATGCGTTCTAAGCAGTTTTAACTTATTATATAGTTCAAGACTATTAGTGGTGATCATGCCCCCTTCTCCTGTAGTGATATGTTTTACAGGGTGAAATGAAAACACAGCAAGATCAGCATGTTTGCCATTTCCACATTTCTCAATTTTATTAGAGGAATTTAAGAAAAATCCCCCAGGAGAGTGACAAGCGTCTTCAATAATCCAAAGACTATTGGCATCTGCTATTTTTCGCAATCGCTCTAAATCAACAGGGTAACCTGCAAAATCAACAGCAACAATACCAGAATAAAATCCTTTGGGATTTGATGCTAATTTTTTTTCCAGTTTGTCTAAGTCTAATAAAAAAGAACTAGGATTAACATCGCAAAGATCGACAGTTCCACCGCAATAGAGAATGCAGTTTGCGGAAGCTACAAAAGTGATAGGTGTTGTAATGACCCTTGTGGTTTCATTCACTTTTAGTGCAAGAGCACATAAATGTAAGGCAGTTGTTCCATTTGAAACAGCTAAAGCATATGAAACACCAACATAAGAGGCAAAGGCCTTTTCGAATTCTTCAATTTTGGGTCCTTGGGTGAGATACTCATCTCGAAGAGCGTGTACAACTGCTTCAATATCTGCATCATTAATGCATTGCTTACCATACGGAATAAGTTTGATTTTTTTTTCAAACATCAATTCATAGTTTAGTCAAGAACTTTGAAGTCTGGATCAACATGTAGCTTGATTTGTTCTCTAATCTGTTCTGCAGATAACCACTCGGTGTTTGTTCCTGAATTGTACTTAAA
This sequence comes from Bacteroidota bacterium, assembly GCA_038043425.1. Lineage (GTDB taxonomy): Bacteria > Bacteroidota > Bacteroidia > Cytophagales > Cyclobacteriaceae > ELB16-189. The sequence goes on from JBBTBZ010000002.1 coordinate 95,223, forward strand.
GCCCATCGGTACCCTCTTGCCTTTAAATTCTTTAATGTATTGATCAATGTCCCAAATCGGAGTGGACGAACAAATAACATAGTATTTATCTAATTCAATCGAATTTAGTGAATCCGTTTCTGTTATCATTTCTTCATGAAGCTTTTCTCCGGGTCGAATGCCAACAATCTCAGTTTTATGTTTAGGGCAAATCGCTTTAGTCAACTCTGTAATTCTATAGGAAGGGATTTTGGGAACAAAGATTTCGCCTCCCCACGAATGTTCAAGGGCATACATAACAAGAGCGACTCCTTCTTCTAGAGAAATGTTGAACCGTGTCATTTCTTGATGGGTAATAGGGAGCGTCCCGTCCTTTTGTTTGCTAAGGAAAAAGGGAACCACAGAACCCCTGGATCCAATAACATTGCCATACCGTACAACGCTAAAAAGAATATCACGATTTCCTTTAATGTTGTTAGCAGCAACAAATAACTTGTCAGAACACAATTTAGTAGCTCCGTATAAATTGATCGGTGCTGCTGCCTTATCAGTAGACAATGCAATTACCTTGCTCACACCGGAATCAAGGGCTGCATTTATGACATTCTCAGCACCGAATATGTTGGTTTTAATGCATTCCATCGGGTTGTATTCGGCAGCTGGGACTTGTTTCAGCGCTGCTGCGTGAACAATATAATTTACACCTTCACACGCCCTTTTGAGGCGGTCAGCATCCCGGACATCCCCGATAAAATATCGCATAAACGGATATTTTGTTTCGGGGAACACTTGCGCCATTTCAAATTGTTTTAATTCGTCCCTCGAATAAATAACTATCCTCTTTACTTTTGGGTAATTTTTTATTAATATCTCAGTGAATTTTTTACCAAATGAGCCGGTTCCTCCAGTTATTAAAATTGATTTGTTATTCAAATCCAGCATATTATTATAAAATTATGGCCTTAAAATTACTAAATATACAGCTGCCACGGTTTTTTTTGAAAAGGGTGAGCAAAAAAGCTTTTCAGATTCCAATTCACTATTTAATTTAAGAGTACCTTCTTGGATTTCACCAATTTTAAAGTATTTATTGCCCATCTGGCCAAATCTCAGTTTTATGAACCCTGCAATATAATTGACTTTTGGACGGCAATGCAAACTATTAATCAGTTTTAGGCAGAATCAAATTAGTAGAAGTCCATGACTAAAATTGTTTGTCCTACTGCCGTCATTGATTTAGCTCGATGGATAAACTCTCGAATAATCTTAATACAAAAGAACATTGCAGGTTTATGTAAACACTTTGACCATTCCAGATGAACAAGTTATGGCTTAGGGTTGGCTCTTCTGTTGACCTCTTTCGTTTCATCCTATTAGAAATTAGCCTAAACCTCGGTTCTAGGATGTAAACTAATTTAGATAATAAGTAGGATGGCAAGTATCAGATTTTAATTTACAGGAGAAGTTGAACTGCGAATTTTACTTAGTATTGTGGTTAGCATTTGATATTTTGATTCCTTCATTTTCATAGCATATGGTAAAAATTAGCAATCTCGTTGTTTTTTTTAAAAAATCTTTTAAACTGTTTGCGCACTTTTTCGGTGTAGAGTTGTCCGGATATAATATCTACAGTTCGGAAGACTTGCTTCTTCAGACCATTTTAAAGCATTTCAAAATAACGACTGTAATTGATGTGGGAGCCAATGAAGGTCAGTATGCCTTAGGCCTTATTTCTAATGGCTTTAAGGGGAAAATATTTTCGTTTGAACCAATAGCGATAATATTTCACAAGCTTAGCAAAGCGGCAGAACGGCACAATGGGTGGTCAACATTTAATTTAGGAATAGGAGAAAAGGAAGACGAGATATCCATCAATGTTTCTGAGAATTTTGTGAGTAGTTCTATACTAGAGATTAATCAGACCTCAATTGCAGCTGAATCTAAGTCTAGATTTACTCATCAGGAGAGAATCAGAATGACTTCATTGGACTCTTTTTTTGCTAATGTGAACATAATTCATGAAGATACGCTTCTAAAACTTGATATACAGGGATTTGAATTGAATGCGTTAAGGGGTGCCAAAAAGAGTTTACCATGGATTAAAGTAATCCAGATTGAACTTTCTTTTGTTCAATTGTATAAGGGGTCTCCCCTTTTTCAAGAAGTTACTGATTTTCTAAAAAAGGAGGGGTTTGAGATTTTCACCATTATACCAGGTTTTCGAAATGCGCAAACAGGTCAAATGCTTCAAGCAGATGGCATCTTTGTAAGAAGTTAACTATTAATGAATGCGTTCTGAGAAAAATTTACCCCTTATCAGCGTCATAACCGCAGTTTATAATTGCAAAAATACGATTGAGCGAACCATAATCAGTATCATTACTCAGAATTGCACAGAATTTGAATACATAATTGTCGATGGTGGATCTACTGATGGGACATTGGATATACTAAGGAAGTATCAAAACCGAATTTCGATATTAATTTCTGAACCTGACAATGGAATTTACAATGCATGGAATAAGGGAGTAAAGGTTGCAAGTGGAGAATGGATATGTTTTATTGGTAGTGGTGATTCTCTTTACCCGGATACATTACTCAAGTACCAAAGGTATATCTTATTAAATGGGGGGTGTATGTATATATCGTCAAAAGTAAATCTGCAGAAAAATGGAAACATTGTCAGAGTTATCGGACAGCCTTGGATTTGGCCTAAATTCCTGAGATATATGACTGTGGCGCATGTCGGGTCAATGCATCACAAAAGTTTGTTTGAGCAATATGGTTTATTCGATGAAAGCTACAAAATAACTGGAGACTATGAATTTCTACTTAGGCCCGGTAAAAATCTTTCAGCTGGTTTTTTTCCCGAAATAACCGTTGAAATGGAATTGGGGGGCATAAGTAATCTTTCAAAAAGCGTCTTTAAGGAAACATTTCGAGCAAAGACGGAAACAGGAAAAAAAAGTTTATTATCTGCTAAAATAGAAGACTGGGTTGCCAAATTCAAATTTTATATCACCAACTGATAGTGAGGAAATACCTTTATTATAGCACATTACTATCTATTTACACAGAGGCTTTGGTCTTTCACTCTTTTATAGATATTAAAATATTTTATTTTTTTATTATTACTAATCTTTTTCTTCTTACAATTCTTAATGGACTCTATCTTACTAAGAACATTGTCTATTTTTATGTTTTCCTCCTTGTTAATGGAATTGTCTCTATCTCATTAGAAACAAATTCTAATCGATTCTTTCTAGCTCAGTTTATTGGGATAGTGGTTGTGTCATTCTTCTATTTCAATTTTTTCACTTACTTCAAAGACAAAGTTTTGGAGCTCTTCAAAGATTATACTTATATGAGCTTTTATGTTGCTTTGCTTGGGATGGTAATATTTGTTTTCAATCTTCTTTTTGGGCAATTCACTCCAATAAAAAGCATTATGCTTGAGCCAGCCCATTTTGCCACCGTAATGCTGCCTGCTTTTTATTATTCAAAAAAAAATAAACATTTTCCTAAATATGTTTGGAAAGTTTTGCTGGTAGCAATTCTTTTAAGTGGTTCAAGTCTTGGACTGCTGGGTTTAGGGGTGGCAATCTTGCTATTATCAGAGCTACGCTTGGTTAATTTACTATATTGGACTTCGGTAGTTCTCTGTTTATTTTATATCACTTATTTAAATTATGTCCCCCTCAATAAAAGAATAAAGGATACATACAACGCCATTAAGAACAAAAGCTTGGAAGATATTAATGTGAGTAGTTTTGTATTGGTTTCGAATTATTTTGTTGCGTTAGATGGATTTAGCCAAAACCCGATCTTCGGATCCGGATTAGGATCCCATGAGTTATCCCATGAGAAATTTGTCTATTCAATAAGTGGGGTTAACAAGTCCATTTATTTAGTGCACATTAATGAAAAAGATGCAGCGTCTCTATTACTAAGAATTATTTCTGAGTTAGGTATTTTAGGCTTGATTGTTCTGTCCTATGTCCTCGTCAAGTACTGCACTAATTATAAGGAAGGTGAACCAGCCATATGGATTTCCAGAGCCGTTTTGGTATACATTTTTTGTAAATTGCTTAGAGATGGTCACTACTTCCCCCCTGAATTATATTTTTTTGTTTTTAGTTACATTTTTGCATATAGGCAAGCTAGAATTAAGAAAGACTACCTTATTAAGAGTGTAGATGCACAATGAAAATATGAAAAAAATTCTAATTGGGCTCTTCAAGATTAGTGATGTATTATTCTTTCCAATTACAATATTAGCTGCTATTTGGTCGAGATTGATTTCTTCTGCAGGTTGGCATAATTCTGTACTTAGCGAAAGGATATTCATGACCTTTGGAGTCTTACCGATACGTGATCAGTATTATCAGCCTTTAATTAATCCCAAACGGCATTTAAAATTCTCTTTGAGAAAGGATAGAATTTTACCAGGTCTAGACCTAAATAAGGAATATCAATTGCAACTGTTAGGAAGTTTCAATTATAATGAGGAACTATTAAAAATCCCGATCTATTCGAATAGGTTGGTAGCAGCCTTTTATTATAACAATGGCTCATTTCAATCCGGTGACGCTGAGTTTTTATACAACATTATTAGATTTTTTAAACCAAAGAGGATTGTTGAAATTGGATCTGGACACTCTACTCTTATGGCGATTAAAGCAATAGACAAAAATAAGGAGGATGATTTTCAATATTATGTTGAACATATTTGTATCGAACCTTTTGAGCAACCCTGGCTAGAAGGAACATCGGCTACCATAATAAGGAAAAAAGTAGAAGATGTGGACAGGAGTCTATTCCAATCTTTGGCTTCTAATGACATCCTTTTTATTGACTCTTCTCATGTTATACGACCGCAAGGTGACGTATTATTTGAATATTTAGAAATACTTCCCACATTAAATTCCGGAGTACTTGTGCATATCCATGACATATTTACGCCTAGAGATTATTTAGATAATTGGATATACAAAGAACATAAACTTTGGAATGAACAATATTTGCTTGAAGCATTTTTGTCATTAAATAATAGTTACGAAGTTATCGGTGCATTGAACTTTCTGGCGCATAACAACCGGGAGAATTTAGGGCGCAAATGTCCTATTTTTGAGCTGCAAAAAACCAGGGAGCCTGGCTCATTCTGGATAAGAAGAAAGTAACTATTTAATTACCTTGCTCTGAACAGGGAACAATTTTCTTTAATCAGTATGACCTACATAAATTATTAAGCTTGATGAATAGTTTAAATACGTATGGCTTCTTAGGTATTCTTAGATTAATGAGAGACACAGTATTTACCAGATTATTTTATCCTCAGGCGAGATTGATTAGAACCCCTGTCTACATAAGAGGAAGAAGATTTATCCATTTAGGTAAGGGTTTAACGACTGGTGTTAATTTAAGGTTAGATGCATTTTCGGACTCTACGTTCGTTACATCTAAAATTTTAACCATTGGGGATCGAGTTGAAATAAATGACTATGTTCATATTGCAGCAGTGCAAAAGGTGGAAATTGGAAATGATGTTCTTATTGCGAGCAAGGTTTTTATTACGGATCATAATCATGGATCATATAATGGTGAGAACCAATCTACACCAGACGAAATACCAGGAAAAAGAAGAATTATCTCCAAGCCTGTCATTATTGAGGATAATGTTTGGTTAGGCGAATATGTGGTGATAATGCCCGGGGTTACTATAGGGCGTGGATCAGTTATAGGAGCATTGTCAGTTGTAACTAAGGATATCCCCTCAAATTCAATAGCTGTCGGTTCACCCGCTAGAGTTATTAAGAAATATAATGATCGAGAAGGTATATGGGAGCGCACGTAAAGGCCAAGAGCCGCTTAGTTTTATCTGGGATTAATTTTTTTGAAGGAGGCCCTTTATCCTTAATGCGGGATTGTCTTTCCTATCTTGAAAACAGCTGCTATGGACATAGTCATGATATCATTGCGTTAGTTAGTGAAGTCAAATTTTATATTGACTTAAATTTAAAAAATATCACTTTATTTGAATACCCCTCATCCAGAAGAAGTTATTTCAAGCGACTTTATTATGAATATTTTGTTTTCAAGAAATTTGCTAGAGAAAACAAAATTCATTTTTGGATTTCAATGCATGATATTACTCCGAGTTTAGCAGGTATACCACAAGCAGTTTATTGTCACAACCCAGCTCCTTTTTACAACCCGTCTTTACGTGAGTTTTTCTTTGAACCTTCACTTGGCCTGTTTTCATATTTTTACAAGTTTATTTACAGGACAAATATTCATAGAAACAATTACGTAATCGTTCAACAAGAATGGTTGCGGGATAGCTTTTGTAAGTTATATAGCGTAAGTAAACAAAAAATTATAGTTGCTCACCCAAGTATAAATATTACTCCAGAGAAAGAAAACAAAAGAAATGGTAAAGTTAAAGTTTTTGTATACCCTACTCTTTCTCGTGTTTTCAAGAATGTTGAATTAATTGGAGAGGCAGTTATTGTTCTCAATAAGAGAGGAATTGAAAATTATAAGGTGGTCATTACGATTGATGGAACAGAAAACAGGTATTCTCAATGGCTAAGAAAAAAATTTCGGGACCTTCCGAATTTGCATTTCATTGGAAAGCAATCTCGAGATAAAGTTTTTGATCTTTACTATCAGGCCGACTGCTTGATATTCCCATCAAAACTTGAAACTTGGGGAATGCCTATATCTGAGTTTAAAGCCACCGGAAAATACATTTTATTGGCGGATCTTCCTTACGCTCATGAAACCTTAGGGGATTACACTAAATCTTGTTTTTTTAATCCGATGTCAAAAATTGACTTAGCGAATAAAATGGGATCTCTTATTTTGGAAAAGCCCTTTACTTATAACCATGAATCTAAAATTATAGAATATCCATTTGCACATGATTGGCAAGAACTATTCAAAATACTTTTGGCCTCGTAAAAAAGGAGGAATGTTTGTCTTTATTTTTAAAAACGCGATACTCTAGGGAAGGGAAGTTTCAAGGTGACCCCATTAACATTATCAAAAAATCTATTGAATTCCCATAGATTGTAATATATTAATTGATTATAAGAATGGTTCTTAATTAATTCTGCTCTTAGTTTTTGGTAAATGAAAGTACTTACGTTGAAACAGAAGAGATCCGATATTTTACTGGCTTTAATTTTCATACTATTGCCAATTTCAATTAAGCTTACGAATTTTCTTATTATTATTTCATTTTTGAATTTGGTACTCTCTAACCCATGGAGTGATATAAAATTTTCCCTCATTAAAAACTTCAGATCAATATTGGTTTTAACGCTTCCATTTCTGTTTATTTTTGTATCCCTTAGTTACTCAACATTTCTTGCTGAGGGATTGAAAGCTATAGAGAAGTATATTCCTTTATTGGTTTTCCCGCTTTTCTTGGGATCAAAAGCTGTCAACAAAAATCATTTTTTCTTTCCTAGAATTTTTTCACTTACCATTCTTTTGATTTGTATCATTTGTTTAAGCTTTGGACTTTATATATTTTTCACTGTAAGCGCTGACAATCAAGTGATAATTGGGGATTACTTCAATGGAGTCGTTACCAAATGGAATGCCTTGACTAACGATAATTTGACAAAGCCATTTCAAATAAATCCGATTTATCTGGCAATGTATGTTTCATTTAGCATTTTTATATTTGTGCTCGATGATTTTCTTAGACCATGGGTCCGAGTTTTGATTGTTATTTTTTTGGTAATATTTCAATTGCTTCTTGGAAGTAGGATTGGATTGTTTTCTTTCGTTGTTACTTTAATGATCTTTTTTTTTCTAAATCAAAAAAAATATTTTGCGATTTGGTTTGTTGTGGCGTTTTTAGTGCTTCTGATTTCGACTATTTGTTTAAATCCAGTTTTAAAGGAGAGATATATAAACGATGTAATTTCATTCACTCCGCCTAAAGATGTTTCAGGTTGGAATGCAATTAATATTAGGTATGTAATTTGGGATTGTTCACTTGAATCGTTTTCCAAATCACCAATTATTGGCTATGGCGCTGGAACACAGTTCCTTCGAAGGGAACAATGCTACGCAAATTATTCGTTTTACGGTCCGTTCGGTACAGATTTCAATTCACACAACCAATATTTGGAATACTTACTGATTGGAGGAATTGTACTGTTGATGTTATTTCTTTCACAATTATGTTATTCATTCAGAGCAGCTTTTAAGTCTGGATCTTGGTTGCATTTACTCTTTTTAGTTATTTTTATTACAACATGCTTAGGTGAATCTCTATTAGAGACTCATAAAGGAATAGTTTTCTTTGCCCTCTTCAACTCAATTTTTATTTTTGGGAATACATACAATGATCCAAAGTAATGTTTGATGTAACAGCATCTATTGTGCTTTTCAAAAATGGCAAAATGGAATTGGTAAAGGCAATTGAATGCTTTTTGAGCGTAAACCTAAAAACGAAGCTTTACTTAGTAGATAATTCGCCTACTGATGAATTAGGGGAAATTGTAAAAGATAGTCGTGTTGAATATATTTTTAATGATCGGAATTTAGGGTTTGGTAAGGCGCATAACATTGTACTCAAGAGAATATTAAAAATTTCGAAATATCACCTTATACTTAACCCTGATGTATATTTTGAACTCGGATTGATTGAGGAATTAGTCGAGTTCCTGAATTTAGAAAAAGGAGTGGGTCAAGTGATGCCTAAAGTCTTATATCCAAACGGAGAAATACAATACACAGGGAAATTACTTCCCACACCATTAGATTTAATAGCCCGAAGATTTTTAAGTTTTATTAAGATCTTTGTGAAGATGGATGAGCTTTACGTTTTGCGTGAATCAGGCTACAATAAATTAATGAACGTTCCCCAGCTTTCAGGTTGTTTCATGTTACTCAGAACAGAAACTGTAAGAAAAGTAGGCTTGTTTGATGAACGCTATTTTATGTATACGGAAGATATTGATATGACTAGAAGGATACATTCACATTACAATACAATTTATTATCCATATAGGTGTATTTTTCATGGATTTGAAAAGGGATCATATAAAAATGCTAAATTGTTAGGCTATCATATTCGAAGTGCTTTTAGGTACTTTAACAAGTGGGGTTGGTTTTGGGACTCTGAGAGAACATTCTTTAATGGAAGAGCAAGGAGAAAGTATTTGTAATAATTTAGAGTAATTTTGATATTTTAATCTAGTTTATGATTATTATTTGTTACATCGATCCTGGAGCGGGTAGTTTTATCATTCAAACATTAATAGCCGGACTTTTAGCTGTGAGTGTTTTTTTTAAAACTATAAAATTCTGGATTCTTGGGATTTACAATAAATTGAAATTTGGAAGAAATAAGGATTATAAGAAGCCAAAATAGCTCGTTCAGGGATAGTCATGGACATGTCTTTTTATTTAATCAAAAGATATATAGAAGTATAAAACTGTCTTATAAGAAACAATATGATCATTTTATTATTTCCGGTTTATATGATGAATTAATCAAGGAAAAACTTTTAATAGAACACACGGATGTTACAGATGAATTTTCAGGTATAGTAAATGGTGCATATAAAATTATTAAACCTGAGAAAATTCAATTTATATCGTACCCTACAGAATGGTGTTTCTCACAAATTAAGGATGCCGCTTTAATTACACTAAGAGTTCAACAGATAGCTCTTAAGTACGGAATGGTGTTGAAAGATAGTAGCGCGTATAACTTGCAGTTTTTCAGAGGACGATTTGTTTTTATTGACACACTTTCTTTTGATTTCTTTCAGACAGGAGTTCCGTGGATAGCCTATAAGCAGTTTTGTGAGCATTTTTTAGGCCCCCTTTATTTGATATCGCACGTGAATCCCCAACTAATGAGATTATTTACAACAGAAGGTATTTCATTGACTTTATCGAACAGACTTTTGCCAATTTCGAAAAAAATGAATTTTTCTTTATTGCTGCATATTAGTTTACATGCTCGAGCCCAACGAATGTTTAAAGAAGAAAAAGTAAAACGGAAAAACACAAAACTATTTACCCAATCTTATCTGGAACGGTTAACTCAAAGTCTGACCAATGCGGTCATGAATATACGATTCAAGCAGCAAACGCAATGGGGAGACTACTACGAAAAGAATGTTGACAATATATACTTGCTATCAAAAAGAGAAATCGTTACACTTTTGCTAAATAAAATTTCTCCTCTATCGTTGTTGGATATTGGCGCTAATAATGGCGAATTTAGCAGAATAGCTGCATCTAAAGGAATCTTTACGATTTCTATTGATTCAGATCATGCAAGTACTGAAGAAAACTACAAGCAAGCTAAACAAGTAAACGAGGAATTTTTACTACCGCTGCTTATTGACATCAGTGACCCGACTCCCTCTTTTGGATGGGCTAATATTGAAAGAGATTCCTTTTTAAGCCGAAGCAAACCGGATTTGATTTTACTACTTGCAATTGTTCACCATCTTGTAATAGTTAGTGGTATTCCATTAAAAAAAATTGCTGAATTATTTAGCAATTTCTGCAAGGATTTGATAATTGAGTATGTTCCAAAGGATGATCATAAAGTAAGAATGCTGCTTCAAAACAGAGAAGATATCTTTGATTTATACTCACAAGAGGAATTCGAAAAAGTCTTTAGGCAATACTTCCATTTTGTTGATAACTTTCCTATGATGGGCAGCCAGCGAATTATCTATCACTTTAGAGCTAAATGATAAGGATCGGATTTAAGTCAATTGCGAGCAAAATTCTTAAATATGAACTTCACGTTTATTTAATACCGATTTACTTTATTTTATTAGTAGATAACCAAAGAAAAACTTCGGTTGTATGGAGCGAAGTTGGCCTTTCATTTCTAACATTGGAGTCAACCATCATTTTAATTTTTCTTCTCGTAAGGGGAAAATCAGTTAACCATTATAAAAGAGCTTGCATCTTCTCTGTTGTTACAATTTTCACTCTATTTTATGCTTTCTTCCGAAGTATTTTAGGGAATTTTTTTGTCTTAAGAGGATACTCAGCATTTTTAGTCATCATCGGTCTTCTATTTTGTTTACTACTTTTATTGAGCATGCGCAAAACCACATTCACCAGGTTTAACCTTTATCTCAATTATCTTTTTTTATCTTTAATTACTTTTGAATGTATTCAATTAATTCTAATTTATAGAAACCCACCTCCTGAATTTTCATTTGCCTTAGGAAAACCTCAATTTGTTGATTTTAAAACAGAAAATGACTTGAGTAAGAGACCTGATATCTATCTATTAGTCTTTGACGCTTATGCAAATCCAAAGAATCAAAAAAAATATTTCAATTTTGATGACAGTGCCTTTTTAAAGAAGTTGGAAAGTAAATCTTTTCAAGTCATATCAAATTCAAAAAGTAATTATGACTGGACATTGAAAACTATTTCTTCTGTTTTTAATTTGAATTATCTACCCAAAGAAGCATACTTTTATCAAAATCCAAATTATGCTACTTTGAAGTATGATGAATTCCTAAGAAGGAATTATGTTATACAACTTTTACAAGAAAATGAATATACATTTAAAAATATTTCCATTTTTGACATGGAGGGATTTGAGACTCCAGTCAGAGATAACTTACACTATTTTGCTCTAAACAGTTACAATTATTATTATTTCTTATATGCCAAAACTCTCATTGGTTATCTTCACCAGGTTTTAGAGAAATTTATTCAATATAAAAGAGAGATTAAAGCAATTAATTTAATGAAGGCGGAAATCGTAAAAACAGAAGAAAGACCTAAGCTTGTATACTTTCATTCAATGATTTGTCACGAACCATATTATTTTAATGAAGATGGTGATCTCTTGGAGGATAACAGATTCTTTTTTGCCACTAAGGAGAAGTACATTGAGCAAATTAAATTTGCTAATTCAGTTGCTTTAGATATTGTAAATTTGATTTTTGAGAACGGAATGAATTCAATAATTATTTTAATAAGTGATCACGGATTTAGAAACCTAACGGGATTGCCTGCGAAGGAGATAAAAGAAGAGGGCTATTCAAATTTTTGCGCTATTTATTTTCCAGATAAGGACTACTCTCAGGTATATGACTCGATAACCCCAATAAATGTTATGCGTCTAGTTTTGAATAAGGCCTTAAAAACTAACTTTGAAAAACTACCAGATGAAATTCATAATTGATTATGAATAGATTTGATAAAATATTTTTTATCCTTCTGCTTACAATATCCCTTACTATTTCTTTACCAATTCGGATTAATGCAATAGTGACTGTCAGCGCTTTCACAGTTTTTGCGATATTGATAGTGTCACTGGGTAATTTTAGTCGAGAATTTATTAAATCACCCGTATTTAATTTATTGGCAATTCAATTTATACTACTATTAATTGGGTTGCTATATACCTCTGATATAGAAAAAGGAATGTCTGACGTGGAGCGCAGCTCTTTTATCCTTGCCTATCTTATAATTTCTCAGTATCCATTGAAGAAGATGACGGTTTCTTATTTGATTCTCGCATTTGCAGCTGGATGTTTTTCGATAACATTTTATGGATTGTACTATGCCTTATTTGTTCTTACAGGGGGCCAGCAAAAACAGGTATTTGAATTGGGCCATACTTACTTCGCAGATATTATTCTCATTCACCCACTTTACTTGTCTATCTATTTTATTTTTATTTTCTTCTTCCTTTTAGAGACTGCTCGGACAAAAAAATTGATGTTAACCAATCTTTCTTTGGCCGGAATAGGAGTTGCGCTAATCTCCATTACTGGAATAATATTTTTTCTTCGGTCTCAAATGAGTTTAATTACTTTTGCAATGCTGTTGGTGATGTATACCATCATCATTTTGAAAAGGCGGGCATGGCTAGTCACATTTATTTTATTCACCATAGCCTTGCTTGTATTTCTCCTCGATCAAAACAGAGTTACTACTTTCTTTGACACCTATGGCAAAAATGTTTCCACCGCACTAGATCAGCGGTTCTCTGTTTGGCAAGGAACGATTGAAGGGATTAAGACAGCGCCATTTTTTGGTGCGGGCACTGGTGGTGAGCAACAACTAATTAATGAAGGTTATGCTAAAACCGGATATCAAGAAGGAATTGATAATTCTTACAACGCCCATAATCAATATCTTCAATTCATGGCAAGAAATGGAATACTGGAACTGGGATGCTTTCTGACTTTGTTGATTTATAGTTTTAGGCAGTCTTTAAAAATGCCAAACTATACCTTTTTGATGTTTAATATGTCGGTTACATTGATCATGTTTACTGAGTCATTCCTTGACGTGCAGCGCGGAATTGTTTTCTTTTACTTTTTTCTTTGTGCATTCATATACCTCCCGTATGAATCAACCACACAACCTCTGAAGGATGTTTGATTTAGCTCTTTAATGAGTATTTTTGAGCAAATTTCTGTTCTATGGCCATTCTTTTGGCAGCCTGTTTAACGGCCTTTCTGATTTCTTTTCTAATAATCCCTTTGATTATTAAATATTCATTGGCCAAAAATTTGGGAGACGCACCAGGCAGAAGAAAAGTTCACAAGAAGGTAACTCCTTCTCTTGGAGGAGTAGCGATTTTTTTAAGTTTCCTCGCTTCTTCTTTAATATGGTTGGATTTTAACCTATGGTCAGAAATTAGGTATGTATTGGCAAGCCTTTCCCTCGTTTTTTTATTAGGAGTTAGAGATGATTTGGTTCCCTTAAGGGCACTTCATAAACTCTATGGTCAACTTGTGGTTGTAATTATTTTGTTGTTTTCCTCCGTCCAGCTGAACTCATTTTATGGTTTGTTTGGAATCTACGAGATTAATCCTGTTCTGACTTATCTTTTAACAGGCTTCACTATTATCATTATTACCAATTCATTTAATCTAATTGATGGCCTTGATGGACTTGCCGGAAGTGTTGGCACAATGTCGTTGGTAAGTTTTGGAATCTGGTTTTTTATGGCCGATAGCATTGTCTTTTCGTTATTTTGTTTTGCAATGGCTGGTGGTATTATCGCTTTTCTGGTATTTAATTGGGAGCCCTCTGAGATTTTTATGGGAGATACCGGAGCAATGGTGATCGGCATGCTGCTAGCAATTTGTGTAATACATTTTATGAGCGTGAACGAGGCGTTGCCGAGTACTCATCCTGTTAAATTTGCCGCAACTATTTCAGCTGGTATTTGTTTTATTATTATCCCATTATTCGATACACTACGGATTATCATATTAAGAATTTCAAAAGGGCAATCGCCATTTAAGCCTGATAAAAACCACATTCATCATGCTATTATGAGACTGGGAATGACACATGCGAAGACTGCTACCATTCTCACATCGATAAGTGCTTTGTATATATTGGGAGCCATTATTTTACGAGGAATTGAGGATAAAATTATGTTGTCAGGTATTTTAGTTTTATCAGTACTCTTAAGTATTATTCTGGATCGTTTGATTTTAAGAAAACTGACTATTAAATCCTGATCTATTATTTAAAAACATGAGCTCTCTTCAAGAAAAAGTACGGTCGTTACGACAAGAATTAGATAATGTAACTTCATTAGGAGGTAAATCCTTGGAAGCATTTCGCTTGAAGTTTATCAGCAAAAAAGGAGCCATCTCAGAGCTCTTCGAAGAGTTTAAGCAAGCTAGCGTTGAAGAGAAGAAAACGCTGGGAAAGATTCTAAATGAATTAAAGCAAGCAGCCGAGGAAAGGTTCAAGCAATTGAGTGATGAGCAGGAAGCCTCAGCTAAATCATCAGGAGTTGAGATTGATTTATCATTACCGCCAATACCTAATAAAACAGGTAGCTTGCATCCTCTTAATTTAACACGTTATAAAATAATTGAAGTATTTGAACGGTTGGGGTTTAACGTGGTTGACGGCCCTGAGATAGAAGATGACTGGCATAATTTTACGGCATTGAACTTCCCCGAAAATCACCCAGCCCGTGAAATGCAGGACACTTTCTTTATAGAGAAACCTGCCCTGCCTGACGGACAGGAAAGGGGAAACCATGATATCCTTCTGCGCACTCACACGTCAAACGTGCAGATTAGGTTGATGAAACAACAAAAGCCACCTCTACGGGCTATTATGCCAGGTCGAGTATATCGCAATGAAGCTATCTCAGCGCGAGCACACTGTTTTTTCCACCAGGTAGAAGGCCTTTATGTGGATAAGAACGTTGGGTTCTCAGACCTCAAACAAACTTTGTTTCATTTTGCAAAAGAGATGTTTGGAAAGGACACCAAAATCAGGTTGCGCCCTTCCTTCTTTCCGTTTACAGAGCCTAGTGCAGAGATTGATGTTTCCTGTTTTATATGCGGCAGCAAGGGATGTAATGTTTGCAAATATTCCGGCTGGGTTGAGATTGCTGGTTCTGGTATGGTCCATCCAAATGTTCTGCGCAACTGCG
Organism: Bacteroidota bacterium; assembly: GCA_038043425.1. Taxonomy (GTDB): domain Bacteria; phylum Bacteroidota; class Bacteroidia; order Cytophagales; family Cyclobacteriaceae; genus ELB16-189. The sequence goes on from JBBTBZ010000002.1 coordinate 110,638, forward strand.
GAATAGACCCGGAAGAATATACGGGTTTTGCTTTTGGTATGGGCATTGAAAGGATAACGATGCTACGCTATGGAATTAATGATTTGCGCATGTTCTCCGAAAATGATATTCGTTTTCTCAAACAATTCAAGGCGGTCGTATAGCTTCTTTAACAGAAAGACTATTTAATGAATGTCCCGTTCGTTGATTTAAAAGCTCAGTACCTCAACATTAAATCAGAAGTGGGTGTTGCTGTACAATCAGTTTTTGAAAAAGGTGTTTTTGTAGGTGGAATTTTTGTTTCAGAGTTTGAGAAATCCTTCGGGGAAACATATGGTGTCAATCATTGTATCGGTGTTGGCAATGGCACTGATGCCCTTTTCCTTATCCTTAAAGCGCTGGGAATAAGTGAAGGTGATGAAGTAATTACCCCTGCGCACAGTTGGATATCAACAACGGAGACTATTTCACTGGCAGGCGGTACTTCGGTTTTTGCAGATGTTGATAATCTCTATTATACAATTGCACCAGAAAATGTTCAGTCAAAAATAAATCGAAAGACAAAAGCCGTTATAGTTGTTCACTTGTACGGACAAGCAGCCCCGGTTAAAGAGATTGCTGAACTTTGTAAGAAGCATGATTTATTTTTAATTGAAGATTGTTCCCAAGCCCATCTAACAGAAGACTGCAATCAACTTGTTGGAAAATTTGGAATTGCAAGTGCCTTCAGTTTTTATCCAACTAAAAACCTGGGCGCTTATGGTGATGCTGGTTGTGTTCTTACTTCCGATTCTGACTTTGCATTAAAAATCAGGAGATTGGCAAATCATGGTGGGTTGAACAAAGATGAACATCTGATGGAAGGAATAAATAGTCGTTTAGATGTTTTGCAGGCGGCCTTTCTAAAGGTAAAGCTCAAACACCTGGGCAAGTGGACGGATCAGCGAATTAGAAATGCTTCTGTTTATTATTCTTCATTAAAGGATGTGGAAGGGATTATACTTCCGTATGTTCGACCAGATACAAAACACTCTTTTCATTTATTTGTGATTAGAGCAAAGGAGCGAAATGAAATGAAATTGTTTTTGGAGACTCATGGCATTCAGACGATGATCCATTACCCAACAGCTTTACCATTCGAGCCTGCTTATAAACATCATAAATATTCAGTTGAGGATTTTGCTGTTGCATTTAAACTATCGCAAGAAATTTTATCCTTACCTATTTACCCTGAACTTTCATTAGAACAAATAGCTTTTGTTTGTGAGAAGATAAAGGAGTTTTACTCGAAATAATGGAATTCAAAGACATCAAGATAGTTGCAGTAATTGGATCTGGCACGATGGGTCAAGGGATCGCTCAGGTTTGTGCACAGGCTGGTTATACAACGTTGCTTTTTGATGTTAATGTTGACTTTCAATTAAAAGCAATTGAATCAATTGCAAATAACCTAAGGATAGCAGTTGAAAAAGGAAAACTCACCGCGATCGAACGGGCGAAGATTCAAAAAAGAATCATAATGGTCAAGCAATTAAGGGATGTAAAGGCTGACTTAATCATCGAGGCAGTTGTGGAGATACTTGATATCAAAAAAGAACTCTTTCGGCAAGTAGAGAAACTTAATGAAGGTAACGCAATCCTGGCTACCAATACTTCCTCCTTCGCTGTAACTCAAATTGCCGCACAGCTAAAGACTCCCGAAAACTGTATTGGGTTACACTTTTTTAACCCTGCACACGTGATGAAGCTGGTCGAAATAGTTTCAGGTGATTCAACCGATCCTAAACTGATTGAAATAGTTAGGGCATTTTCAAAGAAACTTGGAAAAACTTCGGTAGAGGCAAAAGATTCCCCGGGTTTCATCGTTAACCGTGTGGCAAGGCATTACTATGTTGAATCATTGAAAGTGCTGGAGGAAAATGTAGTTGGCGTAGAATCAATTGATAAACTTCTGCGATCAGCGGGGTTTAAGATGGGTCCTTTTGAGTTAATGGACTTGATTGGGATTGATACTAACTTAGCGGTCACGACTTCAGTGTATAATGGATTCCACCAAGATGTAAAATTTCGCCCCAATTACATTCAACAACAAAAAGTTACGGCCGGCCATCTGGGTCGCAAAACTGGTAAGGGATTTTATGATTATCCGAAAAACTAATTTCTGGACTTTTATTTTATTGGTAATGGGGTGTCAGCCTGATCTTTCGGATGATCCCATTCCATATATTCCATTTACCGAAATCATCATCAATCTTAGTTTTTCGGAATATGTGAGTTTAAGAACAGACGGTGGGTACAAAGAAATCAAAGGCGGAGTAAGAGGAATCATTATTTATCGGGTTAGTGAGACTTCTTATAATGCCTTTGAGCGCAATTGCTCTTTTCACCCAAACGAGGCCTGCGCCACAGTAAACGTTCACAGTTCAGGATTGTACTTGACTGATCCTTGTTGTGGATCGACTTTTAATTTTTCAGATGGAAATCCTTCTGGCGGAGTTGCCTGGAGGCCATTGAGAAGATATAGAACCCAGCTTATGGGAACCACACTCTCTATAACAGACGAGGAGATCAATTAGTGGTAGTAAGCAAATTTACTTCACCGCCTATTGCTCCTTGCCTACTGCCTACTAAATTATCCTTGATTCTCTTTTCGCAGAAGACTATTCTTCTTACTGTAAAGGAAATAGATAAACAAACCAACAATCATCCAGATAAGTGCAGAGATAAGGGTATCTTTTCCAAGTGATAAGATCATACCAGAGCAAACTACCATTCCTAAAATCGGTACCAAAGGAACCAATGGAGTTTTAAATGGCCGCACAGCAGTTGGGTTTTTAACTCTCAACACCCAAATGCCAGCACACACTAATACAAAGGCAAACAGAGTTCCAAAACTTGTTAAATCACCGGCAATACTTCCCGGAACAAACCCACCGAATAGGCCAACAAATATCAACAGTAATGCATTTGATTTAAAAGGCGTTCGGAATTTTGGGTGCAACTCTGAAAAGACTTTTGGAACCAAGCCGTCTTTTGACATGGAGTAAAACACACGTGACTGACCCATCAGCATTACTAGTATCACTGAAGAAAATCCTGCTAAAATTGCTACAGTCACTAAGGTTCCGAGCCATTCATAACCCGGCATGTAGGTATTGATTGCGAAGGCCACAGAAGCTTCTTTTCCGGCAGTTTTAAAGTCTTCCCAGTTGGCAACTCCTGTAAGTACGTGGGAAAACAAAACATACAGTATCGTGCAAATCACCAATGACCCTAATATTCCAATTGGCATATCCCGCTTCGGATTTTTTGCCTCTTGTGCAGCGGTAGACACAGCATCAAAACCAATGAATGCGAAAAATACAATGCCTGCTCCCCCCAGCACGCCACCCCAACCAAATCTATTCCAAGCGTCATGATCAGGGAGAGATTGGGGAATTGTAAAAGGTGTATAGTTGGTTTCGTTGATAAATCCCCAGCCAATCACGATGAAAATAAGTACTATTGAAACCTTTACAAAAACGATGATCGCATTTAACTGCGCAGACTCCTGTGTGCCTCTAATTAGAACCAAAGTGAGAATGACAAGGATGAAGAGTGCGGGTAAATTAACTATTCCTGGCGCTCCATTCAGTCCTGCTTCAAATGGCGAATGGCATAACGCATACGGTATGGCTCCACCCAGCAGGTTGTTGAGATATTCACTCCAAGCTATTGATACCGTTGCTGAGGCCAAAGCGTACTCCAACACAAGGGCCCACCCAATTATCCAGGCCATAAACTCGCCCATGGTTACATAGGCATAGGCATAGGCACTTCCGGCTATTGGGATCATCGAGGCAAACTCGGCATAACAAAGTCCTGCAAATGCACAACCAACAGCTGCAACAATAAATGAAACTACCACTGCGGGGCCGGCTGCTTCTCCTGCTGCTGCAGCAGTACGCACAAAAAGGCCGGCACCAATGATGGCACCAATCCCCAGTGCTATTAAGTTACCGGCACCAAGTGTCCTCTTCAATCCCTTACTCGAATCGTGGGATTGATTCATTAACTGCTCTAATGGTTTCTTGATAAAAAGACTCATGCAAAATGATGTTAAGTGATTGTTAGCGGCTTAAATGTAAAAAGAATATTGAATTATGGTAAGTTTATTTTGATGGCGGGTGAGCAGTTGGTTTTATTTTTTTCCTTGGGGCCTGCCCGAAAAAAAAATCGGGACCACCTGGCAATCTACTAAAGCCCCCCGTCCGGTAGGCAGTTTCAACTTCCCGATATTTTGCAGGTGGCTTTTCGCTATTATCTCTGATCAAATATAATGAAGATAACCGGACGGTAAAGTCATTGACGATGATGGTGAGATAAAAAAAGGTATTTACGCCAGCTTTCTTAAAAGCAAAATTACCGGGGATGAGCCGACAAAGAATAGTCCGTGCAGCCCGTATTCACAATTAAAATTTTAGCGTTATTCGGTATATCATTTTTGTTTTGAAGCAACAGTGCCAGGCCGGCAATGCCACTAGGCTCACATTTTATATATTGTTGTTGCGCAATGCGCAATGCTTCTTCAATATATTCTTCTTCTACGTCTAAGATACCCGAACCTTGACCGATCCTATCGTTCATGATAAGCGATGCGAGGTAGTCGTTGTAGTCTTTTAACGATGGCAAATGGTAGGAGAAAAGTTTGTCGAGGCTGGTGCTTTCACTATGCGTGGTAGCACCGATGAAATTACATTTGCTTATAGTATTAATATCGCCTTTGAATCTCGGATCGTGCTTGAAAATGCGGTTGTTAAATTCACGCTCAGCAATAATTAAGATATTCACAAACAAATCGCCAGTGCCAAATGGGATAAAACAATATTCTGGATTTTCATTTATGATTTCATATGAGAGCCAATCATAATAATTGTCGTTGTAACGGTCCAGTACTTCCCGATAGGTGATGTCGATACCGGTTTTGTTGTCCGTCAGTTCTTTTATTTCCTTTCCAGTCAATAGTTTTTTTGAAAGATCGGTTTCGTACACTCTACAGCCCATATCAATCAAATGTTTTTTGATCTCTGGACTCATGCGGAGGTCTACCAAAACTTTTAACACCGTTGTAATTCCATATAAGTTAAAAAAGTATTGAATGGCGGTTGCTGCACTGCCAGAGGAAATGAGTGAAATCTCCTTTATTTGATATCTCTTGGCCTTAATGAGCACCTCCCAGGCCATTCTGGATTTATGCGTACCACTTGGGTTGGTACTTTCATCTTTCAGCCATACGTTAGTAAACCCTGACAGTTGAATTTGATATGTTGCAGATGCGGGAAACTTTGGGGTGAAAAATGGTTTAGGAGGAAACTCAGGTTTGTTAGGATCATTAAGTGAAGGCACCAAAATATTTCCAATCAATTCATCTGAGTTTTCCACACTCACTTTTTCATCCTGGATTTGTTTCTTCACAATTTCAATTTCTTTGGAAGACAGCTTCTCCATTAATAATTCGGCAATTTTATTTGCAAACGTATCAATCGAGGGATTAGCAATATTTTGGTCAATTACTGATTCTGGCTTTTCCTGATCCAGCAATGATGAATACTTGTCGCTGTAGCGGGAGGATATCACACCATTCCAGTCAAGTTTTGATTGCGTTGCAAACAAGCACAATAAATCCCTTAGCGACTTTGTTGCCCCGGGCGGACTTTTTAAATTAAAAGCCCTTCTTAATAAATCTTCTGTTGGCCCTTTTGGATATTGTACAATAAGATGGGGCAAGGTTTCCTTGTGGTCATCCAGAAATTTCTGAAGAGACTTTTGGAGGTAAGGAATAAAACTCCACTTTCCAGTTCCACGCGACATGGTACTGAATTCTGAAGAATTAAATTCCTTCCGTATGAGATCAAGGATTTCGCGAGGAATAGTTTTGGCAGTTGCTTTTTTTGTCATGCAGTTCTAAGATCAGATAACCGTATAAGAAATGCAAGTGCTCACCTCTTCGCCTCCTCAGGATCAAACCGCATTTTCAACCTCACTCTACTTTCAATCGCAATATTATCTTCCGTGCTGGGCGTCCATTTTGGACCTTCTTTGACTAATCGTGTTACTTCTTCATCACAGCCATAGCCAAGACTTTTGATAACACTGAAATCGTGCAGGATTCCATCGGTACCTACAATAAACTCAATCGTTACTTTGCCATTGACTTTGCTTTCCAAAGCTCGCTGAGGGTAGTGCAGATTGTTTTCCAAATACTTATCATAAGGTGTTCTGCCACCAACAGGCTCAGCAAGTTTAATAACTGAAATACCCTTATCATCCCGAGCTGACTTGATATCCATAACAACTACTTCACTGAGTTGCGATGGGTCTTCCAGAAGTTTCACATTCAACGTTGGATTATCATTTGGAGTTACTTCGCTGGTTTCTAATCCAACGAATGAAAACACTAGCTTTTGTGTATCACTCTTTAATGAAATAGAATAATTGCCTTGCAGGTCGGTAATTGTTCCGTTTGTAGTTCCCTTAACCGTTACGCTCACTCCGGGTAAAGGCAATTCATCTTCCGCGGCAGTAACTTGACCACGTATGACTTTTTGTGGTTGACCGTCCTCTGTAAGTTTACTTTTTCTGGCCTGTGATTTTGTAACAATGTCTTGGTCTACAGCTTCTTTTTTCAAATCTTGTTGGGCGGGTTCGGCAGCAACAATTTTCTCTCCCTCTAAAGATCTTTCTTCTGATTCAGTTTCAGCGAACTCATCTGCAATAGCATGATCATCTATTTGGACATCCGCAACAGCCGGTGCCGCATGAATTGTGGTAGAGAGGCCAGCACCAGGTTTCACTTCACCACTTCCATCTGTTTTAGCAAGAGAGGGTCCACTAGTTTTCAGATCTGGTATAATCTCAGTTTTAGTTTCTTCCTTGGGTTGATTCAGACTCAGCAATTGCTGTTGATCTTTTTTTATAATGGTGTCCTCAAAATTTGATGTACCTATTTTCAATTGCTCTTCTTTTTGTAACGCAAGTTGTTTATCGGGTTGACTGAAGTTATAGATCAAAAAAACACTGCCCAACAGCAGAGCGATACCCGCAGCAATTCGCAACGGTGTAAACCATACTGACGTTTTATTCTGTGTTAATAGCTTCTTGTTGATTTCTGAAATGTCTGTTGAAAAATCCTCAGCGGAAATTGAGTCAGCACCTTCCAGTGCATCTGCAAGAAAAGGATCGCTTAACGCTCTCTTTTCCAAATCGTGCATATCTGCTGAGGTCAATTCACCCCTTCTGTATTTTTCAATATCGTCTTTAAAATCAGTCATTTTGTTCCATGCAAATTTTCAAATTGCGTTTGCCATTTTGGATAAAGCTCTTCACTTGGTTTAAGTCAAAATTGGTTAATACGGTAATTTCTTTGTAGCATTTTTGCTCGAGATAAAACAACTGGACACAATGTTTTTGTCCGTTCGCAAGTTGTTCAATGCACTTTTCCAATTTACTAAGATTCCATTCAAGATCAGTATCAACTTCAAGATGTAAAACCAGATCGTTTTCCATAAGCCTTGGGGAGATTCCGCCTGTCATTTTGCTCTTTTTCGCACGGATTTGCATAAGGCAATAATTGCGGGTGGTGACGTAGAGCCAGCTTTTAAAATTGTCAATTTGATGCTCCCGCAGTGATTGGACCAGTTTTTCAAAAACCTGCATCACAGCATCTTTCGAGTCATCACGATCCTTCAAATATTTCAGACAAACACCATACATCAATGATGTATATCGGGAAAATAACTCACCCAAAACCTGTGTATTGCCTGAGTTTCTGTAATGAAGCAAAAGCTCAGAATCAGGCACAGTAGACGGTTTTTCCCGGATGAACATTTTGTCAATATACTACTTAGCCTGGCACTTAGTCAACGTAACTCTCACCCTATGATGCAGCCGTTAATAGTGCTTATCATTATTATCCAGCAGGCTTAGATAGTGTAAATAGATCTTATTTAAGGTTTTATGGAATCAGGATGGCGCCTGCATCTTAGCACTAAAAGAAACTTAAAACCCAATGTTATGAAAAGAAAAATCTGGATTCTCGTATTAACAATCGTGGCCTCAAGCCTGCTAGCAGCACAAGAGCGTGCAATTACAGGAAAGGTTACTTCATCAGAAAATGGATCAGTCCTTTCCGGTGTAAATGTTGTTTTGAAAGGTACCAACCGGAGTACGGTCACCAATGTAGCAGGGGATTATCGTATTTCCGTGCCAGCTAAAGGAGGAACTTTAGTCTTCTCAGGTATAGGATTGTTAACGAAAGAAGCCAAGATAGGGGTTTCTGATGTTGTCAACATAAAACTTGAGTCTGCCTCCAGTAAATTGGATGAAGCTATTATCACTGCTATTGGGGTGCAAGGTGATAAAAGGGTTTTTGGGCACCCCTCTTCAACCAAAGGTGCTAAAGAAAAACAGGCAGACATGTTATACGCTCCAATGCAATATGAACTTGCAGAACAGGAATGGAACACGGAAGAATATGACGGTATTTCTGAAAATATTTTTCACGATGCTTTGCGAAATCCCCTTTCTACTTTTTCAATAGATGTGGATGCAGCCTCTTATAGCAATATCAGGAGGTATATCAACAATGGTCAGCGCCCGCCTAAAGATGCCGTCCGTATTGAGGAGATGATTAATTATTTTGAATATGATTACGTGCAACCAACAGCAGACGGGCCCGATCCATTTTCAATCTATACTGAAATAGCTATCGCTCCCTGGAATGCAAAGCACAAACTCGTCCACATTGGCTTACAAGGAAAGAAAATACCAACGGATAATCTACCTCCTTCGAATCTTGTATTCTTGATTGACGTATCGGGTTCAATGAGTGATCAGAACAAACTACCATTACTTAAGGCATCTTTTAAAATGCTGGTTGCGCAATTACGATCTCAGGATAGAGTGGCTATAGTTGTCTATGCAGGGGCTGCCGGCCTTGTTCTTGAGTCAACTTCAGGATCTGAAAAGAAGAGAATCATTGAAGCGCTTGACAATTTAGAAGCAGGTGGATCGACAGCCGGAGGAGCAGGTATCAACCTTGCTTATGCGGTTGCTAAACAAAACTTTAAGGAGGGAGGCAATAATCGAGTTATCCTGGCAACAGATGGTGATTTCAATATTGGTGAATCCAGTAATGCTTCTATGGAGAGATTGATTGAAGATAAAAGGAAAGATGGAATATTCTTGACTGTTCTGGGTTATGGAATGGGTAATTACAAAGATTCCAAAATGGAGATATTGGCGGACAAGGGAAATGGTAACTATGCGTACATCGACAATATCATGGAGGCTCAAAAAGTTTTGGTGAATGAATTTGGAGGAACGCTCTTCACCATTGCCAAAGATGTAAAACTTCAAATTGAATTTAACCCTGCAAAAGTCAAGGCGTATCGCCTGATTGGATACGAAAACAGGATGTTAAAGAATGAAGATTTCAATAACGATAAGAAGGATGCAGGAGAACTAGGCTCAGGTCATACCGTGACCGCTTTGTATGAAATAATTCCAGTAGGAGTAGACAGCGAGTTTTTCAAAGTCGATGAGTTGAAGTATCAGATCTCCAGTATTGATTCTAAAGCACTCAAATCAAAAGAGTTAATGACTGTAAAATTTCGTTACAAAAATCCAAATGAAGACGTGAGTAAACTAATCATTCACTCTTTGTTAGATGAAAATACTTCAGAAAACAGAACTTCAGAGAATTTCCGATGGTCTGCCGCTGTGGCTGGGTTTGGAATGATTCTCAGAGAGTCTGAATTTGTGAAGGGTTATTCCATAGATCAGGTTCTTCAACTTGCTCAGAGTGCTAAAGGAATAGATAAGGAAGGTTATCGAATCGAATTTATTAATATGGTAAAATCACAAGGCTTGGTTGCACAACGATAAATAGTATAGAATAATTTGTTCAAGAGGCTGTCTCAAAAGTAAATATAAGCGTCATTGTAAGGGAGGTACGACCGAAGCAATCCCCATTTTGGTTTCAATATTTGGGGATTGCTTCACTCCGTTCGCAATGACGGTGCCTTTAGAGACAGCCACTTTTGTTTTATGCGGAATTCAACCGTATTTTGGAATTCGTAAATTCGTTTTAATGGCAAAGATCAGTGCAGTTGTAATTACCTATAATGAAGAGGAGAACATTGGACGGTGCCTCGATTCTCTTATTCCAGTGGCAGATGAGATATTAATTGTTGATTCATATTCAACAGACCGAACAAAGGAAGAGTGTCTTAAGCGAAATGTCAAATTTATCGCGCACCCTTTTTTAGGGCATGTTGAACAAAAAAATTATGCGCTGAAGCATGCCTTGTATGATCACGTAATTTCTTTGGATGGTGATGAATACCTTTCAGAGGAGCTGACAAAATCCATTCTAGATGTTAAGTCGAATTTGAAAAATGAGGCATACTATTTTAGCCGGCTTTCAAGCTATGAAGGAAAATGGATACGATATACAGATTGGTATCCTGACAGAAAGCTCAGATTGTGGAACCGGAATTTCGGCAAATGGGGAGGCGCAAATCCGCATGATAAAGTTATTTTAAGTCGAAAAACGCGAACAAAGAATTTAAAGGGGGAGCTGTTACATAGAGCTTATAAAAATGCCGATCAACTGGTAATAAAAGCCAATCAGTATTCAACCTTGTATGCCCAAAGTGCAAGAGTCCTGGTGGGCAGTAGCTACTTTAAAATTATCTATAAAACGATATATACATTCTTCCGAAATTATTTCATTCGCGCTGGTTTTCTTTCCGGAATAGCCGGTCTTCAGATTTCATTTGCGAATGCTACCTATACGTTTTTTAAATATTCGAAACTCTTAGCATTAAACAGACGCCTGCCTGTTTTTATTGAAGATCAAAATAAGTATCAACCAAACGGTATATCAGTAGTTATCCCTAATTATAATGGGAGAAAACTATTCCCGTTCACCATTGCCCCATTGCTTTCGGTGATGAAGGAAACCCGGTTACCCTTCGAAGTTATTGTTTCTGATGATTGTTCCACGGATGATTCTATTGACTATCTGATTAAAAATTTTCCAGAAATTAAAATACTGAAAAATGCTGAGAACAAAGGATTTTCAGGCACTATCAACAAAGGAATTTTTGAAGCCAGATATGATTTAGTCTTATTATTAAACAGCGATATCATCTTAACCGAAGGTTATTTCAAGCATCAGCTTAAATATTTTAATGATAAAGATACATTTGGAGTGATGGGCAGAATAGTCGGTTGGAATGACGAAAAAATTCAAGATGCTGCCAGGCTACCTGAATTTCATGGGTTGAAAATCAAAACTTCGGGCAATTATTTACTTAAGCCGATGGGAAGTGAATCACTTTATACGCTTTATTTATCGGGTGCCAATGCCCTTGTCAATCGTAAAAAATTGATTGAATTAGGTGGCTTTGATGAAATATTCTCACCCTTTTATATCGAGGATTGTGATTTATCCTTCAGGGCTTGGAGGTTGGGTTGGAAATGTTATTATGAAAATCAGGCAATTTGTCGTCATCAAACATCTTCCTCCGTAAAAGTAAAAAACAAGAAGAAATATGTTGATGTAATCTATAATCGGAATAAACTTTTTCTCCATGCCATTCATTTGGAAAGTTACCTTCTCCCGTTTTGGTTCATACAGGTCTTGGTAGAAGCGCTTGCCAGAATTTTGGTTTTTAAGGTCTCATTCATCAGATCCATCAGCCTTTTTATAAAACATAGAAAAGATTGGAGAAGGTCGCGGGAGAAATATCAGACGCTCATGGCATCTCGCGGTGAAGACGTATCTCTTATGAGAATTGCCAGCGGAATTAAGCAAAGTTTATACCAAAGAAAAAAAATAAAATTTCTTTCAACAAGGTCTGAGTAATTGTTTTAAAGCCTCTTGTAATTTTTATACTCACCAGGATACCACCCGGTCCAGTCGCCCATCACTCTTTTAAATTTATCTTTCAAAGAGGAGTACTTTAAAGACAGATCAGGATTAAACTTCCAGTTTTGCCTACCGATGCGTTCCTTCATTACTTCCGGATGAGTCTCGGTATATTTCCGAATGGGCTCTAACATGCTGTCGTATTCATATTTATTGGAGCGACTAAAATTCCGACTGATCCAATTATCCCCATGATAAAACATGGCTTTTGACTTTTCTTTCCCCTGTAACGCTTCAGGCTCCCGAGCCCAACCGTAATGAAAAATATGAGCGTCAATCAATTTTACCTTTAATTTTTCATTTGGCTTTTTTCGGAACCCCTGCGCGTCTTTGTAGGAGAAGTTATTTTTATTATTTCTGATTATACGAATCTCTCTTCTGTACCAGGAGTACTTTAAACCGACATACTCATAAGACCCAAAAAAGTGTGTGTAGTTGAAAAGCAATCCCTCAACATTTGGATTACCGAGATAGTCTAGCATACCTTTTTTAATTGTGGGCAAGTATTTCTCATGCACCACTTCATCTCCTTGAATATAGAAAGCCCAGTCATAGTGCGAAGGAATAGCCTGAAAGGCCTTGTCTGTTTCTGACGCAAGAACCTTTCCTCCCTCACGTAAGGTTTCATCCCAAATTGTTTCAATTACAGTTACTTTAGGGTCAATTGCCTTTACCCGGACAAGTGTGTCGTCATCAGAATTCCCAACCGCTACAATGATTTCATCACATATGGGCAGCATTGATCGTATCGCTTCTTCAAAGGGGTAGTCAAATTTCACTCCATTGCGTACGAATGTAAAACCACAGACTTTCATTATGAATCTACTTCCTAATTAAGCAAATAAATTTAAAGTGGCGAAGTTATGACAATTTATGTACTTGGAATGGATTACTTCAAATGCTGTATTTTTACACAAAAATTGACGAGCGTTTGTTATATTTTGAATTCTATATTAATTGGAATGAGAAAGTATACTATAATCTTTAGGGCCTGCGACAGTGTTAACTCGTTTAATAAAAGCCCACGACCTTTTGATTTACCAAAAGCTCAGCTCATAAAAATTTGTTTCCTGAGTTTAATGGATTCGCTTAAGGGGTTTAATTATAGGGTAGTAATTCTGGGTGACAAGCTCTCTGATGAAATGATTAACTTCTTTACTTCTTTTGAAGTTGAGATGAACTTGGGTAGCTATGGGAATGATGCTTCCATCCGGGAATCCTTGAAGATAGCAACCACCATTGACAACAAGGAATGGATATACTTTTGCGAAGATGATTATTTGCATATGCCCAATTCATTTTCAATAATTGATAATTTTTTAAATGAACGAAATGAACTTTTCAGGCAACAGATAAAGCCTTATAATTTTTCCAGCCTTGTCAATTTGCCCGCAAAGGATTTGTTTATTTTTCCACCTGATTATCCTGATCGATATTTTCCACGGTATAGAAGACATTCTTTGATTGTTCGGTCAAGCGATTGCCATTGGAGGCAGGTCACCAATGTTACCTTTACTTTTTTGGCAAAATCAACTACGGTTAAAAAGCACTTATCCTTATTGAAAAAAGCTTCCCGAAAAGCAAACGATAGCCTTCTGAGTCGAAAATTATTTGGACATTTTGGTTTTATGGCAAGCTCAATTTGTTTTTCGCCTATGCCAGGGTTGTCTACCCACATGCACGTGAACTCCATGACCCCATTAAGAAATTGGGAAAAAATAGCGCAAGATTATATTAATAGAATTTAGGTTAACACATGTAGTTCGTATGGGGTTATTACGTTTTTTTGAAATGCCAACAGCCATCAGAAGACAAGTCATTCGGCATTATCTGAACAAGGTTACCGGTAGAAAAAGCTCTTCTGAAATCATGGGAGCAAAGAACCTGTATAAACTCTTTAGACGTATCCGAGGGTTGCAGGTGGCGGTGGGGGATGAAGAGTACAAGTTGAGTCTCGCGGGAGAGAAGAGAAATATTGTTTGTTACACAAGAAAATATCCAAGTAGCGATTTGATTACCTTGTATGAAGTTTGGGGTAAACAAGAGTATAAGATAGCAATTGAGATGTTAAGTGAGCAAAACATCCAACAACCACTTATATTAGATGTGGGAGCTAATGTGGGTTACTCTACTTTGTATTTTAAAAATTATTTCCCTACGTCAGATGTCATTTGCATTGAACCAGATCGGTTGAACCTTAATCAAATTTCAAAGAATATTAGTGCGAATAATTTTGAGAACATAATTTTATTGGAAGGCGCATTGTGGCCAAAGAGGAGCAAGATGGCATTGAAAAGTGATTATCGTGAAGGAACCAGTGCGAGTTTTTATGTTGTTGAATCGGAAGCAGGAAATGTGGAAGGTTATGGGATAAAGGATGTACTGTCTATTAAGAATTGGAATCACATTGATTTATTGAAAATGGATATTGAGGGAGCAGAAAAATACCTATTTGAAGACGAAAAGATTGCGGCCTCCATTCTAAGAATCACACGGGTAATTGCCATTGAGATTCACGATGAGAAGGCAGATCGGCAAAAAATATATACCGCTCTTTCATCTAATGGCTTCACATTCTTTACAAAGGGTGACACAACATTTGGTACAAATGAGCATTTCCAATGAGCTAATCTGGTAATATTCTGATAGGCAATTTACGTTATCCAAATTTAGCCCATTCATCCTGGTTTATTTGAAGAAGGGTTCCGCGTGTGTGCCATACTTTTTGCTATTTTTGACCCTTTATGGAAGAAGTACAGCGTCAGCATTATACCGACAAAGAAAGACAGGAAATCTTCAATGGAGAGTTCATGCCGCATATCCGGTCGATGTACAACTTCGGGTTTCGGCTTACTCTTGATCGGGATGACGCAAAAGATCTTGTCCAGGATACGTATCTTAAGGCTTATCGATTCATAGAATCATTCCAAAGAGGAACTAATGCAAAAGCCTGGCTGTTTCGCATATTGAAAAACAGTTTTATTAATGATTATCGCAAGAAGAGTAAAGAACCTTCGAAGGTAGATTATCAGGAAGTAGAGGCGTATTATAATTCAGAGGAAGTAGATCGGCAGATAACTCCGGACTTGCGAGTGGAGTCACTTAAGGACATGATTGGAGATGAAATTTCCAATGCGTTAAATGCATTGGATGTCGATTTCAGAACGGTAATTATCCTGAGTGACCTGGAGGAATTCAAGTACGAAGAAATGGCAAAAATTTTAGACATTCCAATAGGCACGGTAAGAAGCCGCTTACACCGGGCGAGAAACCTGCTGAAGGAAAAATTAAGTGAGTATGCCAAATCAATGGGTTATAATAAATCTAATCTATGACTAAACCTGAAAGCCCCTTCCTAAAACAGGATGGCACAAAGTGCTCCTGTATGGACATGTTGCAGCAGATGTTGGATAGCGAAGTAACGGATGAACAACGCGAATATTTTAAGCAGCATCTTGATCACTGTATGCCTTGCTATAAGAATTATGATCTTGAAATGACCATTAAAGAATTATTAAAATCAAAATGCTGCGGCAGTGATGTGCCGTCAGATTTGCTCCAGGAGATTCAAATGCAGATTACTCAGAAAATTTCGTCCTGATGGCGGGCAAAGCATTGATTTTTTCAGCGCCATCAGGTTCTGGTAAAACTACTATTGTTAAGCATCTATTAAAGAAAAATCTTGATTTGGGTTTTTCAATTTCCGCCTCAACGCGCGATAGACGTGGACGTGTAGAGGAAGATGGCAAGGATTATCATTTTTTAAGCCCGGAGGAATTCAAGAAAAAAATTGATAGAAATGAATTCATTGAATGGGAAGAAGTGTACGCTGGTAATTTTTATGGCACCTTAAGATCTGAAATCGAGCGTATTTGGGCGGAAGGAAAGAATGTAATCTTTGATGTGGATGTAAAGGGTGGAATAAACCTTAAAAAATACTTTGGGAAAAAGGCCTTGGCTGTTTTTGTAAAAGTACCTTCGCTTGACTTACTTAAACAAAGACTCAACGAAAGAGGGACTGAAACAGAGGAAAGCCTTTCTCGTAGAATTTTTAAGGCAAAATTTGAAATGTCCTTCGAAGATAAGTTTGATGTTGTTTTGATCAATGAGGATTTGGAGAAATCGCTGCTTGAAGCACAGCGTTTGTACAATGATTTTAAGGACAAACCTTAGGTAGGATATTCCCGATGACCTCAACAAAAAAAATTGGTCTGTTTTTTGGCTCCTTCAATCCCATTCATATCGGGCACCTGATTATTGCCAACATAATGGCCGAAAATACTGATCTTAACAAAGTCTGGTTTGTTGTTTCTCCCCAAAATCCATTAAAACCGAGTCATGGATTGCTTCATGAATTTGACCGGTATGATTTGGTCAGAGTAGCCATAGGTGATCATTATAAGCTGGAGGTGACGGATGTTGAATTTAATTTGCCGAAGCCAAGTTATACGATTCATACACTAACTCATCTCACCGAAAAATACCCTGCTAATGAGTTTAAGGTCATAATTGGGGAGGATAATCTGAACAATTTTGTAAACTGGAAGAATTATGAAGAAATCCTTGAGCAATATGGCTTATATGTTTATCCTCGCCTGAATAGCTCAGTCGGGCAGGCTCGCCATGATGTAACATCTTCGGATTTAATTCGTCATCCTAATGTGAAAATGGTGGAGGCGCCTTTGCTTGATATTTCTGCCACATATATCCGAAACTGCATCAAAGCGAATAAATCAATCCGTTACCTTGTTCCAGAAACCGTTGAGCAAATGATAAAGTCCAAATATTTTTATCATTAACCTCATACGAAAACAACCAAGTTGGTAGTCCCTGCGTCTATAAGCTCAATGGTCTTGAATAAAGGAATTCTTTTACTCTCATTATCACTTTTGTCTACCATATCACTTTTTGGTGCAGGCATTCGAGGATTAATAAAAGGTGAAGGGGGAACTCCTCTGGCATTTGCATCCATTTTTGTTAAGCAAACCGGCACAGGCTCCGCAACTGATTTAGAAGGACGTTATGAAGTCCTGCTGAATCCGGGAACTTATGATATTATTTTTCAATACCTGGGGTATGAGTCGGTTTCGAGAAAAGTAGAAATACGCGAAAGCTTTATCGAAATTAACCTCACCTTGAAAACGCAGGTGATGATGCTGCAAAACGTGACCATTAAAGCAGGAAAAGAGGATCCAGCCTATACGATTATGCGCAAGGCCATCGCGAAGGCAAAATTTCATACGCAACAAATTGATTCCTACACAGCAAAAGTTTATATCAAAGGAAAAGGAAAAATTACCGATTACCCCTGGCTTGCTAAGAAGGCATTGGAAAAAGAAGGGATCACAAAAGACCGATTGTTCATTCAAGAGTCGGTAAGTGAAATTAAGTATACACGTCCCAATATTTTTGAAGAGAAGGTGATAGCCGTGTATACAACCGGAAAAAATAAAACCGGTAATGACGGCTCACCTAACGCCTATGTGTTTGGAAGTTTTTATGAACCGGAAATTGCGGAAACAGTTTCCCCTCTTTCCCCTAAATCTTTTTCATACTATCGATTTGAATACCTGGGATCATTCAAGGACCGTAGTTATGAGATCAGCAAAATTAAAGTAACACCCCGGTCACAGGGTGACAATATATTTGAAGGCATCATCTTTATTGTCGAAGACTGGTGGAGTATTCATAGTCTTGATTTTCGCACTACGAAAATGGGAATCAATTTTAAGATCAAGCAAATCTATACTCCCATTGAAGATAAAGCATGGTTGCCAATCTCTCAGCAATTTATTGTCGATGGCAGCGTTTTTGGATTTGATTTTGAAGGTACCTATCTCGCAACAGTTAAGGATTATAAAATAGTACTCAATCCTGAGTTGCAACTTGAGATGACCGTGATTGATGAGAAAGTTCAGAAGGAGGAGGCCAAGCAAGTAAAGCAACAGTTTAGCAAGAAAGGTCAGCAATTAAAGGAGCGTGTCGAATCCGGAAAAGAAGTTACCAATAAAGAGCTTAAGCAATTGGTAAAAGAGTATGAGAAAGCGGAGCAAAAGGAAACGAAAGAGCCTGACGTAATTTCGGATACAAAATATTCAGTTGATTCTCTTGCTTATAAAAAGGATTCAACCTTTTGGACTGAGATTCGGCCCGCACCTTTAGATAAAGAGGAGGTTCGCGGTTATCAAAAGAATGACAGTATCTCGGAAGTCCAGCAAAAAAAAGACGAAGGAGATACATTAAGAAATGGTAAAAAGCACAACAAGAAGGGATTTCAAATTTGGGACATATTACTAGGCGATAGTTATGGCCTAGGCAAAACTACTGACTTTCGCATTCATACACCGTATGGCGGATTTAACACAGTAGAGGGATTTAATCTTATTTATCGAATGAGTTTTTATAAGAGATGGGTAAAAAAAGATTCTCTTAATTCAAATGAAAGAACCAGAACATCTCGGCTGGAGATAAGTCCGATTTTGCGTTATGCCTTTTCCCGTGAAAAACTCACTGGCAAGTTGCGTATTGACTATCGGAATCGCGATGGGCGGGTTACCCTGGAGGGTGGACGTTATGTGGAGCAGTTTAATTCAGATGAGCCCATCCATCCATTTGTTAACACCTTTACAACGTTATTTCTGGGTGACAACCTCATGAAGTTATACGAACGTGATTTTGTTGATTTGAATTATCGTCAGCGTATTAATGAGAAATATGTATTTCGCACCAATTGGTCATGGGCGAGACGATATGAACTACCCAATACATCTGACTTTACACTCTTCAAGAGTAACAAAGACGAGTATACTCCGAATGCTCCAGTCAACCTGGAAATGACTAATACAAGCTTCCAACCTAACACAGCTTTTGTTGGGACATTAGGTTTTGAAGCACGTCCCTGGCAAAAGTATAGGATTCGAAATGGACGAAAAATGAGAGTGGATGACTCATCACCTCTGTTGACCTTGGATTACCGCAAGGGATTTGATGGAGTTCTGAGCAGTGCAGTAAAGTACGATTTGTTAGAACTTGGCTTGAAGCATGGTATGAAACTAGGAATACGTGGCAAATTGGACATTGCATTGAAAGCTGGAAAGTATTTGAATGCGGATAAAATGTATTTCATGGATTATAAACATTTCCTTGGTAATCAAACTCCATTTGTCACGACTGATCCTGTTGGAAGCTATCGCTTGATGGACTACTATAAATACAGCACAAGTGATCAATATTTTACAGCAAACGCCCACTACCATTTCAGAAAATTCTTGTTTACAAGAATTCCTAAAGTGCGGATGGTTGGAGTATCTGAAAATATTTTTGTGAATTACCTGGCTGCCCCTTTTGCAAAGAATTACACTGAACTTGGTTACGGGCTGGAAGGTATACTACGAGTGTTCAGGTTAGAGACTGCGGTAAGCTTCCAGGATGGGCAATATTTGAACTATGGCTTCAGAATTGGAATTGCTACCAGCGTTGGCGTTAACTTCAATGATTAATTTTTTAAAAGCCAGGAGTTAGTGACCTTTGCCTATGCTTCTGACCATTGATGACTTTCTTAAACTTCGGCAAGATCAACCAGTTGTTGATGTGCGGTCACAAGGTGAGTTTGCTCAAGGTCATATCAGGGGAGCAATCAACATTCCAATCCTGAATAATGAAGAGCGAGTGGCCGTAGGTACGGATTACAAGCAGAGAGGTCAGAAAGAGGCAATCAAAACGGGTTTTCGAATGGTTGGACCTCGTTTGGCCGATATTATAAATGAAACTCAACATCTTGCCGATAAAAACATAACCCCTTCTCCATTTAGAGAGGGGTTAGGGGTGAGGTCAGAAATATTAGTCCATTGTTGGCGAGGCGGAATGCGCTCTGCCAACTTCTGTCAGTTTGTGGGCATGGCTGGGATAAAAAGCCGCCAATTAGTTGGTGGCTACAAAGCTTATCGTCATCAGGCATTAGAGTCGTTTAAAAAACCCCTCCAAATTATTCTACTTACAGGATGCACCGGCAGCGGCAAAAGTGAAATACTTAGAGCTTTAAAGGCGAATGGCGAGCAAATTTTAGATTTGGAAGATCTGGCACACCACAAAGGATCGGCCTTTGGCGGTTTGCTGCTGCCGCCTCAGCCAACAACGGAGCAATTTCAAAATGAACTATTTGAAGAGATACTTCAACTCGATTTATCGAAAAGAATTTGGGTCGAAGATGAGTCCATTGCCATTGGAAAGATTTTTTTGCCAAATGATTTTTGGATTCGAATGAGTAATAGCCCTTTAGTGCAAATGGATGTAAGCAAGGATATTCGAATACACCGGTTAGTTTCCGAATATGGCCCAGCCGATTGGGAAGAATTTTTAATCATCATGGGAAAAATAGTGACCAAACTGGGAGGCCAACATTACAAGACCGCCAAAGAGAAACTACTGCAAGGTGATATGACTTCCACAATTGATATCCTACTTACCTATTATGATAAAGCCTACCTTAATAGTATTCGTAAAAGAAAAGAGAGAGTACAATTTAATTTAGATTGGAATGGAATGGATGCTGATTCTTTTGCGAAGAAACTTATTAACCACCTAAATATTTAGAATTCACGATAATGACAGAAGAAATAAAGCTAACTCAATATTCCCATGGCGCAGGGTGCGGCTGTAAAATTTCACCTGTGGTGCTGGATACCATTCTTCACTCCGATTTACCTAAAGCGAAATTTCCAAATTTATTGGTTGGCAATGAGTCTAAAGACGATGCAGCTGTCTATGATCTAGGCGATGGAACGTGCATGGTCAGCACAACCGATTTTTTCATGCCGATTGTGGACGACCCATTCACATTTGGAGCCATTGCTTCTGTAAATGCTATCAGTGATGTGTATGCCATGGGCGGTGAGCCGGTAATGGCGGTCGCTATTCTGGGGTGGCCCATTAATAAAATCCCGGCTGAGGTAGCCAAGCTTGTTTTGGAGGGGAGTAGAAGTATTTGTGCTAAAGCAAACATTCCGTTAGCGGGAGGTCATAGCATTGATTGCCCTGAACCGGTATTTGGATTGGCGGTGAGTGGTAAACTCAAAAAAGAGAACTTAAAACGTAACGACACTGCAAAGGTGGGGTCACTCTTGTATATCACTAAACCGATTGGAATTGGGATAACCACCACCGCTCAAAAGAAAGGGATCGTTCAGGAATCGCATTTAAGAATTGCGGTTGACACAATGCTCACACTGAATTCAATTGGGACTGAGTTTGGAAAACTACCGTACGTGAATGCCATGACGGATGTAACTGGTTTTGGTTTGCTTGGCCACTTATGCGAAGTGTGTGAAGGTAGCAGACTCTCAGCGGAGATAGATTTCAGTAAAGTTCCGAAGTTTGATTTTCTTGATCTCTACATCCAACAAAAGTCAATGCCGGGTGGCACGCAGCGCAATTGGGAGAGCTATGGACATAAGATTAGTTCTGTTACAGAAGAACAAAAAGTAATTTTATCAGATCCTCAGACGAGTGGTGGATTGTTGGTTTCGATAGATAGCGACAGAGCTTTAGAATTTGAGGGCTTTGCAAAGGAAAAAGGCTTTGACCTGAAGCCTTTTGGGAAATTGATTTCAAGGAAGAATTTCAATACAATAGAAGTCAAGCCTTAATCTTTGATACCTTGGGATAGTCAAAGATCACTCAAAGTATTTGAAGGCCTGTTAAATTCAATTTTCGTATCAAAGAAATTGAGTATCGGTTTTACTTCCGCAAAAATTATCAAATATCCGTCCGCTTGGTACTTTCAATTTCTAAAATTAAATCAGCTCCATACGCCATGGCGGGAGTCTGATAGCCAGCTTTGAAATTTCCTGCTAAGATTTTTTCTGCGATCAGCACACTTGTTTTAGCGGTTAGGGTATACCCATCTAGTGTTTCTAATCTTGCACTGACCTCTTTTCCAGAACCGTCCCATACTTTTCCCCACAGGTACATTCTGCCTTTCGCCCTCTTTTCATCGCTAGGGCCAGCTGGTTTCTGGTCAATCTTTTTCAACATATAATTCTTCGCCCAACGCAAACGCAAAAGCCAATTTATGTAGTTACTGCTTTTGGCATACGCAATCTGTTTTGCATTTGATCCGATATATACTTCAATGTTGGGAATGCCAGTGCTTTTCCATGCCGTAGAGATATCGCCCCATGGAATGTTCAGACTTGGGATTTGAAAGGGCCCGTAATTAATTTCTTTTGTCAAACTTCCTGTTTGTACTTTTGTGAGCTTTCCATCTTTGCGGATCATACTGCCATAACCTAGTCCTTCTGCCATTGTTTTAGATGTGCCGCGCGAAAAACCTCCACCAGCGGAAGCGAAGGCTAATTGTAAATGGGAGGCCGAAGGTAATTTGTTTTTAAGATGTAACGCCAGACAATCGGAAGGTACAACATCGAAACCAGTGCCTGGCATAATGGTAATCCCTGCCTGCTTGCCAAGATCATCTAATTTGGAAAGCATTTCAAATACTGCCGATTCACCTGTAATGTCAGTATAATGTGTTTTAGTCTCCAGACACGCGCTTACCATTGCTTTGGCTGTGTATTGAAAAGGTCCCCCACAATGAATTACTACTTTGCCTTTGGCTAATAAATTTTTTAAAGCAACACTATTATTGATGTCGACAACCTCAAATGGGTAGTTCGTACGCTCACTTTGTTTTTGTAAAGCTTCCGCATTTCTCCCTGAAAGAATAACGTCCAGATTTTTTGAACGACATTCTTTGGCAATCAAATTGCCGGTATAACCATAAGAACCGTAAAGGATGATTGTATTTTTTGGCATTATCTATTTCTTTGGGAGAATAGCGCCAACTTCATTCTTTAGTAGGGGCAGATGTTTGATTACAATAGACCATACAACCACATCTTCTACTTCATCATAACCATGAATGATTCTATTTCGAGTGTCTACAATTTTTCTTGCATTTGAAATAGGTAGCGATGGATTTAATTTCAATGCGTTGTTAAGTGCTTCGCCAATTATTTCTATATTTCTTTCTACGGCTTGTCTAAGCATTACATTATGCTGATACTTCTTAAATTCTTTGGCGTCCCAATGAAGCCCTCTACCCTCTCGATAGCTTTAAGTATGTCATTCAGGTATTTGATTACCATCTGGCATTAAACAAAGGAGTTTTAGTGCGTTCCATCACTTTAATAAAATTAGGATCTTTAATGGTGCGTTCCGTCACCAAGTCCACCTCACGTCCTAGAAGTTCTTCTAGCCTTTAGGTAAGGTCAAAATAATTATCTGCGTAGTTTTCAATTGCTATGTGATCGTCATCAAATGAAAGAAGTATATCAATATCACTTTTTTCATTGAATTGATCTGTGCAAACAGAGCCAAAAACAAATGCACGTTTTACCTTATACGATCTTAATAACTCGTGGATCTTAGGAAGATTATCTTTTAATAGTGATCGCATGGTTTATTTTTTTATTTTAACCTTTCCACTTTCTCCACGAAAACATTGGTATCACCGCGCCATGGAAATCTTACATATCGCTTTATGAAGTAAAGATTGACACGCTCACCACTTAAGGCAACTTCTTGAAGTTGTTTGATTACGTCTCCTTCACCTTTTTCAACAGAGAAATCAAATGATTCTGCAATAGGGCTTGCCCCTTTTAAAGCCCCAAATGTTTCCAGGTTCAGTTTCCCCTCATAAGTCTTGAAAATGAAACCTTTTTCAGAAACACTCAACACTTTTCCAGCCTTCACACCTTTTTCATAAACACCCCATTGCCAGAAAGAGAATAATCCAACCAGAAGAATTATCCCAATGAGTACTATTCGCTTGAAAATCTTTGTGGTTGTTCGTTTTATTTTTTGGCCGAAGCTTTCGTTTTCCATATTCCTTTCTTATTTGACAATCTAAAGTAACAAATTCCAGCGACTACTATTATGATTATAGAAATGAATTGTGAATGAGACAGCCAATCTTTGATTACAAACCCGCGCGCCACATCCCCACGAAAGATCTCGAGCACGGCACGTCCAGCTGCATATAAGATCAGGTACAACAGGAACAATTGACCATCAAATTGTTTTCGGGATTTGAGAAGGGCGAGTACTACCAAAAGGCAAAATATGAAACCGGATTCATAAAGCTGTGTGGGATGCAGTGCGGTATTTAATGGTTCAGCCTGGCAAACAGGATTGGTGAACGTAACTCCAAAAATGGAATCAGTTGGTTTACCATAACAGCAGCCTGCCATAAAACAACCCACGCGACCAAACCCATGAACAATGCAAGTCACCAAGGCCATAATATCCAACATTGCGAGTGTAGGAATTTTATGTCGTTTGAAAAACCATAGCATAACGGGTACGGCAAAAAGAAAGGAACCATAAAATACAAACCCGCTCCCTTTGAAAAGCCTGACAATATTTTTTGAGTAATAGGCTGGATCTTCAAAGAAGAAAAATGATTTACCACCAACAATGGCGGCCACTACGATGAATATGAAAAGCGAGTTTGTTGTATCGAAGGAGAGGTTAAATTGTTTTTTGCCTTGCCAGGTCATGTATGATAATCCTGTCAGCGCACCTATAGCGATACAAAAACCATATGTATAAATAGTGAATGAGCCTACTTCAAAAAGAATCGGATGCATATGCTAGTGAATCAATTGTCGATTGGTCAATTAGCCAATTTTGGATTGCGACTCCATTGGTTAATCGGCACCTGCCTACCGGTCAGGCAGGCATTGTTAGTTGATAATTACTGGCTTATATATCTCGGCCAGTTTGGTCACCACAAAATCGAGCTCCTCTGTGGTGTTGTATTTGCTAAAAGAGAAACGCACAGCCCCACGTTGAGAGTTGGGATAGATCGCACCCAGTACATGCGAACCAGTCGATGCTCCGCTTGAACAGGCGCTTCCTCCCGATGCGGAAATTCCTTTCATATCCAGATTGAAGAGAAGCATTTCATTTTCTTCTGATTCAGGCAGGCTCACGTTAAGTACCGTGTATAAACTTCGATCCAGTTCGGCTGAGTCTCCATTAAATTGGACGCCAGGAATATTTTCCCTAAGTTTTTCAATCATGTACGACTTTAATTTTTTAATGTATTTTTCATGTTCAGTCATATCACGGTAGCAAATCTCCAATGCCTTGGCCAGGCCAATGATGCCATACACGTTTTCGGTACCACCTCGCATGTTGCGCTCTTGTGCTCCGCCATGCATAAACTGCTGGATTTTCTTGTTTTTGTTGATGTACATGAAGCCAACACCTTTGGGCCCATGAAATTTGTGTGCCGCAGCGGCCATGCCATGCACTTTCAATGCTTTCATGTCATGTCGGTAGTGACCCATTGCCTGAACAGTGTCCGAATGAAGATAAGCTTTGTAGAGATTGCAAAGATCGCTCACTCGCTGAAGGTCAAGTATGTTTCCAATTTCGTTATTGGCGTGCATTAACGAAACTAATGCAGCGGGAAAAGTCTTCAATAATTCTTCCAGATGTGTAAAATCAATGTTTCCTTTCTCATCTAACCTGACTTGGTGTAATTCAATAACTCCTTGCGTTACTAATGTTTCAAAGGTGTGTGTAACTGCATGATGTTCAATGGGTGAAGAAATGGCGTGTTTGATATCATAGGTTTTAACAGCACTGGTAATGATTGCATTATCGGCTTCTGTTCCACCGGACGTAAAAATAATTTCACCGGGAGTACAATTTAACAACTCCGCTACTTTTTTTCGTGCCGATTCAATTGCTGCTCTTACCTTACGACCATGCTCATGAGTGGAAGATGGATTCCCGAAATCTTCCAGCAAAAAGGGTTTCATGGCTTCGAATACTTCCGGATCGAGTGGTGTGGTAGCAGCATTGTCTAGATAAACTCGCATGAATATTTATGATTTACGATTTG
Source organism: Bacteroidota bacterium (assembly GCA_038043425.1). Classification (GTDB taxonomy): domain Bacteria; phylum Bacteroidota; class Bacteroidia; order Cytophagales; family Cyclobacteriaceae; genus ELB16-189. The sequence goes on from JBBTBZ010000002.1 coordinate 136,503, forward strand.
ATAATCTCTTGAATATCTTTTATGATTTGTTTAGCTAATTCTGCAGCCTTAGCCGCACTTTGTGATTCGGCATAGATGCGAATGATGGGTTCAGTATTGGATTTGCGCAAGTGGACCCACTCACGTTTTTTTTCGAAATCGATCTTCACACCATCAGCGGTATTGATTTTTTCATGCCGGTATTTTGTTTTTACAGATTCCAATACTTTGTTAACATCGATTTGCGGAGTCAGTTCAATTTTATTTTTAGAAATAAAGTAGGCAGGATATAGCTTACGTAGTTCAGAAGCTTTCATTTTTAATTTTGCAAGATGAGTTAAGAATAAAGCAATTCCCATCAATGCATCACGGCCATAATGTAAATCAGGAAAGATGACTCCCCCGTTTCCTTCACCACCGATCACGGCTTTCGTTTCCTTCATGGTGTTCACCACGTTTACTTCCCCCACGGCAGCAGCTGTATATTTTCCCCTCGCTTTTTCGGTGATGTCTCGTAAGGCACGAGTGGAGGAAAGATTGGAAACGGTATTTCCTTTTCCTGCCTTGCCGGCTGGCAGGTTACGCAACACATAATCCGCAACAGCTACCAGTGTGTATTCTTCCCCAAACGGCCTTCCATCTTCCATGACCAGGGCCAGACGATCAACGTCCGGATCAACAATAATTCCAAGATCGTATTTTCCCTGCCCGTCCGGCAGGCGGGCGTTCCTCACCACCTTACAAATTTCTTTGATGTTTTCAGGAAGAGGTTCAGGGTTATGCGGAAAACGTCCAGTCGGTTCGCAATACATTTTTTTTATTTTCTTGACACCAAGTTCTTCCAGTAGTTCGGGTACACAAATTCCACCGGATGAATTAACCGCATCCACCACGACATGAAACTTTGCTTTTTTGATGGCTTTTACATCCACGAGCATGTGGTTTTTAATAAGCTCAATGTGCTTTTTTATGTAGTGATGATTCTTTTTATAGCGGCCAAGTTTTTCAACTGTTGCAAAATCGAAATTTTCGTCTTGAGCCAATTTTAAGATCTCTGCACCATCTGCAGCAGAAATGAATTCACCTTTATTATTCAGAAGTTTAAGCGCATTCCATTGACTCGGATTGTGGCTGGCAGTTAGAATGATTCCACCTCCAGCCTTTTCCAGAGGTACCGCAATTTCGACTGTAGGTGTTGTGGATAAACCGAGATCAATCACATCAAGCCCAAGGCCTTGCAAAGTTGAACTCACCAAAGAGCTTACCATTTCACCGGATATGCGTGCATCGCGACCAATGACTATCCTTTTTCCTTTGCGAGATTTGACCCACGTGCCAAAAGCAGCTGCAAATTTCACCGTGTCAATTGGGGTAAGGGCATCGCCAGGTTTGCCGCCAATGGTTCCTCGTATGCCAGATATTGATTTAATTAAGGTCACAGGTACAGGTTATCAAAATGTGACCACAAATCTAATAAAATAGGAGTTTAGAAATGGAGTGATAAAAGGACAATGCCAAATCTTTGGCATTGAAATTCAGTTCTTCTTTATTTCCAGCAACGAACCTTCAGCAGCTTTATCAGGATCACCACAAGCCTCACCTGCACCAACCACTTTTCCACAATAGCCGCAGGTAATACCTTCTTTCGCCAGAAATGGGCTTTGGGTAGCGCAAGTTCCTCGAAATTCACCTTCCTTAACAAAGAATAAGCGAACAGACATTAACGCGAAAAATAAGGCAAAGACTCCCAGCGATAGAAAAAATACGATCATAGTAACTTTCTGTTTTAGTACCTTGGTGCAAAGTTAATTACAATTTAAGAACATCACATATAGCCGCAAAGTTTACTCGTCATGAAGAAAGTTTTATCTGCACCCGATCTTAACCGCGAAGCCAAATTAAAGGCTTTTGACCGCCTGCTCACCGTGATGGACGAATTGCGGGAGAATTGTCCATGGGACAAGAAGCAGACCTTTGAAAGCCTTAGACACCTGACCATTGAGGAGACGTATGAGCTATCAGATGCAATTCTGGAAGGCGATCTGACAGAAGTTAAAAAGGAACTGGGCGATGTGATGTTACACCTGGCCTTTTACTCACGTATTGCCTCAGAAGTAAAAGCTTTTGACATGGCAGACGTCCTCAATTCGATTTGTGATAAACTCGTAGAGCGTCATCCACATGTGTATGGAGATGTGATTGCGAATGATGAAAAAGCAGTAAAAGAAAACTGGGAAAAGATAAAATTGCGTATGGGAAATAAGTCTGTGCTTGAAGGTGTGCCAACATCACTACCGGCTTTGGTCAAAGCCATTCGCATACAAGACAAAGCACGGGGGGTTGGTTTTGATTGGGACAAGAAAGAGCAAGTGTGGGAAAAAGTAGAAGAAGAGATGCAGGAATTTAAAGAGGAGTTCCTGCCTGTCCGGCAGGCAGGTAATACTGCATCACCTAAAACAATTGATAGAGAGAAGGCCATGGCGGAGTTTGGCGATTTACTTTTTTCATTGGTGAATTATGCACGGTTTATCGACATTGATCCCGAAGAGGCGTTAGAACGAACCAACAAAAAGTTTATTAATCGCTTTCAATATTTAGAAGCAGAATCGGCCAAAGACGGAAAGAAAATGGGAGAAATGAATCTGGCTGAAATGGATGAGTATTGGAACAGAGCCAAGAAATTGTAAAATGATTAATGACTGATGTTACGCAAAACTAATAATTTGACGTCATTGCGAGTGTCAGCGCTGGTAGCGGGAGGGACGAAGCAATCCTCAAATTCGGAGATTGCTTCGCCCCACCACACAAATCCCAGCAGGTGCTCGCAAAGACGTTCACCATTTTGCGTAAGATCAGTTAATGACTAACCTCCAATTTAAAGCCCACTCCATGATAATTCACAATCTGAACGTTGGGATCTTCCTTAAGAAGCTTCCGAAGCTTGGATATAAAAACATCCATACTGCGACCCATAAAATAGTCATTATTGCCCCACACCTGCTTTAGAATCTCTTCACGTTTGAGCACGCGCTCTTGATTCTGACAAAGTAGTTTTAGCACTTCCGCCTCTTTTTGCGTGAGCGTCTTTAAACCGGTAAGGTGATGAAGTGTATAATTGTGTAAATTGAATGTAAAATCTCCCAACGTAAAGTTTTGTTCCTGAGTGGAATCGGGTTTTGATCTTCGTAAGAAAACTTCAATGCGCAGGCAGAGTTCTTCCATACTAAAAGGTTTTACAATATAGTCATCACCTCCAGCATGAAATCCATTGATCTTATCTTCCAACATCGATTTGGCCGTGATGAACAAGATTGGAATTTGCTGGTTTTTTGCCCTGATGGATTTAGCTAATGTGAAACCATCTTTCTTTGGCATCATCACATCCAATATGCACAGGTCAAAGCGATTGCTATCAAATACTTTTTGTCCCTCGTCTCCATCACCGCATAAGGTAACGTCATAACCTTTTACTAAAAGATTGTCTTTAATTACAAATCCCAAACTTGAATCGTCTTCTATTAAAATAATTTTGGGACTCATGATAGGGGCAAGGTAAGTGTAAATGTACTTCCATTGCCTGGCTGACTGGTAACCGAGATCTTTCCTTTGTGGGCTTTCATAATCAACTTAGCGTAATTTAACCCCAAACCAAAGCCTTTCACATCATGCAGATTCCCTGTTGGTACACGGTAGAATCGGTGAAATATTTTTCGTTGCTCTTCTTCATTTATGCCAATGCCATTATCTTCTACTTCCAGAAGAATTGCATTTGTAATAGTTTTTGTCCGAATAATAATGTTTGGAGCACGCTGTGTGTATTTAATGGCATTGTCTAATAAGTTGTAAATCACATTGGTAAAATGGAGCTTGTCAACTGAGGCAAGACTCGGTTCAGCTTTAAGATCCAGATTGATAGTACCTTGTTTTTCATGTAAGGTAAGAGAGGTATTTTTAACAGCATCTTTAATCAATTCATGAACATCAGCCGTCTCTTTTTTTAAACCTATATCTTCTTTTTCAATCCTTGCCATTTGAAGTACTCTCTCAACTTGCTGCTTCAGTCTCTGATTTTCATTTTGAATAATGGTTGCATAGTTGAGAAGACGTTCCGGAGTGTGGATTATTCCCGGATCTTTTAGTACCTCGGTAGAAATGGCAATGGTAGAAATGGGAGTTTTAAACTCATGGGTCATGTTATTGATAAAGTCTTTTTGTACTTCCGACAGTCGTCTTTGTTTGAGGATTACAAAAAGAGTGTACACAAAGAAGAATATCACAATCAACATCACTGCGGATGAAAACCCCCAAATACCCATTTGACTAATAAGATTTGCTTCAATGGTTGGAAATTGTACCCCAAAATAATAGCCATCATCTTTCCACTGTGGAAATGCAGGGATGCTTGTCTTTATGTTATTTTTTTTTGGTGAAATGTAATTGCCACCGACCATACATTTATCGATGCAATCGTAGATTCCGTATTCGAAGTCTACCTTAATGTTATGTTTTTCAAATTCAGTGGTAAGTAAAAGTTCCAGCAAACTCCCGTCAATTGGCCCGTTAATCAAAACCACGAAATAGTTCGTTGATAGCTGGGTAACCGGATTATTAGCGGGAGATGGGGTTTTATTGATTTCAAATATTTGAGCAGCCACATTTGCCAAAGCCGTGTTTACATCGTGGCTAAATTGGTTCTCGCGGAGATCAAACGCTTTTCGCACCCAGTAGATTTGGGTGAGCGTGATACCCACAATGCTAAGGGCTGCCAGAATAATTACAATTCTAAGGGTGGTACGGCTCACCTTTCAAAGGTACTAAGTATTAAAAACACCCTTGTGGGTTTAACATCTTGTTAACATCTTTTAGACTATTGTTAACATCTTGGTCCGATTTTTAACCGGATGTTTGTACTGTTCGAGCGAAAACAAGTAATTTTAACCCAAATTTTAAATGACAATGAAAAAGTTATTCTTTTTGATGGCCTTTGTGGCTTTGGCTAATGTGGGCCATGGTCAGCAAGTGACTGCGGCAGCGGCCCCAACTGCACCTAAAGCTGATTTTGCGGTTTTTGAAACATCATCCTTAAACCACGACTTTGGTAAGATTAAACAAGGTACACCTGTTACACATGAGTTTACATTCACCAATAAAGGAAAGGTACCCTTGGTGATCACCAATGTAGCACCTTCATGTGGTTGTACTACACCTGATTGGACACGCGATCCTATTGCTCCAGGGGGACAAGGTTTCATTAAGGCCACTTTTAACGCTGCCGCACCAGGTGCGTTTAACAAGTCGGTTACAGTAACGACCAATATTGAGGCTGGATTTGTGCAGCTTTTCATTAAAGGTGAGGTTGCCACTGATATTCCGTAAGCTCTCATTCCCGATTCCAAGTCATTATAGAAAAAAAGGGACGTGAATTTTACGTCCCTTTTTATTTGCTCCTCTATTCATCTCAAAGTTCTCGTATCCAGATATTGCGATAACTCACCGGATTGCCATGTTCTTGAAGCCTTAAGGATGCTTTTCCATGAGGTTCGTAAACGGGTAAACCTCTGAATTCCATTGGACCCCAGATTTGAAAGCCATTTTGAATGAGGACTCCGTTATGTAGCACTGTAATTCTTGCCGGAGAAATCACTCTGCCGTTTTCGCTGAAGATGGGTGCATTGTAGACCACATCATAAACTTGCCACTCGCCCGGCTTGAGGGTAGCATTCACTAACGGAATAGACTGCTTATACATTGAACCCGCCTGTCCGTTGGAATAGGTTACGCTTTCGTAGCTATCCAAAACCTGAAGTTCATATCGTTCCTGAAAAAAAATCCCGCTGTTACCGCGGCCTTGTCCTTCACCAACAATTACTTCAGGTGTCCGCCACTCGATGTGTAACTGGATGTCGTCAAATTGTTTTTTAGTTTTAATATCACCTGATCCTTTAGTTACCGTAAGCACACCATCCTTTACATCCCATTTGGCAGGAGTGCCATCAAGAGCCGTAAAATTGGATAAGTCTTTGCCATCAAAAACAATGATGGCATCTGACGGAGCCTCTCCTGGATTTTTTCCGGGAGTTACTTTAATGGGTTTTAAATCCCAGATTTCCGTGACCGTTGGTTCAAGGGATTCACGAGGTTTGCTTTGGGAAAAGGCCAGCACAGAAGCCAGCAAGAAAACAAGAAGAAATACGTTATGCATAACCAGATATATTTAATGAAATTGAAAGTAAGCAATTTATACAAGCAAAAAACGTATAAGCTTCATGTGAGGTGAATATCAGAGACAAACTTAGAATTTTACATATCTGGCAATTAGTTCGCGATCGAGACCCAGGGCTTTCGCTTTTTTTGCTTGCTTTCTCAATATGAATTCAAATAGGCTCATCCAGCCAGGAAGATTACTTTCACTTATCTCGAACAGCCAGGCCAGTGCTAACTTGTTTTTAGGAAAACCTTTGCTGTTGGTCTGGCCGTCCCTTGCAAGGCCATATCCGATTTGTAACGATTTTTCAAACCCTGCACTGGCTGGCCGAAGCTCAACTTTAAATTTGCACACGTTCTCTGATGTATTGAAAAACCGATGATTGATGTTTGGAGTTGCCGTTATTGAATTTCCAGGTAAGAGCGTATGTATTCTTTTTCCTGCTTGTACTTTTAACTCGCCCTCCTGACAATCAAATTTCTCAGAATAGGTTTTGTGGTAATGTAGTCCAACACCACCTTTGGGCGATAGCTCAACTTCTACAAGTGTGTATCGGCCCCCGGTTTCGGCTGAGGTTTTCAGAAAGGTCACGTAGTCTTTCTGGATAGGATTGTAAATGCGTCTTAGGGTTTCCATCAACCGCGAATGTAAAATTACTCCTTGGATTTTTTGGCAAACTTTGCCACGAAGGCACAAAGTCACCACGGCACACGAACTGGCCTCAACTAAATAAAACAATTTTAAGGTACCTCGACAATTATATATAACCCCAAATTTCCATTGCCGAAAATCCTCCAAGGTCTGATTGCTTTTCGCGAAAAGACCTTGGAGGACTCACCAAGAAAGGTCACATAGTCTTTCCGGATAGGAGTATAGATGCGTCTTTGCATTTCCATCAACATTACCGATAAGCTACTCCTTTTGGTTTTTAATTCTTTTTTCAAATTCTTTTGTGGTGATAACGATAACACCATTTTTCCCCGCCTCACCATAAAGTGCTGTTGATACTCCTTTGACTACTTCAATACTCTGAATATTATCTGAATCTAAATCAAATAATATCTTTTTATTTTGAAGGCTGTCTTTTGGATGATTGGCTAAGCCGTCAATAATATAAAGCGGAAAGGCTGCCTCAATTTGAATGGGAGGGTTATCTTTTATTTTAACTTGCTGCGCAAAAGATGTTGAAGCAATAAAAATGATACTTGCAAAAGATATCAGGATTTTCATGGTTTTTGGATTTCAATTTATGAAGCTACAAAATTATTCCTGATACTTTTCCAGAATGTGCTGGCTCACTAATTTATAAATTTCCGCCAGGTCCGGGTCTTCCCGAATAAAGGCGAGATGCGTATCCAATATTTCCAGATCACCTCGCTTTGCCGGGCCAGTCTGAGCATTTTCCGGGCCAACCGAAAAACTTTTATTAATTGTTTCTAAGATTAACGGTTTCAATAAATCAAAACTTAAACTGTTCTGCTCAACAATTTTTTTTGAAAGTGTAAGCATATGGTTAGTGAAGTTTGATGCAAAGACAGCCGCTACATGTAATGCCTTTCGTTCTTCTGAACCGATCTTACTCACTTTATGGCTGATGGCTTTTGCTAAAAGCATTATTACATGTTCAGTTTCAATATTATTGCTTTCGACAAAAATAGGTGTGCCTTTAAAATCAACCTTTTTGGTCTTGCTGAAAGTTTGGAGGGGATATAATACCCCCGTGTTGTTGGTGGCGGCAAATCGCAAAATGCCTAATGGTTGACTGCCGGAAGTATGGACTAGAAAAGCATCTTCAGGCAAAATAATTTCCTGGGCAATTGACTCTATGGCATTATCACTTGTGGCAATAATGAAAATAGTGGAATCACTTGTGGAAAAATCCAGTGTTGCTTTTACTTCTGCCTGATAAAGTCTGTCGGTAAGTTCTGCCGCGTGTTGTGGATTCCGGCTATGCACTTCTTTCACCACAAATCCTGCGTTGTCCAGTGCCGGGGCAAGGTGCCAGGCCAGGCTGCCGGAACCGATAAAGGATACAAAAATGGAAGCCGGCATCGGTAATACAATTATTGATAATTAAACGAGTAAGAAGCCCATTGATGGTCAATTCTCGTTGCGTTAAACAGTCATGATCTCGCCTTCCTTTTTCTTCATTAAGGCGTCAATTTTCAAAATAAATTCATCGGTTAATTTCTGTACAGTCTCTTCAGCATTTATAACATCATCTTCGGAAACGCCTTTAATTTTCTTCAAATGTTCGTTTGTGTCTTTGCGAATTGTCCGAATACTTACTTTACCATGTTCACATTCCTGACTGGCCTGCTTCACCAATTGTTTTCTCCGCTCCTCTGTGAGCATTGGTACATTGATGATCACTTGTTGCCCATCATTTTGAGGGGTCAGACCAAGATTAGCTTGCATAATCGCCTTCTCAATCTCCTGAATTAATGTTTTTTCCCAAGGTTTGATGAAAATGGTCCTGGCATCTGGTGTGGTAATGGATGAAATCTGGCTCAATGGACTCATAGCACCATAATATGAGACCATGATTCCGTCCAGCATGTTTGCACTTGCTTTCCCGGCACGAATCTTTATAAGTTCATGACCAACGTGGGCAAAGGCTTTTGTCATCAAATCTTTTGCGTCATCCAGGTAAAGTTCGAGTTCTTCCATAATTAGATATTAGACATTAGTATCAAGACTGAGCCCCGCATCCCATTAAGAATAGTGAGGTGAAATCAGCTAATTAATGTTCCAGCCGGTTCGCCTTTTGCAATCTTTAACAAACTTCCCTTTTTATTCATGTCAAAAACTATGATTGGCAACTTATTCTCCATACATAAAGTGAAGGCAGTCATGTCCATGATGTTCAGATTTTTTTCGTAGGCCTCCTGAAATTTCAGAGATTTAAATCGCACTGCGTCTGGAAATTTCTCAGGGTCTTTGTCATAAACACCATCTACACGCGTTCCCTTTAATACAACATCGGCTTGAATTTCAATAGCTCTCAAGCTTGCAGTTGAATCCGTTGTAAAATAGGGATTACCGATTCCTGCTCCAAAAATGACTATTCTTCCTTTTTCAAGGTGGCGAATAGCTCTTCTCTTAATAAAAGGTTCGCAAACCTGCTCCATCTTTATCCCCGACATTAATCGGGTAAACATCCCGTGTCGCTCCAAAGCGCTTTGTAAGGCCATTGCATTGATAACAGTCGCCAGCATACCCATGTAGTCGCCTTGTACCCGCTCAATTCCCAACGATTCAGCCTGGCCTCCCCTAAAAATATTTCCACCCCCAATCACAATGGCAATCTCCACGCCTTCTTCCTTTACAGCTTTGATTTCAGAGGAATATTGCTCTAATACAGCCTGGTCAATGTTGTTGTGCTTAGAGCCCATTAGCGCTTCACCGCTTAGTTTGAGGACGATACGTTTATACTTCATGTAAGGGGTTTAGAACTCTGCAAATATGTACAGGATTTGAGAAATCTCAGAATTTGAGGAATTTTTATTTGGAGACAGTCGCGATTTTATGCTGAACAAAGATTCGACTTACTCTCCAAAGCATCGACCTTCAGCCACTGGTATCCGGAATCTATGTATTTTTGGAACACATGATTTCATTTCAACAATTTACCCTGGCCAATGGACTGAAAGTTTTGGTACACGAAGACCACACTGTACAAATAGCGGTGTTGAATGTTTTGTACAATGTAGGCTCACGCGATGAGCTGGCCGACAAAACTGGTTTTGCTCACCTTTTCGAGCATTTAATGTTCGGTGGCTCCGTCAACATTCCCAGCTATGACGAACCGCTTCAAAAAGTTGGAGGTGAGAACAACGCCTTCACCAGCACCGATATCACCAATTATTATCTAACAGTTCCTGCTCCAAATCTTGAAACAGGATTTTGGTTAGAAAGTGACCGTATGCTCGGTCTTTCATTCGATCCAAAAGTACTGGAAGTACAACGCAAAGTGGTGATTGAAGAGTTTAAGCAGCGGTATCTTAATCAACCTTATGGAGATGTCTGGTTAAAACTACGACCGTTAGCGTATCAGGTACACCCCTATCAATGGGCAACTATCGGAAAAGAGATTGGTCATATTGAAAAGGCCACCATGGAAGATGTGAAAGATTTCTTTTTCACTCACTACATACCTAACAATGCTGTTTTGGTGGTTGCAGGCAACGTTACCCTTGAACAGGTAAAGCAGCTTTCTGAAAAGTGGTTTGGCCCTATTCCGGCTGGAAAAAAGAAAGAACGCTTGTTACCAGTTGAACCCAGACAAAATCAAAAACGAGTACTGGAAGTGGAAGCAAAAGTACCTGCCAATGCCCTTTATAAAACCTATCACATGCCGGGACGCTTTCATCCTGACTATTATGCTGTTGACTTATTAAGCGATGTTCTCAGCCGGGGTCAATCAAGCCGATTTTATCAGCAATTAGTCAAAGAAAAAGAAATCTTCACTTCTGTCTCCTCTTTCGTCATGAGCACAATTGAGCCAGGGTTGTTTGTAGTGAGCGGGCGTGTGAAAGAAGGTGTTACCTTGGAAAACGCAGAAAGGGAAGTTGACGCTATCCTACTAAAAATTGTAGAAGAGGGAGCTAAAAAGGAAGAACTTGAAAAAGTAAAGAACCAGGCGGAGGCCAGTTTAGAGTTTGGCGAGGTAGAGGTGATGAACAGGGCCATGAATCTCGCATTTGCCACGCTTTCTGGTGATCCGGATTGGGTTAATCAGGAGGCAAAATTAATTAGCTCCGTTACATTACAGGATATCAAACGAGTAGCGGATGAAGTATTGAAGGATGAAAATTCTTCTGTGATGTATTACAGAGCTGTAAATAATTAAGTTAGTAGTACAATGTTTGTTGAAACCTACAATATACCTTTTGATGTAACAGACTGGAATACGGTCTCATCAACAACTCATCAGGGGGAAACGGGCTATGCCATATGGCAAACATTGCAGCTTGGAGGTTTACGAATCAGAATGGTAGAGTATTCGACTAATTACCTTGCGGATCACTGGTGTCAGAAGGGTCATCTTCTATTTGTTTTGGAAGGAGAGTTGATTACCGAGTTAACGGATGGTAAAAAATTTACAATGACCAAAGGAATGTCGTATCAGGTTTCGGATGAATTGAGTTCACATCGTTCCTTTTCTCCAGACGGAGCAAAGCTGTTAATTGTGGATGGGAGTTTCCTGGCGAAATAAAATCAAAGCTGATGAAAATAAGGGTAGGCATGGGTTTCGATGTACATCAATTAGAAGAAGGCCGCGACTTTTGGCTTGGTGGGATCAAACTTGTTGCAGTCAAGGGGGCAATAGGGTATAGCGATGCCGATGTGCTTATACATGCCATCTGCGATGCTTTACTAGGTGCTGCGAATTTGGGGGACATAGGTTTTCATTTTTCAAATACCGACAATCGATGGAAAGGAAAGGACAGCAAATATTTTTTGAAGGAAGTCACCAAAATGCTTTCTAACAAAGGATGGCAAATTGAAAATGTAGATTGCACGCTTTGTCTGGAAAACCCCAAGATCAATCCACACATACCCGATATGAAAAAAGTACTCGCTCCACTAATGAATATTAGTGAAGAGGACATTTCAATAAAAGCAACTACTAATGAAACCCTGGGATATGTTGGCAGACAGGAAGGTGTGAATGCCTATGCGGTGGCATTGATAAGATCATTAAAAGCTAGACCATGAAAACGCTACTATTATGTTTCGTTTTTTTGTCATACTGTTTTCTTGTCGGTTGTAACAATGAAAAAACTTTAGAAGAAATCGATCCTCTCGTAATTGAACCTAATCTTTGTGATTCATCAGGTGTTTTAAAAACGAAATTATATGCAGAGGTCTGGGTTGGCTCGGTCAGCGGGTGGACGGTAGTAATTGCAGACTCCGCAAGGATAGCCGAATTTGGAGGATGGTTGCCTTTTCTGTGTCCAAGCCTACCGGATAGCCTTTGGCAAAATGGGCTCGAATTAGTAATTTCTTATTTGGATAAATCCCGAGTCCTGGATGATCAGGGTCTAATTAGTATAGCCGAATTACTTTCGATAAAACGGATTAGTGATTTTCCTGAAGAAGACCCTCGTAATGGAGAAAATATGAGTACATTTTATTTAATGGATAATGAAGGCAAAAATGTATTGATTGATAAAGGTTTGGTTTTCAGGAATGAAAATGAATGGAATGAATTTCTTGACTCTCAACCAGGAGCCATACCCAGCCGGAAGGTAGATTTTGAAAAGTATACACTGGTGGCCCAGGCGGTGAGGCACGGGGGTTGCGGATGGATATATAAAAGAAGCTTTGGTGAAATTGGACCCCATGAGTATAAGTACAAAATTAGTGCGGAAATTTATGGAGGATGCCAGGTTCTTATTACTAAATTCCATTGGGTTACCGTACCTAAAATTTCTGAAACAGATATTGTTGTCTTTGAGTTTGAAGAGAAATTCCCATAGTGGAGATTAAAAAACCTTCATTGCTTAACTCTGAATTAAAAAAATGAATGCTAAATCTAAATATGAGATCATACTATATTGGAGTAAGGATGATAAAGCCTTCTTAGCGGAAGTACCAGAACTTCCAGGATGTACAGCAGATGGGCAATCTTATCAGGATGCCCTAACAAACGTATCATCTATAATTGAGGAGTGGATCGAAACAGCAAGATTGATTGGGCGATCAATTCCTGACCCTAAGGGTAAATTAATGTATGCCTGATAAACTTGAATTAATTACAACCTCCGATGGCTCTCATTCATTGCTTAACTCTGAACTAAACGAAACCTATCATTCAGTCCACGGAGCCATTCAGGAATCCATTCACGTATTTATTAATAACGGTCTGGATTATTTCGAGCAAAAAAATCGAATAAAGGAAGTCAGAATTTTAGAAGTTGGATTTGGTACGGGGCTGAATGCACTTCTTACCTTGCAATATAGTCTGGATCATGCCAGGAGCATTTACTACGAGACATTAGAAGCTTTTCCAATCGATCAAAAAACCGCATCTCAATTGAATTATCCAAGTGCTTTGGATTTTCCGGATGCAGAAAAGTATTTCATAAAACTCCACCAGTCATTGTGGAATCAGCAGATTGCAATAACAAATGAGTTCTCTATAGTAAAACATCATGTTAAAATCCAGGATATCCAATTGGGATCAGAAAAATTTGACGTAATTTATTTTGATGCATTCGCGCCCAGCAAGCAGCCCGACATGTGGGAACTTTCAATTTTAAAAAAGATAGCGCGCGCTATAAAACCAGGGGGAGTATTCGTTACCTATTGCGCCAAAGGCCAGCTAAAACGTGATCTCAAATCGCTGAACCTTCTGGTTGAAACACTTGATGGACCTCCTGGCAAGAAAGAAATGGTTCGTGCGGTGAAACCCTGATCTTTTGGGTAAATTCAAAATTCCTATTTTTGTCTGGCTAAAACTTGAATGTGGTGAGTAAAAATGTAAAAATAGGTACGGTGCAAATGAGTTGTACCAAAAGCCCAGCGGAGAACTTGAGCAAGGCCATCCAAAAAATAAAAGAAGCAGCCGCCAAGGGGGCGCAAATAGTTTGTCTGCAGGAGTTATTCACATCTCTCTATTTTTGCGATGTTGAAAACTATGAAAATTTTAAACTTGCTGAACCTATTCCAGGTCCTTCTACGGACTCTTTATCCACCGTAGCAAAGGAACTTGGTGTGGTCATCATTGCCTCGCTTTTTGAAAAGAGGGCCCAAGGAATCTATCATAATACAACCGCTGTGCTTGATGCGGATGGAAGTTACCTGGGCAAGTATCGCAAAATGCACATACCGGATGATCCGGCTTATTATGAAAAATTTTATTTTACTCCAGGAGATCTGGGCTATAAAATCTTCCAAACAAAATTTGCAACGTTTGGTGTTTTAATTTGTTGGGACCAATGGTATCCGGAAGCGGCACGCATCACCACTTTGATGGGGGCGGAGATATTATTTTACCCAACGGCTATTGGTTGGGCTACCTCTCAGGATGAAGCTTCCAATACGGAGCAATACAGTGCGTGGCAAACTATTCAACGTAGCCATTCCATAGCCAACGGTGTTCATGTGGTAAGTGTGAACCGGGTTGGCTTCGAACAAAATGGCGCCATGAAGTTCTGGGGTGGTTCATTTATTTCAAATCCGTTCGGAAGTGTTTTATACAAAGCCTCTCATGAGCAAGAGGAAGTAAATGTATTAGAAATTGATCTGAGCAAAACCGATAGCTATCGGACCCATTGGCCTTTTCTGCGAGACAGGAGAATAGATTCGTATCAGCCCATTACAAAGAGGTTTATTGACGAAGAATAAATTGGTTGCCTGTTACTGGTTACCGGTAACTGCAAGTCTGTAACTGTACTATGACACCCAAAGAGCAAGGCTACTTTTTCCCTGCAGAATTTGCGAAACACACCGCTACCTGGTTAAGCTGGCCACATAAAGAAGCCTCCTGGCCTGGTAAGATTGAATCCATCTATCCCGTCTATTGTGAGTTCATCAAACATGTTGCAGAAGGAGAGAAGGTCAATATTAATGTGGTGGATGAAGCCATGAAAAAGAAAGCAACTGCTCATCTTCAAAAAGCGGAAGCTGATTTTGCAAACATTCAATTCTTCTTTCACCCAACTAATGATGCCTGGTGCCGTGATCACGGACCGGCATTTTTAGTTAATCATGGTGAGAAAAAGAAAATGATCGTGGATTGGGGCTACAATGCCTGGGGCGGAAAATATCCTCCTTTCGATCTGGATGATCATATTCCTACATTAGTGGCCCATCATTATCATCTGCCGGTGGTTTACCCGGGCATAGTAATGGAAGGTGGTTCGGTTGACTTTAATGGAAAAGGAACGGTGCTGACTACTACTTCTTGTTTATTAAACCCAAACCGAAATCCGCATCTTAATCAAAAACAAATAGAAGAATATTTAAATAACCATTATGGTACTTCAAACATTTTGTGGTTAGGTGATGGTATTGTTGGAGATGACACCGATGGGCACATTGATGACATCACCCGGTTTGTGAATGAAGATACAGTAGTGACGGTTGTTGAAGAGAACAGGAAAGACGAGAATTACGCACCGCTCCAGGAAAATTTGAAGAACCTAAAAACCATGCGACTTGAATCCGCCAAACAAATTAACATTGTCGAATTGCCTATGCCTTCTGCTATTGTGTATGAAGATATGAGGTTGCCGGGTTCTTATGCTAACTTTTATATTGCGAACAAATATGTGGTAGTTCCAACTTTCCGTGATACCAATGATGATCGGGCATTAACCATCCTTCAAGAATCTTTTCCGGACCGAAAAGTGATTGGACTTGATTCCAGAGATATTATCTGGGGTTTAGGGTCCTTTCATTGCCTGAGCCAACAGGAACCCGCGATCTAGAACTGATAAAGCTGGGTAGGAGTGATGCAATGTGTGAGGGCGATGTCGAATTCTTCAACATCAATGATTTTCTCTATGGGTTCAAAGAAAGACAACCCCACTTTCATGCAATCGGGGCGGCACTCTTTTAAGAACTTATCATAAAACCCTTTTCCATAACCTATTCTGTTTCCGCTTTGATCGAATGCAAGCAACGGAACAATCACCAAATCAATTTTAGCAGATGGAGTGGGTATACCTTGCTTTGGCTCGGGGATGTCCCACTTATTTTTTTCAAGTTGATGCGCACCTTCCAAGAAAAGATTTTCAAGACTGTTATTTCTTACCCTGGGAAGAGACATTCGGATTTTTGGAAACTCTTTTTTGATCCGGTCAAGAATCAACCAGGTGTTGGGCTCTTTATTTTTTTCGATGGGCAAATAAGCGTGCATGATGTTGATGAAAGAGAGATCAATATGGATAAAGAACTGATCGCAAATTTGACTGCTAAAACGAAGACATTCTGCTTCGTCAAGCGAAAAGCGTCTTTGACTGTATAATTTTCTAAGTTCTGATTTTGTCACTCTTAATTAATTCAATTTTTCCTTGTGCTCTTCTTACTAATTTACACTCATTCTCCCTCTTCTTTGGTGAGGGCCGGGGTGAGGTACTGAAAAATATTGAACCTATAGTCAAACGGATCAAACAACTCTAACAGTTTTTGAATGAACTGCCGGTCCTGCTGATAAAAGTTTAAGAAATTATCAGTGCGCTCCTGTAAGCCTCCGTTCGGAAATAAAGAATCTTTGACAGATTCGATTTGACGGAGTTTATCCGCATGCTTGCGCTTTTCAGCTTTTAATATTTTCTTTTCAGTTTTCTCCAGCCCATTGACCGTGCGCTTGGCTTCGGCTGCAACAAACTGATTGAGCGTTTGATCAATGTTACCTGCCCGCTCTTTTACTTCAGCTAAAATTTGTTGAATGGCTTCAATCTCTTTTCCTAAGGACAAATTATGAGTCGTGTTTTTTACAATCCAATGATTAAAAATATAATTTTTATCTTCAAAAAGATCTTTTAGTTCCAATCCTGTCTTTTCAAATTTTCTGACAACAGGAGCATCCATCACCATCGCAAAATTGCGGGGCATCAGCATAGGAAAAGAAACCTTGAAATGATCAAACACTCCCTTTAATTGCAGCCAATACGTCACTTCTGCCGGCCCTCCAACATATGCCAGATTTGGCAATATCATTTCCTGATAAAGTGGTCGAAGAATGACATTGGGACTTAATTTTTCTGGTCCGTTTTCAATAAGGTCATTCATTTGATCGGTCGTGAATTCAATTTCTGTATCAACGACCTTGAAAATTTCATTCGTTCTTTCTAATCTACTGCGTAATCCGTTTGTGAGGTAAAAGAAATTAATATCACGGGCAAAGACCTGGGTATGATAGCCCAACGATTCAAGTTGCTTGTTTTTCTCTTCCACTAATTTTCTGGGCGTGTTATTAAATAGATCGTCCTGAATCACCGTCTTGAATAACTTCTTCAACTCACGGTTGTCAGCATCCACAACAACTAACCCCTCTTCGCCAAAGAGTTCGTTTACATACTGCCTCACGGCCCCGCTTAGTGTTAAATTTTTGGAGTAGGCATTTTTGAAAACAGAGAATTCTCCAGGTATTTCACTAAACAGAGATTCAATACTTTTTGGATTAAACCTCCCCACAGCGCCTTTTTGGTCAGTATGCCAGACATACTTTTTGCCATAAAGTTTGAAATACTGAATTTCTTCAAAGTCATGATCCTCGGACGCCATCCAATATACGGGCACAAAATGATAGCCTGGATAAAGCGCCTTCAGTTTTTTACAGGTGTTGATAACGGTAATGATCTTATAAATAAAATAGAGCGGACCTGTGAAAATATTGAGTTGATGACCGGTAGTAACTGTAAAGGTTTTTTGATCGCTAAGTGAATTAATATTGTGCAGTACGGATTTAGTGACGATTAAATTTTTGTACTGCTCTTTCAGGGTGGTAACTAATACATTACGGTTTTCAGTTGGAAACAATGAGCCTTTATCTTGAAGTTGATCTTTGAAGTTTTCAGGAGTCGGGAAACGGGTTGTAAATTTTCGCAGCGATTCTTTTTGCTGAATATAGTCGAGAAAAAAAGTAGAGAAGGAGTGCGTATTGGCAAATGCAAGTTTGTGAGTCTGCATATCAACAACAAAAAGTGGTTAAATTTTTTTCAGCCATGTACCAATAACGTTTATGAAAATTTAAAGTTCTATTTACCTAGGCAGTTACTATTCCGGTTAAATCAAACTCAGAAGAGGCATTGACTTTTACCTTTACAAAATCACCAATTCTCAGGTAGTTATCTTTACTTTCAATAATCACTTCATTATCTACTTCGGGTGAATCAAACTCTGTACGCCCAACAAATGTACCTCCCTCTTTCCGATCTATCAAAGTTTTGAATGTCTTCCCTATTTTGGCTTGGTTTAATTCCAGTGAAATTCCCTGTTGCAATTCCATGATGGTATCAACTCGTTCTTGTTTAACATCACCAGGGACATCATCCGCCATTGAGTGTGAATGTGTATTTTCTTCATGGGAATACGAAAAAACACCCAGCCTGTCAAACCTGGAGCGCTCCACGAATCCCATCATTTCATCAAAATCTTGTTCTGTTTCTCCGGGATGACCTGCAATAAGCGTTGTGCGAATAGCAATGCCAGGCACTCTTTCGCGAAAAGTTTGTAGAAGCTGCTCTGTTTTTTCATGAGTTGTTCCTCTGCGCATAAGCTGAAGCATTTTGGAAGAACCATGTTGCAGCGGAATATCCAGATACTTACAAATATTGGACCGCTCTGCCATTACATCCAATGCATCAATAGGAAACCCGGTAGGAAAGGCATAGTGAAGTCGAATCCATTCAATGCCATCCACATCGGAAAGATGTTTTAATAACTCAGCCAGGTTTCTTTTTTTATAAAGATCAAGTCCGTAATAGGTAGAATCCTGCGCGATTAATAGTAATTCTTTCGTTCCCTGTTTGGCCAGATTTTTTGCTTCCAAAACAAGTTCCTCAATGGGTTTGGATATATGGCCGCCCCGCATTAAAGGGATAGCACAAAACGAGCACGGTCTGTCGCAGCCTTCAGAAATTTTCAGATAAGCGAAATGACTGGGGTTAGTTAGAATTCGTTCGCCTACTAATTCATGTTTGTAATTTGCATTGAGCTGCTTTAAGAGTCGGGAAAGATCGCGCGTTCCAAACCAGGCATCAACCTGCGGAATTTCTTTTTCAAGGTCGTCTTTGTATCGTTGTGACAGGCAGCCCGTCACATATACTTTCTCTACAAGACCTTCTTCTTTAGCATCTACATATCGCAAAATGGTGTCAATTGATTCTTGCTTGGCATTATCAATAAAACCGCACGTGTTAATGACCACCACATTGGCATCATCTTTTCTTGATTCATGAATTACGTCAATGCCATTGCCTCTGAGTTGTGTAAGCAATACTTCAGAATCCACTAGATTTTTGGAGCATCCTAGTGTTACAATGTTGACTTTCATCTTTTTAAGCCCCCGCGTTTTCAAATTCCTTTATTAAGGCCGCAAATTTACTAAAAATACCACCCGGAAAGACGGTTGAAGGGTTGATCAAAAACTATATTTGCAGCTTAATTAATTCAGTTTGAAGACAGTATTTGTGATTTTAATGGCGTTGTTTTTTTCCAGTTGTTTTGAGCAAACCGACTGTCTGATTAACAATACGAACATTTTGAAGATAGGGTTAAAGGGCAGGACGTTGGGAAAGGATACTACCGTTACGTTCCTTTCTATCCGTACTTTGGAAGACGAAACCATTCTTTATGAAAACAAAAACCTAAGTAAAGTAGAGGTCCCTCTACAGATTAGCGATACGGTGACTACTGTAATATTTGATTACAATGAATCTATCGTTGTATCGGATACTGTACAATCAATTTTTGTATCCGATACGTTAACACTAGCGTATAAAAACCAAACGCGGGTAATCTCACGTGATTGTGGAGCTTATCTCTACCAGCTCGATGCATACATACCTGAATCGACTTTTGAAAAAGTACGCGTTACCTCTTCTATTTTGTTAACTACTGTAACAATTAACCTTGAAATATTTCTATAGTATATTACTTTCCTTTGGCCTTGTAATCCCTGCGTTCACTCAAGAAGTTGAGACGGAGAGTGAATCAGAACCCGCTGAGATAAAAGAAAAGGATACTGTAAAAGCTGATTATAGGCCAACGGGCATCCGGCTAGCGACAGATTTAATCAGCCTTATCGCAAGCCAGGTAGACACGAAATTCAACGGATGGGAGGTAAATGCTGATGTTGATTTTTATCGTTACTACCTGACTGTTGACTATGGCTATTGGGCAAAGCAATTGTCAATAGACAATGGATATTTTGAGAATTCAGGAAATTATTTTCGGGTAGGAGCAGATGTGAATTTCTTATTGAAGGATCCCGATCGCAACATGGTCTTTCTGGGATATCGATATGGGCAATCCACCTTTGATCATAGTTCGAATTATTTGCAAGATTTCGTGACAGCACCTGAATACGGAATGTCTTATTCGGACACGGGAGTAAGGGCTCATTGGATGGAACTAACCAGCGGCCTCCGTATTAAGATATGGAAGATGATCTGGGTAGGCTATACAGCCCGATTCAAATTTGCTCCTCGTGCAAAGGGTTATAGCGAGATGCAACCCTATGATATCCCTGGTTATGGAATTTACGAAAAGAAAATTTATTGGGGTTTCAACTATCAGATATTTATTAAGATACCGGTGCGGAAGGAGGACCAACCTCCCTTAATTTTTGAGAAATAGAGAATCTACAAATTCTATTTTATCGAAGACCTGGAGGTCTTCTACTTTTTCGCCCACGCCAATATATTTTACTGGAATTTTAAACTCGTCTGAAATACCAATTACCACACCACCTTTGGCGGTACCATCCAATTTAGTGATGGCCAGGCAACTCACTTCGGTGGCCTTTGTAAACTCTCTTGCTTGAACGAATGCATTCTGTCCTGTGCTTCCATCCAATACTAACAAAATGTCATGCGGGCCATCAGGTACTAACTTTTGGATCACCCGTTTTATTTTTGAAAGTTCAGCCATTAAATTCACTTTCGTGTGAAGTCTCCCGGCTGTATCAATAATAATAATATCTATTCCTTTCTCTACACCTACTCTCACAACTTCGTAGGCTACAGCGGACGGATCGGCATTCACGCCCAACGCCACTACGGGCACACCTACTCGTTCGCCCCAAAGTTTTAATTGCTCTACGGCTGCTGCCCGGAAAGTATCGGCTGCTCCTAGTAAAACAGATTTTCCTTTCTTTTTAAATTGAGCGGAGAGTTTCCCGATTGTAGTGGTCTTACCCACTCCATTAACACCCACCACCATTAACACATAGGGTTTTTTATTTGAAGGTGTTTCAAAATCAGTCAGATCGTCAGGTTGATTTTCGCCAAGCATGGCGGCAATTTCTTCCTTTAGAATCCGATCAAGCTCAGATGTGCCAACATATTTGTCTCGTGCTACTCTTGCCTGGATGCGTTCAATGATTTTCAAAGTGGTGTGGACACCAACATCAGATGAAATTAATATCTCTTCCAATTGGTCGAGTACCTCTTCGTCCACCGAGGACTTGCCTACCAACGCCTTGCCTAGCTTGCTGAAGAAATTCTCTTTGGTCTTTTGAAGGCCCGCATTGAGAGTCTGCTTTTTATCTTTTGAAAACAAGCTTTTAAGAAGGGACATGAATTGGACTTTGAACCGAAATTGAGTAATAGTCAGGTAATAAAAAAAGTCCCGCAAGGGACTCTAAGTTCTTTGAAGTCAGTCCGGACTATTTACGGGCTAATGCTTCTTTTACTAATTCTGCTGGTATAATTTCTTCGCGAAACGTGTATGCACCCGTCTTTTCAGATCGTACGGCACGGATTACTTTAGCAAAACTTTTGCCATCGGTTTTCTTAAGGGAAGCGACTACTTTCTTTGCCATGGTTATTTAATTTCTTTATGTAAGGTATATTTTTTCATGACCGGATTGTACTTTTTGAGCTCAATCCTTTCTGTGGTATTCTTTCGGTTTTTAGTCGTGATATGGCGACTCATCCCGGCCAGACCGCTGTTTTTGTGCTCCGTACACTCTAAAATCACCTGTATTCTATTTCCTTTCTTTGCCATTGCTATTTCCGGTTATACTATTATTCGGTAAATAAACCTTTTGCCTTCGATTCTTTCAATACAGAGGTAATTCCTCTTTTATTGATTGTTTTGATTGCCGTGGAGGATACTTTTAAAGTAATCCATTTTCCTTCTTCAGGTACGAAAAAGCGCTTAGTGTGGAGATTTGGGTAGAATCTACGCTTTGTCTTATTGTTCGCATGGGATACACTATTGCCCGCCTGCGGCCTTTTTCCTGTAATTTGACAAACTCGTGCCATAAATTTTGATTTAGAGAGACCTTTTAAAAAGGGATTGCAAATATCGGGAAAAGCCAGCCAACTTTCCAAACCTACTCTAAAGATAAATGCCAATGGGCCCTCTCTCTGGCCAATTCAGCTTGTGTTATCTTAAATATTAAGCCGCTAATTGAACCTGTGCTTGTGCCAGCAAGAATTAATCTCAACCTATGCAAAATTATTGAATGATGAATTTTTGCGCAGAACTTTTGCCGTTAACGGTAAACCTGGCAATATAAATTCCAGGCGATTGCTTTGGAAAGGAAAACCGATAGGCTTGGTTAGGCGGAATAAAATAAGGCTCGGAAATTTTTTGCCCCAGAATTGAGAAGAATTGAACCAGCACATTGCGGTCGGGCTTTATAAAAAGTTCATCATTGCTCTCCAATGGATTGGGGTAAAGTGTAATTACCGGATCTGGAGGTAACTCTTTGCCCCCATCATTTTTCAGAATGTAGATCCCTCCGGCTGAGTTACCAACGAGAATGGCGGACTTGTCTGTGTTAAACAGGTTGACCGCCACAGGCTGAATCTTGCCGCCCAGGTTTTTAGTCAAGTAGCTTTTCAGAAGTGGATGATAGATAATATCTGTGGTCCCCAACTGAAAAGGATTGTCGGATCTGATATCACCGTAAATCGTAACTGTTCCATGCTGGTCGCCAATAACTAAATCATCCCTGCCGTCTGCGTCCAGATCTGCAATTGAGAGTGCTGGGTTTTGCCGGGTTGTGCTGGCCCCTAGGCCAAGATAGCTTCCGTTTTCGAGGGTAAAGATATTGGAGCCAGCAGGCAGGTTATTTTTCCAATATTCAATAGCACCCGTAGAGGTACCAAATAAAATATCCGGAAGGCCATCCTGGTTAATGTCATTTATTAAAACGTTTTCTGATTGCGTGATTGAAAAATCAATTGGTGTTATAAACTGTAGCGAGAATGACATGCCTTTGTCAAATTGATTGGGCAGAAAGAAAAGGGATGTACTTCCCTTTTTAAGATCTGTTGCTGTCAGTACCAAATCAATGCGGCCATCCAAGTCCATATCAGCAAACTGAGGCTTAAGGTTATAGGCTGATAAGAAAGAAAGACTGGCATAGTCTTTTGTGATCAACTTAAAGGAAGGGGCGGAAGGAGTCCCAATATTCTCGTATTGGTAAACTGTACCACTAAACTCCTGGCCGGTATAAATTCCAATGAACATATCAAGATCGCCATCGGCATCGTAATCTGCGAAAGCGGGCACAGCATTGTCACCCACATCAATCATTTCATCTTGCAGGAAGTTAGTCTTTGAGAAAGTAAAATTCGGGTTTTGGGTTGTACCGATATTGGAATAAAGCCAAACGGAGCTTTGAAAATTAACGCTCAGAAACTTTCTGGCACTAATATTTGGAGAGGCAAGCAAATCGGGTTTCCCATCAAAATCAACATCTTCTAAAAACGGAGCAGGAAAAATGGACATGGCTATTGGAGTGGTGGTCGGAAAAATAATAGCACTGGTTATCACAGCGACATCCTTTGTTCCGGTATTTTCCAGCAAGTAAACACGCGCGCATTCTTCTTCTGAAAAGAGAAGTTCGCGATCACCATCGTTATCCATATCAAAGGTCAACAATGCTTTTCCACCAGCATGTTGAGTGCGACCTCCATCTAATTGAGCACACGTCTTGCCAAACGCAAATTTGCCACAGGAGCATTCTTCAAATCCTCCGAAGTTTTGAGTCACGCGCTCCAGTTGCATGGAGTCACAGCGGCCTGTGCGTTCCATACTAAGGTTTTTATGATATTCAACTGTGCCTATACCAACAAATCTTAGATTGAGTATATCTAAATCCCCATCGCCATCTATATCGTCAATGGCTGGGATGTCAGTCTCATTCACTTTCAGGTTAATGTTTCCACTGAACCCCTTTGTCAAAAGTGGGGACCCAGGATGATATGGCCGCCAGGAAAGGTTTTGGCCGGTCGTGGTAGTGTTAACAAACACAACAATTCCAAAAGGATCGCTGGTGAATAAATCCTTTTTGCCATCACAATTAAAGTCACGCAGCAACATCCATTGGCTTACCTCTTCAGGGAATAGCACTTCATATTCCGGGTGGTACAACCATTGGTTATTTTCATTAAGGAAGGTAAATATCTTCGCAGCCACCCGATCATAAATGGCCAGGTCTGGTTTTGTGTCTCCATTCAAATCCAAGGTGTTGATTTGGGCAGAGTTGAGTCCGCCCGCCCAGGGAAACAAAAGTTTCTCCTCATTGACTTCTACAGGAATGCTCTGATCGATTTCATAGGTGAATTGTGCCGGCAACACCCTGGGGAGAAGAAAAACACCAAGAAAGAATAATATTCGCAGCACAGGGGATAACTTTACTCGGCAATAACGCTCAGACAGTCTGTTTATCAAAAGTATTTGACATAAAATGATCATTGAGCAACTCTATCAAACGTATTTAGAAACCGGAAACATTTCTACTGATACCCGACAGATCACCCCAAACTCGGTATTTTTTGCCTTGAAAGGAGATAAGTTTAACGCAAATGAATTTGCCGCTCAAGCCCTCAGCAAAGGTGCGCGGTATGCAATAGTTGATGATGAACGATTCGTAAAAAGCGATCGCTACATTTTCGTTGAAGATTCTCTTACCGCATTGCAGGATTTAGCAAGGCATCATCGCAGCCAATTAAAAATACCCATTATTGGATTGACAGGATCGAATGGTAAAACGACCACGAAGGAATTGGTCAATGCGGTATTGAGTCAGAAGTTCAAGACATACGCTACAAAAGGGAACCTCAACAATCACATAGGTGTACCACTGACTATTTTATCCATTGACAAAAGTGTTGAGGTGGCCATTGTTGAAATGGGAGCCAACCATCTTGGTGAGATTGCTTTGCTTTCATCTATTGCCAATCCTACGCATGGTTTTATTACTAACATTGGCAAAGCCCATATTGGTACATATGGGGGACTTGATAATATCATCCGTGGTAAGTCAGAATTATATCAGCATTTGGTAATGAATAACGGAACTGTATTTATCAATTCAAAAAATCCCATTTTGTCAAATATGGCAAAGAGGTTCAGGTCTCCGATTTTCTATCCGGCAGCGGGAGACTACTATTCGTGTGAACTCCTTGAGTCTGATCCATTTTTAAAAATCAAAGTGGAGAATGGTGATATCATACAAACACAAATACTCGGGGCATATAATTTTGAGAACATAGCAGTTGCATTGTGTATCGGAAAATATTTTGAAATAGATTCTACACTGGCTCACCAGGCTGTGGCAGCATACGTGCCTGGCAATATGCGGTCTCAGATCCTGAAAAAAGGAAACAACACCGTTATTCTCGATGCGTATAATGCTAACCCCAGTTCGATGCAGGCAGCTGTTGAGAACTTGTCCTCAATGAAAGCAGCGAGAAAAGTTGCGATCCTTGGTGACATGTTTGAGTTGGAAGAAGAGGCAGTAAATGAGCATCGCAGTCTTGGGCTGTTATTAAAAAAAAATAAATTTGACCGGGTTTATCTTTGCGGTAAACTGATGCGGTCAGCTAAAGAAGAATTTCCAGAAGCTTTACTTTTTGAAAGCAAAGATCTGCTGACGGAAGAACTGAAAAGAAACCCGATCCATGATTCAGTTATTTTAGTAAAGGCTTCAAGAGGGATTGGGTTGGAAACGGTTTTGGAATTTCTGTAAAGTGAAAGTAATTTGGTTAATTGAAACCTTTGAACGACATGAATTTTGACAAAATCCTTAAGTTTCTCAAAGACGTTGCGAAGAACAACAACCGGGATTGGTTTGAGAAGAACAAAGTAAGGTATATCGAAGTAAAAAATGATTTTGACGATTTCTTGGCGAATCTCTTGCCTGAACTCTCCAAGTTTGATGAGAGCATTGCCTCGTTAAATCCAAAAAAGCTGGCGTTTCGTATTTATCGTGATATTCGTTTCAGCAAGGACAAGAAGCCATACAAAATAAATATGGGTGCTGGTATTTCACCCAACGGGAAACTCATCCAGGAACCCGGCTACTATATTCACATTGAACCTGGCAATAAAAGTTTTTTGGCTGGGGGAATATACATGCCCGATGCACCTAATCTGGCGAAAATCCGGCAGGAGATAGATTATAATACGAAAGGCTTTCTAAAAGTTCTGAACGGTAAGAAATTCAAAAAGCTTTTTCCTAAGCTTGGAGACTTCGATAAATTAAAGACGGCTCCAAAAGGATATCCCAAAGATCATCCTCAATTAGATTTGCTCAAACACAAAAGCTACATCGTCACACATCCCTTTACTGATGTGGAGGTAAAAGACAAAAAATTTCTGAAAGCTGTTGCAGAGGCCTGTAAAACGTTGAAACCGTTAAATGATTTCCTAAAGGCAGCGATTGTGTGAGGAATATAGCAATAGTATCTTGTTTCAAGGACTTATCATAATTAGGTTAACATCTTTGCGAGCGCGTTGTGGGATTAGCAATGTAAGCGCGAGGCAATCTCAATATTTGATATCCTTCTTCGATTTAAAGGATCGCCTGTCTACCGGACAGGCAGGCTTCACCCCATCGCGCTTCCAATGCTGTTGTTCGCGATGACGGTTAATCATTAATTGCTTGAGTTAATTTTCCCAATCAAAATACTCATCTTTCTCTACCTCCAGTTCTTTCTTTTTCTTTTTGCCTTTTAGCCTGAAGGCATCCTTCAACTCTTGCACTTCTTTTTTCATGTCGTTGCCAAGTTTCTTTTTCAGGGCGGCTTTGTCATAGCTTACATCAAATTCATCAGCGGTGCCGATGATCTTGAGGAAAATTTTCGCTCTTCCGGATTTATCTTCTTCAATAGCTCCAAAAGATTCATCGGGGTCAATCTTCTTTTTATTTCGCAACGGGGCGATTACCCGATAATCTATTTTTTGATCAAACGTGTGAGTGCCGCTTAGTTGAAGTGTAGTAGCATTACTCCGGATTTCCATTTGTGGAATATAAATGGTGCTCTTTTCGATATGAATGTCATTTATTAAATCCGCAAAACGGAGGCGGGCAAGAGTCTCATCGTCCAGGTATTTTTTCAGATCCTGGAGGGGTTCAAAATTATTAAGCTCACCGTTTTTAATAGTTGCAGTGATGTCAGCAATTAATGTTTCAGGAACGAGTTTAAGTTTTTCGGTCAGTGTCATTTCCAGAAGTACTTCTGCCGAAGTCTGTCCTTTTAGATGCTTATCTTCAATAAAATCCTGATGGAAATTTTCAAATACGTAAAAAATGCTATCAACATGGATACCATTAAGTTGGAACGCACTTACTACTTCTATCGCTTTGGGATTTTTTGCATCAACAATTCCATTCAATGTCAGATCTCCCCCCATAGCGCGGAGTGCAATATTTCGGGACACCGCAACTTGGTTTTTTACCAATAGATCACCTTTAACATCTGTTGGCGTAAAGCGCTTGTATTTTAACTTCCTTATATCGCAGTTAAAGTTCAAATGTAAGTTTGGCGATATGCTAAAATTGTAATCGGAAGATTCTTCCGTAAAACCAATTGAAAAAAGTTGATCAACATCCAGGAAATCTGATTTCAAATCTGTTTCAATACCAACTGGCTGATCATCAAAAAAGAGAAACGTGACGATATTTTTAAAAAAGCCATTTAATAGGAAATCACTGTTTTCAAAGCGGCCACTAACATTACTCAGCGCCAGATCTTTGTTGTTGAATTGAAAGGTGCCATTCAAATCCTTGACATGAATTTCCTGTTTGCCATAACTAAAATTGACTTGGTTCATTTCAATTGAGCCTGAAGTAAAAACTTGCTGGGCAGTTGCTTTTCTTTTTAACAAGGAAACCTGACCCTCAAATGTGAAGTCTGCTTTAATTTTGCCGGTGAATTCCCTTATTTCAGGTAAGAGATAGAAATTTAGGATGTCGGTGGCATCCAGGTCCCCTTTGAAATCAAAAGATAAGTAGGGGTCTTCCAGATTTTGTATTCCAATATTGGCAGTAAAAGCCTTGCCATTTAAATCACCGGATATATTTTTTAGAAGTAGTTCTGCGTTTGAAAGCTCCGTAAAGGAAGGACTTGCAAATGATCCTTCCAGATTGGCGTTCTCAATCTTTGATTTATAATCTGGATGGAAGACAGTGGCATCCCGGCAGCCGAAGCTAGCTGAGATGAACGGACTTTTTTGATCGCTAATTTCTCCCTTCAGGTTTAAATTGAAATAAATATCTCCGTTGCTTTCATATTGCTTTAATTTCT
This sequence comes from Bacteroidota bacterium, assembly GCA_038043425.1. Lineage (GTDB taxonomy): Bacteria > Bacteroidota > Bacteroidia > Cytophagales > Cyclobacteriaceae > ELB16-189. Next base: position 164,916 of record JBBTBZ010000002.1, read on the forward strand.
GACCGAGCTCATCAGGAAGAAGCGACAGCAAAGTTTGAATGTTAGTATCTTTACCAATAGCGGTGATGTCGATTATGTTCTTTTGTTTAAATGTATAGTTTCCGGAAAGATCAAAAGTTGAGACATTAACCTTGAGAGTGGAGGAATTAATATCTACTGTTTTCTTCAGATCATCGTAGGCGAGTTGAGTTTTGACATCGAATTTTTTGTTTTTTAAATAGATGTTTTTTCCAATCCCGATCTGTTCGGTCAAAACATCTCCATCGGCTACAATTTCATAGACATCATTTTTTGTGGAAATAGAAGCCATCAGCATTTCACTGCTGAAAATATGATCCAGCTGGATTTGCTGATCATGGTAATTCACTTTTGTGTTGACAAGGCGAACATTCCTGAGATGAAATGAAATACTTCCGCTTGAACCCTTACTTTCTTTTACGATGGTAAAATTACTTTTTCCCACGGCATTGATTTTCAGATTAGTTTCACTGTCAAGTACTTGCAGTCCGCGGATGGAATAATTTCCATTCCACGCTTCAATAGGATTAAGATAAAAGGAAACCGCTTTGGCAGTTAACAGGGGATATTCTTCCGGATGACTATCTTCCACATACACATCCGTAAAGACAATGGCAAGATTAGGGAAATCATTCCAGGCCGAGATCTCAATTTTGCCAATCTTAATCGGAGTACTCAGGCTTTTGTTGGCTTCTTTTATAAATTCCTCGATTATGCGGTCTTTGAAGATGAATAGGGATGCGATAAACGCGATGGCAATGACCACTGCAGTACCTACAAAGTATAAAATTGCTTTCTGAAAGGCTTTCAAGATTAAATAATGGTTGGGCAAAAGTACGAGACAAAAATCAATCCACAGTTAATGTCTCGAAAGCGCGAATACAAAATGACTGACCCCTGATCAGTTCAACTTCAATCCGGCAAAGCCTACAGGTTTGATTTTGTTAATGATTTGAATGGCTGAGTCCATACCAGAACGAATAACTTCATATTTGGTCTCACCTTCATAATAGCCGTTCAAATGAAGAACGTTATAGGTTGTGTTAAACTCATTTAGCAATTTCTTGTCGAGTTGAGATAATCGCCTCTCAAAATCCTTCATATTGTTGCGGCCTGATTTCTTATTTTCAATGGGCACGCCCTTTATCTCAAAATAAGTTTCCAATGCCAGTAACACACCATTGTAGGCTGTGCCGCAGGCCATGCGCACATATTTAGCATCATCATAAAACCTGTCTTTTTTATGCGCCTTCGTACGGAGTATCTCCACCGCATTGTTTATGTAGCGCACAGCTTCATTATAGCGCGTTTCTTTTTCTTTGGTACTCATGAACATGAAGTTAGGAAATGGTGAGTGATAATTCCAACGCCACTGAATAAAAAAGAAAAACCTGGTCTCCTTACGAAAACCGGGTTTTAAATGTGGGAGCTGAGGGGTTCGAACCCCCGACCCTCTGCTTGTAAGGCAGATGCTCTGAACCAGCTGAGCTAAGCTCCCCTTCGTTTTGGGACTGCAAATGTAAAGCAGAAAATGAATTGTGCAAAAATAATTTTATAACACACCTGAAAAGGTTGTAAGAATCAACTCTTATCCAAAACAAACCCAACATTCCTTTTTCAACCCATCAGCTCGTCCAATAGACCTCAGATTTTTTAAATGAGTTTCATAAACAACTTCAGTGATGTCTGTCCAATCTTGTTTGGACATGTTCCCACATTAGCAAAACAGCCATCTATCTATACTCCTCAGGTAGAATTTGATAGTAGAATGTTTGCTATATTTATCCGGATGGAATTTTTATGAAACGCTTCTTTATTTTTTTTGTTGGCTGGGCACTCACAGATGCATGTGTTGATAGAATTAATTTTGACATTCCAGGCCAATTCTCAAATGACTTGGTGGTTGATGGATTAATTACGGATGAACCAGGACCTTATACAGTGAAGTTGAGCCGCTCCATTAAAGTCGATGATACTCGTCCGTTAGGGATTCCCGTAAATGCAAAAAGTATATCGATACATGACAATGCAGGTAATTCGGAAACGCTGAACAAAATCAGCACGGGTTTTTATCAAACCAAACCAGACGGGATACAGGGTGTCATCGGACGCGAATACTTCATCCGAATAGAAATGGATGACGGAAACATTTTTGAATCATTACCAGATAAGATGAACCCTGTCGGTGCCATAGATAGTATTTACTATGATTTTGAATCGTATCAACCAGAAACTGCCCCTACAGCTTATCGTTATAGAATTTATATTGATGCGCATAACACTCCGGAGGGAAGTAATTATTTTCGATGGAAGTTCAATGGAACCTATGAGGTGGAGACTTTACCTCAATACACGCACTGTCCTGACTCTCCGTGCTCATATTGTCCAACGGAGTGCAGCGGGTATGCCTGGGTGGATGGCGAATTAAAAAAAGGGTATGCTTATAATCCCAAGACAAAAAAAGTTGAATATTTTGGTCTGGAATGCACCTGTTGTCGTTGCTGGGTCACCGCTCCAGAAGCCAAACCCAAAGTAAGTGATCTGCAAATTTCAGCATCCGGAAAATTTGTGAAAGTTGAGATGGGAACAATCCCTGTCAACTTTTATACTTTTTTTGAAAAGTATAGGGTGGAGATACTCCAGATGAGTCTTTCGAGGGTTTCTTTTGACTATTGGAAAGCGATTGAATCGCAAAAGGATGCTTCAGGTAGTTTATTTCAACCAATAACTGGAAAAATCCCGACTAATATTTTTGAAAAAAATAATGCACAAGGTGTGCAAGGAATTTTTTATGCTTCGGCCACAACTAAGAAGCAAATCTATCTCGACAAAAATACACATCGGGTAGAAATTTATGTTCCTCTGGATGGTTGTACCGTCCCTTGGAGAGCTGGAGCAATAGGTAAGGATTGCCGCATAGCTTTTCCTGGGTCAACTTCTACTACTCAAAAACCAGAAGACTGGAAATTTTAGGTTGTGCGTTGATTAAATGCAGGGAATGGCTATGAAACAAACCCAACATTCCTTTTCAATCCCTCCTGCGTAGTGCTTGAGGCAAGCAATTCACATTGGAGCATGTGAATTTCAAATATATAAAGTTGGTAAAGAGTTAGAGTAAAAACTGCATAGAGGCTAGCTCCTTGCCAACTTGCTGTACACCTTTTAAAATGCGTTGCGCTTGTGAAGGAGATGGTTTTTTTATGCCTTTAATATATTGAGCCAATAGGCTTTGGTTCATACCTATTCTTTCGCTTAGGGCTTTAGCATTAATCACTTTATAAAAGTCGAAGAAACTTTGCATGTCAGGTTTCAGGGTAATTTCATCAGCCTTGTAAACCAAGCCTTTGTCTTCAAAAGAAAGGTTTATTGCTTCCAAAATATTTTCTTTTAGTTCTTCCAAAGTTTCGCCTTGGGTATTGATATGAATTTCTCTTACAGAAACAGTGGCACTATATCCACTGTCCTCTTTCGTAATGGTCATTACTATTTTTGGCTTTTTCATCGTTTGGTTGTTTTAATCCCTGCCTGTTTCAATAAAGCACTTAGCAAACCTTTCTTAACTTCTTTGCCGGCATGAAAAGGAACGGTTATCTGTTCTGGTTTTGCAAGGTGTTTCATAATTACATGGCTACCCGAATGCCGGACTTCAAACCAGCCATCCTTCTTTAGTAGCCTAAAAAGTCGCTGTATTTCATCTCTGCAAAGGTAATAAATTTATTACTTATTAAAATCAGGAGGCGTTTCTAAAACAAACCCAACATTCCTCTTCAACCCTTCCAACTTCGTCCGCTTCACAGCAGATTTTTTAAACAACTTTTCAAAAACATCTTCGGTGATCTCTTTCCAATCTTGTTTGGTCATGTTTTCTAAATCCGGATGTGGATTAAACCTGGCCTCCTGACGGGGTTTTGAAAAACTATTCCACGGGCACACATCCTGGCAGATATCACAACCAAAAATCCAATTCTCGAATTTTCCTTTTACTTCTGCCGGGATTTCTTCTTTGAGTTCGATGGTGAAGTAAGAAATGCATTTGCTGCCATCTACTACATACGGTTCGGGAATGGCATCAGTAGGGCAGGCATCCATGCAAGCGGTGCAGGTACCGCAATAGTCCTTAATCGGGCCATCATACTCTAACTCCAAATCAAGAATGAGTTCGGAAAGAAAAAAGAAACTGCCCATAGACCGGTTGAGCAGCAAACTGTTTTTCCCGATCCAACCCAAACCTGATTTTTTTGCCCAGGCGCGTTCATGAACAGGCGCTGAGTCTACAAACGCACGGCCATGTACTTCCCCAATTTCTTTTTGGAACAGATCCAGAAATGTCTTCAGTTTATCTTTGATCACGAAGTGATAATCTTCACCGTACGCATACTTCGCGATCTTTAATTGATCACCATTTGTATTGACGGACGCTAAAGCCACCTGTGCTGAAGCTTCGGTGGCCAGGTCTTTTTCAGGATAATAATTGTATAATAGACTAATCACGGACTTAGCTCCTGGTACAAGCAAAGTAGGATCAAGGCGTTTATCAAAATAATTTTCGAGGTAGCTCATCTTGCCCTGGTAGCCGCGCCTGAGCCATTCTTCAAGACGAGGCGCCTCTTCTTCTAGAAATTCAGCTTTGGAGATTCCACAGTAGCTAAATCCAAGTTGGGAAGCAAGAGATTTTATGAGTTGAGTATTTTTTGAATGGCCGTGATCCGTCAAATGTTAAACTTTTTCAATTTCAAAGTGGAGAAGAAAAAGATTATCTGAGTGAATTTCTTCCAACCCTATTGTTTCACCTTTCGTGTTTACAAACTCTACTTCAAATACATTCTCGTCCAGTTGTTCTACGACTGTACCAACTTGGCCTTTCATGAATTTTTTGTCAGGTTGATCATGCAGCAGGGCAACAACATCTAATACTTTAATATTCATAGGATATTCTTTACATAGCAACTAATCAATTTTGGATTTTCATCATCATTAGGAATGATCCAAACAGTTCTGACATCAGCTTTTTTTGTGTTATCAAAATTAAGAATAATCATATCAACTAAATATCTTTTTCCGTATCGAGTTGAGCTGGTCTCTATTGAATTATACAAATGTAGACCTTTCAAAATTTCAGACTTAAGAAAATCTGCGTTTTTACTGCTTATTGAAAGAGCTGATAAGAATACTCTCGCCTTAAATTTTCCAATTGGGTGATTTTCGTTAAGACAATAATCCTTAAGTTTTGAAATATCAATATTTGCATTTGCATGGTTGGGAAGCAAATTCATAAGGATCAATCAAATAACCCCGGTCTCTTAGAAGTGGGAGCCACGATTTTCAAGTGCTTGTATGCCAGTTCCGTTGCTTCCCTTCCTCGCGATGTTCTTTTTATATATCCCTCCTGTATTAAAAAAGGTTCATATACTTCTTCAATCGTTTCAGCTTCTTCGCTGACGGATGTCGCAATGGTAGATAAACCAACAGGTCCGCCCTTAAATTTTTCGATGATGGTAGTTAAGATGCGGTTGTCCATATCATCTAGTCCGTTCTCATCAACATCAAGTGCCTTTAACGCCATCTGTGAAATAGCTTTGGTAATGTTACCATCGCCTTTTATCTGGGCAAAGTCCCGGGTTCTTCTTAACAAATTATTGACAATACGCGGTGTGCCCCGGCTTCTTCTTGCCAGTTCAAAGGCGGCATCATCGTTAATAGGAGTATTTAAAATATGGGCTGAACGTTTTACGATTTTTGTGAGTAATGTAGAATCGTAATATTCAAGCCTTGCATTTATACCAAATCTTGCGCGTAAGGGCGATGTGAGTAAGCCAGCCCGTGTAGTTGCTCCAATCAATGTAAATGGATTTAAATTGATTTGAACCGACCGGGCATTCGGTCCGCTATCCAGCATGATATCGATCCGATAGTCTTCCATGGCGGAGTATAGGTATTCCTCCACTATCGGATTCAACCGATGAATTTCATCAATAAACAGAACATCATTGGTTTCAAGATTGGTGAGTAAGCCGGCAAGGTCACTAGGCTTATCCAATACCGGACCCGAGGTGATTTTAATATTGGAACCTAGTTCGTTGGCAATAATGAAAGAGAGTGTGGTTTTACCTAATCCAGGAGGGCCATGAAGCAGCACATGGTCAAGTGATTCACTTCGTTGCTTGGCAGCTGAAACAAACACTTTAATGTTATCAATTATTTTTTCTTGGCCGGTAAAGTCAGCGAATGAAAGTGGGCGGAGTGCTTTTTCAACTTCTTTTTCGCCCGAATTCAGAGCCTCGTTATCTGCTTTTAAATAGTCTTCGCGCATGATGGGTAAACTGCTTTCAAAAGTAGGAATAAATATGTTACAGACTTCGTTTGAGGAAAGTCTATGTTGGTCAGGCGAGATTGAAGTTAAAAAACTAAATTTGCAGCCTTATATCAAAGTAGTTTACATGAACCTTCGCACAAAAAATATTTTTTATTCGCTAATCCTCCTTATTTCAGTTGCCGGAGTTTGGTTCTATCGAAAGAATCAGGTCAATGAACCTATTAAAATTGGAGGGGAGACGATGGCCACCACCTACCACATTACCTACTTTGATCAAGAAAAGCGAAACTTCAAGACTTCGGTCGATTCTCTCTTAGTGTTGGTAAATAAATCCATTAACAACTATGATCCGGAATCAGAAATTTCAAGATTCAATAAATCTATGTCTTCCTTGAAGTTCAGTTTACCCTATCTTCTCCCCCCTTTAATAAAATCACAGGAAGTAGTTTCGGATTCACAAGGCGCGTTTGATCCAACGGTAATGCCGTTGGTGAATGCCTGGGGCTTAGGTCCAGCTAAAAGAACCAGACCGGATAGCACTAAAATTGATTCTTTGAAATCTTTAGTAGGGTTTGAAAAGATTCAATTCAATTCAGATAGTGTTTGGAAGATGGAGCCTCGCACACAGTTGGACTTTGGTGGTATTGGTCAGGGATATGGTGCCGATGTAGTAAGTGAATTTCTCAAATCAAAAGGTGTTAAAAACTTTTTGATGGAACTAGGTGGCGAGGGAATGGCATGTGGCAAAAACATAAAGACCGATAAACCATGGGAACTAGGTATATTGGATCCTAATTCAACTCAGGATAATCAATTCTTTAAAGCATACGTTTCGTTAGAGAATAGATCGTTCACCACCTCCGGCAACTATTTTAATTTTCGGGTAGTAGATGGTAAGAAATATTCTCATACCATCGATCCGGAAACTGGTTATCCCGCACAGAGAGAAATTTTAAGCGCCTCAGTGTTTGCAGCCGATGCCATCACTGCCGATGCCTGGGCGACCGCCTTTATGGTAATGGGACATGAAAGGGCATTGGAAGTTTTAAAGAAACATCCAGAATTGGATGCGTTTCTAATTTATTCCACCAGGGATAGTATAGCTACTTTTGCAACAGAAAGAATATCTCCCTATCTTAAAATAAATCATTGAAGGTAAACGCTTTGTTGTAGGAATAAGAACATGACACTAAAACTTGCAGTTCTCTTTTTCACCCCACTTATATCAGGGTTACTAATCTATCTGATCCCCTCATCTAAGAATAGTAATTTTAAATTGATCCTGGTATTTGCTGGTTCGTATTTGTTTGCCATTACGGTTACTCATATTCTTCCGGAACTTTATAGCCAGCATCTGGAAGCTGAATTGATTGGTTTGTTTGTTCTGGCAGGCTTTTTCCTTCAGCAGTTATTGGAATATTTTACTTCCGGAGTAGAGCATGGTCACCTGCCCTCTCATGATCACAGTGATCGCGGTCACCATCATGGACATAGTCATCGTTCAGTTTCGGCTTTGGTGCTCTTATTAGCATTGTGCGTTCATGCTTTCTTAGAAGGGGGCATGCTGGCCCAGCCCGTTCAATTGAGCTCAAGGTATGACATGAATGCTATTTTATTGGGGATTGCTTTGCATCGTGCTCCGGCTGCTTTTGCTTTAATGACTGTTCTGGCTTCTCAACTTCATTCAAAATCGAAAGCCCTTCCACATTTGATCGCCTTTTCAATTGCCGCTCCTATTGGTTTGTTGTTGAGTACTTATTTTGTACAAAGTGAAATTCTTTCCGATGCCGGATTAATCTATCTCTATGCGTTAGTCTGCGGAAATTTTCTACATATCTCTACCACCATTGTTTTCGAAAGTAGCCCTGAACATAGGTTCAATGCCAGGAAAATGGCAGTTGCTCTCTTTGGAGCATTGGTGGCCGTTGTTGTGGAATACATCATTTGATTTCTCGCCTAACGCGGTTGCAACTGAAGAATAATTCCGATGGTTTACAGAATCCGCACGGAAGTAACCCGGAAAAATTTATCTGCTATTTGGTATTGAACTAAGTTGACAAGAAATTGTCTTGTACTATCAAGCACTTTATTTAATGATTGATAAGACGTGCATTCCGAAACAGATTGCCGGAATAGAACAAGGACAAACTCAAATTATCGAGGCATGAAATCGGGACAGCCAAATCGTAGTTGTAATTCAGTTAAAGTTCAGGTAGTAACTCAATTTATTTCCTTTCTTTAAGAAAACAAAAAGGCACTATTGTCCGCTTTAAATTTTATTGAAACTTTTGATTTTGTGCCTTTGAGGATGTAATTTAAAAGTTTTCATGAACGCTATGAAACCAATTACGGATATCGCATCCTATCAACAAGCCTATCTTGAAAGTACAACTAACCCTGAGTCCTTCTGGGATACGGTAGCTCAGGATTTTGTCTGGAGGAAAAAATGGAGCAAAGTGCTTGAATGGGACTTTTACAAACCGGAAGTAAAATGGTTTATTGGAGGTAAACTTAATATTACTGAAAACTGCATTGACCGTCACTTACCTATCCGCGCCAACCAGGTCGCCATCATTTGGGAACCCAATGACACTAAAGAAACTTCACGTTACATCACCTATCAGGAGCTACACGATAATGTATGTCGTGTTGCTAATATGCTAAAAGCCCAAGGCGTACAGAAAGGCGATCGGGTGTGCGTCTATCTGCCAATGGTGCCGGAAGTTGCCTATGCCATTTTAGGTTGTGCGCGAATTGGAGCGGTTCATTCAGTGGTTTTTGCTGGATTTTCCGCAGGCTCATTAGTTGACCGCATCAACGATTCTGGTTGCAAATTGGTACTGACCTCTGATGGAGGATTTCGGGGAGACAAAAAAATTGATTTGAAAGGAATAGTTGACGAAGCATTGACTAAATGTCCCACTGTGGAGAAAACAATTGTACTAAAGAGAACGATGTCAAAAGTAAAAATGAAATCCGGACGTGATCTTTGGTGGCATGAAGAAATTGCAAAAGCAAGTTCAATCTGTCCTGTTGAAGAAATGGATGCCGAGGATTTGCTATTCATATTATATACTTCTGGCTCAACAGGAAAACCGAAAGGAATGGTTCACACGTGCGGTGGATATATGGTCTACGCGAATTATACCTTCCGAACAACTTTCCAATATCAGGACCGTCAGATCTTTTGGTGCACAGCGGACATTGGATGGGTAACCGGACATTCTTACATATTATATGGTCCATTATCAGCAGGGGCAACTACTATAATTTTTGAAGGCATACCCTCCTGGCCGGATGTAGGAAGGTTCTGGCATGTCATTGAAAAACATAGAGTGAATATTTTCTATACAGCCCCGACCGCCATTCGCTCGTTGGAAAAAGCTCCTCTTTCATTTATCAGCGCCTATGAGCTTTCCTCACTCAAAGTATTAGGCACAGTAGGGGAGCCCATTAATGAAGAAGCATGGCATTGGTATGATGTTAATATTGGCAAGAGTAAATGCCCGATTGTGGATACATGGTGGCAAACTGAAACGGGTGGAATAATGATTTCTCCTATTGCACATGTTACAAAACTTAAACCCGCACATGCCACCTATGCATTACCAGGTGTTCAACCGGCTGTCATGGATGAAAATGGAAATGAAATCTTAACGAATGGAATTGAAGGAAGATTGACTATTAAATTTCCATGGCCGGCAATGGCTCGCACTATTTATGGTGACCACCAGCGGTTTAAAGAAACATACTTCTCTACCTTTCCCGGAAAATATTTTACGGGTGACGGATGTAAGCGAGATGAAGATGGATACTACAGAATTACCGGAAGGGTAGATGATATTATTATCGTTTCAGGTCATAACATGGGAACGGCCGAAATCGAAAGTGCCATTGATGAACATTCTGCAGTCTGCGAAACGGCTGTTGTAGGATATCCTCATGATATTAAAGGACAGGGAATCTATGCTTTTGTAATTTGTTATGATAAGCCACACGAGGAGGAGAATTTGCGCAAAGAAATCAGAGACATAGTATCGCATACCATAGGTCCCATTGCCAAACCTGATAAAATTCAATTTGTAAATGGGTTACCTAAAACCCGTTCCGGAAAAATAATGCGCAGAATTTTGCGCAAAGTAGCCGAGGGGGATACCTCTAATTTGGGAGACATTACAACCCTGCTTGACCCCGCTGTGGTGGACGAAATAAAGTCAGGAGCTATCTAACTAATGAATACTAAAATTGGTTACTTCACTACCCGTTGTCAGATAAAAAAAGGCTGCCTATAATTGTCATTTCATGCGATCACGACTTGGGTTTTGGTTCTTTTCTTTTCTTGCGCTTGCGTCATGTATTGATGAAAATGACTATACAATTGATTCGGTGGAGGTTAATCCGACCATTGTTCTTCCACTTGTTTTTGGCGAACTTTCCGTTCAGGAACTACTGAAAAGCACAGACTCAGTTTATGTAAATGTATATCCTGACGATTTAGTATATCTTTCTTATTCTCAGACGTTGGCATCTCAGGGCATTCGCGAATTATTTACGATTCCGGATAAGAGCCTTACCAGAAATTTTTTTGTGCCCCCAGCCACCATACCACCGCATTCAGTTGATATTCGATCGGACAGTATTGTTGAGGTTATTGATTTGGGACTAAGCCCCGAGCAACTGGATGAGATTTCGTTTAAAGAGGGAACGATTAATTACTTTACATCGTCCAACAGTGTTGCTCTTGCCGGTAATTACGAGATTGCGATTTTGTTACCCGATTTCATTTCCAAAACAACAAGTACACCTCTTAGTATCAATGCAGGCTCTGCTGGATCTATTAACCTCTCGGATTATATAGTGACCCTAGATAAAAATAAGTTTGATCTTAAATTGGTATTGGTGCTTAAGCAAAATTCAACTTCCGTTGTGATCAGTCCAAATACATTTGTGAACCTTGACCTCTCTTTTTTGGATATGGACTTTACCTATCTGAAAGGTTTTTTTGGCGACCAGACCGCTAGCTTGCCGGCTGATACGATTGATGTAGGCGCCTTTGGTACTGCGCTGGATGATGCCAGTGTTTCATTTGCTCAGCCAAAAATTACATTGGAAGTTGTAAATGATAATGGCGTTCCCTGCCAGGTTGATTTTAAGAGCTTCGAAGCGCAAAAGGGCACTCAGTCATTGGCGGTGATGTTAAATCCAGCTAACCCCATTTCAATCGCTTACCCAACTGAAATAGGGACCTCTGCAAAAACGTCTGTGTCGGTCGTAAACGTAAATGAGTTATTGGATTTTGCGCCTACCCGGTTTTACTATCAGGCAGATGCCCGGATCAATAAAGACCTGACCTCTGGAAATAATTTTCTGACCGACACCAGCAAATTGCAAGTAAGCATTAATGTTGAAGTCCCCTTGTATGGAAATGCCTCCAATATGGTTCTATTCGATACTATAAAAATTGACCTGAAAGATGTTGATGAATCAACCATTAACACTGCATCTCTTAAAACTAAAATATCAAATGAACTTCCACTTGATGCGCAGGTACAGTTTTACATGACCGATGATCAATATAGTATACTTGATTCATTATTGACACCCTCACAAACATCCATTATTAAGGGTAGCACCGTCACAGCATCTGGTGACCTTGAATCTCCAGGGGTGTTGGAACAACTTATTGAATTGGAGAAGTCAAAAATTGACCAAATATTTATTGCAAAATACATTATTGTAAAAGCAGTGATGAATACTTCAAAAAATGCCGATGGGTCTTTTCCAGATGTTAAATTCAAATCGCTATACAAAATGAAAGTGGACTTAGGACTTATGGCTAATCTTAAAATAAAGGCGGGATTATGAGAAGCCGAATATACGTTGTCCTGGTCTGTATATTTTTCTTCAAAAGTTTTTCTGCCTCGGCACAAGTGGAAGGCACACTACATTATATGAACATGCTGCCTCAAGTGGTAATTAACAATCCTGCCTTTGTTCCCCAGTATAAATTTTCATTAGGATTACCTTTCTCTTCCCTACACCAGGGCTATACTAACAACGGTTTTTCGTACAATGATCTTGTAACACGTCAGGACGGACAAGTAAGTGCCGACTTGTCGAAGTGGATTAAGAATTTACCTGATAAGACGTATATAGCACCGGCTGTGAGTATTGATTTCCTTAGAGTGGGGTTTAGAGTAAATCCAAAATTGTATGTAACAGCCAATGTCACTGGAAGAGAATATGGCCATTTTGTTTTGCCAAAGGACCTGGCTTCTGTTTTTGTTGAGGGTAATGCACCGTACGTGAACAGTACCATCAATATTTCTCCTGAATTAGAAGCAATTTCCTATCTCGAAACGGCAGTAGGAGCTTCATATGAGGTTAACGAAAAACTCACTGTGGGAGGAAGGGTGAAATTACTTCATGGAGTAACCAGTGTAACAACCCAAACATCAGACATATCGATTGCCGTGGACGAAAATTATTATTTAACAGCTAGTGCTGATCTCAATGTAAAGACTTCTGGCATAAGCAGCATCACTGATTCCGGTTATGAAGTTTCTAAAGAATGGAAAAATTATTTGAAAAACCGGGGGCTGGCCATCGACATCGGTGCCACCTATCGCCTGCTTGACAAGCTTACACTCAATGTGAGTTTTATTGACATAGGAGGCATCGGATGGAAAAATGATCTGTATCAATATTCTCTTGACAAGTCCAACGCTAACTACACCTTCTCGGGCATTAATGCGACTGACTTGTTGAATGGCACGGCAAGTGATTACATGGATGCTCAGGCAGATTCAATTAAAAATAATTTTGAACTTCAGGAAGGTACAACCACTTCCTATCGCACACCTCTGCCCGGAAAGATTTTCTTAGGAGGAAATTATGAAATAATAAAGGACCTTAGTGTTGGAACAGTTTTTTCAGCACAGCGATTTCAGGGCCGGTTTTCACCAGGATGGACAACCTCCTTGAACAAAAATTTTGGAACGGCTATTAGCACTACCATCAGTTACACCATATCAAACCGTTCATTTAATAATTTTGGCGCGGGGCTTTCTGCCAATATGGGGCCTGTTCAGCTGTACATCGTTGGTGATAATTTATTGCGAATACCCAGTTCGCTTATCGTACATCAGGATCTTAATAATTATATTAATACTGCCCAGGTAATAAATGTCAGATTAGGATTGAATTTTGTATTTGGTATTGATAAGAGTGAGAATGGTCCGCTTGGATCCAAATCGAAGCGGGTAAATTCCATAAATTCAAAAACACGGGGAAAGAAAGCTCAAAAGACACATATTAAAGTCAGGCAGACTAAGAGGTGATTTCATTGCCATTATTAATGAGAAAAGAAAAACCCGGTTCATCACCGGGTTTTTCTGCAGTAGAGTTTCCATTGATTTTAACTTCCACACGCCTCGCACGCATCCGGATTATCTAGTGAACAGGCCATGTCGGCACGCTTCTGATCGTAATCCGCCAAGGGTAGTTGCTCGTAAGGAATAGCATGTTGGGCTTGATGTACTCCTGCGATCGATTCTTGAATAGCTGTTGGTTCAGTTACACTCCCTGACGATTCTAGTGTTGCAGGCTGTTGCATTTGAGCCTTATCAACTGTAAACTTGATCGCATCGGCTGCGGCCGTAGAACGCAAGTAGTACATACCTGTTTTTAATCCCTTCTTCCAGGCGTAGAAATGCATAGAAGTCAGCTTGCCAAAGTTTGGATCTGTTAAGTGGATATTCAAACTCTGAGACTGACAGATATAGGCTCCGCGGTCAGCTGACATATCAATAATCGACTTTTGAGAAATCTCCCAAACGGTTCTATAGATATCCTTGATGTTCTGAGGAATTTCAGGAATGGACTGGATGGATCCGTTAGCACCAACCAATTTTTGACGCATGCCCTCACTCCACAATCCAAGATTAATCAAGTCCTTCATCAGGTGCTTGTTAGCAATGATAAATTCTCCAGATAAAGTCCTTCTCGTATAGATATTGGATGTATAAGGTTCAAAGCACTCGTTGTTACCAAGAATCTGAGAAGTTGAGGCCGTTGGCATTGGTGCAAGCAACAGTGAATTGCGAACACCGTGTTGTTTTACTTCTCTTTTCAGGTTCTCCCAATCCCATCTTCCCGATGAAGGGGTAACTCCCCACATATCGAACTGGAATATTCCTTTTGAAACAGGCGAGCCTTTGAAGGATTCGTAAGGGCCATGTTCTTTCGCTAACTCCATCGAAGATTCCATTGCGGCAAAGTAGATGGTCTCATGAATATCCGTATTCAATCCACGTGCTTCTTCAGAATCGAATGGCATACGCAGCATGATAAAGGCATCGGCCAACCCTTGCACACCAATTCCAATTGGGCGGTGGCGCATGTTGGAATTTTTAGCTTCTTCTACAGGATAGTAGTTAACATCAATTACTTTATTGAGGTTGCGCGTTACCACTTTTGTGATCTCGTACAATTTTTGATGATCAAACTTGCTTGCCTGTCCGGCAGGCAGGCCGTCTTCTGTTACAAATTTTGGCAGCGCAATAGAAGCCAGGTTACAAACTGCTACTTCGTCAGGTGACGTATATTCAATAATCTCCGTGCAAAGGTTGCTGGACTTGATGGTGCCCAGGTGTTTTTGGTTTGATTTCCTATTGGCAGCATCTTTATACAACATATACGGAGTACCTGTCTCTATCTGAGCTTCCAGAATTTCAAACCACAGGTCTTGTGCTTTTATCTGCTTGCGATACTTGCCTTCTTTTTCATATTTTTCGTAAAGCCGTTCAAAATCTTCCCCCCAGCAATCTGCCAAACCGGGTGCTTCATTCGGGCAGAAAAGTGACCATGACTCGTTATTTTCAATACGCTTCATGAACAAATCCGGAATCCACATTGCATAAAAAAGATCGCGCGCACGCATTTCTTCTTTACCGTGGTTTTTCTTCAATTCCAGAAAATCAAAAACATCTGCATGCCAGGGCTCAAGATAAATAGCAAAACTGCCTTTACGTTTGCCACCACCCTGATCCACGTAGCGTGCAGTCATGTCAAAGTTTCTCAACATGGGCACAATGCCATTAGAAGTGCCTCCGGTGCCTTTGATATAAGAACCTTTCGCACGCACATTGTGTATGCTCAGGCCAATACCACCTGCTGATTGTGAAATCTTAGCGGTTTGCTTTAGTGTATCATAAATTCCATCAATGCTGTCATCCTTCATAGTGAGAAGGAAGCAAGAGGAAAGTTGAGGCTTTGGTGTTCCTGCGTTAAAGAGAGTTGGTGTGGCATGTGTAAACCACTTCTCTGACAACAGAGTGTAAGTTTCAATGGCAGCAGCGATATCTTCTCCGTGAATACCAACAGCCACCCGCATCAACAGGTGTTGCGGGCGCTCAACTACTTTACCATCCACTTTCATCAGGTAAGATCGCTCTAAGGTTTTGAAACCAAAGTAGTCATAACTGAAGTCGCGATCGTAAATAATGGCATCGTCTAATTCAGCTGCATTATCTTTGATCACCTTCCAGGTTTCCCGGGAAATCAAAGGCGCATTCTGCCCGGTCTTTGGATCCACGTACGTGTAAAGCCTCTTCATCGTGTTAGAGAAGGACTTGCTTGTCACCTTGTGGAGGTTAGAAACTGCAATTCTGGCTGCCAGCTTGGCGAAATCAGGGTGCCTGGTGGTCATCGTAGCAGCAATTTCCGCAGCTAGATTGTCCAGTTCTATGGTGGAAACACCATCATACAAACCGTTAATCACTTTCATCGCCACCTCTACCGGGTTGACAAATTTGGGATCTAAACCGTAGCAGAGTTTTTCAATGCGGGCAGTGATTTTGTCAAACTTCACGGACTCCCGATGTCCGTCACGTTTTAATACAAGCATTTCTATTAGGGTTGTTTGGTAAAAAGAGAGTTTAAAAAATGTGATCGAACTTAATTAAAAATCTTCATTCAATGAAAACTTCGGACTAGTTTCTTTTTCAGTACTGTTCATCACGCCAGCTTTTTGGTATTCAGCCACACGTTTCTCAAAGAAATTAGTTTTACCCCGTAGTGAAATCATTTCCATGAAGTCGAACGGGTTGTTCGCACCATACACTTTCTGGCCCACCAGCTCATTGAGCAGTCGGTCCGCTACAAATTCGATGTATTGGCGCATCTGGGCAGCATTCATGCCAATAAGGTTCACCGGAAGAGCATCTGTCACGAATTCTTTTTCGATTTCAACAGCATCTTTGATAATCCCGATTACTTGCTCTACTGGCAGTTTATGTACTACATGCTTCGTATAAAGGTGGCAGGCAAAGTCACAATGCAAACCTTCATCACGCGAAATCAATTCATTTGAAAAGGTCAGGCCTGGCATAAGGCCGCGTTTCTTCAACCAGAAAATAGAACAGAAAGATCCGGAGAAGAAAATCCCTTCCACAGCGGCAAAAGCCACCAATCGTTCCTGAAAACTTCCCTGATCAATCCAGCGCAAGGCCCAGTCTGCTTTTTTCTTCACACAATCCATGGTTTCAATGGCATGGAAGAGTTTATCCTTTTCCTTTGGATCTTTTACGTAGGTGTCTATTAATAAAGAGTAGGTCTCGGAGTGAATGTTCTCGATAGCGATCTGGAAGCCATAAAAAAACTTGGCTTCAGTGTATTGTACCTCACCAATGAAGTGCTCTGCCAGATTTTCATTAACGATGCCATCGCTGGCAGCAAAAAAAGCCAGTACATGGGTGATAAAATGACGCTCGCCATCGTTCAGATTCATCCAATCCTTCATATCCTGCCCCAAATCAATCTCTTCAGCTGTCCAAAAGCTCGCTTCAGCCTGTTTATAGTACTTCCAGATATCGTGTTGGCGGATCGGGAAGAGCACAAAACGGTCTTTGTTCTCCTTTAAAATAGGTTCATCAGATAGATGTAGACTCATGTGTTAATGTTTTATAGGGTAGTTAGCAAGCAAGAGCATGTAATTTTTTTTGGTTGGACTTCATTTCCTCTATTAAATTTTGATGAGATAGCGACTTTTGTACCTAAAATAAAAAAATCAATCGATGGCACGGACAAATATTCAAATTGAAAGGCGAAAAATCAAATGGCCTTCAGACCGATTTTTATTTTTTTTGGTCGGTTTTTAGTCATAAGTATTTGAATATAGGATGTTTAAATTTAACTATGGAAAAGATTAATGAAGGACAAAAAAATTTAAAATTTTTTATTTAGAAAATCTATGATAAAATTGTGACAAAAGAAAAGGAGATGCTTGTGACATCTCCTTCAGAAATCCAAATTAGTAAATGAACCAATTTGGTTCTAACCTGAGTAGTTCTTTGGATTGAAAGACTAATGAGATCTTTTCCAAGAGAACGTGAATTAGTTGACACTTTTCCTCAAGTCTCCGTCAAAAAGAAATTAGAGGCTCCTACTTTTTAGTGAGCCTCTTTTGTTTTTATTGCCAGATTAAATTGTTAACGATCCTTACCATAACCTTGTCGACAAAGATTCTAAAATCAGGAGTGAGATTCAAGGATGAAGAAGTTATGAAAAGTGATGTGAAACGTAGTAACCTGGATTACTATCAAGAAATGAATTCATACTCACTTAGTTAAAGATCAGGTGCGAAGTGAAGTGTTAATTGAAAAAAAATAAAATATTTCTTTTGAAAAATACCATTCAGATTTATTTATAAGACTGTCATAAATTGGGAATCGATTTCCATGCTTTAAAAGCAGTTTTTCAGAACAAATTCCCTGATTTTGAGTTGGCCATTTGTTTTTCCAACTCATTGGCCTATCTTTGCAACCCATTTTAAATAGCTATAAAAGTCATGTACGCAGTTGTGGACATCGCAGGAAAACAGTTCAAGGTG
>JBBTBZ010000003.1:0-24072 GCA_038043425.1 Bacteroidota bacterium
CTTGTCTCCTTCCAAAACAAGCCCCATCCATCTTTTTGGGAGTGCAAAGGTAGATGTTGAAAAATCACAAAACAAGGTGGTCTAAGAAATATTTTTAGGCCTATTTCCGAGTTCTGTGGATTGTTTGGGTTCTATCAGGACCTGTAGAAATCAGAGTTATCGGAACATTGAGCGCTTTTTCCAGAAAATCAACGTAGTGTGTTAATTCAATTGGTAATTGACTTTCTGAAACGCCTGTTAAGGAAGTATTCCATCCCTTCAATTCTGTATAAACCGGTTTTATTTTCTCATTCACTAATTCATATGGAACTAGCTCCGTGATTGAGCCATTGCTTAATTCATAATGTGTACAAACCTTTATAGTTCGGAATATGCTTAACACATCAGCCTTCATCATTAACAACTGCGAAACACCATTGATCATGATTGAGTATTTTAAAGAAGGCAAATCAATCCAACCACATCTGCGCGGCCGACCTGTTGTCGATCCAAACTCATTGCCCTGCTTTCGCATTTTTTCTCCTTCTTCATCTAAAAGTTCTGTTGGGAATGGGCCACTTCCAACTCGTGTACTATAGGCTTTAAAAATACCATACACTTCTCCAATATTTTTTGGTGACACCCCTAATCCCGTGCAAGCACCAGCCGTTACCGTGCTTGAACTAGTTACGAATGGATAACTTCCAAAATCAATATCAAGAAGAGAACCTTGTGCCCCTTCGGCTAAAATTGAAGAACCTTTTTTTAATTCATCATTAATAAAATATTCACTGTCGATAAGTTTAAATTCCTTTAAAAAGGAAACAGCTTCGAGAAATTGCGATTCTAGCTCACTCCAATTGAATGCTATGTCATGTGCCTTTAGAATATCAAAATGAATATCACATAGCTTTTTGAATTTCTCTTTAAAGGTGTCAGCTAGTATATCCCCAACGCGCAACCCCTGACGACCGATTTTATCTTGGTAAGAAGGACCAATACCCTTAAGTGTTGAACCTATTTTATCCGCCCCCTTTGCTTTTTCATATGCCTGATCTAAAAGGCGGTGCGTTGGTATAATGAGTGTTGCTTTCTTAGAAATAAAAAGATTGCCTTTTACATTCAGGTTGTACTTCTGAAGTTTTTCTATCTCCGTTTTAAAAACGATCGGATCCAGAACAATACCATTGCCAATTATATTTCTTGTCTTCTCCCTAAAAATGCCAGACGGAATTTGATGAAGTACATGTTTTATTCCATCAAACTCAAGAGTATGTCCTGCATTAGGGCCTCCCTGAAAGCGTGCCACTACATCGTACTTTGGAGCAAGAACATCAACAATTTTTCCTTTTCCTTCATCGCCCCACTGAAGGCCTAATAGCACATCAACCTTCATTTCAATAATTTTAATAGGTGCGTAGTGGTCATGAAACAATAGGCAGTAGAAAGTAGGCAGCGGGCAATCATAGTGGAGAATTATTTCTTGGTTGATACTTCTTCTTCAGATTTTATAATTTGGAAAATGGCGTTTAACTTAGTAATCACCAACAGCTTCTTCACACTTTCGGAAGGATTCATCAAATAAACTTCTCCCCCTTTATTTCGGAATTTCGTAAGGATCGTAATCAGAACACCAATTCCACTGCTGTTGATGTATCGCAATTCAGCAATATCAACAATGCAGGTTAATACTTTGTGACTTACAGCATCATTAACTGCGCCAACAAGTTGCGTACCGGTATCCTCCCCAATTAAATCCCCCGAAACTCTAAGGATCAAGATGTTAGATTTTATTTCTTGTGCAAAGTTCATGACTTTTTGTTTTCGCAATTTTTTTTAGTGCAACTGGCATACAAAATTAAAGAATGATGCATCACATTAAACTGCAATAATTCTTCAACTGTGTTTTGAATATTCTGAATTCTTGGATCACAAAACTCAACTACCTTATGACAGTCTGTGCAAATCAAATGATCATGCTGTTTAAACCCATATGATCTCTCGTATTGGGCCAGATTTTTGCCGAATTGGTGCTTACTAACCAGATCACACTCCGATAATAAATCCAACGTATTGTAAACCGTGGCTCGGCTGACCCTATAATTCTTGTTCTTCATATTGATGTAAAGTGATTCCACATCAAAATGACCCTCTAATGTATATATTTCCTCCAGGATGGCATATCGTTCAGGAGTTTTTCGCAACTCCTTCTTTTCGAGGTAGGCTGTAAAAATCTTCCTGACCTCTTCATAAATTTTTTGATTTAACGCCATTCTTAAAAGTAACGAGCAAATATAACACCTCCATTTGCGTGTTCAAAGACATTTAATATCGCACCTACTTGCAAAGAGAGCGCCAAATGCCACAATGGACAAGATAGCCCTGCAACTATAGACAAACAGGAATTACCGTAAGGTAGGATTACGTAAAAGCAAGTCATCCGGAACACTTTACATTAATTACTCCGTGAATCAAATCTTGATACGGTAACTGCGCCTTCTACCTTTTCCAACTTGCTAATTAACAAATCCAAGTGGCGAGTATCATTAACATATAGCATAATCTCTCCATTGAAAATACCATGATCGGTATTGAATGATAACGAACTCATATTTACTTTCAATTCCTCTGAGATAATCTTCGAGACATCATTAATAAGGCCCACTCTATCAGTACCAACAATTCTCAGCCCAGTAAGGAAAGCCACCTCATGCTGAGAAGTCCACTTTGCTTTGATGACCCGATTTCCATGATTTGAAAGTAGTTCAGCTGAATTAGGGCAGTTGGTCCGATGTATTTTTATCCCCTCATTAATCGTAACAAAACCAAAAACATCATCACCAGGAATAGGTGTGCAGCACTTCGCTAACTTATATTCTACCACGTCCATGTCCTCACCAATTAATAAAATATCATTATAGCGACCTTTTACTTTTGTGATTACCTGCTCAACTGTTTTTGCATCTTCATTGGAATTGTGTGGTTTGTTTTTAAGCACTGATGATGGCTTGAATTCCTTAAATTTCTTAAGATCGTTAACGGTGATGATCCCTTTGCCAAATTTATAATACAAATCAAATTGAGAGTTGACATTAAAGTAAGAGCGTAATTGTTCATTTATCTGATTATTAACATCAATTTTCAATTGCTTTAACTTTCTGTTAAGTGTTTCCTTTCCTTCCTCTGCAACCGCTTTCTTATCTTCTTTTAAAAATTCCTTTATTTTTGACTTAGCCTTTGGGCTTGCTACAAATCTTAACCAATCTTCATTGGGCTTTTGTTTGGCCGATGTTAGAATTTCAATCTGGTCACCATTTTTTAACACATGATTTATGGGCACGAGTTTTTGATTCACTTTGGCGCCAATACATTTGGCGCCAATATCGGTGTGAATATCGAATGCGAAATCAAGAGCAGTTGCACCTTTCGGTAATGTCTTTAACTCACCTCGTGGAGTGAAAACAAAAACCTCTTCGTTAAAAAGATTGCCTCTAAAATCATCTACGAACTCAAGCGCACTCAAATCCTGGCGTTCCAGCAATTCGCGAACACGGATGAGCCATTTTTCAAGATTTGACTCATGATTGGCTGCTGTGTCCTTGTATTTCCAGTGCGCAGCATAGCCTTTCTCAGCAATCTCATCCATTCTACGGGTACGAATTTGCACTTCTACCCACTGACCATTTTTTGCCATGACCGTAGTATGAAGTGATTCATAACCGTTTCCCTTGGGTGTACTTATCCAGTCGCGAAGCCTGTCGGGATTTGGTGTATAGTAATCGGTGACAATAGAATACACTTGCCAACAGAATGACTTTTCCTGCTCCAATGGTGTATCTACAATAATGCGAATGGCGAACAAGTCGTACACTTCCTCAAACGGGATGTTCTGCTTTCGCATTTTATTATAGATTGAGAAAATTGATTTGGGCCTGCCCTTTATTTCATACTCTATCTTAAGTTTATCCAATTCATCCGTTACGGGTTGAATAAACTGCTTTATAAACTTATTTCGAGAAGCCTTGGTCTCATCAATTTTGCTCGCTATTTCTTTGTATACGTGATTATCGGTGAACCTCAGGTATAGATCCTCCAATTCTGTTTTGATAGCATTTAGTCCAAGTCGATGGGCAAGTGGTGCGTATAAGTAAATTGTTTCTGATGCCACCTTAAGCTGCTTGTTACGAGGCATACTTTCCAACGTGCGCATGTTGTGGAGTCGATCGGCAAGCTTTATCAGAATGACTCTCACATCCTCCGAAAGCGTGAAAAGCATTTTACGGAAGTTCTCAGCTTGTTGTGAAGTGCCATATTCAAACACCCCACGTATTTTAGTAAGACCATCAATGATTTTCGCAATCTTTTTCCCGAAAATCCTCTCAATGGTTTCTAATTCGATATCGGTATCCTCAACGACATCGTGTAAAAGCGCTGCAATTATAGATGTTGTACCAAGTCCAATTTCTTCAACACAGATTTCTGCTACCGTAAGTGGGTGAAAAATGTAAGGCTCTCCTGATTTTCTGCGCATATTTTTGTGCGCCTCCATGGAAATGGTAAAAGCCCGTTTGATGAGTTTTGCATCGCCATCATTTAAAATGGGTTTAGCCTTCCTCAACAGCCTTCTATATCTGCCAATTATCTCTTTCTTCTCCTCAACTTCATCAATGACCACTAATCTTATTTTTTAGTTAATTTATATGACTACATCTATGAGCATTAACTCTTTTGAGATATAGTTCGATCTACATCCTTATATTTAGCCTCCACACTTTAATCGTAACGAATAATCTATAAATTTGCACTCCCATTTTGGCCACTAGATCAAAGATTCCGCTGATTTGCAGTGAAAATTTATGAAATAGATCCAAAAAATGCGCATGTGGCGTAATTGGTAGCCGTGCCAGACTTAGGATCTGGTGCCGCAAGGCGTGGGGGTTCGAGTCCCTCCATGCGCACAACAACAGAACCCTCATTCCTGGTGATATTTTACCTGGATTGGGGGTTCCTGATTCTTGACCTTTAGTTATAGCAGAAGATCGATTGTAAACCAAAAACTTATTTACCTTGAACATTACACTAGACAAACAGAACGCAACAGACGGACTTATTAAAATTAAGCTAACCGAAAGTGATTATCAACCCAAAGTTGAAGAAAAAGTGAAGGACTATTCCCGAAAGGCCAACATCAAAGGCTTTCGGCAGGGCAAGGTTCCCTCAGGTGTAATAAAAAAAATGTTTGGAAAGTCAATCCTGGTAGAGGAGGTAAATCACTTGATTTCCCATACTGTATCAGATTATATTAAAGATAATAAATTGAGAATCCTGGGTGATCCGCTCCCAAATTCTGATAAGGCAAGATCAATCGATTGGGAAAATCAGAAAGATTTTGAGTTTGAATTTCAGGTTGGTATGGTGGATGATTTCCAATATGACCTTTCCGGCAAAGTAAAGGTAAAATCGTACACCATTGAGGTGGATGAAAAAGTAATGGATGAGACTCTGAAAGACCTAAAACAGCGCTTTGGAAAAGTGTCCTATCCGGAAGTGAGCGAAGCAATAGATAATCTATTTGGTGAAATCGTGGCTGTGGATGGTGTACGAACGGAAGAAAATAAAAGAAGCTCTTATATAACTATTGAAAAGGTAGAGAAGAAAGAGCAGAAAAAATTTATCGGCCTAAGGAAAGAAGATGAAGTAGAGTTTGATATAACCAACGTTTTCACAGACGAGAACCTGATTGCACAAGCACTTAATGTTTCCGCTGAAGAAGCAAAAACCACAAGCGGAAAATTTACAGTTAAGGTCACCAATATTAGTCGCACTGAACCGGCTGAAATTAATGTTGAGTTTTTTGATAAAGTGTTTGGCAAAGAGGTAATAAAAAACGAAGAAGAGTTTCTTGCGAAGATTAAAGAAACCATCTCTGAAAATTACAAACGCGAAACAGAACATCTGCTGGACCATGAAATCCAACACCACTTTGTTGATAACACCAAAATCAGCATGCCTGATAATTTCTTGAAAACATGGTTGAAAGCAACCAGCGAAGGGAAAGTGACAGACGAAATCCTTGAAAAAGAATTCAATCAATACAAAGAGACTTTAAAGTGGGATTTGGTAAAAAATAAAATTGCAGAGGACCTTAAAATTACGGTGGAAGCAGATGAGGTGAAAACAAAAGCAAAAGAGATGATCTTGCAACAGTTCGGTGGGCAAGCGTTTGCGGATCAATTAGGCGACAAAATGGATGGCATTGCAGACAATTATCTTTCTGGTCAGGATGGCAAGAACTTCATGAATCTTTACAACCAACTTCGATCTGAAAAAATCATGAAGGCCATCCGTGAAGCCATCACCTTAACTGAAACTAAGGTGAGTTTAGAGGAGTTTAAAAAAGTGGCAGCGAAACACAATCATTGACACTGAACCTTCTTTCATCACAAAGCGTTTAAAAAAGAACTCTTGACCTTGGGTGGGGCTTTTTTATTGGGCATTCCTTTAGTAACATTGACTTCAGGATGACAATAAAAACCATTGTTTTTCGTCTTTATATAGAATCAGTAATCAAAAACAAAAAATATGAACTACAATAATGAATTCAGAAAATATGCTGTACAACATATGGGCATGAGTGGAAACACGATAGACAGCTATGCTCAAAAAGTTGAAAACATGACACAATACGTGATCGAAGAACGGCCAGGGAATTTCCGGGCGATTGACGTATTTACCCGTCTTATCTCTGACCGCATTATTTTTCTGGGCATGGGAATTGATGACCAGATTGCCAATTTAATAATCGCTCAATTGCTGTTCCTGGAATCTTCTGATCCAAAAAAAGATATTATTATGTATATCAATAGTCCTGGTGGTTCAGTATATGCCGGGCTAGGAATTTATGATACCATACAGTATATCAACCCGGATGTAGCCACGGTTTGTATTGGTTTAGCAGCATCCATGGGCGCTGTTCTTTTAGCTGCCGGTGCATCAAAGAAAAGATCAGGTCTTCCACATTCCAGAATCATGATTCATCAGCCCTCGGCAGGCATGCAGGGAACCTCCTCTGACATGGAGATCTCCATGAAACAAACGTTGGAGTTAAAAAGGGATTTGTACAACATCATTGCGAAGCACAGCGGCCAGAAATACGAAAAAATTGAAAAGGATTCAGATCGAGATTATTGGATGCGTTCGGCAGAAGCCAAGGAATACGGATTAATTGATGAGGTTTTGGAGCGTATTAAGAAATAGGATCAATAGTCGATTTGCCTAATGGGCAATTCAAATGTGAATATTTATTGATACTTTTGATCTTCCCTTGACTAACCGACTAATTTATATTGATTAATTACTGACATGGCTGAAGTTACTTGTTCGTTTTGTGGAAGAAATAAGAAGGATGTAGACCTGATGATTTCAGGGATACATGCCCATATTTGCGATAAATGCGTAACCCAAGCCAGCACCATTCTGGTGGAGGAAAAAAAGAACAAAGTAGAGGCTGGCAATCTTCCCAATTTCAAACTGATCAAGCCACGGGAAATCAAGAAGTTTCTGGATGAATACGTAATCGGTCAGGATGAGGCAAAAAAAATTATGTCCGTGGCTGTGTATAACCACTACAAGCGCCTCATGCAAAAGAAATCGGACAATGATGTGATCATTGAAAAATCAAATATCATCATGGCCGGAGAAACAGGGACAGGTAAGACCTATTTGGCGCGAACACTTGCCAAATTACTTCAAGTTCCGTTTTGTATTGCCGATGCTACGGTATTAACAGAAGCAGGCTATGTTGGCGAAGACGTTGAAAGTATTTTAACCCGGCTGCTACAAGCTGCAGATTATAACGTAGAAGCTGCAGAGAGAGGCATTGTATACATTGACGAAATTGACAAGATCGCCCGTAAATCTGATAACCCTTCCATTACACGCGATGTAAGCGGGGAAGGTGTTCAACAAGCCCTTTTGAAATTGCTGGAAGGCACGGCAGTAAATGTACCCCCCCAGGGTGGGAGGAAGCATCCAGATCAAAAAATGATTACCGTCAATACGGAAAACATCTTATTTATTTGTGGTGGTGCTTTTGAGGGTATCTCACGATTTATAGCTCGCAGATTAAACACCCAGCCTTTAGGTTTTGTAGCTACCCCTGCTAGCATACAGCCTGGAGAATTTGACAAGGATAATCTTCTTCAATTTATCTCAGCACAAGATTTAAAAAGCTTTGGTTTGATTCCCGAATTAATTGGTCGTCTGCCCGTGATTGCTTTTCTTAATCCGCTCGACCAGGTAGCCATGACCAAAATTCTCATTGAACCTAAAAATGCTCTGATCAAACAGTATAAAAAATTGTTTGAGATGGAGAATATAGAAATAGAATTTAAAGAAGGCGCCATCGATTTCATTGTTGAAAAGGCGATGGACTACAAATTAGGAGCTCGTGGCTTGCGCTCCATTTGCGAAGCCATTGTAAATGATGCCATGTTTGATTTGCCTTCCGAAAAAACTACCGATCGTCTCATCATTAACCGCACCTATGCGGAAGAGAAATTCAGCAAGTCACAGTACAGCAAGCTGAAAGTTGCTTAATAGATCTCCGATTTAGTTAAGCATTGCGATTTGGTTGATTGTCCTCTATCAAATATCTAACCATCAGTCTTGCCGCGTTTTCTGAGGCTGAACCGGTATCCAGAATTTTATATACTTCATCATAGTCCGAAAGCATTTTCTCCCGGTAAGATCCATCCTCCGTTAATTTTTTCAATTCTACATTTATATTGGCAGGCGTCATCACGTGCTGAAGAAATTCTTTGATTACCAGTCGGTTGGCAATCAAATTTACCAGTGATATAAATTTGACTTTCACAAAACGTATTCCTAAAAAATACTCGATCGAACTTGCCCTGTAGATCACTGCCTGAGGCACTTTGAATAAACCCGTCTCCAATGTCGCAGTTCCTGAAGTTACAATTGCGGCCTGTGCAAACGATAACACTTCATACGTGGCATCATAGATAAATTTAACTGAAGGTATAGAACGAAGGGGAGCGTATAATACATCCGGCAATGTCTTAACTGCGGCTACTACAAACTGATACTTTGGGTTTAACTTCACCACCTCAGCCATCACTGGTAACATGCGTTGCAACTCAATCTTACGACTGCCCGGTAATAATGCTATTACCTTTTTTTCGAGGTTGAGATCGTTTTTAGTTATGAACTCCGGATCAGGTTGAAATGTTTTGATGGCATCCAGCACCGGACTTCCAACATAGTCTATATCCCAATCAAATTCTTTATAAAAATCTTTTTCAAAAGGAAGAATACAAAACATCCTATCAACATTTGCTTTAAGTTTCCAGGCACGTCCCGTATTCCAGGCCCAAACTTTGGGTGAAATGTAGTAATAGACCTTGAATCCATTTGCTTTGGCGAATTTTGCTATCCGCATATTGAAGCCGGCATAATCTATTAGAATGATAACATCCGGTTTAAATTCTAAAAAATCCTTCTTGCAAACCTTTAAGAGTCTAGAAATTTTTGTCAAGTTGGCGATCACCGCTACAAAACCCATGAAAGCCAACTGTGAATAATGAACAACAAGTTCCATCCCCGCATCCTTCATATTATCTCCACCAAAACCACGAAGAATTGCTTTGGGATCGTTCTTTCGTAACGCTTTTATCAAATTGCTGCCATGCAAATCTCCTGAGCGCTCTCCAGCTATGATGTAATATCTCATCTTAAGGATGTGAGAATTGTTTTATAAGTCGACCAATTTTTACTATTCCCCAAAGTACTCCACATAATTTCTTGGGGTTTCATAAAGTCGAAGGGAATACAATTTTCCGAACTTACTGATGCTGGAAATTTTTGGATGCAGGATTTTCCATATTTCAACACTTAGGTTTTCGCAACTCGCCAGTTTACCCTTCATGAAATCGACATCCAGGTTGAGGTTTTTATGGTCAAGATTTTCTATTATATCTTCCCGAATAAGAGTACTCAGCTTTTTCAAATCAATTACAAAACCTGTGTCAGGATCGGGCTCTCCTTTTACCGTGACAATTAAATCAAAATTATGTCCATGCCAATTCTCATTAGCACAGGGGCCAAATATTTCCAAATTCTTTTCCTTGCTCCAGGCTGGATTATACAGCTTATGGGCTGCGTTAAAATGTTCTTTTCTGCTAACGTAGACGGTCATAGTCTTTTCAATCCCCAAATATAAGACAGTCTGTTCAACTCGAGGCAAAACAGATTATGTATTGTCTGGTAATTAAAAACTATAAATTGCATTAAATTATTACCCTATGATCGTTGTTACCGGAGCAGCTGGATTTATTGGGAGTTGCCTTGTCAAAAAACTTAACGCTGAGAATTTCAATGCCCTTGTTGCTGTCGATAAATTTGATCAGCCAGAGAAAAATAAAAACCTGCAAGGTGCAACGATCCAGGAAAAAGTAGACCGCGACCAGTTTATGACATGGCTGGATAACAATTTCGAATTAGTAGAATTTATTTTTCACATAGGTGCGCGCACTGATACTGCGGAAATGAATGTTGCTCTGTTTGAGAAATTAAATACACAATACACAAAAGACGTCTGGAAGCGATGTTTCCAATACCAAATCCCATTAGTGTATGCTTCGTCTGCGGCAACCTATGGCTTGGGCGAAATGGGTTATGAGGATATTGAAGCAACTATTCCCAAATTAAAACCGCTTAATCCATATGGCCAGTCCAAACAGGACTTTGATGTATGGGCGCTTGAACAAGCTGAAAATCCATTCTTCTGGGCAGGGTTAAAATTCTTTAATGTTTATGGCCCGAACGAATATCACAAAGGAAGGATGGCATCGGTGATCTGGCATTCTTATAACCAAATCAGCAAAACAGGCAAGATGAAATTATTTCGTTCACATAATCAAGCCTATCGAGATGGCGAGCAAATGCGGGATTTTGTGTATGTAAAAGACGTTGTTGACGTATGTCTCTTTCTTATGCACCACCGTAAAAATTCCGGGATTTATAATCTTGGATCTGGAAAAGCTCGAACTTTTATCGCTTTAGCCAAAGCCGTTTTCAATGCGGTTGATAAAAAGGAGTTCATTGAATTTATCGAAACCCCAATTGACATACGGGATAAGTATCAATATTTCACAGAGGCTAATATGAACAAATTAAAAAGTATTGGATACGTAAAACCCTTTCACACTCTGGAGGAAGGAACGATTGATTACGTAAAGAATTATTTAAACAATGGATTAAAGTACTACTAAAGGACAGTTTCACATTACCTATTTTAGAATCCTAAACTCTATTCGCCTATTGGCCTGTTTGTTTTCTTCGGAGTCGTTCGGCTTAATGGGATGGTCCGCACCATATCCCTTTTGAATCATCCTTTTTATATCAATCCCATGTTGTGTAAGATAATTGGCAACCGCCTGTGCCCTGTTTTGTGAGAGCTTTATATTATATGCTGGCAATCCATCATTGTCGGTATGACCACTGATTTCTATTTTTATTTGAGGGTTTTCAGTTAAAAATCGGACCATTTTTTCTAGTTCGGTGATCGATTTACCCTGCAGGTCATATCTATCAAATTCAAAAAAAATATTTTTTAAAACAGATGTAGCTCCAACAATCACACGATCCATCAACACGTTCACAACGACTGGCTCAATATTCACTTCGCTCTCGTAATTAAAGTTTAAGCTTTGAAATACATACTCCTTCTTGCTTACGAAAAGCCCATACTCTGAACCCTGCGTTAATACCATGAGGTATTCTCCCGTAACAGAATCAGAATTTACGAACGATATTAGTTCGTTTTTCACCACATTATATAACTCAATGCGAGCGTTCAAGGGCTGTCCTGTTTTTTTGTCCCTGACTTTTCCCTTTACATAATTGCTTCTGAATTTTATTTGAAGTTCATCTGGCACATTGATTTCATAAATTTTGCCCGATGTGTTTTTCCATCCCTTTTCATGAGAATAATACCCTTTCTTTCCATCTGCTGTAATGAATAATGAAAACTGATCTTCATGATTATTTACCGGATATCCAAAATTTACCGGGTCTTGCCACTCACCGTTTTCCTTTTCACTTCTATACAAATCGTAACCCCCAAAGCCTAGCCTTCCGTTTGCAGCAAAAAATAATGTGCGTCCGTTGACGTGAATGAAGGGCGAAATCTCATCATATGGCGTATTGATTTTTGAACCTACGTTTTCAGCTTTAGTCCACTTGTTTGGTTCGATCTGATAGGAGACGTAAATATCACGATTGCCTAATCCTCCCTTTCGATCCGACAAAAAATACAATACCCTACCGTCTGCGGAAAGAGCAGGCTGTGATTCCCAGGCAGCAGAATTTATTTGAGGACCCATGTTCAATGGTTGTGACCATGTATTGCCTACCCTTAAACTTTGAAAAAGGTCACAATTACCAAAACCTTTGCGTCCCAGACAGGAAGTAAAAATTAATTGTCTTCCATCAGCAGAAATAGTACAAGTGCCTTCGTTAAACTCTGAATTGACGTTTGGAGAAATAGACTCCGGTTTTTGCCAATGACCAGCAGAATCCTTCCTGGAGATCACTAAATCTTCATCATCTTCATTACCCGCTCCAAGTCTCCGTGTAAATATTAATTCCTGCTCATCAGCCGTCAGCACCGGAAAATATTGCATGGGAAAGCAGTTGACTGTATCGCTCAAGGGACGAGGCATGAAACCTGAACTATTTCTCCTGTTTTTTATAGCATACTCCGTTGTGCGTTTCCAAAGTATGGCCTGATCGACTTTGGCTTTATTTAACATTTCTGAATCCAGATATCGTGTAAGGAAGTCACGAGCCTTTTCATAATCACCAAGTTGCAAATAGTTATCTCCCAATTCATAAAAAAATCCCTTCTGTTTTTTTTGATCAGCTGTTAAGTATAACCCAGCTTCATAACTTTTGGTTGACCGATCCAGGTCCTGCATCATTTTAAAGGTGAGCCCTAGTCTAAAATAAGCTTCTGAAAAATTTCTGTCTTTTTCAATGGCTTGCTGAAGAAGAGAGATAGCTTGATTGAATTGGCCCCTTACGCGATAGTTGTCCGCTTCCGTATATAATTCAATTGCCTTTTTATTTTTAGTAGAAAGTGGTACCTGAGAAATAGCAGGTCCGGAAACCATTAAAACAATCAATAAAAACAGTAAGATTCTTTTCGCGTACATTCTGATAATAAAAAATATTCGAAATATCGCATTCAGTACCTTCAAAACCCAATAACTCAAGTAAGCAGGTTCTCATTCACAAATTCATCCACAAGCAATAGAGAAATTTTTTGCTGCTACCATGAATTGTGAGGTTAGAACCCTATGTGATATCCTGTACACCAACCTCATTATTGATTATGGGATATTCATGTACTTGTGAATTTGAAGAGATATTCTCCACTTGGGATGACTTTTAACATAATCGATAATCAGAGGTACCATTTCTTTCTCTTTCGTCCACTCGGGCTGAAGAAATAGTTTACACTCTGACGTAACTTTTTGAGCAAACTCTTCAGCCCAATTGAAATCACTCTTATTGTACACGATTATTTTTAACTCATCTGCCATACTATACACTGATTGATCAGGGGCCTTAAATTTTTTTGGTGAGAAGCAAACCCAATCCCATTTACCGGTAATCGGATAAGCACCGGATGTTTCTAAGTTTGTCTGCAATCCTTCTTTTCTTAGTGTCTCTGTAAGTTTTGAAAGATCATACATTGCTGGTTCTCCCCCTGTGACAACAACTATTTCGGCACCACTCGATTTAGCCCGCTTAACCATCGATGAAACTTCCACATGTGGAAACGCAGAAGCATCCCATGATTCTTTTACATCGCACCAAATACATCCTACATTACAACCGCCAAGACGAATAAAGTAAGCAGCATGTCCCTGGTAAAACCCTTCACCTTGAATGGTATAAAAATCCTCCATCAATGGAAGCTCCATCTCAACTAAAGAAGATTTTATATTCAACGAACAGACTTTAGGTATTGAAATTATGAGCTACCATCGATTCACGGATTTCTGTTTTCCGTTGCCCTAAGGGTATTTAATAATAGGGAAGCAATAGTCATGGGACCAACACCACCCGGAACTGGTGTTATAAAAGAAGTTTTTGGGGCAACTTCTTTAAAATCAACATCACCTTTTAAGGCATATCCATTTTTAAATTGCGGGCCTTCAACACGAGTTGTGCCCACATCAATCACTACCGCTCCTTCTTTCACCATATCGGCAGAAATTAATCCAGGCTTACCCACTGCCACTATTAATATATCCGCCAGGCGTGTGATAGCTGAGAGGCCTTGCGTGTATTTATTGCATATTGTGACTGTTGCATGTCCCTGTTCAACTAGCATCATACTTAGCGGTGCTCCCACTAAGCGGCTCGCTCCTACGATAACACAATTCTTTCCCTCTGTGACAATCGAATACCTCCTCAATAATTCCATAATCCCAAAAGGTGTTGCCGGCATGATCAACGGGCTTTTTGAAATGATGCTTCCGAAATTATGATTGGTAAACCCATCCACGTCTTTATCTGATCTGATCTTTTCTGTAATACGTTCGACTGAAATATGAGGTGGTAAGGGTAATTGTACTATAAACCCATCCACATCTTCATCCTTATTCACGTGGTCGATATGCTTCATGAGCTTCTCCTCGCTTATCGTATCGGCAAAGCGCATCATCGTATAGTGATATCCTACTTCTTTGCACGCTTTCACCTTGTGATCGACATACGTTTGGCTTGCACCATCATCGCCCACTAAGATGATGGCCAGGTGCGGGATTTTCTTGCCAAGCTTTTTCCGTTCAGCTACTTTGGCTGAAATTTCACCTTTAATGTCGGTTGAAATTTTCCGACCATCGATAAGTGTGTATGTATTTTGTAATACTTGCGTCATTTCAATTCTAACTTTGAACTAGTGTTCCTTTTTAGTCTTCTTACTTTTACCCAAAGATCAATAAATTCTCCGGCCAACCTCCTATGTCTTTTTTTTGCTCGAAGTAATTCTTGTTTCTTTTTTTCCAACTCATCTTCAGCACTCTTTAGTAACCTAGAACCATTTATTGATTCCCTTTTATTACCGGATGATTTAAAAACTTTAGCCTTAACCATTTTTTTAAGATTTGAGCGAATTGTTCTTAATATAATCCAGAAAGTACTTGTTGAGTCGAGACTGCATCTGACTGAATTCTTTCTGATCACGGATAGATTTCTCCAGTTTCTGGTCAAAAAGTTCCATTCGCTTTTCATTAGATTCTAAACGAGTTTCTGCTTTCATCATTCTTTTAATGGTCAATTCCATTCGCTTGTCAAAAGCTTCCATTCGTGTGTTCTGTTGCTCTAAATTTCTTTCTATTTGAGCCACTGAATGAGCATATCAGAAATCACTTCGTCATAATTTCTTTCCATAAAAAAGATTTTACTTACAAGCAATTTAATCAATCTTCAATACCGCCATAAATGCTTCCTGCGGAATTTCAACATTACCAACCTGTCTCATTCTCTTCTTCCCTTTCTTCTGCTTTTCCAATAATTTGCGTTTACGCGAAATATCACCGCCATAACACTTTTCCAGGACGTTCTTACGCAACGCCTTTACCGTTTCTCGTGAAACAATTTTTTGCCCGATTGCAGCCTGTATCGCTATTTCAAATTGCTGACGGGGGATCAACTCTTTTAATTTCTCACAAAGTCGTCTTCCCCAATCATGCGACTTAGTTCGGTGAACAATAGCGGAAAGCGCATCGATCTTATCACCATTCAACATTACATCCAACTTCACCATATCGCTTTCGCGGAAGCCGATCAAATGATAGTCCAGCGAAGCATAGCCTTTAGAAATGGTTTTTAGTTTGTCAAAGAAGTCAAATACAATTTCGGAAAGAGGCATTTCAAAGCCTAATTCAACGCGATCGGAAGTTAGATACACCTGGTTCTTAATTACGCCACGTTTATCCATACACAAGCCAATGATCGGCCCGATGAATTCTGATTTCGAAATAATCTGTGCCGATATATATGGCTCTTCAATAAAACGCATTCTCGTTGAGTCAGGCATTTCAGATGGCGCATTGATCTCGATCACTTTTCCATCTGTAAGAGTGGCTTTGAACTGAACTGATGGCACAGTAGTGATAACGGTCATATCAAACTCGCGTTCCAACCTTTCCTGGATAATCTCCATATGAAGCATTCCCAGAAACCCGCAACGGAACCCAAAACCGAGCGCTGCAGATGTTTCTGGTTCCCATACCAGGGAGGCATCATTAAGCTGGAGCTTCTCCATCGAAGCACGTAATTCTTCGAACTCGGAAGTGTCCACCGGATAGATTCCGGCAAATACCATTGGTTTAACATCTTCAAAACCCTTTATGGCCTCACCGGGGTTGCTTACCAATGTTATGGTATCTCCCACTTTAACTTCCTTCGCTACTTTAATTCCGGAAATCAAATAGCCCACATTGCCGGCACTTATCTCATTCTGAGGAATCTTATCCAATTTTAAAATGCCAATTTCATCGGCACCATATTGCTTATCCGCATTTACAAACTTGATCTGATCATTCTTGCGCATGGTCCCATTAAATACGCGATAATACACTTCAATGCCTCTGAACGAGTTAAACACAGAATCAAAGATCATCGCTTGTAAGGGAGCTTTGGGGTCGCCTTTCGGAGCAGGGACTCTATGAATAACGGCCCGCAAAATTTCCTCAATTCCTTTTCCCTCTTTGGCGCTGGCCAGGATCACCGAGTCACGATCACAGCCAATCAGCTCTACGATATGATCCGTAACCAACTCTGGCTGAGCAGCTGGCAGGTCAATTTTATTGAGTACTGGTATAATCTCAAGGTTATGTTCAAGAGCCAGGTAAAGATTAGAGATAGTTTGGGCTTGTATTCCCTGAGCTGCGTCTACAATCAATAAAGCACCTTCACAGGCTGCAATCGAACGGCTTACTTCATACGAAAAATCAACATGGCCAGGCGTATCGATCAAATTCAAAATGTAATCCTGGCCTTCGAAGGTATAGTTCATTTGGATGGCATGCGACTTAATCGTTATCCCCTTTTCACGTTCCAGATCCATATTATCCAGCACCTGAGCATGCATTTGCCGGTTGGTGAGCGTACCTGTTAACTCCAAAAGCCGGTCTGCCAACGTACTTTTACCGTGGTCGATGTGTGCGATGATGCAAAAATTGCGGATGTTCTCCATTCCCATCTGTTCTTTCCTAAGATTTAAGCGGCAAAGGTAGCCAAAAGTGAGGGTTTACAAATTGACTATACAGGGCAAAGCTAAATAATCGTTCATCTTAAAATTTGGAGAGGGATTTACATAGATGTATTTTTCATAAGAAGAAGTAAAATTACAGAGCACTGAACTTATGATTCAGCGGAGTAAGAACCCGAAAACCGGAGACCTTAACAACAGAACGCAACCTACTTTTTCCCAGGCAAGAGTAATCGGCAACCCTCAAAAAATACTACCCACTTGGGAAAAGAATTGAGATAGATTTAAAGCATAAAAAAAACGACCCCGACAAGTCGGGGCCGCTTTAAATGTTTTCACAACGGAATAATCCTTATTGTGATTTGCTTCTGATTGAGTACTCAAATGTAATTAAAAAAAACAATTATGAAAAAAATTCTCGGACTTGATTTGGGAACTACATCAATTGGCTGGGCTTTGGTTAATGAAGCTGAAGATCAAAATGAAAAAAGTTCGATAGTAAAGTTGGGTAGTAGAGTAGTCCACTATGGCGACAATTTGGTAAAGTTGGATAAAAGCGGGAAAGTGTCCGCTTCACTAGAGCCCGAAAAAGATTTTATAAGTGGAAAGGGGTTGTCTCCAAATGCCGACAGGACAAAAAGCCGAGGAATGAGGAGAAGTCTTCAACGCTACAAACTAAGAAGAGATAAATTGATTGAAGTCTTAAAAGAGAATAAGATCATTACTGATGACGCCCTTCTATCCGAGCAAGGTAATTACTCCACCTTTAAGACTTATGAAAACAGATCCAACGCTGCTACTGGCAAAATAGACTTGGTAGATTTCGCAAAGATACTCTTGATGATTAATAAAAAGCGAGGCTATAAAAGCAGTCGTAAAGCTAAAGGTCAGGACGAAGGGCAATTGATCGATGGAATAGAGGTTGCAAAGCAATTATATGAAAGTGGATTAACCCCAGGCCAATTCGCTTTTCAACTTCTGCAAGTAGGGAAAAAATATATTCCGGATTTTTACCGCTCTGATCTTCAAAGTGAGTTCGATAAAATCTGGGACTTTCAAAAACAGTTTTATGCAGAGTTATTAACAGATGCTAACAGGGAGAAAATAAATAAATTAAGCAAGACCCTGACAAGAGATTTTTTTCAGAGAACACTCAAGATAGATTTAGCAGAAATAAAAGGGAAAGATGACAAAAAATTAAAACCTTATGAATGGAGGTCTCTATCAATTTCAAAGCAAATGTCAATAAATGAATTAGCATTTGTATTCACAGAAATCAATTCACAAATCAGTAATTCAAGTGGATATTTAGGTGCCATTAGTGACCGCAGCAAAGAACTTATCTTTAATAACCTTACCGTAGGTCAGTATCTCCATAACCAAATCAAACAAAGCCCCCATGCCCGTTTAAAAAGGCAGGTATTCTACAGGCAAGATTATTTAGATGAGTTTAATGTGATCTGGGAAGAACAAGTCAAGCATTACAAAGCGCTTACCTCAGAATTAAAAACCGAAATTCGTGACATTATAATTTTTTATCAAAGAAAATTAAAATCACAAAAAGGCCAGATCAATTTTTGCGAATTTGAAAGCAAAAGGATAGAGATTGAAATTGACGGCAAAAAGAAAATAAAAACAGTTGGCGCAAGAGTATGCCCTAAGTCTTCCCCACTCTTTCAGGAGTTTAAAATCTGGCAAATATTAAACAACATCGAAGTAACCCGTAAAAAAACAAGGGAAAAAAGAACACTTGAGTTAGAGGAAAAGCAAAAACTCTTTGAAGAGTTGAGTATCAAAAACAAAATGTCCAAAGCCGAAGCACTGAGACTATTATTCGATAAACCTTCTGAATTAGATTTAAACTATAAGGATATTGAAGGAAACCGTACCAATGCTGCTCTGTTCGAAGCCTATAAAAAGATAGCAGAAGCTTCTGGTCACGAAATTGATTTTGAGACATTAGATGCAGCAAACATAATTTCAACCATTAAAAGCATATTTGAAACGCTTGGTATCAATACTTCTATTTTAAGTTTCGATTCTTCTTTAGAAGGAGATGAGTTTGAACGTCAGCCTCTGTTCCTGCTTTGGCATTTGCTTTATTCTTATGAAGATGACAATTCAAAAACAGGTAATGAAAAACTCCTCGCCTTGCTAAAAGCCAAGTATAACTTTACGAAGGAGTATGCTTTGATTATTGACAATGTTACTTTTCAAGATGACTATGGAAGTTTAAGCTCAAAGGCCATCAGGAAAATCCTGCCTTACTTAATGGAAGGAAATACCTATGACGCTGCTTGCACTTATGCTGGCTACAATCATTCCAAATCACTGACCAAGAAGGAAAAAGAAACCAAGCCATTAGAGGATAAACTTGAAATTCTTTCTAAGAATAGTTTACGGAATCCTATTGTTGAAAAAATCCTTAATCAAATGGTCAACGTAGTGAATGCTGTCATACACGAATACAAAAAACCTGATGAAATCAGGATTGAATTAGCAAGGGAATTGAAAAAGAGTGCGGATGAGCGGAAAGAATTAGCTGAGAGCAACATAAAATCTAAAGACGATCATGAAAAATACCGGAAGACATTAAAAGAGGAATTTGGCCTGTCTTATGTAAACCGAAAAGATATTATAAAGTACAAATTGTATTTGGAGCTACAAGGAAACGGGTATAAAACGCTCTACAGCAATACTTATATTAGCCCCGAACAACTGTTTTCAAAAGAAATTGATATTGACCATATTATTCCTCAAGCGAAACTTTTTGATGATTCTTTCTCAAATAAAACATTAGAGTTAAAATCCCATAACATTGAAAAGGCAGACAGAACAGCTTATGAATATGTGAAAGATAAATATGGTGATGAGGGATTAGAACAATACAAGCAACGTGTGGAAAATTTGTATAAACCTGCTAAAAAAAGAGAGAATGAGGGAAATGAGAGCAAAAGCAAGGACACAAGGATTAGTAAAACCAAATACACCAAATTCTTAATGCTCGGCACTGAAATCCCATCCGGGTTTATAGACCGTGATATTCGCGACACTCAATACATTGCAAAAAAAGCAAAAGCAATTCTTGAGGATGTTTTCAGGGAAGTGACTACCACAACTGGAAGTATCACAGACAGGCTTAGAGAAGATTGGCAGTTGGTGGACGTGATGCAAGAATTAAACTGGGAAAAATACAAAGTACTTGGTTTAACCTATTACGAAACCAATCGTGACGGGCAACAATTGCCACGGATCAAAGATTGGACAAAACGAAACGACCATAGGCATCATGCCATGGATGCACTTACTGTTGCGTTTACAAAACGTAGTTACGTACATTACCTTAACAACTTAAATGCCCGAAGCGATAAAAGCAGTAGCATTTATGGGATTGAGCAAAAAGAACTATACAGGGACGAACGAAACAAACTACGCTTCAAACCACCTATTCCATTGGATGATTTCAGGGCAGAAGCAAAGAAACATCTGGAGGCAACTTTGATATCGTTCAAGGCTAAAAACAAAGTAGCTACAAAAAATAAAAACAAGATTAAAACTTCAAAAGGAGGGAACACGAAAATAGAATTGACTCCACGTGGCCAGCTACACCAAGAAACAATTTATGGAAGCATTAAACAGTACGTTACCAAAGAAGAAAAAGTTGGTATCAGTTTTGACCTGGAAACAATTAACAAGGTTTCAAAACAAATCTATAAAGATGCTCTGTTGAAGCGATTAGAAGAATCTGGTAATGACCCTAAGAAAGCCTTTACCGGAAAAAACAGTTTGGACAAGAAGCCCATCTATTTAGATGCTTTGCAAACACAACGAGTGCCCGAAAAAGTTAAACTGGCTTGGCAAGAAATTGCCTATACAACCAGAAAGGAAATTTCGCCCGACCTTTTTAAAGATTCTAAAAAGAATGACAACTTCACAAACAGACTCGAAAGCATCTATGATAAGGCTGTGCGGGATGCCTTGAAAAACCGCTACAACAAAACAAAAAAAGAAGTTGAAGTCTTTAATCAAGCTGTATCGAAAGAGAAAGACAAAAAGAAAATATTGGAAACAGCATTTTCTAACCTTGATGAAAACCCTATATGGTTGAATAAAGCAAAGGGAATAAGTATCAAGCGTGTGACCTTGACAGGAATAATTAAAGCAGATTCTTTACATTATAAGAAAGACAAGGACGGCAAAACTATCCTTGACAATCACGGAAACGGAATAGACGTTGACTTTGTGAATACGGGTAACAATCATCACGTAGCTGTGTACAGAGATGAGAAAGGTGTGTTGCAAGAACAAATCGTTTCGTTTTATGAAGCCGTTGAAAGAGTAAATCAGGGATCACCTATAATAAACAAAAGCTACAAGCAAGAAGAAGGATGGCAATTTTTGTTCACCCTAAAACAAAATGAATATTTTGTTTTTCCCAATGAAAAAACAGGATTCAATCCAGAAGAAACGGATTTATTAAACCCTGAAAATTACCTTTTGATTAGCCCGAATTTATATAGAGTTCAAAAGATTGCTACAAGAAATTATTTCTTTAGACATCATTTAGAAACCACTGTCAAGGAGTACAAAGAACTTAAAGATATTGCCTATAAACCCCAACTCGGTCTAAATGCAATTAATGGCATACTAAAAGTTCGTATCAATCATTTGGGTAAAATTGTTCATGTGGGCGAGGATTAGAATGAATAAATGGAACCTAAAAAACTTTACCACCTCTACACCCACGCCAACGGTTTTGAAAACCTTTTCCAGTCGGAGGAAAACTATAGGCATTTTCTAAGGCGGTATGAGCACTTTATTCCATCTGTAGCCGATACCCTGGCCTATTGCCTGATGCCCAACCATATTCATTTTTTAATTCGGATAAAAACGGATGCGGAGATCGAATCGACTTTTTCAAATTTTAATTCAAATTCAAACCTCCAAGGTTTCAAAAACCTTGGAGGTTTTGGAGGTTTAGAAAGCGAAATCGAAAAAAGAATATCCCAACAATTCAGCAACCTCTTCAATGGCTACACCAAAGCCTTCAATAAAATGTATAGCCGAAGAGGGAGTTTGTTTATCCCCAACTTTAAACGAGAGGAAATAACCAGCGATAATTACCTCACCAACATCATTCTCTACATTCACGCTAACCCCGTTCACCATGGCTTTGTTAAAGGCATTGGCGAATGGCCGTGGAGTTCTTATCAGCTTATTTTAAATGACTCGCCAACCTTTATCAGGCGCGATGAAGTTCTGGCGTGGTTTGGCAACCGGAACGAATACGAAAAAATTCATCTGCAGCCGATTGACGTAAAAACATAATTGGAAATGGATTTTTAGTAAGACCTCCGGTAAGCGATTAAATTTTAGGCTATGATCAAGCGCACTCTTTACTTCGGCAACCCAGCTTATCTCAGCACCCGGCTCGACCAACTGCTGGTGCGCCTGCCCGAAGTGGAAAAGAACGATACGCTTCCTGATAGTTTTAAAAAAGAAGCCCAGGCCACTATACCCATTGAAGACATTGGCATTGTTATACTCGATCATCAGCAAATCATCATCAGCCAGGCACTCTTGGCCAAACTATTGGATAACAATGTGGCCGTGATCACCTGCAACCATACCCACCACCCTACCGGGCTGTTGCTCAACTTAGAAAGCCACTCGTTGCAAAGCCAGCGTTTTCAGGCGCAGTTGGAAGCAACAGAGCCCTTGAAAAAACAATTGTGGCAACAGACTATCAAAGCAAAAATCCGCAATCAGGCGGCCCTGCTAAAACGACATGGCTATGAGGTAGAAAATATGCTGCATTGGGCCGACAACGTAAAATCAGGCGATCCCGACAATCTGGAAGGCCGTTCCTCCGCCTGGTATTGGGCACATCTTTTTAAACCAAAACTGGATTTTATTCGCGACCCTGCAGGCTTGCCACCTAACAATTTGCTGAATTATGCATACGCCATTGTGCGCGCTACTGTCGCAAGGTCGCTGGTGGGCTCCGGGCTCTTGCCCACGCTGGGCATCTTTCACCGCAATCAATACAATGCCTATTGCCTGGCCGATGATGTGATGGAACCATTTCGCCCTTATGCCGACCAGCTGGTGGTGCAGATAGTGCTGGGCAATGCTCCATACGAAGAACTAACTACCGAATTGAAAAAGAAAATGCTTGCCTTGCCTGTGCTGGACGTAACTGTGCAAGGGGAAACGAGCCCGATGATGGTGGCGGTGCAGCGCACAACGGCCTCGCTGGCACGATGTTTTCTTGGTGAGACCCGTAAGATCAGTTACCCGGAATTGGGATGAAAACGGAGCGGCTCAACGCTTATCGCATAATGTGGATCATGGTGCTATTTGATTTGCCCACTGAAACCAAGCAGGACAAAAAGAACTATACCGACTTTCGGAAGAAAATGATGAAAGACGGCTTCACCATGTTTCAGTTCAGTGCTTACCTGAGGCATTGTGCCAGTCGCGAAAACTCGGAGGTGCATGTAAAGCGTATCAAAAAGAGCCTGCCGCCCAAAGGACACGTGGGCATATTAACTGTTACAGACAAGCAATTTGGCATGATGCAGATTTTCTACGGACGGGAGGAAAAAGAAAAAGCCCCCATTCCACAACAGTTAGAACTGTTTTGAAACGAGGGCCTAACCGATAGATTGCACAATTTTTTTAATCCTATTTTGCGTGATAACCATTTGAAATAGAAAGCATTGGCAGGGGGTACACTGTATGCAATCTATCAAAGAACTCAATCTGAAAGCAAATCACAACTG
>JBBTBZ010000003.1:24172-50780 GCA_038043425.1 Bacteroidota bacterium
ACTGTATGCAATCTATCAAAGAACTCAATCTGAAAGCAAATCACAACTGCAATTTTAAAAGAGATTTGCTTTCAGATTGAGGCTACTGAGAAAAAACATCACTATCTCCTCCTGTACCAATAACGCTTTTTACTTGTTCAAATACTTTTCGGTCAGTTCCTCAAGGGCTTTCACTTCAGCTTCACCCATGGTAGCGCTCACATGTAACATCAAATCAAACATGACTTGTTCGTTGTATCCTAACTTTGCCGCTACTTGAGAACAGTATTTAATTTCTTCCCGGTAAATGCGTTCGTCAATTTTCATCAGCTGAACTAAATTGAAGAGGTACTTGAATTTCTGTTCCTTGGTCATACCTGAGGGGAGAATCTCTTCGTGAGATGAATTAAAAAGCGCAAGGATCTCACCTGGTTTAATGTCATTCGCCTGTCCAATGTTAAGGATATACATTTTCTCCCGTTCCACTATTTCCCCGTCAATACGGGCAAGATTTACCAAAGATTTTATTAGCTGAATGGACATACCCTGAATTCTATTTGAGAAGGAAGATCAAAAATATAATTAATCTTTCCTAACGATTATTTTTTTCAGAAGGATTTAATCTTTAGCAAAAACTATCAGCCGAGTCCTGAATTAGTAACTTTATCCAATGAATTTCCTTGCCCATCTTTATTTGTCTGGTGACAATGCCTCTATCATGATAGGAAATTTTATTGGCGACTTCGTGAAAGGGAAGAACTTAACGGAGAAAGTGGGGCCTGAAATCGCCAAAGGAGTTGAGTTGCATCGCGAAATTGATTTCTTCACCGATCAACATCCTATTGTAACCCAGAGTAAAAAAAGGTTACGCCCGAAGTACCATCATTACTCTGGAGTTATTGTAGATGTTTTTTACGATCATTACCTGGCGAAAAACTGGAACCATTATCACACGCAACTTTTACCCGACTACGTTGACCGTGTTTATAGCCTTATACAAAATTACAGTTCCTCTCTGCCCGATCGTGTAAACACGATGATGCCATATATGATCAAGGGTAACTGGCTTGTTAATTATGCGAAACTGGAGGGCATTCAACGTGCCCTTTCAGGGATGTCTCAAAGAACACCCTATGACTCAAAAATGGACGAAGCCATTTCTGATCTACGCGAAAATTATGAGGAATTTAAATCTGAATTTGAAGCATTCTTCCCCGAATTGAAAAACCATTGTACAATATGGTTGGCCGGGAATCTGGCACCCCTACATTAAAGACCCCACCAATAGGTTAGTTTGACTACCAAAGCGCGATTTTTTACTGATAAATTTTCAGGGAGGTAATTATCGGTATATACAATAAATAAATCGGAAGCAGGCCTATAGCGCCATTGTATGCGAGTGTTGAGGTTAATATTTTTTCTTTGCTCATTATATTGAGCGAATGCCGTGAGGAATAACTTATTAGTCATTGTAACATCCAGCCGGGGACCGACCAACCAGAAGGTTGTTTTGCCCCAGGGCTCAGGCAATCGAATGTCGTTATAGCTTGAACTTAAGGCTATGCTGACATATGGCTGAAAACGATAACCAAGATCCCAGGTCACATTAAACCGCGTACCACCCTCATAATAGCCACCATAGCGAAAGGTAGCACCATACGTGAACAATTGCTGAGGTTGAGAAACGTAATCCATCCCGTAAGAATTCCATTCATGCTCGCTGCCCGTTGCTAAGGTATCCAGTCCCGAGTTTGTTGGATCAAATGGTTTCAGAAGCTTTACATAATTGTATGCCAGCCACCCTGTCAGTGTACTTTGGCTTCGAAATGTAACTTTATATGCTACATAACTTTCGTTGTCCGTTTTATTAAATGATTCATCGAAGAAATACCCGGAATTGAGAATGGGTCCGTGGCTCAACACGTTTGTTCCTGTTGGAAAGAATAACCGGCTGATTTGTGGATTAATTCTAATGAAACCAGTACGAGGCACATACCCCACTTCAGCTGTATAATCTTTCCCAACATATTCATGCTGCCACGTGATCGTCCATTTACGGCTGATATAATTAAGGTTGGCGGCATGAACGAAATCATGGTCCTTCTTTTCTGGGCTAAAAGATTTTAGCACAAGCGCCTTGCCTGTCCAAAGATTGTTGGAGGAGGCGAGATTATACTCCATTCCAATGTTGCGGTTGTAGGCTGAGTATACAGGTTGCGTAGAATCAGCATTGGGTATGTAGTTCAAAGATTCCTTATTGATGA
Source organism: Bacteroidota bacterium (assembly GCA_038043425.1). Lineage (GTDB taxonomy): Bacteria > Bacteroidota > Bacteroidia > Cytophagales > Cyclobacteriaceae > ELB16-189. Next base: position 26,416 of record JBBTBZ010000003.1, read on the forward strand.
AAATCGCTGCGATATTTGATCGGGCAAAAACCCTGCGTTGCACTGAAACAACTGCAAAATTCTGAGAAGGTAAAGCCACAGAATCAACGTTGGATGTTTGCATATCCATTGCCCCTATTCTCCAGTTTTTATTAATTCTGCCGCTGAATCGAGCACCAAATTGAATGGGCGCGTTAAGTCCGATCCGTCTGGAAAAAAAAGGGCGGATGGTAGCGTATCCAAAATTTGCGAAGAGATCTCCATTTTCTAGAAAGAACTGACGCCTTTCTGGAAAGAAAAGTTCGTATCGATCCAGATTGGTAACCTGCCGGTCTACCTCCACCTGAGAAAAATCCGGGTTAACGGTTAAGTCTAAATTCAAAGAGGACGTGATGGCAATTTTTGCGTCCGCCCCGATGCTATTGTCGTATAAGGCCGGTTCATCTTTTTCGTAGTTCTTCGAAACTCCTGTTAAACCATAAGGAATAATAGAAATATTACCTCCAACCAATGGAGGTGGTTGGTCCCAAACCAATGTTCCCGTATAGGCCAACGATGCCGTTGGAAATTGTCGAGGCACTGCAGCCCATGCCGATTTCTCTGTTGTTTTTAAATCCAGGCGACTGAAATTAATACCCCAGTTCGTAATTCCTTTCTTAAACCGAATGCTCTTAAAGGGTATTGCCGCTTCAAAGACCCACTTGTCGTCATAATTTTTTACAGAGGAAACCCATTTGTTGTCCCAACTCAAATCTGCTTTTCCTCCCTCATATAAGATCCCATCCCATTGAGCGCCCGCAGCATTGGCACCAAAGGTAAAACCATTGGTTTGATCATCGAACGGATCCATGAATAACAAGAAGTTGTCGTTTTTGCCAAACGCAAAATCGCGTCTTAAGGATTCAACCATATAAGGCCCAGGTAATAAATGATAACAAATTGCGAGCAGATAAAGATGTTGGTCATCATACGTCATCCGCACCTCCGTTTTAACAATGGCAAAGCTTGTGTCCATTGGAAGAACAGCAAAGAAATCTTTTGCCACATCCGTCTGATTCCAGGCTTCATCATCGATGGCACCATCAACTCGTACAGGCAATGCTGTCTTCCTTATTTCAAGTTTATAGCGATCGTTTTTCTTTTGAGCAAAAAGAGTAAAACTGATGAGGCAACAGAAAAAAAGGGAAACAATTCTCAAAAGACGGTTAATCAGAAGTTAAACATGGCTAAAAATAATAGGAATATTTAGTTTGGACGTTAAGTACCGATCAGATGTTTACTAATTAACGTGAGTTATTATGCCAATGGTAAAATTCAATGTGTTGAAGTACCATCCTGTCATGTGGGCTTTGGTATTAATTCATCAGGATTGCTCTATACCTTCAAATAAAAATCAACTTTGGTCTCCCTGGCACCCAGGGATTGAAGGTAATCCACAACTGTCTTTGACTCTTCACCACCCTTCACCGCATGGTGCAGCATGGTAAATCCATGCGGTCCCTTTGAATTGAGCAACTGCGGACTTGCAGTAAGGACTTGCTTAATAATGTCAAGGTGACCCAACATGGAAGCAAGATAAATATTGTACCGAGCGCCTTTGCCTAATAAATACGCGGCTATCTCCTTGTTTCCCATATGGCCAGCTGCTTCGATGCCACTTTCAAAATCTCCTCCTCCCCAGTCATACGAAACATGCAACAACAGGTGATCATTTTCCAGCATTTCTTTCACCCGCTCAAACTTGCCGTGAGAGACTCCTACAAATTCTTTTACAACCTCAATATTAATGGGAGCTGGCTTTTCAGCCTGTTGGGTTTGTGCTTTCAATACATATGACGGTAAAAACAGACTGGCAGCTCCAGCAATGGTTTTCTGAATAAATTTGCCACGATTAATTTGTGTTTCCATAAATGATGAGGGGTTTAAGAAATTACAACGGAAGGTAAGAAAATCGGACTCGACAATTCTACAAGCGGTAATTCTATGAAAACAACGGATCGAATTAAGGTTGCGCACTTTGCCGATAACGTTTACTTTTGACGATCCCTTTTTTAATGTGATGTTCAACGATCCTGAATTAAGCGGCAAATATCTTGGCACAATTTCACAAGATTTTGTGAAGGTGGCTGACTCTTTGAAAGAGGCCTCTTATCAAATCAAGAAGTCCGGTTTTGATTTTCCCATTTTTCCGATCTCCAAAGGAGAATTGCCAATTGGTCAGCTTTTAATTGATAAGTATCAAGCAGATGGTGAATGGAACTACTATGCCTCGTTTTTGGATGAGTTTGTTCAGCGGGAATTGGTAGCCAAGGAAAAAGAAGATGATTTTAAAAGCACCTACAAAGATCCGGATGAGTTCTGTTGCCTCTTTGTGGTGGACAAAGATTTCACACGATTTGTTTTTATTCCATTTCCGGAAGACTGAGAATTCCCTTCCCCTATTTTAAAATTAAAAAATCTCTAGGTCTCAATGGCTCATATACTATTTTTATAGTATCACCCTCATCTAAATATTTATAGTCGATTTCAAATTCACTTGTTCTCAATTCTTTCATTCCATCGACTGGCTTTCCATTAACTATGAATGAAACACTTACTATATAGTATTCAATACTTCCAACAGATTCTTCATTTTCTCTGTAAGATATTTTAGAAATTTTTTTGACCACCCCCTCAGTCTCAGTTCCAAAATGCATTAGGTGGTGATTTCTCCAGCCATTTAATACGTAAATAAGTATAAATGTCATTGGAATGATGATTATCAATATTTTCTTTCTCATTATCCCAATCAAGCATCATTTAAAATGATCCCAACCCTGTGCAGACAACGGCACCATTGCACCCATTTTGGACTGCATGAAATTTTGCTTTGGATCTTCGTGCACATACCCGATGAACTGTATGTCTGCATGATTTTTAATCTTCTCGAAATCTGCTTGCCTAATTGTAAAGAGTAATTCGTAATCCTCTCCACCGTTTAGTGCGCAGGTAATGGGATCTACGTTAAACTCCAAAGCAGCTGTGTCAAATGTTTCATTGTCGATCGGAATTTTATCTTCGTAAATTCTAACGCCCACATTCGACTGGCTGCTGACATGAAGTAATTCCGAAGCAAGGCCATCCGAAATATCAATCATAGAAGTAGGAACTATTCCCCATTCGGCCAGATCATGAATAATATCCATTCTCGCCTCCGGCTTCAACTGGCGGCCTACCACATACTCATATTTCTCAAGGTCTGGCTGCATTTCAGGGTTCGTCAAAAAGACTTGCTTCTCTCGTTCCAAAACCTGCAGCCCCATGTAGGCACCACCCAAATCGCCTGTCACGCAAATAATATCGCTCGGCTTTGCGCCACTGCGATACACCACTTTATCTTTTTTAACTCTTCCTAAGATGCTAATTGAAATCACGAGGCCTGAAGCCGAAGCTGACGTATCGCCACCTACCAGATCAACTTTAAAATTCTCGCACGCAGCCCTGATGCCATCATATAAACTATCAATTGCCTCGGTTGAAAACCGATTGCTCAGACCCAATCCAATAGTGATTTGCTCTGGACGACCGTTCATGGCAGCTATGTCAGAAACATTCACCGCCACTGCTTTGTACCCTAAATGCTGCAAAGGTATGTAGGCAAGATCAAAGTGAATTCCCTCCAGCAACATATCAGTAGAGAATAAAATATATTCTTCACCGGCATCAATAACGGCAGTATCATCGCCAATTCCTTTTATGGAGGTAGGGTTATGGACTGTCGTGTACTGATTGATCCTGTTGATTAATCCAAATTCGCCTAAGGAAGAAATTTCAGATCGCTTATCGTGCATATAATTGATGTTGCTTAACTGCCAAATTGTTGGTTGCTCCGATAAAAGTAAACCATAATTTATTCTAAGTTTTAAGTCCCTATTCAGGGATCACGTTTTTTGAATGGATCTGGAAATGGAGCTACTTAATTTCCTGGCAAAGCTCTATTAAAACACCATTAGTAGTTTTCGGATGGAGGAACATAATATTTTTATTGTCAGCTCCTTTCTTGGGTTGATCTGAGAGTGGTACGAATCCATCATCAGAAAGTTTTTTAATTTTCTGCTCGTTATGCTCTGTTTCAAAAGCTAAGTGATGAAGTCCTTCTCCCCGTTTCTCAATGAATTTCGCAATTGCTGAATCCATTCGGGTAGCTTCAAGCAATTCAATTTTTATTCCACCAACATCAAAAAAGGAAGTTCGAACGCCTTCAACTTCTACCCTTTCAATTTTATAATGAGGTTTACCAAGCAATTTGGCGAATAGTTTATTTGATTCATCAAGGTTCTTAACTGCAATGCCGATATGCTCTAATTTTTCCATGTCTACAACTTGATAGGTTTTTGAGTAATTTTGATTGAAATTGGAAACTTTTAATCGTTTCCGAAAGTTTTGACATCGAAATGACAAAAAATATGACAGAAACGGTCAGCGATATACATGTTGAAGCTGCGCGCATCCAACAGCAAATCAAGGATTACCTTGGATTGCGTACCAGCGACCTGATTTTTGAATTCGGCACGATGGATGGAAAAACCAAACTCGATCTGATCACGATCAATCCCCGGCATAGCCAGTCTTTCCTATTTCACTCTGAAACCGGTTCTGATAAAGTGGATACGCTCCACAAAATGTGGAACTATGTTCAAAATTTCAAGGAAAAAGAGAATTCATACACGATCCAATGGGTAACAAAAAGCGCTAGTGAATTGCATACCTCTTACTTTCGGGCCAGCAACATCTTGGATGCGTTGGAAAAATTATATTATGGTAGGGACAGGAACACAATTACAGTTTTTAGTGTTGTACTGAATCCAGTGTCCTAGAAGAAAAAGTATTTTTTTAAACTTCATTGAAAATGATTACCGTAACCGATAAAGCTAAAGATAGAATTATAGTACTACTGCAGGAAGAAGGCCGCACGAAAAACCATAACATTCGTGTTTCAGTAAAGGGAGGCGGATGTTCGGGCTTAATGTACGATCTGGACTTTGATGATAAAATAAATCCGGCCGATCAGGTATTTGAAGACAAGGGCGTCAAGATTTTAGTAGACAAGAAAAGTCTTTTATACTTACTTGGAACAACGCTTGATTTTTCTGATGGTCTAAATGGAAAAGGCTTTCAGTTCGTTAATCCAAATGCCTCCCGCACATGCGGATGCGGTGAGAGTTTTTCAGTTTGAGAAAGGGATTCAGCATTCAGTTAACGGCAGCAGTTGGGGTCTTAACGGCCTTTTTATGTTTTTCAGCCTCTGCTCAATCTTCCGCCAATCTTTATTGGATACGCTATTTCAATCAACTGCACTTCAATACTAAATGGAGTTGGCAAAATGAGTTTGATGAGCGCAGGTCCATCCAGCCTGACCAACAACGACAATTCATCATGCACTCATATGCCAATTTCAACCTGAAGTCAAGAACTGAATTCTCTGCGGGTATGACAGGATCGTGGGTGACTAACTTGAGTAATCTCACTGTACCAGAAGTTCGTACTTTTCAATCAATAACCTCCAGGCTAGCCACAATTGATAAGTTTGAGATAAATTTTAGGTTTCGATTGGAGGAGCGCTTCTTCATAACACAGATTCTGAAAGGTTCAACTTAGCAGATGGCTACAACTTTAAATTCAGAACACGCTATCGGATCCAATTTTTCTACAACCTTGATAAAAATCAAAAATGGCTAGCCAAACTTGCTGATGAAATAATGTACCACACAGATTCACAGGATGCCTGGAAATTTGATCAAAACCGGATCTATGTCGCGGTGGAACGCAAATTGACTAGGCAAATAAGTTTGGAAATGGGATACCTGCTTTTACATGCACTTTCAAATGATAAGATTGTTTATGCCAATACGCTAAGAACAACGCTTTACCACCGAATCAGTTTAAGGGGCAATGCCGCACTTTAATAGCAACCTACTACGATATCCAATTTCCCACTATTGGGTGAACAGTCAGCTTCTAAATTTTTATCCTCGAAAGATCCAGTTCAAAACCCGCAACTGGTCCTTCACCAAAAAGTATTTTATTTAAGCCTTCAACTTTTTCTTCAGATTGGCCAGGTCTATAAATGAAAGAGACTTCATTACGCGGATCAATTAGCCATGCCAGTTCTGCTCCGTTCTTTATCCAGTTTTTCATTTTTTGTTGAAGTTCTTCAAAGGAATCTGCTTTGGACCTCACCTCAATCACAAATTCAGGGCACGCAGGGGCAAACTTATCCTTATCATCATCTGAAAGTTTATTCCATTTTTCACGTGAAAGCCATGAGGCATCAGGGGAAAGAACAGATCGATCTGGCAGAGTAAATCCCGCTGAAGAATCAAATGAAATTCCCTTACCATCTAGAATAGCCCAATTCGCCAATTGACGAGCTACTTCCAAACTATAAAAACCAGATAACGAAGTTACAGGTGACATAATCATTATTTTAAGATTGCTGCTGCGTTCAATTCTAAGATCCTTATTTTCTAAGCAAAACTTCAAAAAATCATCATCAGTCATTCTACCTGTAATGCTATCATTCAAAACAATGGTGTCCATACGGTGGGCTTTTAGTAAAGATACAAAGAAAACTTTTAGCTATTGACCGTAGCAATGCACTTCAACTCAATGGCGATTGGAGTAGGCAAGGCATTGACCTCAACGGTGGTCCGGCAAGGCTGGTTTCCAACAAAATATTCTGAGTAGATAGTATTAAAGACTAAAAAATCTTGTTTCATGTTGGTTAAGAAAACGGTTACATCTATCAAATTTTCCCAGTGTGAGCCTGACGTCTCTAAAATCAATTTTACATTTTGAAAAACCGAATGACATTGCTGCGCTATGTCATACGCCACAAGATTTCCCTTTTCATCCCATGTTACCCCTGGAATATCTTTTGAGCCACGCTTACGCGGCCCTACTCCTGAGAGAAAAAGCAGGTTGCCCACTTTTCTCGCATGAGGATAAGAGCCCACGGGTTCAGGCGCTTGTGATGAATTTATTTGCTCACTCATTTTTTTATTCAATACCAAACACCAAACTTGTCCACAAACTATGATACACAGCAGCATCTTTTTCTGAACGTATCATTCGCACAGTACTCACCATCCACGGGCCCTTGTTACTAATGGGAAATTTTATGGTACCATCAGTTTCGGTATAGATATTTTGCAGGAATATCTTCTCCCCAATGTGGCTCCAAACTTTTACAAGGGCATGTGCACTCGGCTTTCCTTCGAATAACATCTGGCACTGAAGATAATTTCCAGTGGTCAACGAATAAGGGTTCTTATCCGGAATGATTTCCAGTCTAAGTCCGGCCTTCTTTTTATAAGTATCGTCCAGTTTATCACCAGACTGAACCAGCAATTTTGCAAATCGCGTGTAATTCTCTTTTGATCGTTTATTTAATTCACCAAACTTTTTTCGCTCTTCCAAGATATAATCAAGTCCATCCTCCTTTAAGTAGTCATTAAACTTCTCGGCTTCCAACTCAATATAGGCCGCATCACTTTGCATTACCAGAAGGTGAGTTCCGGGCAGTGAAAATTGATAGGTCAAATTATTTCCCGCACCAGGTTTGACTAGTTTCATTAAATCTGTCTTTCCAGCAACAGTATGCATTTCCAGTTTTTCCACCTTGTGTTTCATCAAATCCCAAAACTCACCGGTAAAATTCTCACCTACCATGAAATCCACTTTTAATTCTTCCCCGACCTTGTACGTATACCTTTTTGGCTGCAGCCAAAACTCATGGCTCATCCCGATTAAGGCTATAAACAGAAATATTAAAAGAACTACAACTTTACGTTTCATTGCTCATTGATTCATTAGTTCTTCAATTTCATCTGCTTTAATTGGAATATTTTTCATCAAATCCACATTCTTTTTTTTGCCTATCACCACGTTATTCTCCAGGCGCACTCCGAATTTCTCTTCTTTGATGTAAATACCTGGTTCAATTGTCCATACCGAACCCACTTGAACCTTCTCATGCATGTTCCCCACATCGTGCACATCCAAACCAAGCATATGCGAAGTGCCATGATAGAAATATTTTCTGTAAGCCGGATTCTCAGGTTTTTGATTTTTTATGTCCGTCTTATCAATTAATTTAAGTTTTAGAAGTTCACTTTCCATGAGCTTCTCTATCTCCTTTTGAAAATTAAAATAAACAACACTTGGCGTTAACATCTTGAACGCTTCGTCATGAATACGTAATACAGAATTATACACCTCCCTTTGCCGCTTGGAAAATCTTCCGCTCACCGGAATGGTTCTGGTTAGATCTGAATTATAGTTAGCATATTCAGCCGCCACATCAAGTAACACCAGGTCACCAGCTTTGCATTTTTTGTTATTCTCCACATAATGGAGAATAACATTATTAGCACCCGATGCAATAATAGGTCCATAGGCAAAACCTTTAGACCCAAGTCGGATAAACTCGTGAATATATTCTGCTTCTATCTCATTTTCCATTACCCCAGGCTTCAAAAACGTAAGCACTCTTCTAAATCCTTTCTCAGTAATATCACACGCCTTCTGAATCAATTCAACTTCCCGTTTTTGCTTAATCCTTCTTAATGATGACATAATTGGCGCAACACGTTTGTATTGATGAAGCGGATAGGTATTTTGGCACCATTCTATAAACCGCGCATCTCTGCTTTGCACCAACACATCGGCACGGTAGTGTTCATTCGTATTGAGATACACATTATCTACACCCCCCATCGCCATCATATGATGGAAAAGTTTATGGAAATCAGAAAGCCAGGCTATGGTTTCAATCCCCGAAATCTCACGTGCTTCCTGCTTTGTTAGCTTGTGTCCTTCCCATTTTACCATTAATTCATTTGGTTCCTTAATAAAAAGTACTTCGTGGTATTTTTTATCCGGAAAATCATGGCAAATCACCAGCATGCTCTCTTCCTGTTCGATGCCACTCAAATAAAAAAGATCACTATTCTGTCGAAAGCCCATCGTGCCATCTGCATTGGTAGGCATGATATCATTGGAATTAAAGAGTGCAAGCGAGCCTGACTTTAGTTCTTTCACTAATCGCTTCCGATTTGTGATAAAAAGTTCTTTTCCTATGTTTTCGTATCTCATAAAGTATTAATTTACCTAATCATTACTATTGTCGGTCTATACGAGGTAGACGCAATTTAAATAAAACTATATGAAGCCAACCAATCGTTTGTCAATCCTACCTATTCTTTTTTGCCTTTCAATTGCTACTTCTCTGGCGCAGGAAAAATACCAACCGAGTCCCGAAAATATGAAGTCACGAGAATGGTTTCAGGATGCCAAATTTGGTCTATTCATCCATTGGGGAGTTTATAGTGTGCTTGGAGATGGCGAGTGGGTGATGAATCAACAACAAATTCCCATTCAGACTTATGAAAAAATTCCAACCTTTTTTAATCCAACTCAGTTCAACCCAGCGGAGTGGGTAAAAATGGCGAAAGATGCAGGAATGAAATACATTACCATTACCAGTAAACACCACGATGGCTTTGCCATGTATGACAGCAAAGTTTCGGATTATGATATTGTAGAACGCACTCCGTATGGCAAAGACATACTTAAAATGCTGGCAGACGAATGCCGCAAGCAAGGCATTAAATTATTTTTCTATCACTCACAACTCGATTGGCACCACCCGGACTATTTCCCCAGGGGATTCACTGGGGGTAATTGGACGGGACGTGAAGAAAAAGGTAATATGAATAAATACCTGGACTACATGGATGCGCAACTTGCCGAACTGTTGACCAATTACGGAGAAGTGGGTGGAATTTGGTTTGATGGCATGTGGGATAAAAAAGATGATGATTGGAGATTAGAGAAGACTTATCAACTAATCCATCAATTACAGCCGGCAGCCTTAGTGGGAAGCAACCACCACCGGTCACCCTATGCCGGAGAGGACTTTCAAATGTTTGAAAAGGATCTCCCTGGTCACAATACTACCGGCTTCGCTCCGGAACAAAAAATAGGAGACTTGCCAAAAGAAACCTGTGAGACAATTAACAATAGTTGGGGATTTAGCTTAAAAGACGCCAGCAATAAAAGCAGAAAAGAGTTAATTCAGTATTTAGTGAAAGCTGCAGGCTACGGTTCCAATTTTCTATTGAATGTCGGCCCAATGCCTAATGGAAAAATTCAACCTGAACACACCGAATTATTGAAGCATATGGGCGAGTGGACAAAAGTTTATGGCGAAACTATCTACGGCACAAGGGGTGGGCCGTTAAGCGCGCGTGAATGGGGAGTGATGACACAGAGAGGAAATAAAATTTATGTTCACATTCTCAATTGGCAAGATGAAACACTCACGTTACCAAAGCTTGGGGAAAAAATAACCAGCGCTAAGCTGTTTGTTGATAAAACTCCTGTAAAATTTATTGAGAATGAATTCGGCTTAAGTTTACAAGTGCCCAAAACTAAAATGAATGATGTGGATACAATTCTAGAATTGGAAGTGAAATAAGAGCAAACTGATTCAAAACATTAGTACTAAATAATCAACGCCCCTCAGCTAACCTTGTCGCTTACTTCATCAGTAGGGAGATAATTAATCAAAATAAATGTGAACAACAACCCGGAAAATACACCTTCCAGTGCAACCATAAAAGCTGAAATGTAAGGATTCAGGTATCGACCCATTGGTTCTTTTTCAATAATATCAATCATCATATTTTTATCAACCATTAAATACGCAAAAAGAAAGAGAGCAAAGATCAATGAAGCTATCGCACCTGTTGCAACTCCTGTAACCAAAGCCCTGAAATAATTGATGTGATGACCATGTGTATCCTTGAACTTTTTTAGCGCATAGTAAATGCCTGCCACCTGGATAAAAACGTTAAGAAATCGTAGTTCATAAATATGAACAAGGCCTACGACTTTCATCAGCAGAAAAAAGGCTATAAGGCCAGCACTTATTTTGAGGCCATAATTTTGCGGAATTTTCTTTGGATCAGTGAATAAACTCATGGGTCTGGAATTATGTTAGCCCTAATTTTCTCTTTTTTTAAGAGAATTACAATCTTTTGAATGCTTTATTATTTTATAGCACTGTTGCCAGGGAAAATCCAGGCGTTTTACTGAGAAGCTTTTTAATTAATTTGGAACTAATATGACGCTGGCCACACTAAAATCATTTACAGAAATTCCTAAGGGCCTATCACCACTTTTACAGGCAATGTGGCACGATCATCAAGGCAACTGGGAAGCATCACATACCCTGGCTCAAGAAGAAAACACTAAAGATGGAAAATGGGTACATGCTTATCTTCACAGAAAAGAAGGCGACCAATCGAATGCTTTGTATTGGTATCGTCAGGCAGAAAAAGATATGCCGTCCATTTCACTTGAAAAAGAATGGGAAGAAATTGTGAATACCTTGCTTGAAAAGGAATAATCAATCTTCTAGTCGCAGCAAAAGGAGTGATATTTTATATTTATTGACTACATGCCCTGAAGGAATCAAAATGTAAAGCCCAGTTTATCGAGGCCGGACTTTACTTCCGGACACGACATAAATAAATTCCACAATAATCCTGAGCGGTAGTTTTCGATCATCACTACTTCTGGTCCCTGGTCGATGGCCAGGTACCAGGGCTTACACCAATTGTCGGTTATACTAAATCCGTCATAAAATCCATACTCATCGCACTTGCTGCCTTCTCCTCAACAGGTTTTGGTGTTGAGCACGCAAAAAGAATCGAAATGACGGACAGCGTGAATAAAAATAAACGAGTCATGATATCGAAATCAATTCATGGTTTTAATCACCTTCCACATTTCTTCCGCTACCAGTTGATTTCCCTTTTCATTCAAGTGAACACGATCTGTAGTGAGAATTCCTGATTCCTTATTTTCAGAATTGTTTTGTTTGTTATAATCGAGAAAACCTTTTCGAAGATCAACAAGGGGAAGTTTGTTCTTTTCAGCCAAGTTGCGGATAATACTGCTGTATTTGTTCAAGTCTCCGTCAAGTTCATTGCTGAAATCCGTCTTCTCGCCAATAACAGCCGGGGTGCACAAAATGACTTTGATATTTTTTGCCTGCAGTTTTTTGATGATCGCAGTGTAAAACTTTTCAAACTTATCGGCATCCGTCCCCGTTCCATAACTCTGCTTGTGCCAAACATCATTCACCCCCACATAAATTAAGACGACATCAGGGCTTTTACTCATCACATCATCTTCCAGTCTAAGAAAAAGGTCGTATACCTTATTCCCACCAATGCCGGAACCAATCAGCTCATATTGTTCCGTTAGGCCGTCTTTGGCCACAAGGTCCCCTATTCTCGTAATGTAGCCGCCTGGCTTTACTCCAGCTTCTGTAATGGAGTCTCCAAAAAATAGAACTTTCTTTTTTTGCAGTGACAAAAAAGAAGTTAACGCAATCAAGAGCACCATAGCCGCAATTGGAATAAATTGTTTCATACATTTAATGGGAAAGTTTAACCAAAGGTCAATTTAAGAAAAGCATTGTTAGTATTCCTAATTCATACATCAACTTCAAATCACCTTCTAGGATTAACTCAATTATTAGCGGTCTCATGCTCACGCGATTTCAATGCTTTCTCTTTCCACTGCCTTAACTCTTCTTTTCGCGCTTTCAATTCTTCTTCTGAGGGCTGATAATTAATCAAGGCTGTTACATCAGGCTGTCCCGCATCTACCCAGGCCGTGTACCAGATATCACCAGTCATTTTTACACTGGCGCGAAACTGGCGCTCCACCATACCCGACAATAACACGTGGTACGCTTTGGCATAATCCAAAGAAATCACTTTAATGGTCTGCTTTCCTTTCGTCTCAAAGCTGAATTTACTATTTCCTGATTTTTCTGATAGTTGCTTTTCAAAGCGAAGTACAGAGTCCAGGGCATGGTTAGCGTGTTCGATTGCTTTCCATGCAAGCAACTGAACGTTCTCGACATGCTCTGCCTTACCCACAAAAAAATTATACTCACCAAAATACAATTCTGGCAGCCTGGATTCCCAAAATGCGTGAATACCGTTTTGCCCCGTGAGCTGTCCGTCATAATTCCGGGTGGTATGCAGGGGGACATGGGCATCGGCAACATAGTGACCCAACTCAGCCGAGACCTTCAAGATCCGTTGTGGGTCCTTTAAAAGAAATGCCTCCTTCAATTGATAGTACATTCCGTTGATATGCCAGGGCACAATGCCACGCGCCTGAAGCGTATCTTCTCCAAATGTCTTTACGGCATCATTCCAATACCTGGGGAGTTTGTAAACAGCGCTGTCTCCATAGTCGTCCAGATCAATATAATGTTTGACCGCTTCATCCGGCACTGCATATCGTCTCCTGTCGGGATTGACAGAAGCTTCGGTTAAATATTGAATATTCTTTTTGTAGAACCCAATCATTTCAGGCGGAAGAATATATACCGCTAGTCGGTTTATTTTTTGATGAGCAAAAAATCCCCAACTGCTGTTGAGCAGTATCACTCCAGCCAAAACAATTATTAGAAATCGGGGCACAAGCTTACCTTTGCCATAAAGTTAAGCATCATGAAGAAGATTTTCATTTTTCTATTTCTCGTTTGTCCCTACGCCAAAGCAACTGATCCCTACCCGAAAAACCCAGCTATTGACATCACCCAATACATCTTCCAGTTAGAAGTAAACGACTCCACAGATGTAATTGCTGGAAAGGCTTCCGTATCCATCCATTTTAAAAAATCCACTTCTGAATTTGAGCTCGACCTTTATAATAAAGGTGCTTCCGATAAAGGAATGGAGGTCCAGGAAATTTTAACTGAAGGCAAGCGCCTTTCCTTTACCCACAAAAATAACAGGCTAAAAATTTTACTTCCCCGTTCTGCCAAAGAGGGCAATGATGTAACATTCCAAATAATGTATAAAGGCATTCCGGCAGAGGGCTTTATCATTGACAAAAACAAATTTGGCGATCGCGGGTTTTTTGGCGATAACTGGCCCGACCGGGGACATCATTGGCTTCCGGTGGTAGATCACCCAAGCGATAAAGCAGCGGTTGACTTTATCATCATCGCACCGATGCACTATGCGGTGGTTGCCAATGGTATAAAAATCGAAGAAAGTCCGATTGACCTTAAACGAAAGCTTACACATTGGCACGAAGAAGTTCCGATCCCCGTAAAGGTAATGGTAGTTGGCATTGCACGATTTGCCGTGCAGTATGTTGGCAAAGTGAATGACATTTCGATTGAAAGTTGGGTGTATCCTCAAAATCGGTTGGAAGGATTTTACGATTATGCTGTGGCCCTAAAAGTTCTGGATTATTTTCACAATCATATTGGCCCCTACTCTTATAAAAAATTAGCCAACGTTCAATCTAAAACCCGATGGGGTGGATTGGAGAACGCCAATACAATTTTCTATTTCGAAAATTCTGTTACTGGAAAAGCAGAACACGAAACTTTAATAGCACACGAAGAAGCCCATCAATGGTTTGGAAACTCTGCCACTGAAAATGATTGGCATCACGTGTGGTTGAGTGAGGGCTTTGCCACTTACTTCACAAATCTATACTTAGAAAATACATATGGCCACGATCGGTTGGTGGAAGAGCAAAAGACCGACCGTAAAGAGGTAATTGAATACTATCTCAAAAATCCATCACCCGTCATTGACACAACCATTGTTGATATAGACAAAGTGCTCAGTACGAATACCTATCAAAAAGGAGGATGGGTACTACATATGTTACGGCATGAGGTGGGTGATTTTAATTTCTGGAAAGGTATTCGACAATACTATGCCGCATACCGCAACAGTAATGCACTTACTTCAGACTTACAGCGTAATATGGAAGAAGTTTCGGGAAAAGACTTGTCTCACTTTTTTAAACAATGGCTTTATCAGGCTGGTCACCCGAATATTTCTGGCAGTTGGCATTATGATGCTCAAAAGAAATCCGTTGTGATTGAAATTAACCAGGCACAAAATGGAGCTCAGTTTCAATTTCCACTCGAGATTGGGGTAGTTGCCAAGGATGGAAAAAAGGAGATTCAAACCATTCAAATATCTGCCAAATCCCAAATAGTCACAGTCCCGGCTGCATTGATTCCAACGAATGTGGTTCTTGACCCTGAAACATGGCTATTGTTTGAGGGGTCAATCTCTCAAAAATGACAGCCATATCTTTGCAAATCTGATTATTGCCCTTATTTTTGCAGTCCGTTTGAAAAAAGTATTATGGCAAATCATAAATCAGCAGAGAAGAGAATCAGGGCAAATGAGACAAAACGCGTCAGAAACCGCTATCAGGCTAAAACTACACGCACTCAAATCAAGAAATTAACCACCATTGACAAAAAGGATGAGGCAAAAGCCCTATTGATAGAGGTGTCTTCAATGATCGATAAATTGGCAAAGAAGAAAATTATTCATTGGAAAAAAGCTGCTAACCAGAAATCAAAGTTGGCCAAGCGTGTAAACGCAATGGCTTAATTATTTTAAGTAACACTAATTATATTTTTCCCTCCTTGGCTTCGGTTGAGGAGGGTTTTTTATTATTTATACTCTTACAGATTCTACCTCATCTCATCCAAGCTCATCATGAATGTGAAGCATACTCCCCTCTCTATGAAACGTTCTGCGAATACCATTACCCTGGTGACTCTGTTGTAATTTAAATACCGGGTCTTTTCGAGGCTGCCTGACCGTAAGGCAGGCGTGTAAATTTCTATACAAGACACCAATGACGTGCCTGTAGGAAGGTAGGCGAGAAACCTTCTCACGGTGGAACTGATTACTTTATAGTAAGGTGTCTCGCAAATTAATCTGCACTCTATAGGATAATTTTGTTCGCTCGACAGGTCTGAATGCTGTTAGAACACAATATTTAATTACAAACAAAAATCGTTGTCACCACCTTAGTGGAACTCGAGATGACAAATGGCAATCATCTGATGAATTTTGTAACTTTCCATTTGTGAAAATCGAAGACAACAAACCTCTTAACATCAAAAGCTGGTCTCCAGAAGACAGGCCACGGGAGAAATTGTTGTTGAAGGGCACTGCGGCCCTATCCGATGCTGAGTTGATTGCAATCCTGATCGGATCCGGAACGGCTAACCTGAGTGCAGTAGAAGTCGCCAAGAAAATTCTGGTGCATGGAGGAAATGGATTGCATGATCTCGCAAAGCTTTCTGTAAAAGATTTGATGAAAGTAAAAGGAATTGGTGAAGCCAAAGCCATCACCATAG
Source organism: Bacteroidota bacterium (assembly GCA_038043425.1). Lineage (GTDB taxonomy): Bacteria > Bacteroidota > Bacteroidia > Cytophagales > Cyclobacteriaceae > ELB16-189. The sequence goes on from JBBTBZ010000003.1 coordinate 42,656, forward strand.
TGGCCGCCCTTGAGCTGGGACGAAGAAGGAAAGAAATAACAATGGATGACAAGCCCAAAATAAGCAGCTCCAAAGATGCGTTTGATCTTTTAAAAGGTGATCTGATGGATTTGCCCCATGAAGAGTTTTGGGTATTGTTGCTCAACCGTGCAAACAAAGTGATTAAGAAGAAGAGAATAAGCGAAGGCGGAGTATCTGGTACAGTGGCTGACCCTAAAATTATTTTCAAAATTGCATTGGAAGAGTTGGCCAGTGGGGTGATCGTAGCACACAATCATCCTTCTGGAAATTTAACGGCAAGTCAGAGCGATATTGACCTAACCAAAAAATTGAAAGAAGCTGGGAAATTTTTAGAGGTGCAACTACTGGATCACGTGATTGTTGCGGGCCAGAAATACTTTAGCTTTGCAGATGAAGGGCTTATTTAGAAGTGGCAGTACCGGAAAGGCAAGGGGCATTCAAAGCCAGCTGATTAGTTTTTCAATGTAAAATGAGAAAAATTCTCTATGTTATTATCGTTTTGTTCCTGGTTATGGCCTTGGGCTTTGTCTTGTTTCCTTCAAGGAAAAATCAGGCAGCCCCGATTGAGCAACTAAAAGTTGATATTGCCAAACCCTCTCCAACTCCAGTCCCTGAGAAGCCTTTAGAAGCACAGGTAGATCCCAACCCTTATGTCCAACTACTCTTAAATGAATATCAACTGTTTATTAGCAAAGCAATTTTGTCTGGAAAAGCCCCAGGAGCAGCGGTGGCTATTGTCAGAGATTCAAGCATTATTTTTCTTCAGGGATTCGGACTTAGAGAAAGCGGTACGGGAGACTCCATCAATGTTAATTCTGTTTTTCGATTAGGTTCGGTATCTAAATGTTTTGCGGCTGCGCTTACCGGGACATTGGTAAAAGATCAGGTTCTTCGTTGGGATGACAAGGTCACCCATTACCTGCCAAATTTTAAACTGAAGTTTAAGGCGAACACAGATAGCCTCAGTATCCGGCATGTATTATCGCATACCATTGGGTTGCCCTATCATGCCTTTACCAATATGGTGGAAGAACGAGTGCCCCTTGACACTTTGCTAATTCGTTTGCAGGATTTGGATTTAATTGGTCTGCCGGGAAAAGTCTATAGCTACCAGAATGTTGGCTATAGCATTATCGAAAAAGTAGTTCAATCCGCCACGGGTAAGTTATATGAAGCAGCCTTGACCGAAAAGCTATTTCAACCCCTGCACATGCAAAATGCGTCTGCTTCCTATGTAGGCATTATTGGAAATGCCAATGTTGCACTGCCCCATCATTTTACAAAACGCGGTTGGAGACCTACTGCAATATCTGACACCTATTATAATGTTGCTCCGGCAGGTGGAATAAACGCCAGCATTGCCGATATGGGTCTGTGGTTAAAAGCAATGCTTGGAACACGCCCTGATGTTTTGCCCTCCGAAACTCTTAATGATATTCTTACGCCCCGGATAAAAGCGATTTCAAAAAACAGAAACTTCTCACGATGGAAGCGGACGAAAGCGTCCTACTATGCTATGGGGTGGCGTGTGCTAACGTTTAAGAATGATACGCTTGATTATCATGGCGGTTATGTGAATGGCTATCGCACTGAAGTAGCCCTTGACAGAAAAAACAAAATGGCCATTTGCGTCATGATAAATGCTGCCGGTAATTTGGCTGACCAAAGTATTCCTCAGTTTTTTGCTATCCGTAGCCGTTATATCCATTTGATCGATACCTGGGAAAAACAGAACGAATCGCTACTAGCTAAGCGGTAAGGACAATTATGAAATCTTCTCATATTCTGGTCCTAACTTTTGTTATTGCTATCATCGGCTTTGTCATGTATTCGCTACGTGGCGGACAATCTGATGAAGGATATACCGAGGCTATTCTGAAAGAAAGAGAAGAAAAAAATGCCTTCATGAAAAGTGAAGAGTCGCCTTTTACAGATACCACCAAGATTTTTGATGGTCTTAAGTATTTTCCTCCTGATGTAAAATATCGAGTAACAGCAAATCTGGAGGTGACGGAAAATAAAAAAGTAGTGATGCTTCTAACCAGCGATGGCAAGGAGCAGAGATACTTAGAATACGCCTATGCCACATTTGGTATAGATGGCGTTGAAAATAAATTGCTGATTCTGGAGATAATGGATATTGGTCCACAACGTGGCAAATTATTTTTGGCCTTTGCCGATGCTACCAGTGCATTGGAAACCTATGGAGCAGGTCGCTACCTGGATGTTAAGAAAGTACCGGGAGCTACTTCCATTACGCTTGATTTCAATCAGGCCTACAATCCCTATTGTGCCTACTCCGATGCTTTTTCTTGTCCGTTCCCTCCCAGGGAAAATATTTTAACAACAGCCATCAGGGCTGGAGAGAAGAGTTATCATGAATGAACTTTCTTTTTGGTGCTTTCTTTTTGAAAGGTGAATCTTCTCCTTTTTAGTTTGGAATAGAGCGATTTAGACAAAACTTGCTTAGCTACTCCCAAATCATAGTCAGCTTGAACCCGCAACCAAAATGAAGCTCCAATTTCCAGTAAGGCCTCGATCTTAAGAGCAACCATAGCAGAGATGTGACGCTTTCCTTTTAAAAGTTCTGTCAGGTTGCCAGGATTAATGCCAAGCGCATTTGCAAATTCTGATTTCTTAATCCCTCTTGCCTTAATCTCCATTGACAGCACTTCGCCTGGATGCAAAAGCACATCGGTCTGCAATTCCATGCTATTTTTATTTACAACAACAAAAGATTCCATACTATTGATAATGATTTGTTAAATCTTCTACAGTCAAAACCTCTTTCACCAAAATTCTATCTAGTTCAACCCCAAGTATTAAACGATAATGGTAGTCCACGCGCACCGAATAAAACCCTTTGTAATCTCCTTTAAGCGCCTCAAAATTTAATCCCCGAAATAGTTTTAACTGACTTAAATCTTCAGCATTCTTTAACATCAAAATTGTCTTCTTAAATTTTGTGATGACCTGCTCCTGATATCGGGGCTTGCCTTTTACCAAAAGACCCAAATAAAGTTTTTCGAGGTAGTCATTATTAAATTTGACAATCATGCCTGGTCAAATTTACCAAAATTTGGTAAATTCAAAATAGCTGTTTTCTATACAGATTAAACTGTTATTTTTGGGCTTTGTTTTTATACTAGCATGAAAATTTCCTACAACTGGCTTAAGCAATACATCGATATACCTGAATCGGCAGAAGAAATTGGTAAAACCCTCACCTCAACAGGACTGGAAGTAGAAAGCATAGAACCTTTTGAAACCATAAAAGGTGGATTGAAAGGCCTCGTCATTGGCGAGGTGCTGACATGCGCCAAACACCCTAATGCCGATAAACTTTCGGTCACTACTGTTGATGTTGGTGGTGAGAGGCCGCTGAGCATCGTATGCGGAGCGCCAAATGTTGCGAGCGGACAACGAGTGGTGGTGGCAACGACTGGAACCATTGTTTATCCAACCAAAGGCGAGTCGTTCATCATTAAGACAACAAAAATAAGAGGTGAACAATCCGAAGGGATGATCTGTGCCGAGGATGAAATTGGGATTGGAGAAAGTCATGCTGGTATAATTGTTCTCAGCACTACGGTTTCCAATGGAACTTTGGCAGCGGAATATTATAATATTCAATCAGATTTTGTTCTGGAAATAGGGTTAACACCCAATCGTGCTGATGCTGCTTCTCATGTTGGTGTAGCCCGCGACATTAAAGCCGCTAAGAAACGTGACCTTACTTTGCCTTCAGTGGAAGATTTTAAAATCGATAACACCACACTTACTATTCCGGTTATCGTTGAAAACACAGAAGCGTGTCCTCGCTACTCAGCTGTTACCGTAACAGGAGTAAACATAAAGGAATCGCCAGACTGGTTAAAAAACAGGCTCGAATCCATTGGCTTATCCCCCATAAATAACATTGTCGACATCACCAATTTTGTCTTGCATGAAACAGGGCAACCTTTGCACGCTTTTGATGCCGATCAAATCACAGGAAAGAAAGTAATCGTAAAGAATCTTCCAGCTGGAACAAAATTCAAGACACTCGATGGAAAAGAAAGAACGCTTACAGCAGATGATTTGATGATCTGCGACCAGCCAACCGGACAGGAAGGTGGCGACAGCAATGGGATGTGTATAGCGGGGGTTTTTGGTGGAATTACATCGGGAATCTCTGAAAAAACGAGCTCTATTTTTTTAGAAAGTGCCTGCTTCTCTCCACAATACATTCGCAAGACAGGAATGCACCATGCACTAAAGACAGATGCATCTTTCCGATTTGAGCGAGGTACTGATCCAAACATGACGGTTTATGCTCTAAAACGGGCTGCATTACTGATCAAAGAAATTGCGGGCGGTCAAATCTCTTCTGAGATTGTTGACGTGTTTCCCGTTAAGATTAAAAATCGACTCATCGAAATAAAAGACAAGAATGTTACCCGCCTAATTGGCAAAGCTCTTCAACGGGAAGAGATTTTTTCAATTCTGGAAAGCCTGGGCATTGAAATTTCTGACAAAAAAGAAGATCGATATACTGTGTCGGTTCCTCCCTATCGCGTGGACGTAACCCAAGAGGCTGATATCGTGGAAGAAATCCTTCGCATTTATGGATTTAACAATATTGAACTTTCAGAAATAGCCAGAACAGAGTTCCTCGCCAGTTTTCCTGAAAAGGATATTGATAATTATAAAAAATCTGTTGGACAAATGCTGGCGGCCAATGGATTCTTTGAAATTGTTACGAATTCACTTACCAATGTTGCTTATCACACAAGAAATAAACTAAATTTTGAAGGAGAGCCTGTAGAAATATTAAATAAACTTAGTGAAGAACAAGGCATTTTGCGACAAACGATGCTTTTCTCCGGCCTTGAAGTTTGTTCCTATAACATTAACCGTAAACAGAGGGATTTGAAGTTGTTTGAATTTGGAAAAATCTATTGGAAAAATACTGCTGGAGAGCAAAATCATCAATATCATGAGGAGGAACGCATTGCGCTGTATATAACCGGAAATTTCGAAACAGAAAACTGGCAAAATAAAACCCGCTCTAGCAATTACTATGATTTGGCACAACATGTTTCTCATGTTTTACAGAAATCGTCTATCGAAAATATTAATCAGGAATATCTGAATGATCCTTTATTCGATTATGGACTAAGAATCTTAAAGGGCACAAAAGAAATTGGGAAATTGGGAAAGGTAAAATCCGCGCTGGTAAAAGATTTTGGCATCAAGCAGGAAATATTTTATGCGGATTTGCATACAGCCTTGCTTTTCAAATCCGCAAACCCTAAGTTCGTTGTACAGGAAGTGCCGAAGTTCCCCGAAGTAAGACGAGACTTGTCGCTAGTGTTAGATAAGCAAGTTACCTTCGCTGAAATTAAAGACTTAGTACTAACAACTGAGACGCGGTTGATTAAAGACATCATAGCATTTGATGTTTATGAAGGTGATAAGATCCCGGAAGGAAAAAAAGCTTATGCACTTGGCTTTACGTTGCTGGATGGGAACAAAACCCTGACAGATGAAGAGATTGACAAAACAATGACCAGGCTGATGGGTGCTTTTGAAGTAAAAATGGGGGCAATGATTAGGAAATAGTGATTAGTATTGAGTCCTTGTAATGAGTTTATATAAAATTTACACTTGTAACTGTAAACTTGAAATCTTGAATTAAGTATGGACCAGGAAGCATTAAAATCGAACCTCAACGGATTGGAACGAAAAATTTTAGTATTGCTCAACGAGCACAAAACAGTGAAAGATGAGATGCGGGGACTGAAATTGGAGAACTATGAGTTGAAAACAGACCTGAAGAAGCGGGATGAGCAGCTCCATAATTTTAAAAATCAGATAAAAATCACTAAGATTGTAGACCATATAAGCCCGGAAGACGGAAGTGCTTCGGAGTTGAAAAGGAAAGTAGACGAGTATATCCGAGAAATCGATAAGTGCATAGCTCACTTGAGCAGATAACCCGGTTAAATTGATGGACGAATTATCCGTAAAAATAAAAATTGCTGACCGTGAGTACCCAATGAAGGTGAAGCGCAAGGAAGAAGAGAAGGTACGTGCGGCAGGAAAGCTCATCAATGAAAAGATCAAACATTATCGGGAACAATTTGGCATTGACGACAAGCAGGACCTGTTGGCAATGGTAGCATTCGATTGTCTGGTTGATAAATTGGCAGATGATGAAAATCTCCAGGTAATCGACCAAACGGTGATTGAGAAAGTAAATCATCTTAATCATTTGGTTTCTCAAGCGCTCTAGTCTTCCATTCTTTTACTCCCCCTTCCCAATTCGTTGTTGATTAACAGCTATTGTTATTCGCAAACGCGATTGACCATAGCCAGAAGCGACAGCCTCACAATGACGGGTGTATGTAACACCTAAAAAAATTCAACTATGGAAATAACCATCATCGCGATGTTCGCCTCAGTGGCAACCATCGCGCTAAGCTTTTTGATTGGCAGCATGCTCTATAAGAGGAAAATCAAAAAGAACGAACAGAGAGCCGGTGAAAAGGCCAAATTAATCATCCGGGAAGCTGAACTGGAGGCCGAGAATATTAAAAAAGACAAAGTCATTGAGGCTAAAGAGAAGCTGCTGAAGATGAAGCAGGAATTTGAGGAAGAAGCCAACCGTAAAAAGAACCAGATCATCAGCAACGAACAAAAGATTAAACAGCGCGAGGCACAAATCTCAAAAGAACTGGAGACCCTGAAAAGGAAAGAGGGCGAGTTAGATGAAGAACGTCAAAGTCTTGCACAGCAACATGAACTGGTAAAAAAACGAAAAGAAGAGTTAGACAAGTTCAATGCGCAGAAAGTAGCCGTATTGGAGGGGATTTCTAAGTTATCTGCAGACCAAGCCCGCGATCAATTGATGGAATCGATGAAAGAAGAAGCCAATACCAAAGCAAGTTCCTATATAAAAGACATTATGGAACAGGCCAAGCTTTCAGCTACAAAAGAAGCGAAGAAAATTGTAGTAGAAACTATTCAGCGGACGGCTACGGAACATGCCGTTGAGAATTGCGTTTCAGTTTTCAATATTGAAAGTGATGATATTAAAGGTAAGATAATTGGCCGCGAAGGAAGAAATATCCGTGCGCTGGAGGCAGCTACTGGAGTTGAAATCATTGTGGATGACACTCCGGAAGCCATCATTATCTCAGGATTTGATCCTGTACGAAGAGAGATCGCCCGATTATCATTACACAGACTGGTTCAAGACGGTCGTATCCATCCCGCGCGCATTGAAGAAATTGTAGCCAAGACTACAAAAAACATCGATGATGAAATAGTGGAGATTGGGGAACGCACATTGATTGATCTTGGCATACATGGACTTGCGCCTGAACTAATCAAAATGGTAGGTCGCATGCGCTATCGCTCTTCCTACGGACAAAATTTACTGCAGCATTCCCGCGAAGTGGCCAACTTGTGTGCTATCATGGCGGCCGAACTGGGTTTGAATGTTAAGCAAGCGAAACGTGCCGGGCTACTGCATGATATCGGCAAGGTATGGCATGAGGAATTGGAAAAACCTCATGCGATTGTGGGAATGGAGCTAGCTTTGAAATATAAAGAGCACCCGATCATTTGTAATGCGATTGGCGCTCACCACGATGAGATTGAGATGACGAGTATCATCTCCCCCATTGTTCAATCTTGTGATGCCATCTCCGGTGCGCGCCCTGGTGCAAGACGTGAGGTAATGGAGCAGTACATCAAACGCTTGAAGGATTTAGAAGCCGTAGGTTTAAGTTTTGATGGAGTTGAGAAGTGTTATGCTATCCAGGCTGGCCGCGAATTACGTGTGATGGTGGATGCCGAGAAAGCCTCGGATGAACGTGCCTCGCAATTAAGCTTTGATATCTCCCAGAAGATTGAAAAAGACATGCAGTATCCTGGTCAAATTAAAGTTACAGTGATCCGCGAGATGCGGAGTGTTGCGTATGCAAAGTGAGAAATAGAAATATCCTTTCTCAGAAGAATAAGTAAAGCCCGGTATAGGGCTTTCTTATTTAAATAACGCGTGTAATTAGGGTTCACTCAAAGTCACTAAGTTCCTATAAATAAAGGTGTTGAAAGG
>JBBTBZ010000004.1:0-153655 GCA_038043425.1 Bacteroidota bacterium
TTTAACCTTTCAACACCTTTATTTATAGGAACTTAGTGACTTTGAGTGAACCCTAGTTAGTACTAAATTGATTCTTGACTTCTTTCCTTGATATGGTCTATCCTGCGGATTGTGAACAGAAACTAGGCTTCGATCAAGTACGTCAGCGCTTGAAAAACTATTGTATTAGTACATTAGGACAAGGATGCGTTAATCAAATTCAATTCTGCTCTGATTATATTCTCATTAAGGACCTTCTTCAGCAAAATCTTGAATTCAGACAGATTTTAGAAAACGAGGACGCCATCCCTACCTCAAATTATTTCGATCCTCAGGAACTTCTGCCCATCATTGCTATTGAGGATTCTTTTATCGAAGAAGATTCGTTCATGCAAATTATCGGATCCCTTCAAACCATTTTTGAATTCAAGCAATTTTTAACGAAGTCAAAGGATTCTTATCCTTCATTGTTTTTATTAAACGAACCGGTAGCATTTCCAAAACAAGTATGGTCAACTTTACAATCTAAGTTTGACGACCTGGGAAAGGTGAAAGACAATGCTAGTTCCGAGCTTGCCAGAATCCGTAAAAAATTAAAAGAAGAACAGGCCAGGGCAAGAAAACTGGTGGACCAGATTTATCGAATGGCTTCCGATCAGGGATTTGTACCAGAAGGTATGTCGCCAACAATTCGTGAGGGAAGGGCAGTTATCCCAATCCTGGCAGAGTACAGGCGCAGGATCAAAGGATTTATAGCAGATGAATCGTCAACCGGCCAGACAATTTTTCTGGAGCCAGCCGAAGTGTTGGAGGCCAATAATGATATTCGCGATCTGCAACTTGCCGAGCGGAGAGAAGTGATACTAATTCTTAAAGAATTAACAAGCACGCTGCGAGGAAATTTATCTGAGTTTAAAAATGCATACGCTTTCCTTGGCCAAATGGATTTTAACAGGGCAAAGGCAAAATTCTCAATAGACATTAATGCTATCCTACCCCGATTTAGTGAACAACCAGACTTAAACTGGATGCACGCACATCATCCGCTTCTTCTTTTGAGTTTAAAGGGCAAAAGAACCGTAGTTCCTCTCACTATTGATTTGACCGAGAAGGAAAAAATACTTTTGATATCAGGCCCTAATGCCGGAGGGAAATCAGTTTGTTTAAAAACTGTTGGGCTAATTCAATATATGTTTCAATGCGGTTTGCTGGTTCCGTTGCATGAGAAATCTTCAGTTGGCTTATTCAAGGATATCTTTCTGGATATTGGGGATCAGCAGTCCATTGAAAATGATTTAAGTACGTACAGCTCACATTTGAAAAATATGAGCTTTTTTCTATTGCATTCTTCCCGATCAACCCTGGTATTATTGGATGAACTTGGCGCTGGCACGGATCCGAATTTTGGAGGAGGAATTGCGCAGGCAATATTGGATAATCTGCTTAAAAAAGGTGTATGGGGTGTGGCCACTACACATTACTATGATCTTAAACTATTTGCTGGTCAAACGGAAGGCATACGCAATGGCGCCATGCAGTTTGATACTAATAAACTAGAACCTCTTTTCCTATTAGAGATTGGAAAACCCGGTAGTTCTTTTGCCATAGAAATTGCCAGAAAGACTGGACTTCCTTCCAAAACTATTCAGGAGGCAGAGGCTATTATTGGAAAAGAACTGACGGGACTGGAAATGCTGATGAAATCGCTGGCTGAAGAAAAACAAGGTCTTATTAAACGAGATTTGGAGGTCAGACGAATGGAAAAGGAGCTAAGCGTTTTGTTAGATAAATACAACCGGCTTTCCGGTGAACTTGATAGCAAGAAGAAAGAAATTTTGGATAAAGCAAAAGTTAAGGCATCCTTGCTTTTAAAGGAAACAAACCGCGAAATAGAGAAAACCATCCGGCACATTCAGGAAAATAAAGCTGAAAAAAAGGAAACCAGAAAAGTACGTCAGAATCTTCTGGGTATGATTGAAAAAGTAAAGCCAAATGAAGCCAAAGCCACGTATGTTCAGAATCAGGAAATTAAAGAAGGTGATAAAGTCAGGATCATCGGGCAGGAAGTGACAGGAAGGGTCTTATCTGTTAAAGATAATTCAGCCGTTGTGCAGTTTGGTGACTTGCGTTCTACGTTGAAAATAGAGAAGTTGATCCATAGCCTGCCTACCGGACAGGCAGGCCATCATGTCGTAGAGCCGGAATCAACAACTTCAAAGGCAAGACGAATGGGTGTTGATATGCATAAAAAGCAATCTCAGTTTAGTACCACGCTTGATGTTAGAGGGAAGCGAGTGGAAGAGATTATTCCTATACTTGAGCAATTCCTGGATAATGCCATTCTTCTTTCTCAGCACGAACTCAGAATTTTGCACGGCAAAGGTGAAGGCGTTTTGCGCAGTGTAATCCGTGATCAACTTAAGCAGACAAAAGGAATAGCCTCATTTGCAGATGAACATGTGGAACGTGGAGGGGCGGGCATTACGGTGGTGGTGTTAAAATGAAAAGACCGTAAATTTCTTTACGGCCTGCTTGTCAGTTGTATAGATTAGTATTTCTATAAACCCAAAGTCATCACCCATTGACCTTTCACATTGTCTACACGGCCTGCATAGCCTGTGCCTTGAAAGTTGTAGGTGATTTGTAAAGTTGCTTCCGTTACTGTATACGTCATTTTCAACTCATCGGCAGTTCCTTTATCTCGAATGATGCTGGTCAAAGGATCTGTGTCGAATGTCCAACTGCCACTTGAAAGCCAGGGGCTTAAGGCTGGCCTTCCTGAAGTTGTATATCCATATGATGCGGCTCCAACAGTTCCAGAAAGGGTTAATGTAAAATTGTCATATCCAGTTTGAACTACTCCATCTTTTGTAACCGAAGTTGAAGTAGCTTTCCAGGTCTTGGACAATTTTCCAAGTTGGACCTCCTCATCTGATGGTGTTGGAGGTTTGGTATTATCGCAGCTGGAGTAGGTTAATAATACTGCTAACAGCGCCAATAAAACGAAGATTTTAGCTATCGATTTCATTTTTAGATCTATTAAGAGGCTAAACATACTAAATTCAATCCTTTTATAAAACTACCCGAATAAAGGGATTTCAATAAAGTCTTGGTTTTAATAAGGTGAATTGTGGTTTTGTAACCTTTCAAGAGCTTCTTGCTGTCAGCTACTTGCTCTAGCCTTTCACCCTTGCCCGGCTGGTGGCTAGCAGCTGGAAGCTAGCGGCTTATTTATAGCCCATAATATCCAATTTAATCGAATCTGCCGGATATTCATGTTCTTGATTGGAAGCAATGAAAATAAGGCACTCTTTGGGGAGGCCCAATAAATTTTCCCAATACCATTGAGCGGCCTTTTTATCCAGATTTGTTAAGGGTTCATCTAGAAAAATCAAGTTTGTGTTAGAATAAAAAGCCAGTGCTAATTTCAGCCTTTGACGCATTCCTGAGGAAAAATTTGAAATATTCTTATGGCTGGCATGGGTAAGTTCCATCACATTAATAAGGTCTTCTATAGAAAGGTTATCTCTTATTTTTTTGAACCGAAAGTGAAATTTCACCATTTCAATCAACGTAAATTCTTCGATCAGGTCCATGTACGGAGTGGCTATTGAAAGGTATCGGAAAATTTCTGGGAGGGGAATGTCCTTGCCATTCAATTCATATTTTACCAACCCGGTACTTTGAGGGAGTTGGCCCCACAAGATTTGTAATAATGTTGATTTACCTGATCCATTTGGCCCTGTGATGGTATAGGTATTTCCGTGCTCAAATGTAAAATCAAGATTTCTAAAAATCCATTCGCGATTAAAACGTTTCCCCAGCTTTTCTAAGGTGATCCTCATTCTTCAGATTGATTTCCACTGGAGAAACCTTTCATAACGCCCCGCTCGGCATTTCGAATGAACTTGATGATGTAATCCCGCTCTTTGGTTTGAGGCAACTCTTTTTCCACCAGGTCAAGAGCTTTTGAATTGTTAAACCCTTTAAGAAAAATGTATCGATAGATTTCCTGGATCTCGTTAATCTTTTCCGTATCAAATCCTCTCCTGCGCAAACCAATTGTATTTACACCACAGTAGGTAAGTGGTTCGCGCGCTGCTTTTGTAAAGGGTGGAATATCTTTTCTGACCAGTGATCCTCCGGAGACCATGACGTGTGAACCTACTTTCACAAATTGATGAACGGCACTGGAACCACCAATGATCGCCCAGTCTTCAATCTCGACATGACCGGCTACTTGAACTACGTTTACCAGGATGCAATTATTCCCAATCACACAATCATGAGCAACATGTACGTAGGCCATTAACAAACAATTTTTTCCGATGATGGTTTTATACTTATCTTTTGTTCCACGACTGATGGTAACATATTCACGGATTACCGTGTTGTCGCCAATAAATGTTTCGGTTTTTTCACCTGCAAATTTCAAATCTTGTGGCACAGAAGATACTGAAGCCCCAGGGTAGATTTTTACATTTTTTCCTAGCCGGGCACCTTCCCAAATAATAGCATTGGGACCAATCCAACTGCCGTCTTCAATGATAACGTCACTTTTGATGGTAGCAAAAGCTTCAATGGTTACATTATTGCCAATCTTGGCATCAGGGTGTATACTGGCTAATGGATGAAGACTCATGAATTTTTCCGGACAATACTGGCGGTCATAGTTCCCTCGCAAACAAGGGTGTTGCCAACATAAGCACGGCCAGTCATTTTTGCAATTCCTCTTTTTATTGGCGCCAATAAATCACATTGAATTACTAGTGTATCACCAGGCATTACCATTTTCCTGAACCGGAATTCTTCTATGCCTAAGAAAATGGTCCAATAGTTTTCCGGGTCTGGCACCGTATTTAATACTAATATCCCTCCAATCTGTGCCATAGCTTCAACTTGCAATACTCCCGGCATAATGGGATTTCCCGGGAAATGCCCCTGAAAGAAATTTTCGTTTATAGAGACATTTTTCACGCCTGCAACACTTTCGTTATCGAGGTAAATGATTTTGTCAATTAGCAGGAAGGGATAGCGATGTGGAAGTATATTTGATATCTGGTTAATATCCAATACCGGAGGTAAGCTTGGATTATATCTTGGAATACCTTTTTTGTCAGCTGCCAGCATAGCCTTTTTTAGCTTTTTAGCAAAGGCCACATTTGCAGCATGTCCTGGTCTTGCTGCAAGAATCTGTGCTCGTAGCGGTCTTCCTGCCAAAGCCAGGTCACCAATAATATCCAGGAGTTTATGTCGCGCGGGTTCGTTGTTATAGCGGAGTTCAATGTTGTTGAGAATGCCTTCTTTCTTTACTTCAACTTTTGGTTTGCCCAGCATCTTGGCAATGTTGTCAAGTTCATGCGGCTCTACGACCCGGTCTACGATTACGATGGCATTATTAAGATCTCCACCTCGTATGAGGTTGTTTTTATACAACATTTCAAGCTCATGCAAAAAGCAAAAGGTTCTGCATGACGCTATTTCTTTTTCAAATTGACGGATGTTGGTAATAGAGGCGTGCTGACTTCCCAGAACCGGAGAATTGTAATCGATCATTACAGTCACCCGATAGTCATCTAATGGAAGGGCAGCGATTTCTACATTTCGTGAAGCTTCCCGGTAAAACAGTCCATCCTGGACTTCAAAGAAATCCCGCAAGGCGTTTTGTTCCTCGTATTCCGCCTCTTTCAACACGTTTACAAATTGAATAGAACTTCCATCCATAATAGGTGCTTCAGGTCCATCCAATTGAATGAGCACATTATCTATTTCCAAACCGACCAAAGCCGCAAGGGTATGTTCGATTGTACTCACGCGTGCCCCACTTTGTTCAATGGTTGTTCCGCGCGAAACATCTACAACATTATCACAATCAGCATCAATGATTGGTGAGCCAGGAACGTCAACACGTTGAAACTTTATACCATGGTTTGGTTTGGCCGGCACAAAAGTCATATTGGTTTGTACCCCGGTATGAAGCCCTACGCCTGAGAGGGTCACCGACTTTTTAATTGTTTGCTGCTTATGGTTTAGCATCTTTTTATAAAGTGTGCAAATTTAAGCCCTATTCATTGTAATCCAAAACCGCGGATAAATCCGATCAGGACGCTTTTTGATAAAAAAGTAAGAATTCGCTGAACAGAATGAAGTAAGGTTTCAGTTGCTTTCTTCCTCTTCTTCTACGTGGCTGGAAATGTTAAAGACTTTCTTCTCTAATTCTCTCAGGCGATAATTGAGATCGGGTAGTTTCTTAAAAATGGCATACGACCTGAAATATTCTTTGATGTCCATGGCAATATTTCCGAAGAGACGTTGGCCTTCTTCCTTTATTGATTTTGAAACCCCTGTTTGTCCTCCAAAACTGGTGTTGTTAGCAATTTCCAAATGCCCTGCTATACCCACCTGGCCAGCCAGCACACAATTTTCGCCAACTTTAGTCGATCCTGAGATGCCAGTCTGTGCAGCTATTACAGTGTTTTTTCCAATTTCCACATTGTGTGCTATCTGAATCAGGTTATCCAGTTTTACGCCTTGGCGAATTATGGTTGAATCTCCATAAAGTGTAGCGCAGTCAATGACGGTGTTTGCGCCAATGGTTACATTGTCTTCAATCACCACGTTGCCCATTTGAGGGATGGTCTTATAGGTGCCGTCATGTTGAGGCGCAAATCCAAATCCATCGCTACCAATTACAGTTCCAGAGTGGATCACACAATTCACACCAATTTTTGTATCGGCATATAGCTTCACATTGGAGTAGAGAATTACATTATGTCCGATTACTACATTATCACCTACAAAGGCATGTGGATAGATTTTTACATTATCACCAATCTTAACATGGTTGCCAATGTAGGAGAATGCTCCGCGATAGATATTATCACCTACGATACAATTCTCTCCCATAAAACTTGGTTGTTCAATTCCTGTTTTTTGAAAATTGATAAGTTTATGATATTCTTCAAGAAGTTTTGTAAAACTTAAATAGGGATCTTCCACAATGATTAGTGTGGAGTCAATTCCTTTTTTGGCTTGAAAATCTTTACCTACAATGATGGCGCTGGCTTGAGTTGAGTAGATATAGTGTTCGTACTTAGGATTAGCCAGGAATGCTATTTGCCCGGTTTTTGCATCTTGAATTTTAGCCAGCATATTTATCTTATCACCACCATTCCCTTTTACTTCTCCTCCCAGCATCTGGGCTATTTGATTGATGGTAAACTCCATAGGTAATTATTGAGACTTGCTACAATAAAAAAGAATCGACAGTCTTGGTCAAAGAAGTTAATTTGGTTTGAATGCTATCGATAGTCTACAAATATACGTTTTTAGGCCAGCAGAGATAATTTTTTTTCACGATTTTACTCATAGACTTTATGCTGGGAAGATCAGAAACTTGCCCAATATCCACTACAGCACCACTTTTGGTGAGCACGTGTATTGCTTGTTTTTCGGCCAGGTATGCCTCGTTGGATACTGTTCCGATTGAAAACAAATAAACAGTATCGGATTTCAGAAGTGAGTATTTTTTTGATATTCCATTTCTTACTTTTTCGATCTGGTTCTTTTTTATGGGATCGCTTGTCAGTATTATCTGAAATAAGTTGCGATGTAGAATCATGGTGCAAAGCAGTTGGAGGAGAGGGTCCCGATTGCTTTGCCACATTTTAATGGCACCCCAAATATCCATGTCATCAAGAGATCCAAAAGTTTTCAATACGGAATGTTTTTCCTTGAAATCTTCGAGTTGATAATGATGATTCAAAAATAATTTCAAGGCGTCACTTCCTTGCAGCTTTTCTCCAGAATGTGATAAATACTGGGCACGTTTAATAAGGTTCACTAATAGCCGTTCTGCACTTACGGAAGTTTTGTGCAAATAAACTTGCCAATACATCAGCCTACGTGCGTTTAAGAAACTTTCAATGCTAAATATTCCCTTTTCTTCCACAACGATGGCATCGTCTACTACGGCCATCATAGCTATAATTCTATCTACCCCAATAGTACCTTCAATTACACCTGTGAAGAACGAATCGCGTTTCAAGTAATCCAATCGATCAATGTCAAGTTGACTGCTTACCAGTTGATGAAAGAATTTTCGGGAGTAACTGTTCCTGAATATTTTAATGGCAAGGTCCAACGCACCATTGAAAAGAGGGTTAAGTTCTTTCATAAAAAGAAAGGAAAGGCTTTCATGCTTTACACCATCAATGAGAGTTTCTTCCAAAGCATGAGAAAAGGGTCCATGGCCAATATCATGAAGGAGGATTGCAATTTGAGCGGCTTCATATTCTCTCTGGCTGATTTCAGTTCCCTTATTTCGTAAATTTTCCAATACAGTACCCATCAGGTGCATGGCGCCCAAGGCGTGATGAAACCGGGTATGCAAGGCGCCTGGGTAAACCAGATCCGTCAGACCAAGTTGTTTAATATGTCGCAAGCGTTGAAAATATGGATGCTCGATCAGGTCAAAGATTAATTCGCTTTCAATGGAGATAAATCCATATACAGGGTCGTTAATAATTTTTCTCTTATTCAAGTCTTTGTGATTGGATTCAAATCGGCCTGAGCAACGGGATTATTCCTTAAATTAGAGGAAATTTTCTACATGCAAAGATATTCGATTTTATGGGCCGATGATGAAATTGATTTGTTAAAGCCGCATATTCTCTTTCTTCAACAAAGGGGCTATGACATCACCCCAGTTAACAATGGATCGGATGCTGTTGAGTTGAGTGAATTACGTCACTTTGATGTCATATTTCTGGATGAGCATATGCCAGGTATGTCAGGGCTCGAAGCGTTGAACCTTATTAAGAACAATAAGCCAAGCCTGCCCGTAGTCATGATCACTAAAAATGAAGAAGAGTTAATCATGGAGGAAGCCATCGGTGCCAAAATCGATGACTATTTGATCAAGCCCATCAATCCAAGTCAGATTCTTCTGGCCGTAAAGAAGATTTTGGAGAAAAAGGGATTGGTGATCGAAAAAACAAATCTTACGTATCAGCAGGAATTCCGCAAAATCAGCATGGCCTTTTTGGATGATATGAACTTCGAGCAGTGGGCTGATATTTATAAGAAATTAGTCTTTTGGGAATTGCAATTAGATGAAGCTGATAACCAAAATATGGCCGAAGTGCTGGACATGCAAAAGGTGGAGGCAAATACTAACTTCTGCCGATTTATCAGAAGAAATTATGAAAGTTGGCTTAACGATCTCAACGCAGAGAAACCGTTGTTATCTCACCAGTTGATGAAGAAGAAGGTGTTTCCAGCATTGAAGTCTGACAAATCAACCTTCTTGATTATTATTGATAACCTTCGGTTTGATCAATGGAAATCCATTGAGCCGATTTTGCAAGATTATTTTATCGTTGATCATGAGGAAACCTATTATTCCATCTTACCTACTACCACAGCTTATGCGAGGAATTCAATTTTTTCCGGTTTGCTTCCTTCCGACATGGCAAAGACGTACCCCGACCTATGGGTGGGCGAGGATGTTGACGATGGAAAAAACAACGCTGAGGATGAATTTTTAGCAAGGCAGATTAAACGGAATAACTTAAATATAAAATTCTCTTATAATAAAATAAAAAAACTGGAAGAAGGCCGGGAATTGGCTGACACTGTCACTAATCTGTTTAATAATCAACTAAATGTAATAGTTTACAATTTTGTTGACATGCTATCTCATGCTCGTACCGATATGGCCATGGTAAGGGAGCTTGCACCAGATGAGGCTGCCTATCGTTCCATCACAAAGTCGTGGTTTTTGCATTCTCCGTTATGGGACATATTGAAGAAAATAGCAGAGAAAAAAGGGAAACTAATCATCACAACCGATCATGGTACTATCCGAGTAAAAAGACCCTTCAAAATAATTGGAGACCGCAATGTAAACGCAAATCTGCGGTACAAACAAGGGAAGAACCTTAATTATGAAGGGGATAAGGTGTTGGAAACTCTTAAGCCGGAACGGTTTTTTCTACCTAAGTCCAATGTTTCCACCTCTTACGTCTTTGCTATTGAAGACCAGTTTTTTGCTTATCCTAACAATTATAACTATTACGTCAATTTTTATAAAGATACTTTTCAGCATGGTGGTGTAAGTCTGGAAGAGATGATCATTCCTTTAATTTTCTTAACTTCGAAAAATGCCTGAGGGGAGTAATCAGATCGTGCTGGGGTCATTAGTAACGTTGGGGGATTTGGAGGTATTGGCTGACAATCTTTTAAAAATTGGATTTCCTGGCGTTTGGTGTTTTCACGGAGAAATGGGTAGTGGTAAGACAACATTCATAAAAAGTATCTGTTCAAAACTCGGTGTGATGTCGGGAATGACAAGCCCGACCTTTTCGATTGTTAATGAGTACAAAACGAACAAAAAAGATAGAATTTTTCATTTTGATTTTTTCAGACTTAAAAAAGAAGCTGAAGCTTACGATATTGGAGTAGACGAATATTTTGAGTCGGGCCAATATTGCTTTGTGGAGTGGCCTGAATGGATACCTTCGTTGATACCACAAAGGCATATTGATATTTGGATAACTGTAACGGGGTTAGATACAAGAACGATAGCGTACACGATGTATGAGTGAAAAGAAAAAATCAGGGTTTGAGACTCTTGCCAAGTCAAGCCTGTATACGCAGGAAGAAACGTTGAAAGTAAAGAAGGGTAAACACTCATTCTTTATCGGGTTACCCCGCGAAATTTCGCTTCAGGAAAATCGGATTAGCCTGACACCTGATGCCGTAGCGTTATTGGTTAACAACGGACATGAAGTATATGTAGAAACACGTGCCGGAGAGGGCTCCAAGTTTTCGGATAAACAATATAGTGAGGCAGGTGCTAAGATTGTTTATTCCCCTCAGGAAGTATATAAGGCCGATGTGATTTTGAAGATTGAGCCACCCACCATAGAAGAGTTAGAATACTTTCATCCCGGACAAGCTTTAAT
Source organism: Bacteroidota bacterium (assembly GCA_038043425.1). Taxonomy (GTDB): domain Bacteria; phylum Bacteroidota; class Bacteroidia; order Cytophagales; family Cyclobacteriaceae; genus ELB16-189. The sequence goes on from JBBTBZ010000004.1 coordinate 10,947, forward strand.
CTCCGCTTTGCAAATTGGAAACCTGAAGCCGGAGAGCATTCAGGCGATGCAAAGAAAAAAAATTACCGCTCTGGCGTGGGAGTTTATCGAAGACAAAGTTGGGGGCATGCCTATCATACGAGCCATGAGTGAGATTGCCGGAAGTACGGTTATGCTTGTTGCCGCGGAATATTTGAGCACGACAAACAAAGGGAAAGGCATTATCCTGGGGGGGATAACAGGAGTTCCCCCGACCAAAGTGATTATCATCGGTGCGGGTACTGTCGCTGAGTATGGAGCGCGGGCAGCCTTGAGTTTAGGCGCAGAAATCCAGGTTTTTGACAATCATTTATACAAGCTTAGGCGGATTAAACATACCTTGAGCCAGCAATTTTACACCTCCACAATTGATACTATAACATTAAGCGAAAGTCTCAAAACAGCTGATGTTGTGATTGGTGCTTTGCGTGCAGAGAAAGGACGGGCGAGGCACGTAGTAAGTGAGGAAATGGTAAGCCAGATGAGGCCGGACTCCCTCATAATTGATTTGAGCATTGACCAGGGTGGCTGCATTGCTACATCAGAAATAACCTCGCATGCGAAACCGGTTTTCCGCAAGTATGGTGTAATCCACTATTGCGTACCCAACATAGCCTCTCGGGTCGCACACACGGCAACTACCGCATTGAGTAATATTTTCACTCCGACTATTCTCAGGGCATCGGAGGAGGGAGGCGTTGATGAGATGATTTTTTCGCATAAATGGTTTATGAAAGGCGTATATACCTTCAAAGGGGGGTTGACAAATGAATCGATAGGCCGCAAATTTGGCTTGAAGTATAAGAACCTTGAATTACTATTGGCAGCAAGGGTTTGAATCTTTCATTCAAGTATGCATAAGAAAGTGTTAAGAGGGAACCTGTTTCTTTTGTACGTACTAATTTTTGGTACCCAGGCGTTTGGGCAATGGACTATTCCCTGGCAAATGCGCAGTGACGTTACACTAGATCACCTAGTGGTCACAAGCGGATACGTAAAGCCTGATTTACTCTTTGGCCTCCCAATGACTCCAGGATCATCATTGGAGCACAACTATATTGACCGAAAGTGGAATAACTGCTCTTTTTTACTGTTTGAGTCCGAAAAATTGATGGAGGGTTATCTGGCAAAATATGAGATTACTGCAAATAAATTGGAAGTGAAGTCAAAAAGCGGCACTAAGTTAATTGACATAAGCAAGATCAAAAGTCTGGTCTGGCTAGATTCCATTACGAATGCTCCAAGATATTTTATAAACGCGAAAGATTATAAAGAGGAAAATGTCCAGGTTACAGGGCTTTTGGAAGTCCTCGTTGACGGCCATATGCCGCTGTTTGCTCAAAGTTATCTTAAGGAAAAGGAGATCGGTTTCTTTGCTAACCTGTTGTCTTTGTTTGAAAAAGAAAAAAGAGAGAAACAATACGAGATAAATAAGTTTTATTATGTTGGTACTGGAAGTTCAATTTCAAAAATTTCATCGCAGAAGGAGTTCTTGCTTTCTTTTGGTGATTTTTATTGGGAAATGGAGGAGTTCATTCAGCAGAGAGATCTCGACATTTCTTTGCAAGCGGACCTTCAAAAAGTGTTTGAATATTATAATGCAAAATTTGAGCGCCTACCTGACTATTAAATATTTCGAAGCGTCTCTTCAAGAGCCTTTATTTTAGCTTCTGCATCCGCTTTCTTTTTTCTTTCTACATCAATAACTAAGGTAGGCGCACCATTTACAAATTTCTCATTCGATAATTTCTTATCAACAGAAATCAAAAATCCCTTCTGATATTCTAGATCTTTCAAGATAACTTCACGTTCTTTAACTGAGTCAATTTTTCCTTCTATGGGAATAAAATACTCTGTGGACTGAATATGGAAACTGGTTGCATTAATGATCTTTTCCCGGGAAAATAAGATTTCACTGAGATTTGAGAGTTTTTTGATGATGGGCCAGAATGTTAGAATCCCTGATTTATTTTCCTTTACTACAAGTTTTAATGCATCTTTTGGAGAAATATTTTTGGTGTTGCGGGTATTGCGTATTTCGGTGATGATCTCAAAGGCTGTTGTTCCTTCATTTAGAATTGCGGTATCACAAGAACCTGCTCTTGGCCATGCTGCTATGATGATACAGTCTTGTTCTGTCCGTTTCCCTAATTCATGCCATAACTCTTCTGTAATAAATGGCATAAAGGGATGAAGAATTTTTAATAGCGATTCAAAAAAGTTGACCGTCCTGGTATGCGTTGCCTGATCAATTGGCTTGCCAAATTCCGGTTTGATAATTTCTAAATACCAGGCGCAGAAATCATCCCACACAAGTTTGTAGGCAGTGAGTAGCGCATCTGATATTCTGAATTTTTTGAAGTGATCATCCAGCTCTGTTATGGTTTGATGTAGTCGTGATTCAAACCAGATAATGGCAGTTTTATTTTCAACAGGCTGTCCCCCTGATGTAATTTTCCACCCGCTTACTAGTCTAAATGCATTCCAAATTTTGTTGGAAAAATTCCGCCCTTGTTCGCAAAGGCGTTCATCAAACAATAAGTCATTGCCTGCAGGTGAGCTAAAGAGCATGCCAGTCCTAACACCATCTGCTCCATAGGTTTCAATTAGTTCTAAGGGGTCGGGAGAGTTTCCAAGGGACTTGGACATTTTACGGCCAAGCTTATCGCGTACAATACCTGTAAGGTATACGTTTTTGAAAGGCATCTCTCCACGATATTCATATCCTGCTATGATCATTCGTGCCACCCAGAAGAAAAGAATTTCTGGTGCCGTCACCAGATCGTTGGTCGGATAGTAGTATTGAATGTCTTTGTTGTTGGGGTCTTTAAATCCATCAAACACCGAGATCGGCCAAAGCCAACTGGAGAACCATGTGTCAAGTACATCTTCATCTTGCCGTATGTCTTCCATTTTGATTTCTGGATTTTGAATCCTGAATTGAGAATAGGCATCCTCCTTTGTTTTCGCCACAACAAAGGACCCATCCGGTGCATACCAAGCCGGTATGCGCTGACCCCACCATAGTTGACGTGATATGCACCAATCGCGAACGTTTTCCATCCAATGGCGATAGGTGTTTTTAAATTTTGGCGGGATAATCTGAATGGTATCGTTCATTACGTTTTCTAACGCTGGTTTTGTGATTTCTTTCATTTTCACAAACCATTGCAGTGAAAGACGAGGTTCAATAACGGCATCGGTCCGTTCAGAGTGACCCACATTGCTTTTGTACTCTTCTACTTTTACTAAATACCCTTTTGCTTCTAGTTCTTTCACGATTTTTTTACGGGCTATAAAACGATCTTCCCCTATAAAAATGGTAGCCCCATCATTTAGCGTTCCATCCTCATTTAAAATATCAATGACTTCGAGTTTGTGCTTCTTTCCCAACTCATAATCGTTTATATCATGCGCAGGTGTTACTTTCAAGCAGCCTGTGCCGAAATCTATGGTCACGTAGTCGTCTTCAATGATAGGAATAGCCCTATCGATTAGAGGGATCAATGCTTTTTTCCCCTTCAGATGTTGATAGCGTTCATCATTTGGGTTGATGCAAATAGCGGCATCTGCCATGATAGTTTCTGGCCGAACAGTAGCAATAGTTACAAACTCAGTGGGGGTCCCTTCGATAGGATAGTTGATGTAATAAAGCTTTGATTGAACGTCTTTATAGTTTACCTCATCATCTGAGAGCGCGGTTTTTCCAATTGGATCCCAGTTTACCATCCGCAACCCACGATAGATGTTGCCTTTTTTATAGAGGTCGATGAATACATCGATAACAGCTTCCGATAATTCGGGCTCCATAGTGAAGCGTGTGCGCTGCCAGTCACAGGATGCTCCTAGTTTTTTTAATTGTTCAAGAATTATACCACCATATTTTTCTTTCCATTCCCAGGCATACTTTAAAAATTCTTCCCGGCTGAGGTCCGATTTCTTTATTCCCTTTTCACGCAGCATGGCCACTACCCTGGCCTCGGTTGCAATTGAGGCATGGTCTGTGCCGGGTACCCAACACGCTTCTTTGCCTTCCATACGGGCCTTTCGTATCAAAACATCTTGAATGGTGTTATTGAGCATATGCCCCATATGCAATACGCCAGTAACATTAGGTGGAGGAATTACAATACAATAGGGCTCTTTGTTAAGATTAGGCTCTGAATGAAAGAAACCTTTGTCCATCCAATAGGCATACCATTTATGTTCAACTTCAGCGGGGCTGTATTTGGTGGAAAGTGCCATGGAATAAAGTGAGTGTGTTTAAGTGTGCAAAAATAGAAAAAGGATCGAATAACATTATGCTTATCGCAGTGTAGATTTAGGTAATGATCATCCTCGCCAGATTCGTTGACCGACTATTGTAAGTAGATGGACTGTTATCGTTTTTTAGCCAGCCATTCGTATTCGCCAATCTGAAGGATAGAGGTTGTTGATACGAATATCTAAAACATTGGCCCAACCGAGTGGAGTGTTTTGATACGACATGAGAGAAAATCCTTTTTTTGTGGAATGAATAGTCAACATTTCCTTTCTTAAGTAGCGCAAGGCATCTGCGATTTCAAGTTCTATAATATTGAAATTTTCTCTATTTAATTCTACCGATAGTGCTAATGCATGTTCTGGAATTAGTTTTTCGTGTTTGGCAGTTGCCATCACTGTCCCTGCAGATAAGAGATAAAGATTTCTTGCTAAAAATTCGATCTCCTGGGTTTTGTTTTTTGGGAAGAATTGAAACTGATCATTGCGATTGATAATGATTTTTTCTTCAGGCTGAATTATCCAATTCTGAAGTTGGCCTAAAATTTTATCAGAAGGAGAAACGAAAACGCCTCGGCCTCTCATCCTCGATTCCTCTTCTTTACGTGTTTTCCGAAGTACTGAAAGAAAAAAACCTTCACCTTTTGCTTGGTGTGGATAAAAGCGATAGCCCTCGACCCCATTTGAATGAATTGCATCAATCCCCCATTCGGGCTTAAGATTTAGCTTAAGGAATTCTACTTCAAGTTCTTTTTTTAGCCAGGCTAGATTTTCTTCATTCTCCCGCTCATTGTAGGTACACGTTGAATAGATTAATATGCCATTTTGTTTTAGTGCAGGCCAAACATCGTTCAAAATTCTTCGTTGACGTTTTGAACATAGTTCAACATTCTCAGTGGACCATTCTTTCATAGCGTCAGGATCTTTTCTAAAAAGGCCCTCACCCGAGCAAGGAGCATCCACAATAATAAGATCAAAAAAGCCTGGAAGCTTTTGAAAATCTTCTGGGTCATTATGAGTCACTACAGCATTATGATAACCCCACTTTTGAATATTTTCAGAAAGAATAAACGCACGTGAACGGATTACTTCGTTGGAGACCAGAAGACTTTGTGTATTCATAAGACTAAGCAAGTGTGTGGACTTTCCTCCAGGGGCCCCGCACAAATCAAGTACATTTATCGGATTATTTTGATCCACGGTTTGTAAAAAAGCCTGCTCCAAAAACATGGAACTTGCTTCCTGCACATAATAAACTCCTGCATGCAACAGTGGATCAAGGGTAAAAATTGGTCTTTCCGCCCTGTACCTTCCGTACTGACTCCAGGGAATTTTTTCCAAATTTTCAGGGTGATGGTGTTTTTTTGGATTATATCGAATGCTAATGGAAGGAGCTTCTGTAAGTTTTTGGGCAAAAGCCGGAAACGAACCGGCTAATTGCTTCCTCATCCTTTGTTCAAACTCAATCGGCAACTTATTCAGATTCATAATTATACGAAAGTACCTACAAATTCCTATACTGTTGGCAGACAGAGGTAAGCAACTTTAGTTTCTTCTTATTAGGTTTACTTCAAACTTCGACATGTTGAAAGCTAACAATCCTACATTAAAAAGCTGGGTAGAGATTCCAAAAGATTCAGACTTTCCTATTCAAAACCTTCCGTTTGGAATTTTCAAAACGGAATACCTTTCATCCGGAGCAGGTGTAGCGATTGGTAATCATGTTTTAGATTTGGTCTATGTACATGAACATGGATATCTCGATGGTTTAGGACTACCTCCCGGAATCTTTAATCAGAAATATTTGAATGATTTTTTCGCCTTGGGGAGGGTGGCGATTGGAGAAGTGAGGAACCGAATATCGGAATTGCTGCAAGATAATAACGAGGAGTTAAAATTCTCGCCAGCCCGGGAGATAGCATTAGTTCCATTGAGTGAAGTTCAGATGCAAATGCCGGTGCACGTTCCCAACTATACCGACTTCTATAGCAGTGAGGAGCACGCCACCAATGTAGGATCAATGATTCGTGATTCTAAAAATGCATTGCAGCCCAATTGGAAACACCTTCCTGTTGGTTATCATGGTCGTGCCTCATCAATTGTTGTATCAGGCACACCACTTCACAGGCCAAAAGGTCAAATTAAACTACCCGAGTCAGATCTCCCCATATTTTGCCCAACCCGTAAATTGGATTTTGAACTTGAAGTGGCCTTCATCTCTTGTGGTGAGACGAAACTAGGTCAACACATCACCACACAAGATGCCGAAAGCTATATCGCTGGTTTTGTATTGTTCAATGACTGGTCGGCAAGAGATATTCAAGCCTGGGAGTATGTTCCTCTTGGACCCTTTCTGGGAAAGAATTTTGGATCCACGATTTCTCCCTGGGTAGTTACATTGGATGCACTTATACCTTTTCGCGTGCGGGGTCCCGAACAAGTCCCGAAAGTATTACCCTATCTTACAATGGATGGATTAAAGAATTTTGATATAGGGTTGGAAGTCTTCCTCCAGCCAGAAGGGTCATCAGAAAATAGTATATGCTCATCTAATTTTAAATACATGTACTGGAATGTAAATCAGCAATTGGCGCATCATACGATAAACGGTTGCAATATTCAGGTAGGAGACATCTATGGTTCTGGCACCATTAGCGGTCGGTTTCCTGATTCTTATGGCTCACTGCTTGAACTAACCTGGAACGGTCAAAGGACCTTGCGAATGGCAGATGGATCGGAACGGAAATTTATTGAGGACGGTGATACCATAATTCTGCGCGGTCATGCCGAGAAAGATGGTGTAAGGATAGGATTTGGAGATTGTAGTGGAAAAATTTTACCATCTCTATAATAATAATTAGATCATTTTATGATTACAATCAATCCCAAAGTCACTCCTGTTTCGCAATTACACGGATACTTGCAGAGTACTATTTCTCCACGCCCGATTGCGTTTGCCAGTACTATTGATAAGGAGGGAAACGTTAACCTAAGTCCATTCAGTTTCTTTAACCTATTTAGCACCAATCCTCCGATCTTAATTTTCTCTCCATCCAGACGTGTCCGTGATAACACAACTAAACATACCCTGCAAAATATTTTAGAAGTCCCGGAAGTGGTAATCAATATTGTTAGTTATGATATGGTTCGGCAGGCTTCGTTAGCAAGCGTGGAATTCCCGAAGGGAGTAAATGAATTTATTAAATCTGGCTTCACACAAATTAAGTCTCACCAAGTGAGGCCCCCAAGGGTTGGGGAGTCTCCCGCCTCCTTTGAGTGCAAAGTCAATCAAGTCATTCCAATGGGAACGGAAGGAGGTGCAGGAAATCTAATTATCTGCGAGATTTTACTGGTTCATATTAAGGAGGAGGTATTTGATTCGGCCGGAAAAATTGATCCCAACAAAATAGATGCTGTTGCCCGGATGGGTGGAGATTATTATTGCAGAGCCCGTGGGGGAAGTATATTTACGGTGACGAAGCCAAGTGATAAGCAATGTATCGGGTATGATCAAATTCCGGAGTGGATACGCAATAGTAGAATTTTGAGCGGAAATGATTTAGGTAGGTTGGGAAATGTTGAAAGACTTCCTGCTCTTGGTGAAATTATGAAAATGAAGGAATCGAGGGAGATAAAGAATGCACTTTTAGGAGATGAAGAAGGAATTCATTTATTAGCTAAGAAATACCTGGCTGACGATAAAGTTGAGGAGGCTTGGTTAGTGTTATTAAGCCTGAAATAAAAAAATGTGAACTCGTCCGCTTTCTTAATTCTAACTTTACTAAGAGTTAATCCCGATACATCACCGCCTTTACCGCCTTTACCGTTCTGGCAACGCTTGGCAGAATAACATCAATCAAAGTTGGTGCATAAGGAAGAGGTAAATCCAGGCTATTAATTCGATGAATTGGTGCATCCAGGTAATCGAATGCATGTTTCTGAATATGATAGGTAATCTCTGAAGAGATCGCTGCCAGAGGCCAGGCTTCTTCTACAATTACCAATCTGTTTGTTTTCTTAACCGACTCCACCACCGTTGCATAATCAATCGGTCTCACGGATCGAAGGTCGATCACTTCAGCTGAGATACCTTCCTTTTCAAGTTCAATGGCCGCGTTGAGTGCCACTTTTAAAATCTTCCCAAAGGTTACAATTGTAACATCTGATCCCGCTCGCTTGATGTCGGCTACGCCAATGGGTATCAAATATTCTTCCGTTGGCACTTCTCCTTTTTCACCGTACATCAATTCAGATTCCATAAAGATGACCGGGTCATTATCACGGATGGAGGACTTCAGCAGGCCTTTAGCATCGTAAGGTGTGGAAGGAACGACCACTTTCAAACCTGGAGTATTGGCAAACCAATTTTCAAAATTCTGTGAGTGTTGCGAGCTAAGCATTCCAGCATTGCCTGTCGGGCCACGGAAAACAATGGGCACACTAAACTGCCCGCCAGACATGGACATCATTTTAGCTGCACAATTGATAATTTGATCGATGGCTACCAACGCAAAGTTGAAGGTCATAAACTCTACAATTGGGCGAATGCCGTTCATTGCAGCGCCAACTCCGATGCCTGCAAATCCTAACTCTGCGATGGGGGTGTCCAATACTCTATCTGGACCAAATTCATCCAGCATTCCCTGGCTCACTTTGTAGGCCCCATTGTACTCAGCTACCTCTTCGCCCATTAGAAATACCTTGGGATCCCTCCTCATTTCTTCATTTATAGCCTCTCGCAAGGCTTCGCGGAACTGGATTTCTCTCATTATACTAATCGTTAGTTAGGAAAGTTCGTAAAAATAGACCTCAGTAACCAATCCTGAAAATGATTTCAGCGATTAATCTCTTTAATCTTTCATTTCAGCCTTGCCCTAAGGCTGCTAAAAAACAAAACCCTTCCGCCTCAGGCGGAAGGGTTTTGAAATCGTTTTGATAGTGGGATTATTTCAATGCATTTCTAAACGCCTCGCTGGTATTAAATTTACCAAACTCAAGGTCGGTCAATGCTTTCTCTTTCAAACTAGGATCGATTTTAACAGCGCTGGTCAGGTTAGTTACCACGCCATCTGCATTGCCACTGCGGGCAGCCGCAACGGCCGCGCCATAAAAGGCTATTGCATAATTGCCGTTCTTGCTGGTAGCATCTTTAAATGAGGTAGCCGCATTAGCGTAATCCTTATTCAGGATTTGTGCCAAACCCTTATTGAAAAGATTCACATCAGTACCTGCTGCTGCGGATTCTGAGCGAACAGCCGCGTCATATTTAGCCATATAAATTTCAGAAGCACCTTTAACGCCATTTACACCTTTAGCTACATCGTTACTTGCTCCGTTAAGAGCTTTGCCTGCATGTGCAGCAGCTTTGTAAGGATTGCCTTTCCAAAGAGCAATTGAAGCTAGGTTAGCATGCACTTCCGGGGTTTCCTGGATCTTAGCCGCGATGTCCAATTGAGCAGCGGCTTTGTCAGCGTATTCCCCAGCCTTAGAAGGATTTTCTATAGCCAAAGCGATATAAGATGCGCCTAAGTTATTGTGAGCACTCCAATTGGTGCCTTTTTTTGTTGCTGCTTCGTAGATAGCAGCTTTTTCTTCCAAAGAAGGAGTAAGAGTAGCTCCATACATTAATTCCTCAAATGAAAGCGTATCGGCTGCAGCTTCACCTTTTGTAATCTGTTTAGCCAAAATAGAAATTTCAGGATCAGTCTTCTTTTTCTTGATAGTAAGGATTTCAGTCTTCGCGGTTCTTAAACCAGGATATATGTCTTTGAAAACCTTTTTATAGGTAGCAATTTTCTTCAATTGTTTTTCCTGTTCTTCAAAAGAACCACCACCATTGATAATATTCAGATAAGCAGATTTTTCATCGGAAGTAATTCCAGCATATGAAGACAAGGCATTCTTAAATTCTGTCCAATCGTCAACAACAGGCTTCTGGATAAATTTGATCTCATCCGCCATTCCCTGATAATCGTATTTCTTCATTTGAGCACGATAGTACTTTTCGATAACAGCGGCACGTTCTTGGGCAAGTTTGCTGTTAATGCGTTCCGCGCCTTCAGGGGAGTGAGTACCTGTAATGGTGACAGTGCGGGTAACATTCTTTGAAGCAATGAAGGCATCTAATTGCTTTCCTTTATCGCTTTTGGTTTCAGAAGGTCTTAAAACTGACCGTCCCTGTTCAAAAATGAAGTCAGGTATAATGACAGGAATAATTTCTTCTGCATTGTTATAACCATGATTTGCGAAAGCAGCGTAATATGAATTTTGAACCAGTTTCGAAGTTGTTATCACACCGGTCGCAACATCCATACGTGGAAGTGCCTTTGATTTTGTTCCCTTTGAGGCAACGCCTTCAACCTGAAGGATACCCGTTTTAAGAGAAGGCTGATAGGGGAACGAAAAAGTCCTGGTCACCTTTGGAGCTTCAACAGAACTGTTTGGATAGTCTTCAGCTTTAAAAGTGATTGGATCAAGAGTTATTTCTTTATCTCCAGCTTTGTAGAAAGAATTAACAGTATAAGCGGTTCCTTTCTTCAACATTTTAACAGGGATGTTAGCAGCCATTTCATAGCTGACCGTATCCTTGTGGACCTCTAATGGGTTTGGGGTGACTGTTAAATTTTGTTCTTTGGCCATCTTAATCATCTTGGGTAGCGTGCAGCCGGTGAAGCTAAGGGCACCGAAGATTAGAAATGCGTAGACTAATTTTCTCATGGATTTAGATTTAAGGGTTATTCTAAAGAATTGCAAAGCTAGCTTTAAGTGCTTTTTTTTGCAATAATACTCAAAAAAATAAGATTAGGACTTATCAGAGTGCCCAATGAACAGGTTATATTTGTGAAGCTTATTTTTGCTCGACAGAAGGTAGTTTACAAGGATAAAGCGCGAACGGGTATTAATTTGCAGTAATTATGATTAATTTAGTACAAAGAATCCAGCATTTTTTTGAAGAACATGCCTTTGGCGTATGTACCAGACTTGGAGAAAAGATGGGAATTGCTACTTCTAGTATCCGGCTTTTTTTCATTTATGCATCTTTTCTCACTTTTGGCTCCCCGATTATTGTCTATTTGGCGCTTGCCTTTATAATGAATATGAGAAGGCATTTGCGCAGACGAAGCACTATTTGGGATTACTAACCTTGAATGTTAGCTCACCAAACTTTCTAGCCTTTCTGAGGTAGAAGTCGAAAATAATTAACCCTTTGTACGTATTCTCCACCTGATAATTTGGTATTTGACTGGCAAGATGTTTTCTCTTTGATACCTCCTTCTTTAAAGAAAGTAGAAAATGAATATGGGCTCTCAGGACGGCACGACAATCAGCAGCAGAACCTTCGAACATGAATTTAGCGGCTGCCACCCAATCTAATAATATCCGAAACGGAAGCTTCCATACGAGTTGACGGATACGCAAATGTTTGAAAATAAGACTAAGTCCATTCCTGAAATTAAGATAGGTTTTTTGGGGATTTCTTGAAGATAACGTACCGCCACCGACATGATAAACTGTGCTGGCGCCTTGATAAAATACACAAAGACCAGCCCGATTAATTTTCCAGCAACAGTCAATTTCTTCCATATGAGCGAAATAATCCTCATCAAAGCCTCCTATTTTTTTGAAGGATTCTGCGCGTAGAAACAAGCAGGCCCCAGTTGCCCAGAATATCGGAAGGGTATCGTTATACTGATGATTGTCTGTTTCGATAGCATTAAAAATCCGGCCTCGGCAAAATGGATAACCGAGAGCATCAATGAATCCCCCTCCGGCTCCGGCATATTCAAAATTTTGCTTGTTAGTGTAGGAAAGAATTTTAGGCTGGGCCGCAGCAATCAAGGGATCATTTTCAAATAACGATATGACGGGTTCAATCCATCTCTCGGTGACTTCAACGTCCGAATTAAGTAACACAAAATAGTCGGCCTCTATTTTTGAAAGCGCATAATTATATCCACCGCAAAAACCAAGATTGCTTGAAATCTGTATCAATTCAACTTGTGGAAATTCATTCAGTAGGACATTGACTGATCCATCGGAGGAATTATTATCAGCGACTATGATTTTTGATTTACCACTAAACTTCAAAACCGATGGAAGAAACTTTCTGAGTAGTTCCTTGCCATTGTAGTTGAGAATGACAATGGCAAGCCGGCTCATCCTAACATAGAGCTTAAATCCATTCCTGGAATGTTTGGCAATATCCCTTCCGTGCTCTTTCGAATTTCCTCTTTGGCTAGAACTTCCACTTCTTCTGAAGCTTTGTTGACTGCCGCCACAACTAAGTCCTGAACCAGAATTTTATCTTCCGATTTTAAAATGGCGGAATCTATATCAAGGCTAATTAATAGTTTCTTCCCATTTACTGTTGCTTTTACCATGCCGCCACCTGATTCGGCAGAGGCTTTGATCAATACTAAATTATCTTGTGCATCTTTCATGCGGGCCTGCACTTCTTTCACTTTGCCCATCATTTTCATCATATCGAACATAAAACGAAATTAAAGTTTTGGTTGTCAAAAGCCGGGTTCCAACTTCGGCTCAAATGTAATTAATTATTAAGAGCCATGTCCACGATGGCAACTGCGTGAGGTTTAATTTTTGCTTTTTACCAGCAACATTACAGTGCCGGATTGATTGAAACTTTGGCCGGCAAGATTAAGGATGTCTACCTTCCAGACGTAAGCTCCCTCTGGCAAAATCACCCCATTTCTTTTCCCGTCCCATGGTTCATTCTTTTCTGTTGTATAAATTAAAGCCCCCCATCTGTCAAAAATGCTCAATTCAATTTTTACTATAAATTCCCCTGTAACTGTAAAGGAGTCGTTAAGCTTGTCACCATTTGGTGTAAACGCTGTTGGTGAAATTAAATGGGTCTCTTTTACAAAGGGTAATGAATTGGAAATGGATGTGGTAACTCCGGTTTCTACTGCCGTAGCTACAATTTTATAGGATACAAATTGGTTTTTTGGGTCAGGCTGATCATCCACAAAAACAGTATCGGTGCCGACATCAAATTCTTTAATCAAGGCATTCGATAGGCTGTACTTTTCAACGGTGTATTTTTTTACACCTTGCTTCCATCCGGTGTAGCGGCTCCAGTTAAGGGAGATGATGTTATTTTGTGGAGTAAGTGAGCCATAAAGACGCATTGGGCAAATAAGCCCTCCAACAGCGCTAAGGTTTTCGCAGTTATCGGAATAATTAATCACATAACAGAAATTAAAGCCTGTCTGGTAAGCGGGATCATTGAATATCTTCTCAGCAGGTTGGCCCACAAAAATTGATTGACCTGAAAGTATTGACCTGAAAACATTAAAGCCCGCAGTGATAATTTTTGGATCAAGTGACCAGGTGAGTTCGACACCAGGGTCATTTACTACTGAGCTTGTATTATCGATAGTCGGAGGTGTGTCCGTGTTGAAAGCAGTACCACATTTTTCGAGAGAGATACTTTTGGAGCCATTAGAATATTGGCTTATAACTTCGTAACAGTAATCCGTTTTACATACAGCATCCAGATCATCAAAAAACAGGGGAGCCCCAGGTATAATAGTGTATGTATTCTGGTTGCGTAAAATTTCCATATTAGAAATGCCTGATGTTGAGGTTATCCAGGAGAGTTTATTTACTCCACTTTGAATGTCCAGATCAAAGTTCTGACTGCAGATTGTGTTGGAATACGTGTTGGTATTGGCACAAGGATCATAAGAGCTCAACCGGAAGCAATAGAAGTTATCATCCACTTTTAAATTGGGGACTACAAGCGTGTTAACTCCAAAAACAACAGTTTGATAAAGTTGAAAGGAATTGCCAGAATTGACTCCGATTTCACTTTTGAGTTGAATGTTGGATAGACTGGTAAAATCAAGTTGAATATCGGTTGCATCCACAGCTGTGAGCGTACTTATAGTTGAGGTTGGCAGTTGGGTTATAGCCGTAAAATTTTGTGTTGTTACCGCACAATTGTCTGCAGCGTTTAGATCCCGACCGCGTACGGAAATTGTTTTAAGTCCGGATGAGCCATAGGAGAAAGGCCCCGCAAGTATAGTATTGCTAAAAGGTAAAATAAACTCAGGAGGGGCTACACCGTCAAAATCGATAATGTATTGGTCATAATTATTGTCGTTGACTTTTACCTGAGCCTTATTATTAGCGCAACTGTAAATATCAAATTCGGGTGGAATGTTTTGATCTACCGTGATGGTGATGTCGTCAGCACCAATACTTTGATAGAGAACGGATAATTTAAAAGTACCAGCAGTGGTGTACGTATAGGTGAAGAGATTTTGTTGTTGACCTTTACTCTCGTAGTCCATTTCACATGGTTTACCGGGGGTGCAATCGCCAGTGGTGATCAGATTTGCGTCTGTGATTGTAATAGTGAAAGGTGCGCAGCCCTTTTTCTGGTCCACCTGAAAACGACCCAGTCTGCTTTTATAGGGAGACTGAGCCAGTAAGGCCATTGTAAAAAATGAAGCAATGATTAATGGAATGATTTTCCTCACACCTCTAAGATAGTTTCTTTTAAAAACTTTTCAGCCTTCACCATATCATCATGCAATAGACGGTCTGTTACTATAAACGGAACAGACTGCCGGAAAGTATTTACAAATTTTTCAAGCTGGAGCGAAGTTTTCAAGGGCCTTCGAAACTCCAGGGCTTGAGAGGCCGTAATCAGTTCAATAGCCAATATTGAATACACATTATTTACAACACGAAATGCTTTTGTAGCAGCATTGGCACCCATGCTCACATGGTCTTCCTGTCCATTCGAGGACACAATGGAATCCACAGAGGCAGGAGTACAAAGTTGTTTATTCTGGCTCACAATGGAGGCCGCAGTATATTGAGGTATCATCAAGCCGGAATTGATACCGGGATTGGCTACAAGGTAATTCGGTAAATCGCGTGAGCCCGAGATTAGCTGATACGTCCTTCTTTCTGAAATGCTACCCAACTCAGCCAGGGCAATTGCCAAAAAATCGAGGGCAAGTGCTAGTGGCTGACCATGAAAATTTCCAGCTGAGATAATTTTATCTTCTTCAGGAAAGATATTTGGGTTGTCAGTAACACCATTAACTTCTGTTAACACAATTTCTGAAACGTACTGAACTGCATCATCGCTGGCTCCATGTACTTGCGGGATGCACCGGAACGAGTAAGGATCTTGAACGTGTTTCTTAGGTTGCGAAATAATGGCGCTTCCTTCCAAAATATTTTTTACTTCACGAGCCACTTTGACTTGCCCCTTATGCGGACGGATGTTATGAACAAGTTCATCAAATGGCTCAGCCCTTCCATCGAATGCATCTAAAGAAAGCGCACCAACGAGATTAGCTAATTTTAAAATCCGTTTCGAGTGAAGCGAACACCAAACGCCATAGGCGCTCATAAACTGGGTGCCATTGAGCAAAGCCAATCCTTCTTTTGCTTTGAAATGAATTTTTCCCCACCCTAAAAGGTTCAATACTTCTTCGCTTGAATAAATCTTTCCTAAATAATGTACTTTGCCTAAGCCAATAAGTGGCAATGACAAGTGCGCTAAAGGGGCGAGGTCACCAGAAGCTCCCAACGAACCCATTTCATAAATTCTTGGTAGTACGCGTTGGTTAAACATTTCAACCAACCGCTCAACAGTTTCTGATTGGACACCAGAATAGCCATAGGACAGCGACTGAACTTTTAAGAAGAGCATTAATAACACAATTTCACGTGGCACTTCTGCGCCAGTTCCGCAGGCATGCGAAATCACTAAATTCTCTTGAAGCTTCTCAAGGTCTTCTTTCGGGATGTTTGTATTATATAGTGAACCAAACCCTGTGTTGATTCCATAAATCGGATGATTAGAGGAAGCCAGTTTTTGATCGAGGTAGTCGCGGCAACGGATGATTTTTTGTCGTGCATCCTCGGACAGCGCAATTTTTGAATGACCGTAAAGAACGTGGTTAAGTTCTTTCAGCGTTAAGGGTTTGTTGGATATACGATGTGTTGGCTCCATTTCTTAATAGGCAATAAACAACAGGCAGTTGGCAATTTGCCTACTGCTTACTGCCTACTGCCAACTTTTTAACTAAGATTTCATTCAGGGATAATTTCTCCTGCTCTCCTGTTTCCATGTTCTTAATCGTCAGCAATCCGTCTTTCATTTCATCCGAGCCAATTACGATCACGAAAGGAATCATTTTTTTATTGGCGTAGTCCAGTTGTTTTTTGAGCTTGGTTTGATCGGGATAGATTTCTGTGGCGATCCCATGTTGCCTTACTTCCTGTGTTACTTTTAATCCGTAACGAAAAGTTTCCTCATCCAAATGCGCGATCATTACCGTGGACGATATCTGTGCCTCCTTTGGGAAGAGTTGAAGTTCTTCCAAAGCATCGTACAATCGATCCACACCAAATGAAAACCCGACACCAGAAATACCGGGTAATCCAAAATTACCGGTGAGGTTATCATACCGTCCCCCGCCTCCCACACTTCCGATTGATACATTGTTGATCTTCACTTCAAAAATGCAACCTGTATAATAGGAGAGACCACGGGCGAGTGCAATATCAAACTCAACATGATCTTCTTCAACTCCATAACTTTTCAATAAACTCAACACCTCTTTAAAATCAGCCACTCCTTTTTTTCCTTTTTCGGAAGAAGAAAACTTCGAAGTAAGGAAATCTATTTTTTGCTGAGTGGTTCCTTTAAAGTTCAGAATGTCAAAAACGATGTTCAAACTATTTTCTTCAAAGCCTCGTGACTTTAATTCTTCTCTTACTTTTTCTTCTCCAATCTTGTCCAGTTTATCAATGCCAATGAACAAGGAAGACTCATTTTCTTTTGAGCAGCTCAACTCCGCAAGTCCTGAAAGGATTGCTCTGTGATTTATTTTAATGGTATACTCCTCAATGCCCAATGCCTTGAATACCTCCTTGATCATCAAAACAATTTCAGTTTCACAGAGTAAGGAATCTGTACCCACCACATCAGCATCGCATTGGTAAAATTCACGATATCGTCCTCTTTGGGGACGATCAGCTCTCCACACGGGTTGAATCTGATAGCGTTTGAACGGGAAAGAAATTTCGCCTCTGTTCATCACCACATAGCGCGCAAAGGGAACGGTGAGATCATAACGAAGGCCTTTTTCGGAGACATTCGAAGTTATACTTTTCGAGTTTCGAGTTTCGAGTGCAGATTGATCAACATCTTTAAGAAAGTCCCCCGAGTTAAGAATTTTAAATAGTAACTGATCCCCTTCTTCCCCATATTTCCCAGTAAGGGTAGAAAGGTTTTCCATTGCGGGAGTCTCCAATGGCTGGAAGCCATATTTCTGAAACACCTTTTTAATATTTTCGAGGATGAAGTGTCGCTTAGCCATTTGTGCCGGGCCGAAGTCACGAGTACCTTTCGGGAGTGTAGGTTTTTCCATAGATAAACGCGGCAATTTAATCACTAACCCTTAGAATCACTGAATTTCCAAACAAATTGAAATAATCAATGAGTCTGTGGCTGGAAATCGGAAAACCTGCTTATTTTTGCACCCTTTAAAACTCAGAAGCCATGTCAGTAACCCGTTTGAAGAGAAAGAACCGCAAAGATAAAGCGAAAGCGTCTCGCAGAAGAACATCGCTCAAAGTACAGAATTTTAAGCCTGTGGCTAAAAGTGTTGATATTGAGAAGATCAAAGAAGAATTTAAGGCAAAGGCCGCGAAGAAATAATTTGGTACCATTACCAAAAAATCAGCCAATGTTAGACTCACGTTGGCTTTTTGATTTGTAGCCCATTGGCTAATTGATCATTTACTCATTGGCTAATCTTACCACGCTTTCCTAACTCAATCACTTCCATATTCTTTATTTCTTTTCCAATTACATTAAACCGTACGATGGTTTTGATGTGATGAAACCCATGATTACCTGCTGCCCCCGGATTTAGGTATAGCATGTTGTTGTAGTTCGGATCTTTTTTGATCCGAAGAATGTGTGAGTGGCCACAGATGAAAATATCGGGAGCGCGGTCTTTAAGTATCTTTTTTATTCGCGGATTGTAATGAGGTGGCGCTCCGCCAATGTGTGTCATCCAAATTGTTAAGTCTTCGCAGTTAAACCATACGTCTTCTGGAAAACGAACTTGCATCTCTTTGTCATCTATATTTCCAAACACAGCTCTAACCGGTTTATATTTTTCCAGCTCATTGATTACCATAGCATCACCGATATCCCCACCATGCCAGATTTCGTCACAATCCTTAAAATACTCAAGCACTTTTGGGTCGAGGTGACTGTGTGTATCTGAGAGTAAACCAATCTTCATCGGAGAAAGTTAATTTTTTTTGAACGATATGGCGATTCCACAGGTTATCTTTATTCTAACAAAAAACTTTATCTATGGCAACAAAGAAAATTGGCGTTATTGGCTCAGGGCAAGTTGCCCAAATTTTAGCATCCGGATTTTTAAAGCATGGTTATGATGTGATGGTGGGCAGCAGCCACCTTGACAAACTAGCCGACTGGAAAACCAAACACACACACGCTCAACTCGGTAGCTTTGAAGAAACCGCAAAGTTTGGCGACATCGTTGTGTTGGCGGTGAAGGGCGCAGTCGCTGAAACCGTGATAAAATCAATCGCTTCACAACTAACAGCCAAAATTGTCATAGACACCACTAATCCAATTGCAGAAGTTCCTCCGGTAAATGGCGTTTTAAAATATTTTACTACGCTTGAAGATTCCTTGATGGAACGTTTACAAAGAGTTGCCCCAAAGGCAAAATTCGTAAAGGCGTTTAATAGCGTAGGTAATTCATTTATGGTGAACCCTATATTTCCAGGGGGAAAGCCCACCATGTTTATTTGTGGTAACGATGGTGAAGCCAAAAAACAAGTTAATTCAATCCTTGATCAATTTGGTTGGGAAACGGCAGACTATGGGCTTGTTGAATCAGCAAGGGCTATTGAGCCGTTGTGTATGCTGTGGTGCATTCCAGGTATGATAAACAAAGAATGGACGCATGCCTTCAAATTGCTGAAGATGTAATAGGATTTATGAATTTGAACCAAAAAGTCATTCTCATCACAGGCGCTAACCGTGGAATAGGAAAAGAGATTGCGAGACAGATGGCGAAAAAAGACTGGCAGGTAATTGTTACTGCCCGCGATCACTCAAAGGCACACCAAGTCGCAACGGAAATTGGAAGTAATGCATGGGGCATGCAATTAGATGTACTGGATGAAACCTCCATAATGGAAGCAGCTTCAATGGTTGACAAAAAACAGGGAAAGCTTGATGTACTGGTGAATAATGCTGGGGTAATCGGCAATCACGCCATGCTTGATTTTGATTTGAATCAAATCACCAATGTAATGGGTACTAATTTGATGGGACCCGTTCGCACTTCAAAATACTTTATGTCATTACTAAAAAAAAGTGAAGAGGGGAGGATCATCAATATCTCCAGTGGTATGGGAGAGATGGCTTCTTTAAATCATGGTGGATATGGAGCATACCGATTGAGCAAAGCCGCGCTTAATTCCTTTACCATGTTGCTGGCATCAGAACTTGTTGACACAAAATTGAAGGCCTTTTCAATGTGCCCAGGTTGGGTAAAGACAGAGATGGGTGGGAAGAATGCCCCTCGTTCATTGGAAAAAGGGGCCGAAACTGCTATTTGGCTTGCCACGGAAAAGAATGTTGTTTCAGGAAAATTTTACCGGGACAAGAAAGTGATTGACTGGTAGTAAAAAGCAGTATTGTAATGGCCTTTAATGTCAATAAAGTTTTACCTTATCCATTCTTGTCTGCTGCCCACATGATACCATCCGTTAAAGAACAATTTTGATAGATCAGTTCTTTAGATCAAGTTCATAACGGTGTTCCATAAGGGGTTTGCCAAAAAAAGAGGATGCTGGTTTTTCTTCTATAAGTTTGAATCCATGTTTTTTATAGAGATGAGCTGCAGCATGCAGTTCATGTGTAGTTAGGAGATAACTTGATGAGTATCCGCATTGCCGAAGAAATGCCATGTACAAATCCATTAATTTTTTGCCCAGACCAATGCTTCGATATTCTGGTTCTATGATAAAGTAACGGAGTTGAGCAGCCTCGCCCCGATTCATCAATAAAAGAAAACCGATCATTGTTCGGTCATGTTCACACACCCATACACGGTTGTTGGCAGGGTCATACATTCGATAAAACTCGTTTAGTCCTTCCGCTACATAAGTCTCGAACTGAATTCCATAATCGAATTCTGATTTATATAGTTTTCCATGCAGGTGGGTAACATACCCAATGTCGCCAGACTTAATTTCAGTGCGGATTGTGATGTCCTGGATAGAGATATTTTTCATGTCAATTATGTTAAAGGATTGGAAAGTATGAGCTTGATTTTTTGAAGGTGAAGAAGTAATTGTTGCTGTGCTTGATCAGATATGGGTTTCAACATATTTTTTATCTGAAGGATGGAGGCAGTGTCCAACTCGTAAGCAGCTTTTTTTCCTTTTGGAGTGAGGGTTAACTGAACAGCCCTTCCATCTTCTGCAGATGTTTTTTTTCGGATAAGTCCACTGCTTTCAAATTGGGTGAGCATCCGGCTTAAATAGCTTTTATCGATTTTGATAACGTTCAGTATTTCCCGCGCAGTACAACTACTTTGACGATTGAGTTCAAACAGCACACGTGCTTCTGGTAAGGAATAGGAACTGTCTAAGATATGATTGTCCAATAATCCGATGATATTGGTGTAAAAACGGTTGAAGTCCCGCACGGATTGAATATCCTCTATTTTCATATGGGAAAGTAATAAAATTTAGTTGACAAAGTCAACTAAATAATAATAAACAAAAAGAGCTTCCATTTTTAAAGTGGAGGCTCCGTTAAAATTTATGGATTTGAGATTAATCCCTCCTCGCTTGTTGCCCACCTGACCATCTCTTTCCGGAATTTCGGAATGAATTATTGCCATTGCTGCCGGGTCTCCGCGGTGAACTTTGTCGCTGCTTTTCTGCAGGCTTGATAAAGGTGTGATGCATCATCGGGTACTGATGACCTTCCACAACAGGAATGGTTTTGCCGATGAGTTTATGAATATCTTTCAGGAATTCCTTTTCTTCTGCATCACAAAAAGAGATAGAGATTCCACTTGCGCCCGCGCGACCAGTTCTGCCAATGCGGTGAACGTACGTTTCAGGGATATTGGGCAATTCAAAATTGATAACGTGAGAAAGTTCATCGATATCAATTCCACGTGCAGCGATGTCAGTAGCCACCAATACGCGGGTTTGCTGTGATTTAAAATTGCTCAATGCTCGTTGACGGGCATTTTGTGATTTATTTCCGTGAATGGCTTCAGCTGAAACCCCAGCTCGATTCAAATCTTTTGTTACGCGATCAGCACCGTGTTTTGTACGTGTGAAGACAAGCGCGGTGTTAATGGATTTATCTTTCAACAGGTCAAGCAACAGGGACTTTTTATTATTCTTATCAACATAGTAAAGTTCTTGGGTAATCGTATTTGCGGTAGACGATACTGGCGTCACTTCTACCCTTACCGGGTGGGTTAAAATAGTATCGGCTAATTTGGAAATTTCAGATGGCATTGTAGCCGAGAAAAATATCGTTTGTCTTTTAGCAGGCACTTTTGAAATAATTTTCTTCACATCGTGAATGAAACCCATGTCTAGCATTCGGTCCGCTTCATCCAGCACTAACATTTTGACCAGGTCCAGTTTAACATAACGCTGATCCATTAAATCAAGCAAACGTCCGGGGGTTGCAATCAATATGTCGACACCCGCACGTAATGCATCCGTCTGTGATTTTTGCGATACACCACCAAAGATGACGGTGTGGCGAATACGAAGATGTCTTCCGTACGCTGCAAAACTTTCACCAATTTGAATGGCAAGTTCGCGAGTTGGAGTTAAGATCAATGTTTTAATTCCGCCAGGGGCTTTCTTATAGAGTTCATCCTCGTGCAATAATTGCAAAATAGGAATAGCGAAGGCTGCTGTCTTGCCCGTTCCGGTTTGTGCGCAGCCGAGCAAATCTTTGCGGTCTAATAACACAGGAATAGATTGTTCCTGGATGGGTGTTGGCTTTGTATAGCCTTCAGTTTTCAGAGCACGCAAGATGGGCTCAATGAGATTTAATTTTTCAAATGACATGTTTAATTTTGAAACACGAAACCCCGTGTTTACTTTTTTTAAGTGAACGCCTCTTGGCTCAACGCAGCGCAGAAAGCGCTTTTCTACGAGGATTTGCCTGCCTGCCGATGCCATTTTAGGCAGGTAGGGAGGAGTGATGCGCAAAGATACGCATTTTGAGCGACTTGGCGGGAATACTTTTTGAGGGGGTAAGAAACCAAGGCTTGTTTTTATACGTATAAAAATGTTATCTTTGTCGTATAAAATTAAAAGCGTATGGACGCTAAAGTTACGTTAAGCTTCAATGAAGAGATTATCGGCAAGGCCAAAAAATTTGCCGATGATAATAACATTAGCTTATCCAGGCTCACCGAATTTCTATACAGCAAAATTACGAGCGGTCATTATCAGCAATTGGAAGATCTGCCCGTGGCAGATTGGGTAAGCATGCTGGCGGAAGGCGAAGTAAAATATCAAAAGGCAATTCCATCCCGCAAAGCCCTTAAAAAGGAATACTACAAATCGCGGAAATGAAAATATTTCTCGATGTGAATATTTTAGTTTCCGTATTGAATAAGGAATACCCACTCTTCACGTATTCTTCCCGTGTGATGAGTTTGATGGATAATTCCAAATTTCAGGTTTATACTTCACCAATTTGCCTGGCCATTGCTTTTTATTTTGCGGAAAAGAAAAGCGGAACTGTCAGAGCAAAACAAAAAATGGAAATTTTGTGTGATAAGATTGAGGTAGCTTCGGCTGATAAGTCTAGTGTTGTTAGGACGGTCAAAAATAAATCCATTCACGATTTTGAAGACGGATTGGAATATTATTCAGCGGAAGCAGCCGGTTGCAAATGTATTATTACTGAAGATAGAAATGATTTTTTCTTTTCGGAGATAGAGGTGCTGGATTCGCAATCTTTTTTAAAGAAGTATGTGATGTCAATTTAACAGTCATCGCCTCTTCAACTTATTCATCCATTGATTTGCTTCTTTCTGAAGTTTGATTTTTCCGTCTTTTAGTTGAGTGGCCAGTTTGTCGTTCATTTTTCCTTGTGAGGTGAGGTGGTAGTATCCACAATCTTCGCACAGATAAACGCCCACAGGACCTTGATTTGCTTTGTAGTCGAATTGCGTCCTGGCTTCAATCAGCGCATCTTCGGCAATAGCTTGCGTGGGATACATTTTTTTTGAACTAATGCATGGTTTCATGTTCTGAAGTTTGAAGACAGCGGTAAATTATTATCTCAAAATTAATATCTCCTGTTATCTTGCATCATAAACTAAGAAAACAATGAAGATAGCAGAAATTCACACCAAGAAGGGAGTTATGAAAATTAAGTTTTTTGAAAAGGATGCTCCCAATACGGTAAAGAACTTTATAACCTTGGCCGGAAAGGGTTTTTATAATGGGTTAACCTTTCACCGAGTTATTCCAAATTTTATGATTCAGGGCGGTTGTCCGAATGGCATTGGCAATGGTGGTCCTGGCTATCATATTGATTGTGAATTGACTGGAGAGAATCAATATCATGACCGAGGCGTACTTTCAATGGCGCATGCCGGACGGAACACGGGTGGCTCGCAATTTTTTATTTGCCATACCCGGAAGTCCACGCAACACCTTGATCGTAACCATACGGTGTTTGGAAAAGTTTTTGCTGGAGATGAAGTGATTGATGCTATCCGTCAGGGCGATGTGATGGAAAAGGTTATTATCATGGAAGAAGCATAAACTAGTTAATCGATGACACCGAGTAAATAGTTACAGATCGCTACACCAATAATAGACCACTTTGAAAACACTAGGTACACTACTTCTCTCCTTTATCTTAATTCAAGGAATAAGTCAAAATACAATTGTATTGAATGCTGATCATGGAAGAGTAAAAATTGACCGTCACATCTATGGTCATTTTTCAGAGCATCTCGGCAAATGTATTTATGGAGGTTTTTATGTTGGTGAGAAAAATACAACTATCCCTAATACCAAGGGTGTTCGTAATGATGTGGTTGATGCGTTGAAGAAATTAAGAGTTCCCAACTTGCGTTGGCCTGGAGGATGTTTCGCAGATACGTATCATTGGAAAGATGGTATCGGTGCAAAAGACAAACGACCAACGATGGTAAACACATGGTGGGGAGGTGTAACAGAGGATAACAGTTTTGGCACCCACGATTTTCTGGACATGTGTGAGTTGATTGGTGCCGAACCTTACCTTGCAGGCAATGTTGGAAGTGGAACCGTTCAGGAGTTTACAGAATGGTTGCAGTATGTAAATTTTGGTGGCGTTAGTCCTATGTCTAAACTCCGCGTAGAGAATGGACGAGAAAAACCCTGGAATGTAAAATACTGGGGAGTTGGCAACGAAGCCTGGGGCTGTGGAGGTAACATGACGGCAGAGTATTACGCCAACATATACCGACAGTATGCAACTTTCATGACAAGTTGGAATAATGACAGTAAGATTTTCAGGATTGCCTCTGGAGCCAACTCCTCGGATTACCACTGGACAGAAGTCCTTATGCGCGACATTCCGCATAACATGTTGGAAGGAGTGGCTTTGCATCACTACTCTGTTATCGACTGGAATAAAAAAGGATCAGCCAAAGATTTTTCGGAGCAAGAATATTTTTTGATACTTAAAAGAGCGCTTTTCATGGAAGAACTGGTCACCAAGCACTCAACTATTATGGATAAATATGATCCTGCCAAGCAGATCGCACTTGTGGTTGATGAATGGGGAGGTTGGTATGATGTGGAGCCAAATACAAATCCTGGCTTTTTGTATCAGCAAAACACGATGCGCGATGCGATATTGGCAGGCGCCACATTAAATATTTTTCACAATCACAGTGATCGGGTGCGTATGGCCAATCTGGCACAAACTGTAAATGTCTTGCAAGCGGTGATTCTCACCAACGAAGAGAAGATGCTGTTAACACCAACCTATCATGTGATGGAAATGTATAATGTTCATCAGGATGCTACTCTTCTGCCAATTCAAATCAAAACTAATGATTATATTTTTGGAACTGAAAAATTAATGGCCGTCTCGGCCTCTGCATCAAAGGATGCCAATGGACTAACACATATTTCATTAGTAAATATTGATGCCAGGAATAGTCAGGAGGTGGTAGTAGATATTCGAGGAGCAAAATTCACTTCTGTTACCGGAAGAATTCTTACTTCGGAGAAAATTCAGGATCACAATTCATTCGAAACGCCTGATAAAGTTAAGCCGGCTGCTTTTAAAGAGTCGAGTTTGAGCGGCAATTCATTAAAAGTGAAGTTACCAGCGCACTCGGTCGTAATTTTAGAGTTGAAGTAACAGACCATGGTTCTTCCAATAACAGTACAAATAAAATCAAGCATACATCTTCTCAATTTCCTTCCCATAGTGCTCCAATAGTATTTTCCGGATAGGCTTCAATGTTGTGGTGACTTCACCATTCTCCACACTCCACTCCTGATGACATAAAACAAAGTCCTTCACACGTTCAAAGTTGTGCAGTTTCTCGTTGAGATGGTCTATTTCCTGCTGAAGTTTGGCTCTTACTTTAATATTGTGCACCATAAATTGTGGCGATGTCCAATGAATTTTTTCTTGCGCACACCAGGCTTGCAGCATCGTGAAATGTGGAACGATCAGAGCAGTGACAAACGGCTTTTGAAACCCAATGATGAGGCACCTTTCGATAAAGGGTGATTTTGCCAAGTGATTTTGAATGGGTTGAGGAGCAATATATTTGCCTGACGAGGTTTTGAAAATGTCTTTTTTTCGATCAGTAATTTTTAGGAACCGATGATGCACAAATTTGCCAATGTCACCTGTGCGGAGCCAACCATCGTCTGTAAAAACTTCTTTCGTAAGATCAGGTCTTTTAAAATACCCTACCATTATATTAGGTCCCTTTACTAAAATTTCACCTTCGTGCTCCTCGTTTGGTTCGTCTATCTTAACCTCTATTCCCGGAATCACCACTCCAACCGTGCCAAATCGATTTAATCCTGGCTCAAATCGGTTCATGGTAATGAGGGGTGCGGTCTCTGTCATCCCATATCCTTCCACAACATGAATTCCAGCAGCAGAAAACAATCTCCCTATTTCGGGTTGCAACGAGGCAGCACCTACCGCCATGTACCTTATTTTTCCACCTAACTTTTTTCTCCATGAACGTAAGACCAACACTCTAGCCATTATCACTTTAATAGAGAACAGTATTTTCATCCGATCCATTGAGTCATATTTTTTACCAACGGTCAATGCCCATAAAATTATTTTCTTCTTCAATAGGTTTTTATGGAGCAATTGCTCCAGCATGAAGTCATACATTTTTTCAAGTACACGAGGTACGCAGGTGCAGAAATGAGGCTTAACTGTTTTAAAATCGTGCGCAAAGCTTTCTTTGTTTTGACTGAAATACACGGACACACCAAATGCTAAATAGGCGTAACAGGTGGCGCGTTCAAGAATATGACTGAACGGTAAAAAACTTAATACTCTATGCCTAGGTTCAAGTGGCAACAATGTCAATATGGCCTTAATGTTATGGACGATGTTGCGATGCGTGAGCATCACCCCTTTGGGAATACCCGAACTGCCAGAGGTATACATGATGGTGAGCAAATCATCTTCGCGAATTTCTTTCTTTATTTCATTCAGCAGGCTTAATTCTTCATCAGATACTTTTGATGTTTGTAGTGGATAAAAATAGCCCGGAACACTTGCCTGGAGGTGATATATAAAAGTCCTTGCTTCTAGTTTTTCCAGGACCAATAAAAATTTGAAATAAAGTTCGCCATCAGCAGTCAGACAAAGTTTTGCTTCGGTTTCTGTTACAATTACTTCAATTTCTTCAGAGCGCGAAGTAGGATGCACAGGCACGGTAATCAAACCAGCCTGCTGACAGGCAAAGTCCAACATCATCCATTCGGGACTTCCTATGATCGGCACGACTATTATTTTATCTCCTTTTATGTAACCATTACTAATGAACCAGCACGAAAGGGCATCGATTTTAGTTTGTAATTCCTGAATGGAATAGCCGTGCCATTTCCCCGTAAAGAAATAATTGAGTGCAGTTGTATTTGGATATTTTTCTTTTTGATACGGAAGTATGTCAAAAATGCGTGTAAAATCAGCGAATGTTTTTATTGTAATCTCCATACCATCAGGTTGATTTTTCAACCGCAGGGTTTACATAAAGAATGGCATAAAGGATTTCAAAAAATTCGGAAAAATCCGGTAAGTTGTTGTGATGGCCTCCTTTAATTTTGTGCAAAATAACTTTACCAGGAAACAGGGCCTTCAGTTTTTCGCTTTGCGAAAATGAAATAAGCCTGTCTTTGCTGCCATGGATAATATGCACCGGGCACCTTGTTGTCTCTAAATATTGATCGGTGCGAATGTCGTACTTCAACAGCCATTTTAAAGGAATAAAAAACAGGTACTGATGAATTGTATAATGGAAACTGAAATAAGGAGAATCTAAAATTAGTAACCTTGGATTGTTCCAGGAAGCTATTCGTGCGGCTATGCCACTTCCCCACGATCGACCATACAAAATAATTTTATTCTCAGGATACGACTGGGCAAGCCATTGGTAAATGAACTGTGCATCATTAAATACTTTAGTCTGACTTCTTTTCCCCCGACTTTTGCCAAAGCCCCGGTAATCCATCATAAAAAAATCGTAACCGTTACTCACAAAATCCTTTGCGAATTTTCCCCAGCCTTTGATGCTTTTAGAATTTCCTTTCAAATAATAAACAATCCCTCTTGAATTGGGCACTTTAAAATAGATGGCATTGATGAGGCCACCGTCTTCCATAACAAAATCAAGTTCCTCAAAGGGGAAAGGGTATTTATATTCGAACTCGGTGGAAAGTTTTTCGGGCCGGAAGAATGCTAAGTGCTGAAAAAAGTAGAAGGCGAGGCAGCTGGCTATGTAGATTCCAATCATGATGAACAGCAGTGTTGCCATGGATCTTAGCGTATATTTTAGTCAAAATAGTGAATTCTTGCTGAACGAAGAGCACACTTGAGAAACTGATTTTCTATTACTACTTCAAGGCCACTTCTAACGCCTTATGAAAGCTTTTAAAATCGCGCAGATTGCGGTGACTTCCTCCCTCAATGATGATAAACTGATCGCCTTCTACCAACAATGGTTTAAGTCGCTGGGCGGATGATAGGGGTATAACCTGGTCTTTTGTGCCATGGATGATTATTTTTTTGCACTTAACTTTTGTCAGGAAAGTCTTGTTTGAAAACGTTGAGTGTAGAGGAAGAAAATAGAGTACAGGTTTGAGTGGTTCGTAGATGTATCCCTTCAATTCGTCAAATGGTGTTTCTAAAATCAACAAGTCAGGATTGATGGCAGTAGCTAAGTTGGAGGCGACAGCGGTCCCAAGTGATCGGCCGTATATGATTAATCGACTATTCGGAAGGTTAGCCTGTGACCATCTCAGTACGGTAAGAGCATCTTTGTATAAGTCTCGTTCCGTAGGCTTTCCTGTACTTTTGCCATAACCGCGGTAATCCATTATCAGAATGTCGTACCCTAACCGGGTGAAGTCAACGGAATATTTGCCCCAGCGCTGGAGGTTATCTGCATTACCATGAAAGTAGAGGATAAGTCCTTTGGATGTCAATTTCGTTTTGAACAGAAGTGCATTTAAAGTCTCTCCGTCATCAGTTTCAATAAAATATTCTTCAAATGGTTCTTGCTTCGGGTCTGCATTAAATTTGAAGATATAGTCTTGCGTGAGTTTCTTGCGCTGAAAAATGATGTTATCCTGAAAAAAGTAGAGTGTGATGGAAGCCGTGAAATGCGTCAGTAAGACCAGCCCCACTATCCAGATTATGATTTTTGTTGCTTTTACCTTTTTCAATACGCTTCAAAAGTAACCAGTTTTTGAATCTAATAACAAAGTCTTACTTTTTACAATTAATTACTATGTAAGTTTGTATAGCATTATATTATCAAGACTTCTGACGTATGAAATACAGCCTTGGTTTCCTCTTGATTCTCTTGATTCTTAAATTAACTACGGGATTTAACCAAAAACAAACTCCGCCTGATCCGAATATCGTGTTGATTTTTTTGGATGATATGGGAAATGGTGATTTGGGTTCTACTGGCGCTCTGGATTATACCACTCCTATACTTGATAAATTTGGCAACGAGGGAATTAGGTTCACCAATTTCTTGACTGCTCAAGCCGTGTGTTCTGCCTCACGCGCGGCATTGCTGACGGGGTGCTATCCAAATAGAATCGGCTTTTCGGGAGCACTGTTTCCCAATAGCTCTATAGGTATTAATTCATCGGAGCTCACCTTGCCGGAATTAGTAAAACAAAAAGGATATGTGACTGGAATGGTGGGTAAGTGGCACCTGGGCGACAGCAAAGAGTTTCTTCCCCTGCAGCATGGATTTGATGAATATTTTGGGTTGCCGTATTCTAACGACATGTGGCCAATTGATTTTGCCGGACAGCCTGCTGGAGACTGGAGGAAGGATCGATTTCCTCCCTTGTATATATTGGAAGGCAATGACAGACAGATACCTGTTGCCACACTTGCAGATCAAGCCAACCTGACTAAACAGTACACTCAACGTGCCGTGGATTTTATTAACCGGAATAAGGCAAAGCCTTTCTTCCTTTACTTCGCTCATTCCATGCCGCACGTGCCCATCAATGCGTCTGAACAATTCAAAGGTAAAAGCAAACAAGGCTTGTATGGTGATGTGATGATGGAGATTGATTGGTCGGTTGGTGAGGTGTTGAATGCTCTTCAGAAGAATGGATTGGACAATAACACATTAATCATTTTCACCAGTGACAATGGTCCCTGGTTGAATTTTGGCAATCATGCCGGCTCAACCGGTGGCTTACGCGAAGGCAAAGGAAATTCATTTGAAGGCGGAATGCGTGTACCGTGCCTTATGCGATGGAAAGGAACTCTTCCGGAAGGACTTATTAGCAATAGTCTTTCTTCCACGATTGACATTTTTCCAACACTAGCAGATTTATTAAAGTTGAAAGTTCCAGTGCAAAAAATTGACGGAGTGAGCTTGTTGCCAATCCTGATGGGAGATATGACAGCTGCACCTCGCAAGGAGTTCTATTACTATTATCAAAAAAATAACCTCGAAGCGGTTCGACTGGACGATTGGAAATTAATTCTGCCCCATCCGGGTAGAACGTACGAGAATTTTAAAGTAGGAAAAGATGGTTACCCTGGAGAGACAAATGAAAACTTCTCCTTTGAAAAGACTTTATATGATTTAAGACGCGATCCGGGTGAGCGTTATGATGTAAAGAAGCAGTTTCCGGAAATAGTAGAGGCATTGGAGAAACTGGCGGAGAAGGCGAGAGTAGATTTAGGAGACGATCTGACACAACGGGTGGGAAAAAATGTTAGACCGGTTGGTCAGAAACAATAAGTAAAAAATGAATGCTGTAGTATCTCGATTATCTCTTTTTATTCTGTTGCCGATGTTGGCTTGCACACCCTCGGCACAAGATCAATTGGCTTCTGAAGGTGAAGTTGCTGTTTGGATAACAACAGACGATAAGACTTCTTTATTTGCCGAAGCTCCAACTAAATTGCGGTTTGAAGCAATTACAGACACGAATGCTGTTATTACCGTTGACACAACTCAACGATTTCAAACTGTTGATGGATTTGGTTACGCCCTCACGGGAGGGAGTGCCTTTTTAATGAATCAAAAATTAACATCATCCCAGCGCAAGGAATTATTGAAGGAGTTATTTCTAAGCGATAGCAATAACATAGGAATCAGCTATCTGAGAGTTAGTATTGGAGCATCTGATCTGGACGATCATGTCTTTTCCTATGATGACATGCCAGGAGGTATGACAGATATTTCATTGTCTAAGTTCAGTCTTGCAGAGGATCAAAAGAACCTGATTCCAATATTGAAAGAGATATTGGCCCTTAATCCAGATATTAAGATCATGGGAAGTCCATGGTCAGCGCCTGCCTGGATGAAGGATAACAACAGTCCGAAAGGGGGAAGTCTCAAAGTTGAATATTATACGGTGTATGCAAACTACCTTGTTAAATACATTCACGCGATGAAAGCGGAGGATATTCCTATCGATGCTATTACGCTGCAAAATGAACCTGAGAATCCAAAAAATAATCCAAGCATGCTTATGACGGCTGATGAACAGGCGCTGTTTGTAAAAAGGTATTTAGGACCTGCTTTTGAGTTGGCAGGCATTGAAACAAAAATAGTTGTGTTTGATCATAATTGTGATCACCCCAATTATCCAATCTCGATTTTAAATGATGCCGAAGCTAAGAAATTTATAGAAGGATCTGCTTTTCATCTGTATCTCGGTGAGATTGATGTGCTTTCAGAGGTACACAATGCTCATCCTGACCGCAACATTTATTTCACAGAGCAATGGACCTGGTCGAAGGGTAACTTTGATGGGGATCTACGATGGCATACGAAGAATTTAATTGTTGGGGCTATGCGCAATTGGAGTCGTAACGTGTTGGAATGGAACCTTGCTGCGGATCAAAATCAAGACCCTCACACTGATGAAGGAGGTTGTACAGAATGCCTCGGTGCCCTTACGATTGGTGACTCTGTTATCCGCAATGTTTCCTACTACATTATTGCACATGCTTCAAAATTTGTTCGGCCTGGTTCGGTACGGGTAGCTTCCAATGGTGTTGATGGTTTGCCGAATGTCGCATTTGTAACTCCGTTAGGGAAGAAAGTATTGATTGTATTGAATGATAGTGATTTAATAAAGTCTTTCTCGATACAATTTAAAGGAAGTTCAGCAACTGCTTCTTTGTCAGGCGGAGCAGTTGGTACGTATGTTTGGTGAGTTTCTAAAATACATTTAACCTCCATTGTGTTTAAAAATGAGGTTCCGGATGAATTTACATCGAAAATTGATTATTGATTTTTATTTTGTTAGCCTTCTATAAATCCGCTTATGCCCAACATCAAAAAGAGGTAAGCAGTTTATCTTCTATTCATTCCTATTTGGCGAATTATTTGGACGTTTAAATTATATACTATTGGATTGACGGAAGTGTTCGGGTATTTTTAGAAAAAAAAACCATGACCCGTCTATTCCTAGCCATTAGTCTGTTGACCGCCAATCTTTCTTTTGCTCAACCCGCCAGTATTTCTCTTGAGGGAAAAAATAACACGCTAAATGAGCGCTATCATTTAATGAAGTCAAATTCCCAAACTTTTCAAGACTATAAAGTGATCAAAGAGTTTGTGCTGGATGGAGTTTGGAAAATAGTGATGGACTCCGTTAAGAAGCAGAGACTGACGATTGTGCAGTCCCACGAAACGATTTCACAACTTGAGGCTAACCTGAAGTCGGTAGAACTTACATTGAAGAAAGAACGCGAGTCGGCCGCAGAGGTTGTCTACGGCAGCATTCATATATCAATACTAGGTTTTGATTTTAGGAAAAGCGTGTTTCTCACTCTTTTAACATTTGTATTCGCTGGCTTTGTGATCGTCATCAGTTTTGCCATAGGAAACATGAACGTCATGCGGACCAGGATGAAAGAGAAAATGGTGATTGCAGATGTTGTCAGCAACGAGTATGAAGAGTTCAAACGCAAAACGTTGGAAAAGCAGATGAAACTATCCCGTGAGTTACAGACTGAACGGAATAGAATTGAGGAATTGATGAGGGCTTAAAAAAATGGAAAAAGCTCACTTGGACCGCAGAGTAATCTGTTGCGATCTTGTTGTTGGAATTTTTGCTTAGTAATTCTTCGATTTGAAATTCAGCACCATCCACCACAAAGTCATCGAATACATTTTCAAGTAGCACTCTGCCTGTTCACTGGTTATCGTGACCTCCGTTACTTTTCCACTTTCTTTTTTTTGATGAAATAACAAATGTCCCTCTGTTCTTAGTTTATTAACGGAAACATTAATCCAGGCAAATTACGTTCCAGGGTAAACGGAAAGATACCTGAATTTTGAAAGCTTCCTTATTGATAAACCCTCACATAGTCAACTTCCATTTTCTGCGGCCAGATGGACTCATCAACACCTTGCGCTCCACCCCAGTTGCCGCCTACGGCTATGTTCATGATCAGGTGAAACTTTTGATCGAAAGGCCATTCTTTAAAGGTATCGTTTGTCCCTTTCACTACGGAGTGATATAATTTTTCATCCACATAAAAATCCATTTTGCTTTCCGACCAGTCGATAGCGTAGATGTGAAATGCATCTTGTGCATCGGCAACCGTGATCTTTCCTTCCTTCTGCGTTTGCTTTACGTGATTATAGGATTCAGTATGAATTGTGCCGTGAATTACTCCGGGGTCATGCCCTACATGCTCCATGATATCAATTTCTCCACTCGTTGGCCATCCTCCATATTTCCAATCGGTAGATAACATCCAGATTGCCGGCCATGTGCCTTTGCCGCGTGGAAGTTTTGCCTTCACTTCAACTCTTCCATACAGCCAATCTCCTTTGAATTTGCTGATAATGCGAGTGGAGGTAAATCCTTTTCCCCCAAGGGAATCTTTTTGTGCTTCAATGATCAATATATCATTTTCTACACGAACATTTTTAGAGTCGTTGGTATAATATTCCAACTCATTGTTTCCCCAGCCGCACACATCTGGGCAACCATCGCCCAAATCATAGTTCCATCGACTACTATCCGGCTGGCCAGGATTACTGAATTCATCAGACCAAACCAGTTTTCTTGCTTCTTCGGTGTTACAGCGGATCAGGATTACACTCAAGAAAGTTAATACAAGTAGCTTGTTCATGTTTTATAAGGAATTTAATACTTCTAAATTTAGTGGAATTCTTTGTAACCTATTTGATAACCCGCAGTTTCCCTGCTTGTAAACCTTGAATTTGGAAGCGCTTTCAGACAATAGATTGATGGAAAAGGTCAGGGATGGTGACCTGGACAGGCTGGGTCTGCTCTTTGAACGTTATAAAAAGCCTTTGTATGGTTTCTTTTATGGGCTTAACAGGGAACAAGAACTTAGCGAAGACCTCGTACAGAACACCTTCCTTCGGATTTTGAAGTATCGGTACCTCTTTCGCGGAGAGCCTGCCGGCCGGACAGGCGGGGGCGACTTCAAAGCCTGGATGTTTCACATTGCGCGAAATGTGAACCACGATCATTACCGAAAGAACAAGCTCAACTTAAAAGATGACCTGGGAAAATGGCAAGAGAGGCTCAGCAACGATGAAAACCGGTCAACTGAAATACAGCAGGAGGAAGAATGGCACATGCTTTCCATGGCCATGGACAGATTGCCGGTTGACAAACGCGAGATCTTATTGTTGAGCAAATATCAGGAGAAGAAGTATCACGAGATAGGAGAAATCTTAGGATGCACAGAGGGAGCAGTGAAAGTAAAAGTGTTTCGGGCGTTGCAAGAACTGAAAGTGATTTACAAACA
Source organism: Bacteroidota bacterium (assembly GCA_038043425.1). GTDB lineage: Bacteria > Bacteroidota > Bacteroidia > Cytophagales > Cyclobacteriaceae > ELB16-189. The sequence goes on from JBBTBZ010000004.1 coordinate 45,826, forward strand.
GTTGGAGAAGAGTCATTAAAAATAGATGCTGGATTCCGGATGCTTGATAGAACAGGCGAGAATCCAGAACCCAGTATCGAGAATCAATATGGAAACAAAACAAATTGAAGAGCTGATTGCTAAGTACAATGAAGGCTTGGCCGATCCGTCAGAAGTAAAATTGATTGAGCAGTTGATCGAAAATGGAGAAGTTGAACTCACTCAACTGCGTGAGCTTAATTTGCTCGATGAACAACTTTTCAGAATGGAAGGCCCTTCTCCGTCTTTAAAGTTAGATGATCACTTTTATGCTGCCCTGACTGAAGAAAAAAGAAAGCAGCGTAAAGGAAGTTTTTCTTTCACTTTGCCAGATTGGAATGTTTTCCTCCCGAGGTTAGCTTTTGCTTCCCTTGTTTTGGTAGCGGGATTTATTGGAGGCTACTTATTTACCAAGCCATCGCAAAACTCTGAAGTACATGAGCTGACACAACAAGTAAGTGATTTGAGGGAGATGATGGTATTCTCCTTGCTCGAAAAAGAATCGGCTACAGATCGGCTGAAAGCGGTTGGCCTGACGAGTGAGATGAGCCAGGTGAGTCAGAAAGTAACGGATGCACTTTTCAAAACGATGAACCGCGATGAAAATGCAAACGTGCGACTGGCTGCATTGGAAGCATTGAAGCCATATGCAAAGCAGAGCACGGTGCGTGAAGAACTGGTCAAGTCAATTGCCAAACAGGATTCGCCCTTAGTGCAAGTGGCATTAGCCGAATTTATGGCCGCTATTCAGGAGAAAAAATCTGTAAAAGAACTGCAGAAGCTTTTGCTGAATGAAAACACTCCTAAAGAAGTGAGAAGTAAAATTAATGAGAGTATAAAAGTATTGATTTAACCTCACCCCATCCTTCGGACACCCCTCTCCTTCAGGAGAGGGGCCAGGGGTGAGGTAAAAACCCTAAAAAAAAATGAAAACCAAATTAATCATCTTAATAAACCTGGTAGTCTTGCAGTTTAGCAATGCCCAGACCTTCACCGATAAAATCACCAAAGAACTTGCCTTTGAAAAGAAGAGTACCGAGAATGCTATAATGGTAGCCAATATCAATGGCGATGTAAATGTGACTGGGTACGAGGGTGATAAAGTAATTCTGGAAGTAACAAGAACAATCACTGCCAAAACGCAAGAACGATTGGAACAAGGGAAGAAGGAATTGCAGTTGGGTTCAATTGATCGTGCCGATACCTTAATCTTTTATGTAGAAGGTGCGTGCAACGGATTCGGCAAGCGAAAACGCAACGACCATAATAATTGGGGTTCACACGGAGGATGGGGTTACGATTGGAATTGCAATGGCCGTGGCGGAAATTGTGATCCTCCTTATGACTACACCCTTGATTTTACGATTAAGGTCCCTGCTTTGGTGAATCTGATTCTAAGTACTATTAATGATGGCGATGTTACCGTAGAAAATGTAAGGGGAGCTTTAAAGGTTGAGAATGTAAACGGGAGCATTAAGCTTACCAGCATCTCCCGCGAAGCAACAGCCACCACCGTTAATGGTGATGTAGACATTGAGTATGCAAGCAACCCGTTGAAAGACTGCCGTTTCTATTCCCTTAATGGCGACATCAATGCATGGTTTCAGAAAGGCCTGGCAGCCAACATGAGCTTTGAAAGTTTCAATGGAGATTTTTATACGAACGTAGACCGTCTTGAGTCTTTGCCGGTGACAGTTGAAAAAGAGCAACAAGACAATGGCACAAAATACAAAGTGAAAGGCAATCGCTTCAAGATTGGAAATGGTGGAGTGTTGCTGGATTTTGAAACCTTCAACGGTGATGTGTACCTGAAGGAAAGAACAAATTGAATTAAGAAGCCACAGATTCACTGAGAAAACTAAATAATTACTGATGTTACCTAAAACTAAAAATTTGTCGTCATCTGTGTTTTCTGTGGCAAAAAAATAAAAGAGAAAAATTTTTAAACAAACAACGAAAATGAAAAAGCAATTATTAATAACCATACTAATCCTGATTTCGTCATTTCTGGCTATTGCGCAATCGTCAGGCGATTTTGCAGTGCCCTTGAGCGATCCTAACAAACGTGGCAAACTGAAAGCCCATCTTAATTATGGGTCCATTACGGTGAGGGGTACGGCCCGCAAGGATGTTCTCGTGAAATACTCAGCCGTGGAAGATGATGATAATGATGATGATCATGACCGGGACCATGACCGAGATCGTGATGAGGACGATGAAGACAATAAAAATAAGAACAAGGATAAAAGCGGTTCTTCAGCGAGTAAGGCTGGGTTAAAGCGGATCTCCGGTGGAACGATGGATTTGGAAGTGACTGAAAATGATAACACGGTAAAAGCAAGTTCAGATTCATGGTCAAACAAAATGAAGCTGGAAATAGAGGTGCCTTCGGGTTTTGATTTGAATGTGAGCACCTATAATGATGGCGACTTAGTAATTAGCAACATCCAGGGCGAATTGGAAATCACCAACTATAACGGTGAGATTACAGCCGAGAATATTTCAGGCTCGGTGGTAGCCACTACCTACAATGGTGAAATAAGAGTAACCTTCGATAAAGTGACGGAAGGTGCGCCCATGTCATACTCAACATTTAATGGAGATATAGATCTTACCTTCCCGGCTACCTTGAAAGCCACCCTCAAAATGAAGACTGAGCAAGGCGAAATACTCAGCGGCTTTGACATGACCATGATCAAGAGTGGACCAGTACAAAAGAAGGATACTAAATCAGGTACCTATAAGGTAGTGATCGATGAATGGGTGAAGGGGGACATCAACGGTGGTGGCGCAGAGTTTACGATGAAGAATTATAACGGGGATATTATCATTAGAAAGAAGTAAATAGTAGCAAGACATAAGTAGTAAGACAAAAGTCAGGTGAAAGCCTGACTTTTTCTGTTTATATTTCTTAGGAAGAAGTAAATAGTGACGTCACTGCGAGCACCAGGGTTAGTTGGAGTGAGGGGCGAAGCAGGCTCCCTATTTTGAAACTCGACTTCGATTTGAGAGATCGCTTCACCCACAACACAATCCTTGCTGGTGTTCGCGATGACGTAGATTTTTGAAGGCCAATGTTAAAAAGGTCAGGTCAAAGCCTGACTTTTTTTTAATAAAATATAGCTCCTTGTCCAGATTTTTAAGAGGCTTAGAAAGTTATTGCAGGCGCTGACTTACAACTTGAATGACTACGTATGAATTGAGTAAAGGAACAATGGATCGATAGGATCTAATAATTCGCGAAATTCTCGCCATATTCAAGATTGGATTTTGTTCTGATTTATTTATTATTTTTATAAAAATTATGTATGGCATTTCAATACACATTTGATTCAAAAGGTAAAACGGTGGGTGTTTTTGTTCCTCTTCGTGAGTGGGAACAAATTAAACATGAGCTACTGAGGAGGAGATCTGGTAACCCAGGCCTTAAAAAGAAAGGTATTTTACTTGGAATTGAGAAAGGACTCAAACAGGTAAAGCAAATTGAAAAGGGAAACTTGAAATCCATATCCTTAAAGCAGTTGCTCAATGAGCTTTAAGATTGAGGCAACCCCAAATTTTCTTAGCGAAGCCAAAAAATTATCAAAGAAATACATTTCAATAAGAGCTGATTTAGAAGTTCTGACTCAAAGGTTATCTGCAAATCCAACATTTGGTACTTCACTGGGTGGAAATTTATATAAAGTCCGGATGGCAATAACCTCCAAAGGCAAAGGGAAAAGTGGTGGAGCAAGAGTAATCACGTATGTCAAAATTATTCGGTCAACCGTTTATCTGGTTTCCATTTATGATAAGAGCGAACAGGAAACCATTTCAAATAAGATGATTAGAGAACTAGTGAGGTCGATTCCCTAATTATCATTCTTTCTTTTGCACGCAACTATCTTCCCAACTGTGCCATGCGATTGCTTTTGACAAGTGATACAGAGAATTGGCAAATGAAAAGTCAGGTGAAAAGCCTGACTTTTTTGGTTATATTTTCATGCATTTAATATCAAAATTCCAATAATTTACCTTTTTGTTTTAAATGGATTAATGATTATCCGGAAAGGGAAATCATTCGCACGTTTTGTCTCCATGCCGACAAGACAAAACAACAGAAAGAACGTTATTTGTAGATGTTCGCAGATGTTTCGGATCCTATTATTTTTAGTTGGCTTTAGTCTCCTGGTAACCTTTTCGTTTGCCCAGCAGAAGTCATCCACTAATTCAATTGATTTAGGATTAGCTTTTGGAAGCTCTCAAGGCACTTTTACAGGTGATTACATTCATAATTGGCGGCCTGGCAAAAAACAAAAATTTGAAGTGGGGATTGGTGGTCGATTGACCACGTATGTCGGATCAAATCAATATTACAGCACCGCCCCGGCTGATATTACTTCTGGAAGTACCGGACCTGGCGTATTCTTCAAAGAGAATATTGTAGCCAATATGGATACGTTTCTTATCGCCAAACCACGGGTTTTGGCTGTCAATGCCATGATCAACCTTGCATATCGTCTTAGCGAAAAGTTTACGCTGGGATTCAATATTGATGTTATCGGGTTTTCGGTGGGATCAGAAAAGACTGGCAATTATATAAATGGTTCTCAAGGTCAAATTACCACCGGCAAACCATCACCGTTTAATCTTTTGCTGGTAAGCGATAACGACCTGGGGAGTTTGAATTCTGAATTTTACGGAAAGTATAAGGTAAATGAAAAACTATCAGTAAAAGCAGGCTTTCAATTTTTGTTTACAGAGTATACAACCAGTACAGAAGTGCAGCAGTTTCCGGAACCGAATGATAGATTCAGGAATAAGTCAGGTATGTTTACAGCAGGTGTAAGCCTAACGTTAAAATAGAAATATATGAAACGAGTTTTTATTCTCCTGGTAGTAATCCTACTGATGTCATGCAAAGAAGAAGACGCAACACCCAATGGACCAATTGATGATTCATTTGATCCGTCCATGGCAACACTTCTCAAAAGTGGAGCATTGGTGGGAGTGGGGCACACCGTAAGTGGAACAGCAGCAATTTATGATAGTGCCGGACGTAAAACAGTTTTATTGGATCCATACTCTTCACAAAATGGGCCCGATTTGAAGGTGTATCTAAGCAAAGATGCAGGCGCTTCCTCTTACATTAGCTTGGGTAAACTAAAGTCTACCAATGGAAAGCAATCCTATGAAATTCCAGGCGATCCTGATGTGACTGATTACAACTATGTACTGGTATGGTGTGAACAGTTCAGTGTGATATTCGGCAAAGCAGAATTGAAATAATACGCAAACTATTTTTCTTACCGATGGCGCCTAGCTCAAGCTTATACTTGTCTCAACATTATACTATTACCGATAAGGGATAAATTCTTAAACGTCACAGCGGCTTTCCAACTCCATTATTCCTCTTTGTTTGTATGATACATGTAGTAAATTAGCCTTACTAATTGAAATTCTGATGGCCTACAATGAAAAACTCGCTGACCGCATTCGGGAAATGCTGGTCAACACTCCTGAAACGTTGGAAAAGAACATGTTTGGTGGAGTATGTTTTATGGTGAATAATAAAATGTGTGTGGGCGTAGTGAAAGATGAGATGATGTGCCGTATCAATCCGGAGGAACAAGACAGTGCACTGGAACGTACTGGAAGTCGCATCATGGACTTTACCGGTAAGCCCATGAAAGGCTATATTTTTGTGAGCGAGGAAGGATTGAAATCGAATAAAGACTTATTGTACTGGATCAATCTATCGCTTGAATTTAATAAACTGGCAAAGGCTTCGAAGAAGCGTCCTGGCAAACGGAAGCGCAAAGCATGATTCGCTTTCTGTTCTTCCGCGTATTTCAACGGGCAAGCTGAGATCAACTTACCTGTTGAATCAGTTTTGCTACTAATCCTGTCCAGCCCGTTTGGTGCGATGCTCCTATCCCTCTTCCGTTATCTCCGTGAAAATATTCGTAGAACAAGATATGATTATTAAAATAGGGGTCGTTTTGCAGTTTAGTATAATGGGCGTACACCGGGCGATTGCCATTTTTATCTTTTCTGAAGATATCAATCATCCGGTTCGAAAGACAAGTAGCAATTTCTTTTAATGTCTTCATCTCTCCCGAGCCTGTTGGGTATTCAATTTTAAAATCGTCTCCGTAGTAGTGATGAAACCGTTGCAATGATTCGATCAGTAAATAATTTACAGGGAACCAGACCGGCCCACGCCAGTTTGAGTTGCCCCCAAACAAATCTGTTTCTGCTTCGCCTGGGGAATACTTCAGGCTAAACTCAGTTCCATAAGCAAGGAACTTAAAGGGTGTAGCTTCATACTGTTTCGATAATGCACGAATTCCATAGGCAGAAAGAAATTCATGTTCATCGAGCATCCGTTTTAAGATCCGCTTCATGCGCTTCCCTCGCAAAAGTGAAAGTAAGTGACGTTGGTTCTTTCCATGTTCACCCCACCTCGATATCAAGCTGGCAAGGTCTGGTCTGTTTTTAAGAAACCATTCCAACCGTGCCGTAAATTGCGGGTTAGAGTCAAAAACCTCCTGGTCCAGTACTTCCACAGCAAAAAGTGGTATGAGTCCCACCATCGAACGTATCTTCATGGGCGTCCTCTTACCATCAGAGGTGCGAAGTACATCGTAATAGAATTGGTCTTCATCATCCCAAAGATCAATTCCCTCCAGAGCAATGGCGCCTGCGATGTATAAGAAATGTTCGAAAAATTTAGTGGCCAGACTTTGATACGTTGGATTTTCTTTCGCCAATTCCAGCGACATGCGCATCATGTTCAACGTGAACATCGCCATCCAACTGGTTCCATCTGATTGTTCAATGTAGGCTCCTGTTGGCAGTTGGGCGCTTCGGTCGAATACTCCAATGTTATCCATCCCCAAAAAGCCGCCCTGAAAAATATTGTTGCCGTTTTTATCCTTTTTATTTACCCACCAGGTAAAGTTTATTAAGAGCTTATGAAAAGATTCTTCCAGGAATTTGCGATCGCCTTTTCCCTCTTGCACTTTTTGATCAATCTTATACACGCGCCAGGTGGCCCAACCATGCACGGGAGGATTTACATCATCAAACGACCACTCATACGATGGCAACTGTCCATTGGGATGCATGTACCACTCTTTCGTCAACAACAGCAACTGGCTTTTTGCAAATTCGGGATCGACCATCGCAATAGGTATCATATGAAAGGCCAGGTCCCAGGCAGCGTACCAGGGGTACTCCCACGTATCCGGCATGGAGATGATATCGGCATTATGCAAGTGTGCCCACTCGCGGTTGCGTCCGTTCTTCCGCTCCGGTGGAGGTGGGGGCTGACCGGGATCGCCTTTCAGCCATTTCGAAACATCATAATAATAAAACTGCTTGCACCACATCATGCCGGCAATTGCCTGGCGCTGAATGTTGCGATCTTCTTTGTCTGCGATATCCTTTTGCAGTTCATTGAAAAAAGTGTCGGCCTCATTCAGTCGTGCAAGAAAAGTTTCAGTGAAGGTCTTGAAGGGATCAGCCGAAGGCTCATCTGTCAACCGAAGGGTAACGATTTTTGATTTTCCTGCAGGAATGTTCAGTTCAAAATTAATGGCCGCCTTCGTCCCTTTCGGAATTTTATTGATGAAGGCAGGATCTTCGAAGATCACAAAGTCATTGATTCCGTCTTTAAAAGTGCCCGGTTGATCATGATCATAGAGGCGTTCGGTATTGGTATTATTTTCGCAAAACAGTGCTTCTGCTTTTCCGCTGCTGCCGGGTGGGCTGGCTTCATAGTACAAATAATAGTTGCCCAGGTCCCTGTGCGAGATCGTGATAGCACCATCGGACGCCAGGCCAAGTTCTGGTGTATATACATCATAGCCCCACGCCCAGGTATTGCGAAACCAGAGTGTGGGCAATAGGTTTAGTTGCGCTGTCTCCGGCCCACGGTTTTCTACCGTAATCTTTATTAACATATCGTCAACGTCTCCCTTGGCATATTCGATGAAGACATCAAAATATTTATTCTCATCAAAGATGCCGGTATCTACCAGCTCAAATTCAGGGTCCAGTTTTCCCCTTCTGCTATTCTCCTCGTGGAGTAAAGCATACGGAAATTCGTGCTGAGGATACTTATACAGCATCTTCATATACGAGTGTGTAGGTGTGCTATCCAGATAATAATAATACTCCTTACAGTCTTCCGCGTGATTGCCTTCCTGCCCCGTTAATCCAAACATCCGCTCTTTTAGAATCGGATCTTTCTTGTTCCATAGTGCTACCGAAAAATTCAGTAGTTGTTGTTCATCGCTGATGCCTCCTATTCCTTCTTCTCCCCATCGGTAGGCTTTACTGCGTGCGGCATCGTGCGAAACAAATGCCCAGGCATTGCCGGTGGCGCTGTAATCTTCACGCACCGTTCCCCATTGACGTTCTGCCAGGTAAGGTCCCCACTTGCGCCAGTTCTTCAGTTTATCGCGCTCTTCAATCAGCCTTTGCTTCTCGGCTGTCATGTGTTGGTTTGGTACGGATGGTTGTTTCTTCCTCGTAGTTCTTGGTCATTCGATATTATGTACATCTGGCTTGTTCACCAGGTTTTTCGGCAGGTCGTTAGGTAATCCAAAGTTGAAAAATTTCTGAAATAAGTAGGCATCCTCACAACAGTTGGTTTCAAGATAAATACATTTTTTAAGAACATGACAAAAATCATTTCAGATGCATATTGAATGAGACAAGTTTAACAGTTCTGAAAGTTGATCTTTAGAGAATTTATCCTCGAACCAGGAGAACAGAAAATAATTGGTCTCAATAAACAGATTCCCATTTCACAATAAAACTTAAGCGCGCTGGCCTGATGGAAAGGCAATATCACCTGTTTGTGTTGCTGGATGGGAAGAGAGAGAAGTCACCAACAAGAGATTGGACTTGGGGTGTTGTCATGCTGAATGCTTTGCTTCTTTTCAAATTTTGCATTTGTTGGTGAACCCCTAACATACTTTCACACAACATCAACAACGGCAGGGTTAACAATTTGCCTACTGTTGGAAAAGATTCGAATCTGTTGCCCAAGTCATCTCAGGGTCCAATGGGAATATTGGCCTTCGGACATTCTTGTAAGGAAGATTTTCAATTACCTGGTAGGCAAATCCTGGGGTTAATGCCATGATGGTTTTTGGAGCTATATCACGCAAACCCTGAAATAAATACCCAAGCTTTACGATCACAATTTTATGGGCAAGTGGTTCTATCCCTGCCTTTTTAAATTCATCTGGTGAAGTATATGAAGCCATATTGCTGATCAGAATAAGCTGAATCCCGGAAACATCAACAATTGCCTGCTTTCCAAAATACAGACTACTGCTATCCGTATTAAATACTGAACTTACTTTGCCATGGATTTTCAAAGGTGTTCCGAAAATTGTATCCATCTTCCCTCCAATAGTCAGATCAATGGTGCTGCCAACACCAGCCAATTCGCAGGCATTCACTGCATCAGGATCAACAATTCCCGCAACGATGGCATCTTTTACTTTATGTTCAAGTAATCTTGATAGTACTAATGGATTATCTCCTGCTGCACCAGCAGTGGTATTATCACCTGAATCGGTAATAAAAACTGTGGATTCACGGGAAGCCTGGGCCTCTTTGATTGCATCATCAATATCACTGACCCGCACATCGAATTTTAGTTCCGTTCGGTGGTTCCAGATCTCAGTCGCAATTCGCCCTGCTTCTTTCATAGCTTTATCCAGTGAAGACTTATCTTTTGCAACTACCTGAACACTCATACCGGCCCGATTGACATCTGTCCATGGCATACCAACAAAAATTGAAGCGTCCATTAATCCTTCCTCCAAGGCTATTGAAGGAAGTAAAGCGTATAAAGATTTTAGTGGTTCGACTGAAGTGATTCCCTTTTCTCCAGGGATTAGGACAGGGACATTGATATGAGCGACAACAGGATGTAAATCCTCTCTGATTGCTTTAAGAAGCAAGGTCACAGTTCGTAACTTTGTCTCAGCCATATCAACATGGGGGGCGGTACGATAGGCAGTAAGAATATTCAGTCCATTGACGAATTCCTGTGAAATATTGCCATGAAGGTCGAAGCTTCCGGCAATTAAAAACTCATCACCGGTAATCTTCCGAATAGATTTTATAAAATCCACCTGGGCATCTTCATATCCTTCCACATTCAGCGCACCGTGCATGTCAAGATAAATGCCATCCATTTTCCCAGCTTTTTTAATGGCATCCAGGATTTCGTTTTTAAAAGATTCATACGTTATTTTTGAAACTGTACCGGATGGATTTGCGTGAGCGTGTATGACAGGGATAATTTCGACAGCTTCTCCTTTAAGATACGTTGCCCAGTCCTGGTTTTCCAAAATGGAATTGCCCCTGTTAACTATAAAATTTTTCTCGGTTGTAAGAACAGGATTGAATGAATTTGACTCATGGGCTATCCCAGCAGTGAGAATTCGTATCGGGCCTTGTTTTAAGGTGCACCCAAAGAGAAGTACTCCGGTCAGGAATAAAATAATGGGTCTCATAATAAAATGATATATAAAATAAAAATAGTTCTAACGTAAAGTTTCGACCACGGTTGAATCATCTTGAAGTAATATCGCAAGTATAGAATTCATAAGATATTTTCCATTTGAACGTTTCCCCTGGATTGATCTTGAAATGCACGAAGGGCTCGGGGCATAATGTTTTCTGAGCTGACCAAAATACCAGTTTTGAAATAGGTTGATCGCAGGTTATTCTTACGGCAGCTCCGGTTTTATGGTTTTCAATTTTTATGTCATAATCTTTTGAACTGTTGCTAAATCCCTGTATGGAGCCATAAAACAGATGCTCACTTTTTGTTAGTTCTTTCAGATGTACAATTTTGTTATCCTGTAATTTCCCAAAAGCCCCTGTTTCACCGGCATCTCCTGCCAGTTGAAAAGGAAATGTAACAACAAAGTCTTGCCCGGTGGGTTGCTCATCCATCACAAAAAAATTGTGATTATATACCGTAGTTTCAATGGATTGCTTTCCCGTATTTTTCAGGGTATGTAACAAAATCATTTCTGGTTTACCCGTAACTAATTGTACCGTTTTTTTGTACTCATAGGCATATTTTTTATCCTCCAGTTTTTGACTGAACTCAATTTGGTCGGATTTCTTTTTTATTTTCCAATTGCCGGAGTTTGTTACAGGGTAGTCATTTGCAAACCAATATTTTGATTCTTCGGGCTTTGTAACCATGCCAATTCCAATCACAAGAAAATTGTCTCCAGTTTTGGCTTCATTGTATCCTACAGGATAAAAAGCTTCGACAGGCCCCATAATGGCATCGTGTAAAGTAGGGCTATACTTTTCAAACCATTGCCCGAAATACGTATGACCATTGTACTTCAACTCCGGCATAACTCCAGCCCAATCGAATCGTGAACCACGATAATAACCTTCTTTACTATCCGGGAGAAAGAGTCTAGCCTGGATCAGTCCATTGGTAATTTCAGCCTGAGGAAATTGGTCAACCTGTTTACCGCTGAAAAGCAAAACAGAGAGGGCAGCTACAAGAATATATGTTTTTTTAATAACAAGCATAATAGTTAGTCAAACTTAATTTAAAATTTACTTTATTGTTAATGATTAGACAATATTTAGCAGGCATTATTTATTTTTCAACTGAGCTTATTACAAGCTTAACAAACTCTCCCAGTTTATGTGTATCCAGCCACCGGGTGACCATCACTAAGTCATGTTCATGGTCAATGACAATATAATTTCCCCCAAAACCATCAGCATAATAAATGGTTTTGGATACATCCTTTAATTCACTTTCCTCATTCGTCCACCACATAAAACCATATGATTTATTTGATGGGGATGAATGCTGTACTTCATTTACCCACCTTTCTGAAATGAGTTGCTGATTTTTCCATTTACCCTTTCGTAAAAACAACAATCCAAATCTGGCATGATCAAACGTATTAATAAATAATCCTCCTCCAAAGTGGCCACCGCCACTTACCGATTGCATCATGGTTCCGTCAATGTTTACAAACGAATTTTCATACCCATACCAGCGCCAGGTAGTAGAGGCACCAATCGGATCCATAATTTTTTCTTTTAAAACAGCAGGCAACGGCTTTCTCCAAACATGCAATAAACTATACGCCAATACATTTACGCGTACATCGTTATATTCAAATTGGGAGCCAGGTTCGATTAGTTTTCTGTTCATCCAGTCATCGATACCACCTTCCAATGGTGGACGATCAGCCCAATCACAGATACCAAAAAGACATCCGGACCAATCTGATGACTGTGTCAATAGATCTCTCCAGGTTATTTTGGAATTATGAACGCCTTCAAACGTGTTATCCCATACATATTGATTAACAGGATCATTGACATTTTTTATAAGCCGGTTATCTACCGCCAGCCCGGCAACAGTGGAAAGATAACTTTTTGTTACACTAAAGGTCATGTCTGCACGTTTGGTGTCTCCCCATTGTGCTATGATATAGCCGTCTTTTACGATGATACCTGCTGGCTTTCCTCGTTGCTTCATAGGTCCCAGTATCTTGTAATCAGGCTCCCTGGCATATGCTTTCAGAATAGCAATTCTTAAATCATAATCAGTTGTAGTTTCATTTTGAATCGCAAAGGTCACAGCCCTTTCAAGTAATTGCGCATTCATCTTTAGTTCAGCAGGTGTCTTCGATTGCCAAATGGAATCAGGATAATAAAGCGTTTGACCATGAAGGTTGTGAAAGATAGCAGTGAGGCTAAGGAAAAAAAGAAGTTTTAGAAAATAAATTGATCTCATGATTATTCGGTTTGAAATGGTAGCTATCATGTTATTCAGCGCTGTGCTTTTAACGCTGCAACAGCTTGGCAATGTAATTTAAATTTTGGAGATAGAAGGAAGGTGCCGAAAGCAGAACCAACCCGTTTCCCACCCAGACATGCAATACTCATCCACATTGATGGAAGGGGAAAGGCCACCGGAAAGTTTGGCCTTTTTTAATTGTAGTGACGAAAGTCTATGTTGGGAATGACCAAAGTCACTGATTCTGAGGCGTAGGTTGATAAACTTTCGGCAGGTTTATTTGAGTTGGTTTAATAAACAAAAGTGGGTTAAAAGCCTCTTCCGATCGAGAGGCTTTTTTTAATATATGATCGGGAAAGCGATCGGATGGCCGCAATGGATTGTTTAATTGGTTTTCACCTTCCACAAATAAGCTTTGGATTTTAACCTTTAATCATTACCAACATCATTTTAAATTTCTCATTAGCTTTCAGTGAATGAGGTGTGTTTGAGGGCAGAATGATGCTTTGCCCTGCGTGCACATTATAAATCGTTCCGTCAATAGTAATTTCAGCCTGGCCATCCAATAATTGGACAAGCGCTTCATGAGGAGTATTATGTTCAGCCAATCCTTCACCCTTGTCAAAGGCAAATAGCGTAATGTTTCCGGTAGCTTTCTTTATAATTGTTTTACTAACCACTGAACCGTCAGCATAAGAAATGTTTTCAGCAGGTACAAATGTTTTCGATGTTTCAAATATGTTACTCATAAAGTTTAAAAAGGGTTCGTTAATTCTGGGGCGATTTTAAGGTGCACTTCAACATGAATATACCCGATATAAACCTGTGAATATACACCCTGATGGCTGTCTATATGAAACCCGGTATCTAAATAATAAGCCGGACAGTTTTATCTTATTGATAATGAGCGGGAAACCTGCCTATCGGCAGGGAGGAGAGGCTCGAACTCGCGACCCTCAACTGGGAATTTTAATCTAATTCCTTTCCCTACCCGCAACTTTTCGGACTCATTCACCGGATCTCAGTCCATCGGGAACAAATGAGCGTTTGTCGGTTGGCTATCGGATACGGAAGAGGGAAACACTTTTGACTTTCCTCTTGCCCGAGCGATTACACCATAGTTTATGGAGCATTCAATCACGCATTAAATGAACCTTTAGTAAAAGATTGGTCAGGAGTATGGCTAGGTCAATAGGCCTCCCTTAAACAAAAAACTAGTAGTTGAATGGATTCATCATTAAAGGGGCCGCCATGGGGGGTACTCCTTCTTACAGTTACTAGCAGTCATGGTGTTGACGGTTACTGTTATAACATTTCCATTCGCATCGAGACTTTGTTGTTGCACTGAGAATGACGCCACTTTAAGCGATTTTTCGTAGGCATCAGCTTGACTTGCTGTCAAGTCACATTTAGTAATTACAGTCTCCGTTTTTGTTCCTGGGACTTCTACGCCATCGATTGATGTTGTCCCTGTGGCAGTACATGTGTAACAAGCCGTTGGATCGCTGTCTCTACATCCTATGAGGATAATGAGAATAAAAGCTAGTATTTTCATTTAACAGGGGTTAATTTGGTCTTTGCGTCAAAGTGATCAATTACCCAACTAAGCAAATGCCCTAAACTTATTATAACTATTTGATTATATATGAGCGGGAAACGAGGCTCGAACTCGCGACCCTCAGCTTGGGAAGCTGATGCTCTACCAACTGAGCTACTCCCGCTGCCTACTGACAGGCAGGTACTCCCGCTTTTTATAACTTTTTATTCATCTTGAAATCCGCCAACTTAGCCCTGCCTGGTACTCCTGCTTATATCGCTAAAATAGCTTGTCGTACTCAATAATCAAAATCTAAACCTGGGATTGCTTTTCTGTTTATTGTCCACGCTGTTTTATTATCGGTCAAAATAAAGTCATTGCTCTCAGTAAGAGTGAGATATTACTGTAAGGCCTTCAACCGCTGTAGCAGCGGAGGATGTGAGTAGTGAAAGAACACGTACGTGGGATGTGGATAGAGATTGCTCAAGTTGTCTACGGAAAGTTTTTTAAGGGCATTGGCAAGTGCTTTCCCGTCAAATGTTTCTTTCGCGTATGCATCAGCTTCAAATTCATTTTTTCGACTCAACAGACTCATGAATAGTCCAGTGAGGCCTGAGATAGGGGAGAATAGAATGCCGAACGCAATGAGGTTTAGGTGAATGGCCTGCATACTTCCACCCAGCGCAAGAGAAAGATTTTCATTAAAGATCATTCGCGACAGTATGAACAAAACAAAGAAGACCTGAACAATAGAAATCAGATAACTCCAGATGATGTGTTTCTTTTTGAAATGACCTACCTCATGTGCCAGCACGGCCACTAGTTCTTCGGTA
Organism: Bacteroidota bacterium; assembly: GCA_038043425.1. Lineage (GTDB taxonomy): Bacteria > Bacteroidota > Bacteroidia > Cytophagales > Cyclobacteriaceae > ELB16-189. The sequence continues at coordinate 61,016 of JBBTBZ010000004.1, forward strand.
GTGTGATTTGTGATCAAGGTATCATACAATACTATTTTTTTCTTTTTACCAATGCCTGAAAAGAAAGCATTCGCTTTCGCAGAACGCTTTGATCCATCCATTACAAATATATTGTCAAGAGGAAAATTCACCTTCCTGGAGAATGATTCGATTGCCGTTTTCAATGCACCATCTTCCAAGGGCGTCAGTTTGTTGAACAAAGGCAGGAATATTGAGGTGTAAAACATATTTACCAGTAGTATAAAAGTGGCCGCAATTAATCCAAACCAAATCCAAAAATTAGGACCTATAGTTTGAATGAGGTAAAGCAAAACAGAAAGAAGTAAACCCCCAATGACGGCACCTAACGCATAACCCTTTAGTTTATCAAATATAAACGTCTTAACGGTTGTCTTATTGAAACCATATTTTTCTTCAATCACGAAAGTGGAATACCATTGAAAAGGAATTCCTAGTATATCGGACACCACCATAATGATTCCAAAAAAGGCCAAAGCCAGGGTAATTGCATTTCCAATAAATGGCCGAAGCAGCCCATCCAGCCAACCAAAGCCTCCTAATAAAAGCATGAGTAATGTCAATGTAAAACTAAACCCAGACGAAATAAAAGAGAAGCGCTGTTGTTCCTGTTGATAGTCCAGTGACTTTTGATACTTTTCTTTGTCATAGAAGTCAGCAATTTCAGCCGGAATGTCTTTGCGCTGTGCTTTCAGGTTGAGGTAATCCAGGAATTGATCGAAAAGGTAGCTGATGATCGATATGGCAATGATTAGGTAAAGGATGGAAGAATGACTCATATAAATAATTTTAACAGCACAATGCAATGGATATGTTTCGACAAGCTCAACATGACATGGTTTTTAAAGATGCTTCCTAATTAAGGCGCAAGAAGTTTTTGATATGCTTCTGCGGTTTTGCTGAAGTTAAATTTGGATAGAATTGTTTTAAAATTCTCGTTGATCTTATCGTTGCATAGATTACCAATACTCCCCTCGTGGGTATGATCCAGATTTGTAGAATACACAAATTTTCCTTGTTCAATATCCTGTCCTACTTTTTTATAGGCATCTCTGAAGGGCACACCAGACAAGACTAATTTGTTTACTTCTTCAACGCTAAAGAGAAATTTATACTTATCATCTTCCAGGATTTTTTCCTTGACTTGCATATTGGAAAGCATTAGCATCGTCATTTGCAAGCAATCTTTTAAGGTTGCGAATGCCGGAAATAGTTTTTCTTTCAGCAGTTGTAAATCACGGTGATATCCTGATGGAAGGTTCGTAGTTAAAAGTATAAGTTCGTTAGGTAACGCTTGCAAGCTATTGCATTTGGCACGTATAAGTTCAAATACATCAGGGTTCTTTTTGTGAGGCATAATACTGGAACCTGTTGTCAATTCATCTGGAAATGTAATGAAAGCAAAGTTCTGGTTAAGATACAGACATACGTCCATCGAAAGTTTTGCCAGGGTAGCCGCAACATTGCCTATGGCATGTGCAACAATTCGTTCTGCTTTACCGCGTCCCATTTGTGCATACACTACATTATAGTTCAAATCATCAAATCCAAGTAATTGAGTTGTTAACGTACGGTTTATTGGAAAGGAGGAACCATAGCCTGCGGCAGACCCTAGTGGATTTTTATTCACTATTCGGTAGGCAGCCTCCAGTGTAATCATATCATCTACCAGGCTTTCAGCGTACGCCCCAAACCAAAGGCCAAAGGAGGAGGGCATGGCCAATTGCAGATGCGTGTAACCCGGAAGCAATTTATCCTTGTGCTCTTCGCTTTTACTAACCAGTAAAGTAAAGAGACGCTCAACTTCTTCTGTCAAGTCCTGAATTTCACTTCTTAAAAATAGTTTTACATCCAACAATACCTGATCGTTTCTCGATCGTCCACTGTGGATTTTCTTTCCAACTTCTCCAAGCTTCTTTGTCAATAGCAGTTCTATCTGCGAATGAATATCTTCAACTCCTTCTTCAATTTTGAAATCTCCTTTTACTATTTGTTGATAGAGGTTTTTTAATTCTTTGTCCAGGCTACTGAGTTCACTCTTAGTCAATAACCCAATGGACTCCAGCATTTTAATATGGGCCATCGAACCAAGTACATCGAATGAGGCAAGATGTAAATCCATTTCACGGTCTCTTCCAACTGTGAAGCGGGTAACTTCCTGAAGAGAGTCTTTATCTTTTTGCCACAATTTCATAGTTGGTTACAAGTTACTGGTTGCAGGATTCAAGTCGTCAAACTCATTTAAGCTTTTTTCTACCCATTGAATGAACTTGTTGATTCGTTTACTTAGTCCCTGATAATTTTGCAGTAATTCCATGTACTTGTCTTTATCGTTCCAGGATTTGGTTTCAAATAAAAAGTCTAAATGAACCATTGTTTCATCGCATTCGGACTGAGAATAAACTAAATATTTTATGAAGCCAGCTTTGTAGCGCCTTCTCCCATAACCCTCAACAATTAAAGAAGTTATGGATTTAGAAGACCTTCGGACTTGGCCACCCTCTTCAAAAAGCTCAAACTTTGGTAGGGCGAGCGTAATTTTATGAACTTCTATAGCCAAACGCTTAGATTCTATGTATATCTCAAGATCACGGTAGCTTTTCATTTTTCCTTGAATCTAGTAACCTGTATCCTGAAACCACTTTATTGAATCTCCATTAGTTTATGAATTTGAAGATACTGTAACAACATTATAGTCTTTCCATCTTTTATTTCCCCTCTCTTAATCATCCTAAGAGCCTGGTTAAAGTTAAATTCCAATACTTCAATATCCTCACCATCGTCCACGCCACCGCCTTCACTGGCTTTCATATCTTTTGAATATTCGGCAACAAAGAAATATAGAATTTCAGTAACGGAGCCGGGAGACATATACGCTTCAAAAATCTTCCTCACGTCTTTTATTTTATATCCCGTTTCCTCTTCGGTCTCTCTGCGTATGCAATCTTCCGCATTGTCCTTATCCAACAAACCAGCGCACGATTCAATCAGCATTCCTGATTCATTTCCATTGATAAAGGTAGGAAGTCTGAATTGCCTTGTCAGGACTACAGTTTGGTTTTCTTTATTATAAAGTAAAATGGTAGCACCATTACCACGGTCATACGCTTCGCGGCTGTGTGTTTTAACCTTACCATTTTTATGATGAAAATCAAATGTTACTTTTCTGAGAACGTACCAATTATCGGAAAGAACTTCAGACTTAATGATGTTGACAGAATGGGTCATAGAACTAGTTCAGCCAGTAAGGACACATAGCTATTTATTCCGTCTTCAATTTCTTTTGTATAGATATATTCATCAGCACTGTGCGACCGTGCCGAATCTCCTGGTCCCATTTTTATTGACGAAACTGGAATCAATGCCTGATCAGATGTAGTTGGGGATCCATACAATTTTTTACCTAGTTTAAGGCCAGCCTTAACAACTGGGTGATCTGGCGAAACGCCTGAAGATCGTAATCTCAACGAACGGGCATTCACTGAACATGAAATATTTTGCTTTATTGCTTCCAAAACTTCCTCTAATGAGTAAACATCGGTTACTCGTACGTCAACAGTAAATTTACAGTCAGCCGGAACCTGATTGTGTGCCTGACCAGCGTTAATTACAGTAACCGACATTTTAATTTCACCAAGTGAAGGAGAAACTTTTGGGAAGCGGTAGTTTCGGATCCACTCAATATCTTTTAGTGCTTCATAGATAGCGTTGACTCCTTCTTCACGCGCAGCATGCCCTGCTTTCCCTTTGCTTACGCAATCCAAAACTAAGAGTCCTTTTTCGGCAACAGCGATATCGGTGAGGGTTGGTTCGCCCACGATAGCGAAGTCTATTTTTGGTAAATCGCTCCAAACAAGTTCGATGCCATTCGTGCCGGAAATTTCTTCTTCTGCCGAAGCCACAAAAACAATATTGTACTTCAGATCTCTTTGATTATGAAAGTGAAGAAAAGAAACTATCAGGGATACTAAAGGTCCGCCAGCATCATTACTTCCCAGTCCATAAAGCTTTCCATCTTCGATTATAGGTGAAAAAGGATCACGTGTATAGCCTGTATTGGGCTTTACAGTATCGTGATGAGAATTCAGTAAAATAGTTGGCTTAGAGATATCAAAATTTTGATTGACTGTCCAGATGTTATTGCCCTTTCGGTTAGTTGTTATCCCTTGTTGCTGAAAAAAAGAAATTAGCAATTCAGCAGTCTTATCTTCTTCACGACTAAAAGACGGAATAGAGATGAGTTGTTTCAGTAAGTCAATGGCGATATCGTGCAGCCTTGGGTTCACGAAAGTGTGATTAGTGTGCCTGTTGTATCATAACCTGTGTTCGCCAACAAGTTAGTATGTTCTCCAATAAGGACTTCTTTTACACCGGATTGAATGGCAGCAAATGCATTTTCAAGCTTCGGCAAGATACCATCATGAAATGACCCTTCTTTTAAAAGTCTTTCATACAATTCCTTATTAAGGTGACGAATCACAGAATTTGAATCCTTGACATCTTGTAATACTCCAGGTTTTTCAAAACACATAATCAGACGCACATCAAAATGTTTACTTAGTGAAATCGCTAAGACAGACGCAATGGTATCAGCGTTGGTATTCAGCATAGAACCGTTAGAATGCGTAAGTGGTGCGAAAACAGGAATTACATTTTGCTTTAGTAGAAAATAAAGGAGAGTTGAATTTACACTTTCAACATTGATGTCTCCGGCAAAGCCATAATCGATCTCACCCACAGGCCGCTTGGTGGCTTTAATTAAATTTCCGTCTGCACCAGTTAATCCCATGGCATTACACCCTAGCAATTGAAGTTGTGCAACGATTTGTTTGTTAACCAATCCACCATAGACCATGGTTACTAAATCTAGTGTTGGCTCATCTGTTATCCTGCGGCCTTTCACATAAAGCGATTCAATACCCAAACGGTCACCAATTTTGGTGGCAATCTTTCCGCCACCATGAATAAGAATTTTAGGCTCATGAATAGAGGCGAAGTTCTTTAAGAATTCGTTGAGTGATTTCTCATCATCCAGAACATTTCCGCCAATCTTAATTATATATAACTTATTCATATGATTATTTGCTTTTTAATAGTTCAGCTAACACGGCTTGTGCAGCCCACACCCTGTTACTTGCCTGCAGGGTCACGATGCTATTTGTGCTATCCAGGATTTCATCGCTTAATTCCACGTTTCTTCTAACTGGCAGACAATGCATAATCCTGGCATTGTTGGTTAGTTGTAGTTTTTTGCGAGTAAGCATCCATCCTGGATCGTTGCAGTATATTTTACCATAATCTTCATACGTACTCCAGTTTTTTACATACACAAAGTCAGCATCTTTCAAGGCTTCATCCTGATTGTGAACAAGGGTTGCGCCTGCTGTGAATTTCTTGTTCAATTCATAATCTTCCGGATGGGTGATGACGAAGTTAGATTCTCCCCATGCATTTATCCATTGCGAAAAGCTATTGGCAACACATTGTGGTAATACTTTTACGTGGGGTGCCCAGGTTAATACAATTTTGGGTTTTCGCTTCTCCTTGTATGTTTCTGTGATCGTAATAATATCGGTTAGACTTTGTAGCGGATGAAGCGTTGAACTTTCGAGACTGATTACAGGTATGCCGGAATACTTAATAAATTGATTAATGTAGAGTTCACTATAATCATCTTCTTTATTTTTCAGGGAAGGGAAGGTGCGTATCCCCAGGATATCAAAGTATTTTCCTAATACCGGGGCTGCGTCTTTCACATGTTCAACAGTTGATCCGCTCATGATGGCTTCGTCTTCAAATTCAAGTGCCCAGCCATCTTGTCCAACGTTGAATACTATTGTATCCATACCCAGGTTTTTGGCAGCCACCTGTGTGCTAATGCGAGTACGCATGCTCGGATTAAGAAAAAGCATGCCTAATCGTTTATTTGATCCCAGGTGATTGTCTTTAAATGGAGCGTCTTTATACGCCAATGCATTTTGAACGAGCTGCTGAAAATTCCGAACATCATCCACTGAAAGAAATTGCTTCATACGGAAACAGTCTGTTTTAATTCTACGGCCAAGGTTTCCAAAAATAGTTCCGCCTCTTGTTTTGACAAAGCAAGTGACGGAAGCAACCGAATTGTATTGGGTTTGGCTTCGCCTGTAAACATGTTATGTTTGAACAAAAGATTTTTTCTAAGCGAAGCTAAAGAATCAGGCAGATCAAAGCCAATCATTAAACCCTCACCCCTAACTTCCAGTATGGTGGGAAAGGATTTTAATTGATCAATCCAAAATTTACCGAGGTCTTTGGCATTCTGCATCAGATTTTCTTGTTCGATGACTTCTAATACAGAAAGTGCCGCAGCACAAGCAAGGTAATTACCTCCGAAAGTGGTGCCCAGTTCTCCGCTCCACGGTTTGATGTTCTGGTGAATGAGAACGCCTCCAATCGGAAATCCGTTTCCCATTCCTTTTGCTGTGGTAATGATATCAGCTTCAATTCCTGAAAACTGGTGAGCAAAGAATTTTCCGGTGCGTCCATATCCGGATTGAACTTCATCTAAGATTAAGAGTGCTCCAACTTCTTTGCATTTTTTGGATAGGAGTTGAAGGAATGGAGGAATCGGAAAATGGATTCCACCAACACCTTGAATTCCTTCAATAATGACAGACGATATTTCGTTATTGATAGTTTGGAGAAAAGCCTGCTCGTCATTAAGTGGAAGAAACACGATTTCATGTCCAGTGTTGAAAGGCGCGATAATTTTTGGATTATCAGTTGCAGCGACAGCGCCTGATGTGCGGCCGTGAAATGCTTTCTGGAACGCAAGTACTTTCTTTCTGCCATTTACAAAAGAAGCCAGTTTCAAGGCATTCTCGTTTGCTTCAGCGCCTGAGTTGCACAGAAATAGTTGATGATTGGGATAACCTGATAGCTGTCCCAGTTTTTCAGCGAGTTGCTCTTGCAAGGAATTTTTAATACTGTTGGAATAGAAACTGATTTTGTCAAGCTGATTTTTCAACGCTTCAACAAAATGAGGATGATTGTGGCCAATGGAGATTACGGCATGACCGCCATACAAGTCTAAATATTTTTTCCCCTCTTTATCCCACAGCCAGGAGCCAAGAGCTTTCACGGGTTCTATCGGGAAGAGTGGGTAGACGTCAAATAGTTTCATATTTTAAAATTTACCTCACCCGGCTCCGCCACCCTCTCCTTAAGGAGAGGGAAGGGGTGAGGTGTCAAAAGATACTTCCTTTCAATTTTAGTCCAGCTGTCTCTTCAAATCCAAACATTAAGTTCATGTTTTGGATAGCCTGTCCGCTGGCACCTTTTAATAAGTTATCAGTTACAGAATGGATCGCTAGCTTATTTCCAATTTTCTCCAGGTAAATCAGACATTTGTTTGAGTTCACAACTTGTTTCAGGTCAACCATGGAATCTGAAACGTAGGTGAAAGTATGTGGCGCATAATACTCTTTGTAGAGTGCATTAACAGCTTCAATGCTAAGGTCACAGTTCAAGAGGGAAGTCACAAAAATGCCTCTGGTGAAATCTCCTCTCCATGGAACAAAGTTCACTCCATCGTTAAATCCTGGTTGTAAAGTTTTTAATGTTTGATTAATCTCTCCAAGATGCTGATGAGTCAGTGTCTTGTAGGCAGAGATATTATTGGCTCGCCAGCTAAAGTGCGTTAAGTCTTGCAATTTCTGACCTGCACCCGTTGAACCCGTGATGCCCGTTGTATGTACTTCTTTTAGCAATCGGGCCTTCCCCAAAGGCAATAACCCGAGTTGGATAGTGGTGGCGAAGCATCCGGGGTTAGCAATGTTTTTTGCTTTCTTAATCTGATCGCGTTGAAATTCAGGAAGGCCATAGACAAATTCGCGATCACTTGTTTTATCCCCCAGTCGAAAATCGTTTCCTAAATCAACAATGCGAACATTGCCGGGAAAAATATTTTCTGTTAAAAATGTTTTGCTCTCGCCATGACTAAGACATAAGAAAAGAACATCAACTTGTTGATTGAAATCGGAGGAGAACCTTGCATTGGTTTCGCCAATTAAGTCGGAGTGAACTTCATACAGGTTTTTATTGGCCTGACTGCGACTTTGAACGAACGTCAACTCAACGTGAGGATGGTTTAGCAATAGTCGAACGGTTTCACCTCCAGTGTATCCTGCTCCGCCAATAATTCCTACTTTTATTTTGGTAAGTGTTCCCATTTTTTTTAATAAAGCTTAAATTAGAAAGCTTAAAGTAGTTATTCTCTTAATTTGCTTTCAGCTTTTTACTTTATGCTTATTGCTTTCTGCTTCTTGCTTCACCTGGTGATAAATCATTGTCTGATTTCCAAATATTTTAGTGAACCCTTTCACATCTTCGGCCGTCCATCCTAAATTCATTTCACCATACTTACCAAACTTAGATGACATCAGATCAAACTTGGATTCGATGCCATTGATTTGATAGCGATAGGGATAAAGAGTTATAGAAACTTCGCCAGTTACACTGCTTTGGGAGCTACTCAGGTAAGCTTCGATGTCACGCATCACAGGATCCAGGTATTGACCTTCGTGAAGCCAGTTGCCGTAAAATTGGGCAAGTTGATCTTTCCAACTTAGTTGCCATTTCGTAAGAACGTGCTTTTCTAAGGCGTGATGTCCTTTGATGATCAGCATAGGAGCAGCAGCCTCAAACCCTACACGGCCTTTAATACCAATGATGGTGTCCCCCACATGAATGTCCCGACCAATCCCGTAAGGCCCTGCAATGGATTGAAGATAATGTATTGCTTCAGTGGGATGCAAAAATTTTTTCCTATTAACGGAAATTAATTCTCCCTTCTCAAACTCAAGCCTTACTTCTTCACTCTCTTGTTTTGTTACTTGTGTTGGCCATGCTTCCTCCGGAAGTTGACCCATGGAATTGAGTGTTTCTCTTCCCCCAACACTGGTTCCCCAGATGCCTTTGTTAACAGAATACTTTGCTTTTTCGAAATTGAAGGCAACTCCTTTTGATTTCAGATATTCGATCTCTTCTTCACGACTTAACTTTTTATCACGGATAGGTGTGATAATTTCAATACCTGGAACCAGAATTTGGAAGATCATATCAAATCGTACCTGGTCGTTCCCGGCCCCTGTACTTCCATGTGCTACCGCATCAGCTTTTATTTCCTTAGCATAGTTGGCAGCTGTCAAGGCTTGAGACATACGTTCTGCACTTACACTTAGCGGATAGGTTCCGTTTTTCAATACATTTCCAAAGACGAGATACTTAATTACTTTTTCGTAATAATTTTTTGTCTCATCTACCGCTTTGTGAGAGGCAACGCCTAGGCTTAATGCTCGTTTTTCGATTTCCTTAATCTCTTCTGCATTGAATCCACCGGTATTAACGGTGATGGAGTGGACTTCATAACCCAAATCATCCGACAAATGTTTTCCGCAATACGAAGTATCCAATCCCCCGCTGAATGCCAATACAACTTTCTTTTTCATAAACTCTTTCTAACGCAAGTGCCTTTGGACTTAGTTATATCATAAGATGCAAAGTGCTACCAGAAAAACAGGAAGCTCAAAAACGAATTCTTCTTTTCCGGAGAACCATCACCCTCTTTTTTTTTCCATCCTTTCAGTAGGACAAATTGCTTGAAGTGTACCCACCGTTCAAAGAGCTTGAAGTTACCTTGAAATTCCCTCTTTTTATGATGCTCGATGTGTCCTTCCGGTGTTACAACAGTTGGTACCAGCTCAGCCTTTTTCTTTGCATCTTCTAATGGATCAAATAGCATGGCGGTGCACATGCAATTCTGACGGTCCTTGCTCATCAGGATTTCATAGTTAACACAGCTCTGACAACCTTTCCAGAATTTATCATCGGTAGTTAATTGCGAGTAGGTCACCGGCTCATACCCCAAATCTGAGTTGATCTTCATCACGGCAAGGCCGGTGGTCAAGCCGAAAATTTTAGAGTCTGGGTATTTCTTTCGCGAAAGCTCAAATACTTTGCGCTTGATCTCAGTGGCCACCCCCGACTTGCGGAAAGGTGGGGCCACAATGAGCCCACTATTGGCCACAAACTTTTCGTGTTCCCATGATTCGATATAACAGAAGCCTACCCAGGTGCCATCGCGCGTTACTGCAATGACGGCCTTATCTTCTATCATTTTCATCTTCACGTAGTCAGGCGAGCGTTTGGCTATACCAGTGCCCCGTGCCTTTGCTGACTCGGCCATCTCAGTTGTGATGATCTCAGCATAATGTGTGTCATCAGCAGTAGCTGTTCTGACAATTATATTGTCTTCCAATGTTTGTTCATATTAAGGTGAATGAATAATTACAAGTGCTGTGAAGCACTCTAGGGTGAAGACCACATGGTGGGTTCACCAAACTATTGTTCGTAAACAACAGGTATCAGATTCTAATCCGCCTATGCGGGCGCCTTGTCACTGTGCAAACAGTGCTTAGGAGGTTGAACAATGCCGGGGAGGCACTGGTGAGAGTGGCGTTGTGGCCAGGAGTCTCTGATGTGATGGTTAATTTTTCCAATTCGCGTTAGTGTTTTTCTTCAAATAAATGGCATTCAAAAAATGTTTTAACAAAACTAACAGATTTAAAAACGAATATGACTATGATTGGTTCATTATTTACGCAGAAATTTTAGGAGGCAGCATCATGGCTCAAACTCTGAATCGTGGTAAAAGTAAATGGAGAAGGACCAAAATACCTGTCGATGACCAAAAGGCCAGGTGAATCAGTCGATTACTTTCTATGAACAGATCGATTCTCAAAAGTAGTTGGGGATATTCAATCCCAAAGTGATTTTCAGATTTCCTTTCCACACGTTGCCTTGCTTGGTCAATCGAATAATCATGTCACCACCACGTTTCACTGCTTTTTGTTTCATTTCGGAAGAGACTAGTGGATCATCCGTAAACCAAACCTCGTCAATATAGTAAAGTGTTTTTTTAGGTTCTTTCACAAAGATATGCAGGTGTGCAGGTATCCGCTCATTAGGATAGGGTGACGGCCGGATGCTGTTAATCTTAAATTGGCCGCGCTCATTAGTTTTAACCCATCCACGCAAGTGACCATGGCGCTTACCATGCACCTGGTCTTTGGCAGGAGAATATAAACCAGATGCATCGGTATGATAAATATAAAGCACAACGTCTTTTGATGGGGTTTTACCATCTGGCTTATATACGATACCATTTATTTCAAGGGGTGTACCTGGTTCACTATCTGCTGCAAGGCGGGCTGCAGAATTAATTTTTTCTAATGATGGTATTCCTTCATACATCAATTCACAGCCATCGCAGTAGTCCGCTATGAGGCGGTCGGTGGATTGTTTCACGTGCTGACCATAACATGCTGAAACAATCAGAAGCGAACTGGTAAGAAGAAGCGATTTCATATATGGCGTGATAGCCTTAAAAGATAAACTATACATGTTAATCTAAAATTCTTTACTCATACCGCAACGTATTCGAAGGATTCGTTATAGCTGCTCGAATAGTTTGCGTGCTAACCGTGATCAAGGCCAGCAATATCGCAGCAATGGCAGATACCAGATAAATGGCGATGTCCATATCAATGTGATACGCAAATGAATCCAGCCATTTATTCATGAAGAACCACGCAAGCGGCCATGCCAATAAGTTGGCCAATAAGATCAAGATCACAATTTCTTTTGAAAGCAATGTCAGAATACTTGGAACGGAAGCACCTAGCACCTTGCGAATCCCAATTTCCTTCACACGCTGCAAGGTGTTGAACGTTGCTAATCCAAACAATCCAAGACAAGCAATGAAGATGGCCAGCCCTGAGAAGATGGTGAAGAGTTGTCCCTGCTTTTGTTCGTCTTCGTAAAGTTTGCTATAATTATCGCTTAGAAAGGTATAACTGAAGGGCCGCTTAGGCAGAAACTCTTTCCATATTTTTTCGATGTGCTCAATTCCTCCCTTTGTATCCGTGTCGGATATTTGCACCGAGATATTATTGTAATTTCCAATATAGAATACCAGCGGAACAATTTGTTGGTGCAAGGATTCAAAATGAAAGTCTTTCACAATACCAATCAACTTGCCTGTTGTGCCCCCATAGTTGAAGTCTTTATTAATGGCATCATTCAGATCTGTCCATCCGTAACTTCTGGCTGCCGTCTCATTTACAATAAAAGCAAGTGAGTCGTCAGTGGGTATTGCTTTCGAGAAATCTCTTCCAGCGGCAAAACCAATGCTATAGGAATTAAAAAATTCGTAGTCAACCCTTACGTTTTTTGTGGTAACGGTAGAGTTAACCAAACTGTCACCTTTCATGATCAGAGGAGGACCCTGGCTATCGAGAAGTCTGCCCGTGGGAATGCGAGAAGAACGGCTTAACGTTTTAATACCAGAAAACTTGACCAATTCATTGTAAAATGATTCATAAGAATCCGATAATTCATCATAATAAGGAAGCGTTACCACCTGATCTTTGTTGTAGCCCAAATTGCGACTGTTCAAATAGCCCAGTTGCTGAAAGGTAATGGCTGTTGCGATCAAGAGCACAATCGAGATTGAGAACTGTGCTACCACTAATGACTTGCGAAGTAATCCTTTCCCTTTTGCAGAACCTTGTTGTCCTTTTAACACAAGTGCAGGTTTGAAACTCGAAAGGACTAAAGCAGGATAGAGCCCTGCCAAAATCCCAACAACAAGTGCAAAGCAGACCAGGCCAAGAAATAAGGTCCAGTTATCCACCAGGCTTATTAGTAAAGTCTTTCCGGTAAAGGCATTCAGCCAACCTATGGAGATGGTGGAAAAGCCAAGCCCAAAAATTAGGGCAAAGATGGCAATCAGGACAGATTCGCTTAGGTATTGAATGATCAATTGATTTTTGAAAGCGCCCACTACTTTTCTCATGCCTACCTCTTTAGCACGTTTCGTTGCCCGCGCGGTGGACAGGTTGATAAAATTGAAACAGGCAATCAGCACAATAAACATCCCGATTACAGCCATCATGTAAACATTGTTGATGTTGCCATTTACTTCAAGTTCATCATCGAGATGTGAACGAAGGTGGATGTCGGTAACTTTTTGCATGAATAGGGTTGTGGTTTTGGAAGCCACAAAGTTGGGAGGCACTCCGAAATTTGCTATGGCAAAAGTTCCATAATGTTTGTCAAGAAAGTCAGGGAAGGCTACTTCAATTTTTTTAGGATCGGTACCTTCTTCCATGAGTAGATAGGTGCCAAACATATTGTTACCCCAGTTAGTCTCCAAGGCCTTTCTGCCATAGATGTTGTCGTTCTCCAGGGTGCTAAACGAAACCATATATTCTGGGTGCCAATGTGATTGTTTTGGAAAATCTTCATACACGCCAGTTACCTCTAAATCGAATTCATTGTTTGCGCGAAGCCTCTTGCCTAAAGCGTTTCCATCGGCAAAAAATTTGCGAGCCGTTTTTTCTGATAACATAACGGTAAAGGGACGTACTAATGCTTTTTCCGGATCACCGGCTTTGATGTTAATGTCAAAGATTTTGAAAATATCAGGCTCAACTAAAAAGAGAAAATCTTCAGTGAAGTTTTTGATGAGCTCTCCATTTTCTTCCTGGCCTATCACCAAACCGAAATTGACAGTGCGAGCCATTGCTTCCACTTCTCCGAAATCATTTTTGATCAGTGGCCCGATAGGAGGTGCTACATTAGCCAGGTGCAGATTGGCAATACCATCTTGATTTAAAAAAGCACGTGTTACTCGATAGGTGCGATCCGCCTTGGTATTGTATTGATCGTAGTTCAATTCATCCGTAACAAACAGATAAATTAAAATAGAACACATCATCGCAAGGGCCAAGCCGGCAATATTGATGAAGGCCGTTAGCTTGTTGCGGAAGATAGACCGAAGAGCGACTTTGATATAATTCTGGAGCATACGCGCAGGATTAAATACAAGATAAACTTCTGAAAGATTCTTATGGTTACAAAGACCGTTCCCTTCTCTAAAATGTTGCACCATGAATTAACCAGTGAAAAAACGGCATAATTAGCGGTAATGGAAAATTAGCTTGTTGAAGAAATTCAGGATTTGTTCAGAAGCGCACAACCTTTGTTCGATGGTGGACGTATTGCATGTCTCAGATAAACTCCAGCAGGTCTGTGATAGAAGTTAATTGCTTGAAGTTGGGATGATCAAGAGTCATGTCTACCTTTTCGTGCGCCCAGGTGGTATGATAGGGCACATGAAATCCATGTCCCCCGATATTCAAAACCGGCAAGACATCTGATTTAATCGAATTTCCAATCATGAGAAATTCACCGGGATTAATGTCGAGGTGTTTTATTAGTTTTTGAAAGTCTTCTTCTTTTTTCTCCGACATTATTTCGATGTGATGAAAGTAGCTGGCTAGTCCTGATTTTTTAAGTTTGCGTTCCTGGTCCAATAGATCGCCTTTGGTGGCCATGACTAACCGGTAGCGGCCTTTGAGGGTGCTGAGAACCGCTTCAACTCCTGCAATCAGGTGAACCGGTTTTTCCAGAAGCTCCTGACCAAACCCAATTACTTTTTCAATCACACTAACGCTGATGGTCTTGTCTGAAATAAGAATGGCCGTTTCAATCATGGAGAGAATGAAGGCCTTGATGCCATAGCCGTAAAGCGAAATATTTTTTATTTCCGTTTGCAACAATTCCCGCGAAACGGAGTGCCTGGGCAAGTAGTCCTCCATCAATTCGCAAAATTTATTTTCGGCTTCCAGAAAATAAGCTTCATTGTCCCAGAGGGTATCATCGGCATCGAAGGCGATTACTTTAATGGTCATAATTATAACCTGTAAATAATCGCCTCATAGGGTCTTAGGGTGATAATTGATTTTCCTTTGTTAGCCAAAGGAGCATCTTTATAATTTGATAAAAGCACTTTTGCATTTGTAGTAAGTTGAATATCAGCCTGTGCATTTGATGAGGAAAAGTTCAGCAATATCAACATCTTTTGACCTTCACTCTCTCTTGTATATGCATACACGTTTAAATTACTTTTATCCAACAACGTATATTTTCCATACACAAGAGCGGGAATGCTATTGCGCAGTTTCGTCAAACTTCTAAAGTAGTTGAGGCAGCTGAAAGGATCGTTTTCTTGTGCTGCGGCATTAATGGTTTCATGGTTTGGATTTACCTTTATCCAGGGTGTACTATTTGTAAACCCTGCATTGATCGTGTTATCCCATTGAAAAGGTGTGCGGCCATTGTCTCTGCATTCGAATTTTATATGCTGCATAAACTTTTGTATATCTCCGCCAATATTTTTTTGATGTTGATATTCATTTAGGGTAGGCATATCTCTGTAATCTTCCATTTTATCGAAGCCGGCATTCGTCATTCCCAATTCATCACCATTATAGGCGTATGGTGTTCCGCGCATGGTCATAATAAAAGTTGATAGCATTTTAGAAGATACGTCCCTGAAAGCTGGAGTGTCATTTCCAAACCGGCTTACCATTCTGGCCTGGTCATGATTGGCAAGAAAAATAGACAACCAACCCTTACTTGCAAATGCACTGTCCCATCGGCTGAAGACCTCTTTAAAATGCAACAAGCTGTATCCATCGGGATTTGCAATGTCAACACCTTCAAAGGCGTATGCCATATTTAATTCATTCCGATCGGGATCAACTAAATTATGAGCATCTTCAAAAGAGTTTCCGGCACCTTCGGCCACGCTCATCACATCATATTTACTGAACACTTCCCGATTCATCTCTTTCAAATAGTCATGCAGATAAGGTCCCATTGCATAATACTTTATAAAATTCTTTTCGTATCCTTCAGGAAAAACAGGAAACGAAATATCCTTTGATGCAAACTGAAAGGCATCGAGTCTGAAACCATCTATGCCCTTATCGGCCCAAAACTTCATGATGTTATATACCTCCTGACGAAGCGCTGGGTTTTCCCAGTTTAAGTCTGGTTGTTTTCTGGAAAAATAATGCAGGTAGTAAGCATTTGTCAGGGTATCATATTTCCATGCATCATGATTCACATCAAACAAACTATAGCGAGGTGCGGGCTTGCCTCGCTCCGCGTTCCACCAATGGTAATAGTTCCTATACGGATTTGATCTCGAACTTCTGCTTTGCTTAAACCAGTCATGCTCATCGCTGCTGTGATTAACCACCACATCCATCACAAGTTTAATTCCACGACCGTGTAACCCCTTCAACAAGGAGTCAAAATCCTCCATCGTTCCAAAATCTTTCATGATGTTGCGGTAATCACTTATGTCATAACCATTATCATCATTGGGTGAACTGTAGATAGGATTTATCCAAACAACATTTACGCCAAGACTCTTGATATAATCCAGCTTGGAAATAATTCCTTTCAAGTCACCTACCCCATCACCATCAGTGTCTTTAAAACTGCGCGGATATATCTGATACACCACTGCTTCTTTCCACCATTTCTTTTCTGTGGATTGCTGAGCAAATGTTTTTAGACTAAAGGTTCCTGTAAAAACAAAAATTACTGTTATTAAAATAACCAATCTGTTTTTCATTTTTTGATTGCCAACCATGGGCAGGTTTTAATGTGTTTTTATTTTCATTTCTCTAATTTTTTATAAAGCACTGCTCCTTTATTAAAAAGATAATACAACAAAATCCTGGCGTCCATCTTTTCATTTGGATTTTGAAGTGATTCATGAACTTCATTTGGAAATTCATAAAATACGTCACCTTTTTTCAAATGCTGAGGTGCCTTATCCTTCAGTTTGGTTATTACCTCTCCTTCCAGTATGTAACCAACCAGTTGACAATCGTGAACATGTTTAGTAAGATCAATTGCGCCAGCGGGTACAGTGAACAACGCAACTTTTATTTCTTTTCCAACGAAGCTACTGTCCGTAAATGCCTGATCGAAAATAGCGACATGCTCCGATTTTTTAGCAATAGTTTGTGAGGTGTGTTCATGCTGGGCAAGGCAAAGCGTTGAAACAAAAAGGGTGAGAATTGCGAATATTGGTTTCATTTTTTTTTGTGAGTTTCAGATAATAATATACTTGCACACCCGGTAAAGTTAATGGATGTTCGTTGATAACACAGAACATGGGCAGTTAGATTTTTATTTACACTCCTTGACAGTCAGTCTTGTCGAGCGAGCAAAATTGTACTATAAAATGCGGATTAATTTGCCTGCCTACCGGACAGGCAGGCGAGACATCTTACCAAACATTTAATCAGTCCTATTGTGAGTAGATTTCTCGCAAAGGCATGAGTGCCTTGTAGCGAAATTCGCACGGTCGAAAGGACTGGTATTTGATTTCTCATCTGTGCCTCCCGCCTCGGTGGCGGTGTTTTTCTCCACACGGTGTCCGAGGCGAGACTCCGCTAAGAAAGAGATATTTGCTTCTCAATCTCCTTTATGAAGTCCATGGATGGCTGATACAACCTTAAAACCGTCTCCTCATCAAAGTCAAAGAAGTCATTGTAGTCACCCTTTTGTCTTTTCTCGAACAACTCCGAATAGTGTTTTCCCAGTTCTTTGTTTATTATTCCTGTATGAATGAATAGTTGTCCAAATTTTTGCCGACTACCCGAATGACTTGAGGTCACAACGCCATTCTTTACTAACAATGCTCCAACGGCATAGAAACAGGCATAATACATCCTGTTTATGGCTGTGTTCCAAAGTTTGTTTTCAATCAAAATCTTGATCTCAGAAATTGTCTGGTTAGCTCTTTGTAATCTATACTTTACGTAATCGTCTGGTTTGTCGTCAATCATAATAACTTCCCTTCTTTCATAACATTTGAATAAAAAGGTGTTATCCTATGTATTGAATTCCACTCTTTCTCGGAATATACCATTGGGCTAATGACCTCACCAATCTCAAATTCAAGGTCATACAATGGATAGGTTATGCGTCTCTCAATGTCCGTAGTTATCTTGTCCTTATTCAATAATATAAGGAGATCCCAATCTGAATCAGCCTGCATTGTACCACGTGCTCTTGATCCATACAAATAGATCTTAGCGGATGGGTCGTTATCAAGGACTATCTTTTTTATGCGGTCAAGTATGGTTTGTTGATTTGCCACAGCCCAAATTTATCAATTTTCATCGTCTTTATAGGTGGGCGCGCGTTTAGCGGATAAGGAACTCCTACTTTATAGCCTTTACCTTATGTGGACTTTGAGTTAGCCTATGGCGAGGCGACCAACAGGAACTTGGGGCAAATGTAAAGTTTAATAAGTCCTATTGTGAGAAGATTTCTCGCAACGACATGAGTGCCTTGTAGTGAAATTCGCACGCTCGAAAGGGCTTTGTCAGTCTTGTCGAGCGAGCAAAATTGTACATAAAATGCGGATTAATTTTCGAGACATCTTACCAAACATTTAATAAGAACCACAAAACTCATCTCATTTTCAAGTGAATAAAAAGCAAAAGCCGTCCTACCAGGAACGGCTTTTGACTTATTGCTTTTTACTAACTGCTTCTATTTTTCCCTTCCCAACTCTATCAGCTTATCTACATCGTTATTCACAGAAAGAATCAACAGGCAAGTGGCTGTGCAAAAGACGGGGCTTGTGATGCAGTGGTGACCGCTCCAGCTTCCATCGTCATTTTGTATGCGCAACATGCGGCCCGAAATGTTATCATACCATTTTGTCCACGAGTTGTCTTTGCCAATGATCATCGATTCACCGGTTTGTAAATAGCTCAGGAATTCTTCACCACCATTGCTGCCAAAGCCATCCATCACCTCATCACTTTGAGCGCGCACTTTGGCAGACTGATACACTTCGTAAGCCGTTGAATATTTCATGGCATCGTCTTTACCAAATCCGATTTGAGAAAGGTTTTCTGCTGTTACAGGTGCATTCTGTTCAAGGCGGCCATCGCGTTTGGCCTTGGCTACTTCTTCTTCCACTTTGCGCGCTTCTTTGGCGCTGGCGCGGGCAGAGCCCGTTACAGAATACAATATCACACCTGCACCCATGTCAGTATTCACGTTTCCGGTTTTGGCATCGTAATTGTTTTTCTGAAACTCACGTGATTTCTCCAATGCTTTTTTGTCGACCGATGCACCTTGCGCTTCTGCGGATTCCAGCGCATTACTGGCGAAGGATGATTGCAGCACACCTGCCCAACCGGCACCTTGAATGCTTCCGTTGCTATCCTGTGCGCGTTGAATTTTTGCTACGCAGGTATTCAAATCTTTTTTAACGTGTGCTTTCAATTCCAGATCGTGGTTCGTATAGTCAAGAATATTAGAGAGAAACTGAGAGGTGAGTATCACATCGATATTCTGACCTAGTTTAATTTGTATTTGTGTTCCTTCCTGATCAGTTATGTTTAAGCTGGAAGAAGGGGAGGTCTCCACAGCAGTCATTAGGTAATTCAAAGCGCGTCTTAGTTGATGGGAATACGTCCCTGAGGTTAATGTCGTGCCGCTTCTTAACAGGGCCATTGTTACCATTGACGTAGTTGCAGGATCGGAGGCAACTGCGTGCGGGTCTATCACATCTTGTCTTGAGTGACTTCCCGCTCCCCAGCCTCCATCTTGATTTTGGGCTCTAGCAATCCAGGTAAGTCCTTTTATCAATGAAAAGGAAACCTTCTCAGGTGTTTTGTACCTGAAACTGGAGTCAGATGATTCTTCTCCCATGAGGGTGCGGAACACACAGCCTATCGGGATGCTCCGATACGTGGAAAAGTGTTTTTTCTTTGTCTCCTTTTTAAAGGTAAATGAAGTCAATGCGACTGCGCCAATGATAATCAGCGCAATTGTGGCAATAAGGGTTTTCTTTTTCATAACAGTAGTTTTTAGTTTCTACTGTTAGATGTTTAGGCATCTCACTTTCCATACGAAAGAGCAAATTATTTTTAAGAATGAAATTATTACCTAGGCTTCAGGCTTCTGCGCCAGAAAAATATTGTTAATAAGATGATGAGACCTGAAACCAGCAATGCCCACAAGTTAAGTTTCCTGGATTCGGCATACATGTGATACTCTTTGAACAAAAACTTGGTTACCAGTGGTCGCCAGAACAATCTATTGCCACTAATTGAGTCAGCATTTGTATTCACCACCGTCCAGGGCATGTTGATGATGTTAATGTATTTTCCATCGTTGGCAAACCCCATGAAGCTTATCCGGCTATTCAGATCTTTTGCCAGTATAGGTGAATCTTTTATAGCGCTTTCACGATTGAGAGGAATGTGTAAGCTATCTGCCATCTGCAACGCAAAGTCCGGTTCACCTTTCATCTTTTCGATGTGATTGTAGATGAATTCTTTTTTACGTACCAGTGTGTCCATCCATTTATTTTCAAGATTGCTTCTCTTGACCAATTCAGTAAGGATTTCAAACTCTTCATTGAATATGGCCATGTTGGTGAAATACTCCCCAATTTTAACGTTAAGCATTTGCAGGTACAAACTATCGGCTTTGGAGATGGCCTTACCTTCTCCGGGAAGTCGGTCAATAAACTGATTGTCTTCTTCATTCAGGTAATCGGCTGGCGAGAGCATTTTAAATCGATTGATAGGCTGAAATGCTTCCGTATAGGTGATGTAGGTATAAAACCATCTGAATTTTTTCTCAAACGTTGAGTGAATATGGAAGAGTGTATCAGATGTAGAGTTTAGTTCGTTGTTTAGCTGATCAACTGAAGCGAATCGTTTTTTGAACAGGATTTTATATTGCACTTTATCCGAACCGGTCTCAGTTTTTTCCGCTGGAAGGGCTACGATCTTTCCCGACCACCCTTTGGTAGAATCAATGCCAAAGATGTTTTTATTAATCAGTACTGAATCACCTTTTTCAAACATGATGGTTTTATCCAGTGTACCATCAGCGTGCACGTCAGTTTCAAATATCATGGGATTTTCGCAGGATGAAAACAGTAACGTTCCCAGCACAAGCATAATTATCAATGTTGATTTCATAACACAATAGTTAGTAGTTCTAAAGTTTCGCAGCCTCATATTTCTTTATAATAAGCCATCTTTTGTTTTATACACGCTGTATTCACTTTGTTGATGTTAAATGGACTGACACAGTTCTTTTTCAATAGGGATTTTGCAATTGCTTTACCTTTTCTTAACTCTTTAAGAAACTCTTTCTTGATTACAATAACGGGCCTTGAATTATTTTGGAGTGGCAAACCTAAAACCCCATTGACTTTATAGGGACCTTTCATTTGCTCAACCCCATAAAATGCAATCATGAAAAAAGAGATAGTTGCCATACCGTATTTAATGTATTGGGAGTCCAGGTCCAGAAACGAAAAATCAAATCTACTCCACCAATGATGTTCCGGTTTTTTTATCCGGTCCATGATCTTACGGGTCATCCGTGTTGGATCTTGTAACACTTGACTAATCTTTGCCGCACGCCCAATCAAACTGTTAGTATAGGTGACAGACGCGAACAACTCCTTGCAGGGTGCACAGTTTTGGATATGGACCTCTAGCTTCAATTTTTCGTCCTCGCTTAGTTCTGTGAATAGAATGATTTGTCTTTCAAACTCCTGGCAATTCATTGTCTTATAGTTTTGTTGTTTCACGATAGTACCTTGTTAGCCCTTCCCTGATATTCATTCTCGCGTGATACAGATTACTCTTTACCTGGACAGTGTTCATACCTGAGATTTCGCAAACTTCTTCCACCGGCAATGACTCAAGATCGCGCAGAATAAAAGCAGTTTGCTGCTTGGAGGTAAGCTGTTTTGCCAATTCTACAATTACCTTAAGCATTTCGCGATCATCCAAATGGCTCTCCTCGCTGGCCTTATCTACGATTGATGAATTGGATTCCACGTCAATTTGTTTTAATTGTTGTTTCCGATGAGTTGATTTTAAAAAGTCAAGACAAAGGTTCGTGATGATTTTATAAAGCCAGGTTGATAGTTTTACTTCTGGTCTGTACTTTCTCATATTTCGCCAAAGTTTAATAAATGCCTCCTGTGTCATGTCTTCTGCTTCACTTCGATTTCCCAAAAATCTAAACGCTACAGCATAAGCAAAACCCTGGTGGGCTTCAACTACTTTTTGAAAAGCATGATGATCTCCACTTTTCGCTAGTTCAATCAGGTCAGGTTCTCCAGTGGCTGGCATCTGTTATTTGCTACTGATACGACAAGAGTTGGGTCTGGTCAAATGGGAAGTTAAAACAATTAATGGGCTTGGCATTAAGCGGTAGTTGTCCAGGTTTTCAGGGTACATTTTGAGAGTTAAACGGTGGCTAAACGATAAACTGCTGATGGGAATGAAATAATAATTAAGTTGTGATTTAGACCGGATTTTCGTAATTTAGGAAATGATCTTTCCCTAACAGGAGAACACTTCCATGAAGTTTTTTTTTCTGTTCGTTTTCTTCATTCTCACCCCATATTGGGTTGGCGCGCAGGTTGTTTATGAAATAAAAATCGATGGAACTATCAATCCAGTAACAGCATCGTTCATTCATCGAAGTATTGAAATTGCAAACAATGAATATGCCGAATGCCTTATTATTCATTTGAATACACCCGGAGGCTTATTAAAATCAACTCGTGTCATTGTCAGCGATATGTTGGATACCCCTATTCCAATAGTCGTTTTTGTTTCTCCCGGAGGAGCTCATGCTGGTTCGGCAGGTGTTTTTATAACCCTGGCCGCGAATATTGCTGCAATGGCACCTGGAACTAACATAGGAGCAGCACATCCGGTCGTGCTTCAAGGTCAGTTGGACTCTATCATGAATGCAAAAGCAACGAATGATGCAGCGGCTTTTATCCGATCAATTGCAGAAAAGCGGAAGCGAAACCTGGAATGGGCAGAAGAGGCGGTACGCAGAAGCCTTTCGATTACAGAAAATGAAGCATTTGAAAAAAAAGTCATTGACGTGATTGCAAAGAGCAATGAGGATCTGCTGATGCAAATTGACAATAAAGAAATTGAGATGAATTCAGGCGTGAAAACCTTGCACACGAAGGATGCACGGGTTGAAACTATTGACATGGGAACTTCAGAAAAGATTCTTGACATTCTGAGCGATCCGAACATTGCATACGTCCTGTTGCTTTTGGGGTTGTACGGTATCATGTTTGAATTATACAATCCAGGGGCCATACTTCCTGGTATTGTCGGAGTGATATGCAGCATTGTTGCATTTTATTCCATGCACACATTGCCGATAAATTATGCTGGATTGGCACTCATCATTGTTGCTATTATTCTCTTTCTGTTGGAAATTAAAATTGTGAGCCATGGGATTTTGGCCATTGGAGGTATAGTTTCACTTTTGTTAGGCTCTATGATGCTGGTCCGACCAGGTTCATCCCTGGAGTTTGTCAAAATTTCATGGACCATAATTATTTCCTCGGTTACGGTATCCGCCCTGTTTTTTCTTTTTGTTCTTGGCCTTGGTTTGAAGGCGCAACGGTTAAAGCCTGTTACCGGGACAGAAGGTATGATCGGAGAGATAGGAGAGGCTATTGAGCTGATTGATCCGGCAGGCACTGTGCGTGTGCATGGAGAAATCTGGGAAGCCGAGTCCAATGGAGAAAAGATCAATCAGGGCGATAAGGTTAAGGTTATTGGTATAAAGAATCTCAAACTGCGCATATCGCATTTCAAATAGTAGTATACTTAAACAATGTTGTATGGAAAATTTTAACATTTCGATAATCGTCATTATCCTTTTTACAATCATTATTCTCGCAAGTGCCATACGAATATTACGCGAATATGAGCGAGGTGTTATCTTCCGCCTGGGTCGGGTGCTGCCAGGTGGAGCAAAGGGCCCCGGACTTATCATTCTTATTCCAATTGTGGACAGGATGGTAAAAGTCACTTTGCGGACAGTTGTGATGGATGTGCCACCACAAGACATTATCACGCAAGACAATGTTTCCATTAAAGTGAATGCGGTGGTCTACTTCCGGGTAATGGAACCTCAGAAGGCCATTGTTGAAGTGGAAGATTATCTGGTGGCTACCTCGCAGCTATCGCAAACAACACTTCGTAGCGTGCTGGGTCAATCCGAACTTGACGACCTTCTGTCGCAGCGCGACAAAATCAACCAGAAACTGAGACAAATCATTGATGGGCACACCGAGCCGTGGGGAATTAAAGTCTCGAATGTCGAAGTGAAACAAATTGATTTACCTCAGGAAATGCAGCGTGCGATGGCGAAGCAGGCTGAAGCAGAGCGTGAAAGGAGGGCAAAGGTGATTGCAGCGGAAGGAGAATTCCAGGCTTCGCAACGCCTTTCTGATGCAGCTAAAATTCTGGATGAGCAACCCAGTTCTTTAACACTTCGCTATTTACAAACCTTGCGTGAAATAGCCACCGAGAAGAATTCCACGACTATTTTTCCAGTACCAATTGATCTGTTAAAACCTTTTCTACAGAAATGACTGGCAGGTGATTAGATGATTAATTTGAAGGTTAGATTTCATCGTGAAGTTGATGAGGCTTGACTTTCAATAATCGTTAATTCTATCATGTATCTTAGCATGAGCCCACTATCAAGACGAGGCGGTAGTGAAAGTAACAAGCCCTTTGTTAGAGAGCTTGTTGGGACAATAATAATATTCAGGGGGCATCTCTAAAACCTAAAAAAGTTGTCAGGCTGAGCTTGTCGCCTGCCTACCGGACAGGCAGGAAGCCAATTTGAAGATCGTTTTGGATTGAAGATGTTTCGACAAGCTCAACAAGACATGGTTTTTAGAGCTCAATTAAAACTGAATGAAAGGGGTAAGTAAGCTTACGAGTGTCTCTACAATTTCAATTCACCCCAACCTTGCCTATAGGTTCGCTTTATAAATTGGTTGGCAAGTGGAAAGTTGGTGACCTTCATATTGATAGCATCCCATGTATGCGAGATATACCTACCGGGATAATTAAATCCTACCTGGTCTCCATACACAGGGTCTTTGCGCATTATTTTTTCCCGTATGCTGAACGTGCGCAATAGCAGATTTCCCATCAACACTGTTTCAGTAAGAGGACCCGCATAGCCTTCAAATGGGGAAGATACTTCTGCCTTACCATATCCTGCGATGCAGGCATCTATCCATTGCCACCAATGGCCGTCCATATCGCCAGGAACGCGTGTGTATTTTTTTGGAACGTTTATTTCTTTATTCAAAGCAAGTGGTAAAAGTATTGGATTGCGTCCGCCCCAACCACATGCGGCTTTACCTTTTGTGCCTACGAAAAGCGTGCTCCCTTCAAAATCACCAACATTTGGCCAGTCTCCTAATATACTATTCATGTTGGAATCAGGATCAAGTTCTTTCGGTCGCTCCGGTGTGATGCCTCCATCCAACCAATAGAGATCAAGGTCTTTGCCATTCTTCAATGTGAACTTAAAACGAATGCTACTGGATACCGGTCCGCTCTGAGGAAAATCGGCTTCAGAGAAAATGCCATCATAGACTGTGCTTGCACTGCCGGATACTTCAGTTGGATATCCCAGATCGAGCAGTTTAAAAGGCGGGCCCATAATGTGACATCCCATATCGCCCAACGCACCGGTACCGAATCTCCACCACCCGCGCCAGTTGAACGGCACCAGGTTGTCAATGTATTCAGTGGATTCAGCAGTGCCAAGCCAAAGATCCCACTTAAGTTCTTTCGGCACGATAGGGTGTTTATCGGACCATGCAATTCCTTGTGGCCACACAGGACGATCGGTCCAACAATACACTTGTGTTATTTCGCCCAGTAGTCCTGCCTCTATCCATTCTTTCAATGTAAACATGCCATCACAGGAGGCACCTTGGTCGCCCATTTGAGTAACTACTTTGTATTTTTTCGCGGCTTCAGTAAGAATGCGCGCTTCATAGATATCATGTGAGAGTGGCTTCTGAAGATAAAGATGTTTGTTTAGCTGCATGGCACCGAGTCCAACAACTGCATGGTTGTGATCAGGGATGGCCACGGAGACCGCATCGAAATTCTTACTTTCTTTTTCAAACAGTTCCCTCCAGTCGTAATAAAATTTTGCTTTCGGAAATTCTTTCAGGCGTGGCGCAGCCATGCGGTCGTCCACATCGCACAGGAATGAAACTACTGCATTTTTTTTCGGAGCAGTGGCATAATGCTGAATATCATTCTCGCCCTCGCCACCGCATCCTATCGCAGCAATATATAATTTATCACTCGGTGTCACGTGGCCAAGCCCACTGATTGCGAAACTTGGGATAATGGAAAAAGCGGCAGCACTTGTTGAAGCCAACTTTATAAACTTGCGCCTTGACAGTTGGGATGAGTTATTCTTCTTTTTTCTTTTCATTGGGTTAACTGATTTAAATGGGGCACGTTCAATGTTTTTTTGGATTGACTTCTATTCCCTGAATACTTTTTCCGGTTTCTTATCGAGTGGCCTCACCGCAATTTCTTTGAAGAAGACCACATCATGTTCGCCATGATTTTGCATACCGATGTATCCATATTCGGGCCGCTTGCCAGGATAGGGTTCAAAATCAAACTTGCGTGGAGGGACCGGATCGCCCTCTTTGAAGTCTGTCACTTTCACTCCGTTCAGCATCACGATCGTCCGATCTCCATCGAGGGTGATTTCAAATGTATTCCATTCAGGTCCTGGCTTCCAGGCAATAGCGAGCGGCTTTGTGAAGGCATACAACATTCCGGTGGAGTGGTATTCATCTTCATCTGATGTTTCCGGATGGTTGTCAATCTGAACTTCATATGCGTAAAAGACTGGCATCCATGGTTCCATTGGCTCAATAGGTATTCGTATGAAAAATCCAGCGTTGCTATTCTCTTTCTCCATTCTGTATACTACCTTGATTGTGCAATTCCCAAACTTCTCGCCTGCCCAACATAAAAGTCCCATGCCGCCATGGGTTTGAATAATTCCATTTTCAACGGTCATATTTCCATCGCCTACATGGCTCCAGCCGCTGAGATCTTTGCCGTTGAACAGTTGACGCCAGGTTTTAGTACTATCACCGGGCCCATGACGTGTAAGTGAAAATGCCTGTGCAACAGAGGCCAGACAAAGGACAATTACAATTATAAAATGAGTTGATTTTACATTCATAGTAACTTTAGTTGATTCACCCATCTTGAGAATGAAACTCTGGGAGAAGTTAAGTTATGAATTTTTCTTTGACTAACATTCTATTGCTATATGTGGGGCAGATTTATGTGGATGGTGGCTACCCTCAGTGTTGGCCGGTTATCCGGGTGCTAATTTAACCCTGCTTTTCATTTCAATGCCGCGTTCTTATCATATTTCCTTAATTTAGTCTCATAAATATTTATTGTGAAGAAGAATTACTACCTGCTTGCCCTGATTTTCGTTGTTTTTTTTGCAATATCTTTTTTAACCAATATTCTAGGCGCTATCAACCCGAATGTCAGTGATAGTTTTTCCTTAAGTGGAGTAATGACGGGAATGCTCCCATTTTCCTTTTTTATCGCCTATGCATTAATGTCCATTCCATCCGGAATGATGGTTCAGAAATTCGATGAAAAGAAATGCCTGGTATTTGCCTGGATGTTGGCACTTACGGGTGCGATATTATTCTCTCTCTTTCCTTCTTTTGAGGTTTTTTTAGGCTCGTTATTTCTGATTGGTTGTGGAATGGCGCTGCTACAGGTAATTGCCTATCCCTTGTTGCGGGTAGTGGGAGGAGAGAAGCATTTCGCTTTTAACTCCGTGCTTGCGCAACTGGTTTTCGGGGCAGCCTCCTTCTTAAGTCCGTTTGTTTACTCTTATCTTGTCACTCATTTAGGCGATTCAACTCAGGACAAAGGACCATTCATTTCTTTTATTGCATCCCTGACACCCGATAGTCTTTCATGGGTTTCCATCTATTGGATTTTCAGCTTCGTTAGTTTTCTGATGATTATTATTGTTTTGTTTTCTCCTATTCCCAAAGTGGTGCGCAACGTGGATGAAATGGTAGGAGCATGGGACACTCATGTGGAATTGTTTAAGCAGAAAAATGTCATTTTGTTTTTTTTTGGAATATTTTCATATGTGGGAACCGAGCAAGGGATTTCCAATTGGATCTCAGAATTCTTGCGGACCTACCATGGCTTTAAACCAGAAATGGAAGGCTCTGAAACAGTGGGATTGTTCTGGGGAATGATGACCATTGGTTGTATTCCCGGAATGGCGTTGTTAAAGGTGATGGACAGTAAAACGGTGTTGCGTATGTTCACGATCGCAGCCATGATTATATTGGCATTCACACTTTTGGGTAATGCCAATTTTGCTTTGTTCGGTTTTCCGGCACTGGGTTTTTGCTTATCGGTAATGTATGCCATCATTTTTTCACTTGCTCTTAACAGTGTTTCAAAATTCCATGGTTCGTTTGCAGGCATTCTTTGCACCGGTATTGCCGGAGGTGCTATCGTGTCACTATTAATTGGGAAACTGAAAGATGTGATGGGCTTGCAATCGGGCATGATGATTTTGTTTATACCCCTGGCTTACATTCTCAGTATCGGATTTTGGGCAAAACCGATTGTCCAGAATGCTACGATTGGAAAAGAGAAATGAATAGTACGCTTACTTGTTTAAATCCTATTTGAACAACAATAAAAAAAGCCGCCCTGAATCAACAGAACGGCTTCATCAAATTTTATGTAAGGCGTCTGGCACCTCAAACCCCAGCCTGTAGTCAGGGGCGTCTTTGCGCACGAATTCTAATTGATCGCTTCCCCCTTCTCTAATTTTTTGACGAGTCCATCAATAGTAGTTTTCGCAGAAGGATCAGTTTCAATCTTCAGGGCATCTTGTGCGGATTTCAATGCTTTTTTGTTGTCGCCATTGGCCGAGTAGCCACGTGCCATGCCAACCAGCGCGGCCGCATTTGCCGGATATCTTTTGAAGGCGGTTTCAAAAACCGGCATTGCATCTTTTTCACGTTTTTGAGCGATGAGCGCACGTCCGTAGTTGACGATCTGGCCAGCGGTCGCATCAGGCAGATTGACAGCCTCTTTCATCACAGCATCTGCATCAGCTTGTTTACCGGCAGCAGCCAGTACATTGCCTTTGGAGTTGTAAAGCGGAAAATATTTTACGTTCCGTGGTGGATTGGTGAAAGCATTCAACCATCCCATGGCTTCATCCAAATTGATTTTTTTAGTAGCACAGAAGTTTGCAGCAGCAACTGCATTTTGCCAGGCAAATCCTCTTGAGCTGACCATCTCTTCGCGCAATTTTTTGATGTAAAGGTCATCACCATTGCTTACACTGATCTTGAACGGCACAGCAATTTTTTCCCACTTCAATCTGGCGGTGGCGCTGTTTTGAAGCCGGTCTGTAAATTCATACGTGAGGAACTCATTGAACTCACAGGGCGCTGCTTTCACCGTCACGCGCAAGGCGTCTTCTGTCGGTGTGTAAGAGAAACTTCCCCAAGCCGTAGACGAATTCGAAAAAATAACGGTCCAGTCTTCAGCTCCGGGAATCAGGTGCAATCCGTAGGCACCTGCCTTCAATGATTTTCCTTCCACATCTACATCATTGGAAAATGTGATGGTGGTGTTTTCATTTGCGCCAGCTCTCCAGGGCGAAGGGTTCTGCTCTGTACTCCTCAGGAAGTTGAGATTGATCAAGCCATACGGCACTAGCTTTCCCCAGATTTCTCTGCCCGCCACGTCCGGGCTGCTATAATTTATGGTAACTTTTACAAGACCCAGGTATTGTGTCACTTCGCTTTTTTGATTATTGCCATTGGGTGGCAATGTCATTTGTGACCAGGCAATCATACTGGTAAATATTCCTACCACCAATAGTGTTAGACGCAAGGAATGTTTCATGTTAATTTTGGGATTTTAGTATTTTAGAATGTATAAAATTGAAGTAACACATTAACTGGCAGAAGTAAAAGCTTCTCTTGATTAAAGGAGGATTTAGGTAATTAATGGTGAGATAAATACCTCACCCAATAAAGTTCTCACTGCACGCACGATGCATGCACCCTCTCCTGAAGGAGAGGGCAATGTAACCATTCGGCTGGAAAGCTTTCATGGAGAGGCAACCTCACTCATTTCTCAACGACTCTACCGGATTAGCAGTTGCCGCTTTTATTGACCGCGCACTAACCGTAAGCCAGGCAATCACCAATACCAGAATGCCAGCCAACATAAATACACCTGGATTCAGGTCAACTTGATAAGCAAACCCGGATAGCCATTGACTCATAAAATAATAACCAACGGGCAAGGCGATAAAAGTTGCAATCACAATGAGCGCAAGAAATTCTTTCGAAAGCATTCCCAGGATACTTGTTACCGAAGCACCTAATACTTTGCGAATACCAATCTCTTTCGTGCGACTTTCTACGCTGAAAGAAACCAGAGCGAACAAGCCCAGGCAAGCGATGGCAAGTGAAATCGTGGAGAAAATGAAGAATATTTTTGAAAACCGCTGTTCTGATTGATAGGTGCTTTGCAGTCTCTCTTCCGCAAAGGAAAAATCAATTACGCTATTTGGGAAATGTTTTTTCCAGGCTGATGTTACCAATTCTACGCCATCGCTAACATTCCCATTTAGTCGCACGGCAATCCGCGAAAAGCCTCCTCGCCACAGATACATGCAAGTAGGTTCTATTCTTGAATGAAGCGTGGTATAGTTGAAATCTTTCACCACTCCGATCAGTTCACATTTCGTATCTCCTAAATATATTTCAGTTCCAATGGCATCTTCAGCATTTGTATAACCGTAGACTTTGGTGGTGGCTTCGTTAACAATAAGACCGACCGAATCAGCTTTGCTTCCTTTCTTGAAATTTCTTCCGGCAATCAACTTCATTCCATACGCGTCAATGTATTCCTGGTCGATGCCATTCGTGTAGATGGTGCCACCGATTTTCTTGCCGGTAGCATCTATGAATGTTGCCGTTCTATTTCCCAATCCACCCGCGATAAATGCATTGGATCTTGCCATTCCGGTAATGTTGGGGTTTGAGAGTAGTTCATTTAAAAAAACATCGTAACCTGCCTGTACTTCGCTGCTTCCGTTAACATTTAATACCAGCAAATTGTCCTTATCAAAGCCGAGGTCTTTGCTTTTTATAAAGTTGAGTTGAAGTTGTATGACCAGTATTCCTGTAATAAGAATAATCGTGATGGAATATTGAAGAACCACGAGATTTTTTCGCACCCACACACCGGCAGTCCCGGATTTGAATTGTCCCTTCAGCACGTTTACCGTCTTAAATGATGCGAGGATGACAGACGGATAAATTCCGGAAAGCAATCCCACAAGGGAGGTAATGGCCAGTAATGTGCCGATCGCTTTAAACGTATAAAGTTCCGTCACTTGTTTGCCGGTGAGACTTTCAAACAATGGACGTGCAAGCTCCATCCAGGCAAAAGCAACGACAAGGGAAATCATCGCCAACATCCACGATTCGATCAGGTATTGTATGGCCAGCTGATTTTTGTAAGCGCCCATCACCTTTCTCACACCTACCTCTTTGAATCGGTCGGAGGAGTAAGCAGTGGATAAGTTGATGTAGTTAATGCACGCGAGCAGCAACGCTATTAAACCGATCGAACCAAAGATGACTACGTAGCTTACACTGCTGGTTGGTTTTATTTCATAGCGCAGGTGCGAGTTCAAATGAATATCAGCAAGAGGTTGTAAAAAGTATGACCAATAGATTTTGTACTTCTTCATATCGCTGCCGATATATTTCTCCAGGAAGGTGGGCAGCTTAGCCTGAAGTTGATCGGTCTTGGTTCTGGGTTTTATTAACACGTACGTATAATATCCATTGTTGAACCATCCGTCATATCCAAATGAGCCGGGGTCAACTGTCTCAATGGTCTTAAAGGAGAACAGGAAGTTGTAATGAAAATGAGAATTCAACGGGCAATCCTCAATCACTCCTGTAATTTTAAATTCAGTGCCTTGTCCATTCGGGTCATACTTAAATATTCTCAACGATTCCCCAATGGGATCTTTGTCTCCAAAATATTTTTTCGCCATGCTCTCACTGAGCACGATGTTGTAAGGTTCTTTTAAGGCAGTGGCCTTGTCGCCTTTCAGCATTTTAAAACTAAACAGATTGAAGAAGGAGGGGTCAACACCAAGGATATCATCTTCGACAAACTTTTTGTCATTTAGTTGAACAACGGCATCGTTGATATCTATTCGCAAGGCATCTTCCACTTCGGGAAAATCACTTATCAAGGCTGGCGCTAATGGAATACAAGTGACAGCCTGATCGAACTGTCCGGATTCATCTGTGAAAAGTCCGCCTATGCGGTAGATGTGATCGGCATTTGCATGGAATTTGTCGTAGCTCAATTCATCTTTTACCCAAAGGCCTATGAGGGTGAAACAAGCCAACCCAACAGAAAGCCCTATGGCATTTAGAAAGGTGTAGCCTTTGTTTTTAAGCAAGTGCCTGAGAGCGGAGGTGAAATAACTTTTGATCATAGCAATTTTTGTTAATTGACCCTATTCACTTCTTATTTGGCGAGCAGCCGATCATTGTTTACTCACTTTTCAAAGAATCTACCGGATTTGCAATAGCGGCTTTAATGGCGCGGATGCTGATTGTGGCAAATGCAATCAGCAAGGCAATCAGGGCCGCGAGGATAAACATTTCTATCCCGAGATCAACTCGATATACAAAATCCTGTAACCAACTTCTCATCAGGTACCAGGCAGCTGGTAACGCGATTACATCAGCGATCAGCACTAACACAAGAAACTCTTTTGATACCATACTCACTAAATTTTGGACGGAGGCACCAAGTACTTTGCGTATTCCTATTTCTTTAATGCGACTTTCGATAGAGTAGGAAACGAGTGCGAAAAGTCCAAGGCAGGCAACTGCTATGATCACTAATGAGAATGCTAAAAATATCTGGCCACGCTTTTCATCAGCTTTATAGAATTCTTTGAATCGATTATCAAGAAAGGTATACTCTAATGGATTGTCGGCATCAATTTTTGCATTGACTGCTTTTAACTTTTCAACTGTCTCACTCCAATTATCAGTTCGCACATTTAACGTATAGTAATCAATGCGCTGAATAGGTGTATTAGGAAAAGCAAATACCACCGGCATCATTCGTTGCCGGAAGGATTCGAAATGAAAGTTGTCGGCTATGCCTATGACCTCCGCTCTGAACGTCCGCTCAAGTTGTTCAATGCTTCCGCCCCAGCGTACCGTGGGGATTTCAATCATCTGACCAATGGGATCTGTCAAGCCTAACTGCTCAACTGCTAATTGAGTTAATATCACTTTTGTTGAATCGGCCGGACCGGAATTGAAGTTGCGGCCGTTCTGAAGTTTGATGTTGTAGGTATTGAGAAAATCCTGGTCAATGCCCACAAAGATCATCTCCTTACCATTCGGTTCACCGGCTGCTTTCACGGTTGAAATAGGGAAACTTTTCCATTCACCCGGAACGCGTGTTGAGGCAGTAATTTTTTGTACTTCACTTAATTTGCTGAATTCAGCCTTCACACTTTCAAAATTTCTTCTAAGGCGGTCGCTGTTAATGTCAATCACAATCTGGTTTTCAAGTGTGAAACCCAATTCTTTGTTGCGCATGAAGTTAAGTTGCTGGTAGATAACTAGTGTGGAGGCAATCATCATGATAGAAATAGCAAACTGCGCGGCCACGAGTATTTTGCGAACAGGCAAGCTGCGGTTGCCCATTTTTATTTCTTTCTTCAGGGCTTCAGATGGTTGTATGCGTGCAATGATATAAGCAGGGTATAAAGATGATAAGACACCCGCTGCAATCATTACAACAGCAAGGAGCATAATCCAACTGTTAGGTAACGCTTGAATCGACATTTCTTTTTCTGTAAATTGATTGACCAGCGGCATAATAGTTTGAAGAACAACAATAGCAAGTATCAATGAAACTGCAGAAAGTAGGACGGCTTCTCCGGAAAACTGTGCAATGAGCTGACCTTTTTGCGCGCCCAGGGATTTGCGAGTGCCAATCTCTCTCGTACGTTTGTAAGCTGCCGCGGTAGAAAGGTTCATGTAGTTGAGGCAAGCGATGAGGAGAATCAGAATGGCGACCGAGGCAAACAGGTACAGATAGAACGGCTTGATGCCATTGGCATTGATCTCGTTACCCTGTATGTTGTCGGAGAAAAGATGAACGTCTTTAAGCGATTGCAGAGAAAAAGAACTTATAAATTCCCGGTCTGTTGGATAATTTTTTTTGGTTAATGCCGTCAGCTTGGCCTCAAAAGATTTTTGATCAACACCAGGTTTTAATTTTATATACGTCACATAAGTATTAGAAGTCCAGTCGGAAGAAACAAATTCAGTGTACCACCGGAAAACAGTTGGCCAGGTCGGTTCGGCAAAAATAATGTCAAGTTGAAGATGTGAGTTTTTAGGAAAATCTTTCATCACACCAGTAACCGTAAATTCAACAGAATGACTATCTCTTGAAAGGCTTGACCAGAGCCGCTTGCCCAACACAGGGCCGTCACCAAAATATTTGCGCGCCAGTTTTTTAGACAGTACCACTCCATCTGATTGATGAAGGGCCGTGGCTGGGTCTCCTTCTATCATGGGGAAATTAAAGAACCTTAGAAAATCCGGATCAGTGGTAATGGCTCTTTCATAATTGCGATTGGCCGGGTCGTTACCCATCGTAATTCGACCGAATGCTGAAATATGAGCAACTTGTTCTACTTCTGGTAATTGTTTGATTGCCTCCGGACCTATGCGTGCCGCAACAGGAGCAACATTCCGGATCGTACCATCTTCTTGTTTTTCATGTTGCAGTACCCGATAGATACGATCGGCATCTTTATGAAATAAATCGAAGCTGACCTCATCGTGCAGGTACAGGGTGATGAGAATAAAGCAAAGGAAACCCAAGGTGAGTCCAAAGATGTTGACTATGGTGAAGGTCCTGTTCTTGAGTAAGAAACGAAGTGCAATTTTCAGATAGTTGAAACCCATTGGAGAAGTATTTAGGTACTTCTTCCTATTCCAATATCAGTCCAATCTAAAAAGTGCTGAATCGAGCCTGCAACGTGATGTTATGGATCATCACCAGTTCGGTCGCGGGCAAAAGTGTTCGACTGCGGGCGATTATATCATTGGCTGGAGATCATATTACTCGTTTTTTAACGCATTCACTGGATTGCTCACAGCTGCTTTTATGGCTTGAAAACTGATGGTAGCTACCGCAATGATGAATGCCGCCATTCCCGAAAGGAAAACTGCAGGCAAATCGAAGTCTATCCGGTAAGCAAATTTATTGAGGAACCAATTTTCTATGCCATACCAGGTGACGGGTATGGCCAATACAAATGCAATGACCACCAGCTTTGCGAAATCTTTTGACATCATCACGGCAACTTGCGAGACTGAAGCGCCCATCACTTTCCGGATGCTGATTTCCCTGGCCCGCTGTTCGGCAATAAAAGTTGCCAGACCCAGTAAACCCAAACAGGCAATGATGATGGCCAGTGATGTGAACACCAGGAACAGCTGACCCAGGCGTTGCTCTGCCCTGAATTTAGCATCAAAGTTTTGATCGAGGAAACTGTATTCGAAAGGCGCGGTGGGCGCAAACTTTTTCCAGATTGACTCAATGAGTTTTATTTTTTCCTGTTCGTTTCCTGGGGTCAGGCGGATAGCCATTTCATAGTAAGGTTGTGGAGCAAGGACAATGGCCATTGGCAAGATTTTAGTATGAAGACTTTGGAAGTTGAAGTCTTTCATGATGCCGATCACATTCAGGTTGCTGCCCTTCTCATTGTTAAAGTGTGTAAAAAGTTGTTTACCTTCAAAATCTTCAAACCCCATCAGGCCAGTTGCCGTCTCATTTAGGATGACGGCCGTTGAGTCCGATGGAAAATCGCGTGAGAAGAAACGGCCCTTCATCATGGTAAAGTCCATCGCTTTGAGGTGATCGTAATCCATCACATAGATACTGAGCAGATGGTCAGTTTCGGTGCCAACCGGCCTGAACAGGGTAGTCCATTCGACATTAGGCGGGAGGCGATTAGCGTAGCTTGCCGCGGTGACGTCAGGATATTTCAGGAGTTCGTTCTTAAACGCTTCTCCACTCTTGTCAAGGTTCATGGTATGGAAAAGGTTTACCACGTTCTCTTTGTTGAATCCCAGATTTTGGTTTTGAACATATTTCAATTGTTTGTATACCATCAGTGTGGAGATGATGAGGGTGATGGAAATTATAAATTGGAACACCACGAGGAAGTTGCGTATACCCGAACTTTTCATGCCGGCACGTACTTTTCCTTTCAACACGTCAACTGGTTTGAAAGAGGTGAGGTAAAAAGCAGGATAAAATCCGGCCATCAGTCCGACAACGATTGTAAATAAAAATAGTGCTCCTATAAACCAGGGATGAGATAAGATCGAAACCGTCAAAAGCTTTCCCGTAAGGATATTAAACGAAGGCATGGCCGCTGCCACCAACCCGATAGCCAAAACAATTGCAATGACGGCATACAGGTAAGACTCCAACATGAACTGAGCGAGTAGTCGTTGTTTTAACGCCCCGATGGTTTTGCGCACACCTACTTCTTTGGCGCGGTTAGCTGACCGGGCTGTAGATAGATTCATAAAATTTATGCACGCCAATAAGATGATGAAGAAAGCAATGACTCCGAATAAGTAGAGGTATTGCAGATTGCCATTCGGTTCCAATTCATCAGCCTCGTTTGATTTTAAATGGATATCCAGAAACGGAGTTGTGAAGAAACCAAGCTTTCCTCCTTGTTCTGAAAATTGTTTCAGGGACATGCTGAGAAATTGTTCAATTTCCGCCCCGCAATATTTTTCAACGAAGTAATTGTATTTTTCATCGACTGAACGGATATCTGCTCCAGGCTTCAGTTTAAAATACGTGATCATATCGCTGCTCAGCCAGTAAGGCTCTCCCTTCCACGATTCAAACGATAGTAGAAAATCAAATTGAATGTGCGAGTTGTGTGGTGTGTTTTCGGCAATGCCCGTGACTTCGGCTGTCCGGTCACCCCGACTGCCTAATACCAGGATCTTTCCAAGCGGACTATCATCACCAGGCCCTTTGTAACCGAAATATTTCTTAGCGGCATTTTCACTGATCACCATTTTGTCCAGGCCCTTCAACACGGTGGAGGGATTGCCAGCTATCAGTTTGAAATCAAAGAATTGAAAAAAATTAGAGTCGGCAAACAGGAATTTATTTTCGGTAAAGGCCTTATCTTCATATCGCACGGGATAGGTATGACGTGGTTCAAGATGGAGGGCACTTTCCACTTGAGGTATTTCGGACAATAAAGTTTCTGCCATTGGGAAACCCGTCATGGCAGTTGAAATCTCGCGGCCCTGCACAACGCCCCGAAAGCCAACCCGATACATTCGGTCGGCATCCTTATGGAATTTATCATAACTCAATTCATCTGCGATGTAAATGATGATGAGCAGGCTGCAAGTGATGCCGAGGGTTAGTCCAAAAATATTGATGGTGCTGTAGGTCTTTTGTCTCCACAAAATCCTGAGCGCATTAGTGAGATAGTTTTTCAGCATCGCAAGGGTGGTTTAGGCTAAGACGCCTGAAGCCGGGTTGATGTTGCAAGGTAAGGTCGAATCTTTATAGTGCTGCGGTTCTTCGCCTTCTTTTCAGTTGCAAAATTTTAGTCGCTGTGGTTGAGACCCTCAAAAGTCGGGGTCACCTTTTAGATGGCGGAATAAGAAATAGGGTTAAAAAGGTCAAAATGAGCCAAAATCACGAATTATTACATTTTTGTAACTTACACTTTTGTAACTTACATTTTTGTAACCTATTGATTTGCTTGACGACATTTAGGATGGTCAAGCTTGGAGTAAGCAGTGACCACAATAACTTCCCTTGCACCCAGCGCTGTCGGCTTACTTCATCCTGATATCTGCCTTTCCAATAATAATTCCCCTGCTTATATGTGAGGTGCCACTGACATTGACTTTGGGTTCACCAAATGCATTGATCCTTACTTCATCAGAAGCATTTACACTAAGCCGACCTTCCCCATATATCGTACTGGAGATGGTTTCGCTGGTAAGTGCACGCGTGTCAATTTTATTTTCACCATACAGGCGATAACGCTGATGGCCTGTTTGACCTTCTTTTATTGTTAACTTGTTCTCTCCATACAATACAGCTTTGAATTTTTTAGTATGAAGTGATACCAGATTGATCTCAGCTTCCCCGTAGGCTTTGAGTTTAAATTTCTCGCTGTTGATGGCCCCATCACATGTTACTTCTTCTTCACCGCGCACATCCAGAACTTTTAATTCACGGTAGGTAACATAAGCTGTTACTACTGCATCATGGTAGATACTGACATTAGACGAATAGTTTTCATCGTGCATCCTTTTGTGCTTGTCTACGATACGGGCATCATCCAAGTAGATTCTTAGTCTGTTGTTGCTTACTTCAATGTTGATTTTGTCGGAGGAGACATTAGAATATTTAATTCGGATAGACTCCTGATCACCCTTTTGCAAGACCAAATTGATTTTTGGTGAAACAATAATTTTGTCAAATACATCCAGCTTCTTTTGAAGTTCCTGGGCCTGTGCGAACCCTGATAAGGCAATAGTCATGCATAAAAGCAGTGATTTTGAGTGATTTTTCATAGTCCTTTAATTTATTTCTTGTAAGACAACCGTGGGGCCAGAAACCCCTATAGACTTAGATAGGAGAAACCTGAATAATTTTATTATTCATTTTTCAAGATATCAACTGGATTTAGGCTGGAAGTTTTCCTAACAAGAAATAAAATGGTAAGCAGCGCAATTACAATCACAATGATGGCGGAACCAGCAAACGTAATTAAGCCGATGTTGACATGATAGGTAAAATTTTGAAGTCCGTAATTAATGAAGGTGAAGGCGAATGGTGTGCCGATAGCCAGGGCAATAAGAATAGGGCCTGCCAGACTTCTTAATAAAAGCACCTGTATACCTGATGTTGAAGAACCGAGCACTTTGCGAACACCTACCTCTTTTTCCCTTGCTTTAAAGTTGATCATGGCCAGTCCGAGCAATCCCATGCACGTGATGAGGATTCCGGTTGATGTGAAGAACACCAAAACAATGCTCATGTTCTGTTCGGATTGGTATTGACGGTTGATCGTTTCATCCATAAAGAAATATTCGAAACCAAACCCCGCATAAAGATTTTCCCAGGTGTTTTTTAATGAAGTGGTGACCGCATTGAGTTGGGTTGCATCCACTTTTAGTAACGCAAAGTTATAGCGCTTGACAGGTAAAAAAATCAGGGGTTGAATAGATTGATGAAGAGATTGAAAGTGAAAGTCTTCCATAACACCAATAATGGTCCGCTCCCAGTTTTCGCCATCGCGTTTGATACGTATGCGTTGGCCGACAGGATCTTTTAGATTAAACTGCTGGGCAATAGTTTGATTAATAATTACAGCATCTGCAGAATCAGCCTTACTGTCTTTATTGAAAAATCTTCCGGCAACAAGTTTAATATCCAATGTTTTGGCAAGGTCTTCATCTACATAAGCTTCGGAAGCATCAAGGGTCTGCGAGAGGTCTTGAAGAAGCCAGATAGGATGCTGGTTAAATTGTTTGCCGGGAATGTTTGAAGTAGCCGATACTTGTAATACTCCCGGGATTTTCAACAGTTCACTTTTTGTCGTCTTGAAATCATGACGGAGCAAGTCAGTTCGGAAAGGCACCACTACTACATGCTCTTTATCAAATCCCAATGGTTTATTTTTCAGGTAAATGATTTGCTGCACCAATGCGAAGCATCCGGAGATCAAGACCATGGCCAGGGAGAACTGCGTGACGACCAATACTTTTTGCAAAAATTGCCCCCGTGTAGAGGAAGAAAATTTCCCTTTCAGCATAAGCTGGGGTTTCAGAGAAGAAAGATGGAAGGCGGGATAAAGCCCGCTGATGATTCCAATCAGCAACCCGATCGATAAAATAGTGATGATCTCGAATGATTGCTCTGTAATCTGAAGCGGCAGATTTTTTTGCGTAAGATTATTAAACAGTGGAAGGATCAGCTCCAGGGAGACAAGCGTTAACACAGAAGCAGAAAGCGACAGCATAAGAGACTCGCCCAAAAACTGGCGGTACAATTGTCCCTTGTCAGCGCCCAATGTTTTCCGCACACCAATTTCTTTGGCGCGATCGACTGACTTGGCGGTTGATAAACTAATAAAATTGAGTGATGCGATGACCAGGATGAAAAGAGCAGCCCCTCCCAGGATGTAAATGTATTCGCTGTTTCCATTCGGTTCCAGCTCCCAGCGGATGTGCGACTTCAAATGAATATCTTCTATGGGTTGCAGCCGAAACCTGTCCTGACTTTTTAAAAGACCATTGTAGGTTTCATCGGAGAGATCAAAATACGTTCTTAACCAAGGGAACAACTTAGCTTCAAGATCTTTTGGAGAGACGCCTTCTTTTAACTTGATGTAATTAAAATGGCCAAAATCTTTCCACGTATAATATTCGCTGCTCTTATCTTCATGAGCTTTCAAATGAACGTAGCTGACCAGAAAGTCGAAATGAAAATGCGTATTGGCAGGAATGTCTTTGAAGACGCCTTCGACTTCCAGCGTATTGTTATCTTGTACAAAGGCGAGGCGCTTGCCGATAGGATCATCCGACCCGAAGTAGCGTATGGCGGTCGATTCTGAAATAAGAATCTTTTCCGGTGTCCGCAATATTGTTTTTGGATTTCCCTTGACCAGCGGGAAAGAGAAGACTTCAAAGAACGTACTATCAACACCCAGCACGCCTTCTTCATTAAAGTGAATGTCTTTTTCCAAATACTTGACCTCAAATGTTTGGAGGGTGAGCCCAGGCCCCCAAAGAGGTGACAGGGTTACGGCACTCTCTACTTCAGGCATATCATGGGCAAGCGCTTGTGCCATGGGGTGGGGCGTTCGCGTTTGTGGATTGTTGTTAAACCATGCAATGCGGTAAATGCGATTGCTTTCAGGAATATGTTTATCATAACTCCATTCATCCCGAATGAACATGATAATTAAAGTCACACAAAGCATTCCGGCTGTCAGTCCGGCAAGGTTAATGAACGCAAATAGCCTGCTGTTTTGAAGAACGCGAAGGAAGAGGGTGATATAATTTTTCATGAGAGGATTTGATTTTTTTATTCGCTTCTCAAAGATTGTGATGGGTTGATGGTTGCTGCCCTCAACGCTTGTGTGCTTACGATGATAATGGTAATAAGGAGTGAGGCAATTCCAGCCATCGGAAACACCCACATCGGTATATCAATTCGTATAGGGTATTGTTCAAGAAAATCAACCGTGGCCCACCAGGCCAGGGGAGAGGTAATAACGAACGCTATTAATACCATTCTTGAAAAATCTTTCGTCAACAGCATTACTAGACTTGTGACCGATGCGCCCATCACTTTTCGGATTCCGATTTCTTTTGTTCGTTGTTCGGCTGTGAACGCTGCCATTCCAAATAATCCTAACCCGGTTATAAAAATTGCTAAGGCAGTGAATGAACCGGCCAGGTTGCTGATCAAGTTGAGGTTCGTAAATTTTTTCTCGAACTCCGCATCGGCAAAGCGATATTCAAATAAATAATCGGGGTTGTACTTTTTAAAAACTTCTTCTACCCTTTTGATGGCGGCAGTGAGTTGATCTTTCCCGCCCATACTGCTTGTTTTGGGAAGCCTCACACTGATTGTGGAAGACCAGGTTGGGTCCATGGTCATCACCAGCGGACCGATTTGCCGGGAGCTTGAGCCCATCAGCACATCGTCCATCACGCCAATGATATTCCACCACGATCCCCACATCTGTATTTTATCACCTATAGGATTCGTTAAGTTGAGCGTTTTCACTGCAGTCTTATTCAAAATGATGGCGGCCGTGTCGCTTTTGAAATCTTCTGAAAAGTCGCGGCCTTCAATCATTTTGATACCCATTGTCTTGGTGTAGTCATACTCGGTGGCTATGTTGGTAACTTCAAAGCGCTGCCCAGGTTGCATGCCCGTCCACGAGTCAATTGGACTCGAAGCAGAAATATAGGTGATGGGGCTGTTGGATTTGCAGACGGATTGCGCAACACCAGAGTTGAGCAACTCCTGTTTAAGAGGTTTGAAATTTTTTTCAATATCGCTGGTGGACCAGATCATCATCAGGTTTTCCTGGTCATACCCCAGTTCCCGGTTTTTCAGATATTGTATTTGCTGGTATATTACCACGGTGCCGATGATGAGAAGAATGGAAAAGCCAAACTGCATAGTCACCATTACCTGTCGGGGGGTACTGGCATTTTTACCTGCATGAAGTTTTCCTTTCAATACTTTTATCGGCTTAAAAGAAGAAAGATAGAAGGCCGGATAACTTCCTGCCAACAACCCTGTAATCAGGGTGAGGGAAAGCCCAAACATCCAGATGAACGGTGATGTATAATCTATCGTCAGTCTTTTACTTACAAAAGCATTGAAAAATGGCAGCGCCAACTCTACTAGTACAATGGATATGAGGAAGGCAATTGCCGAAATCAGGAGTGACTCACCTAAGAACTGAAAAATGAGTTGGCTTCGGTCTGAACCGACACTTTTACGAATGCCTACTTCGCGGGCCCGGTGTTCGGAGCGGGCTGTTGCCAGATTCATAAAGTTGATGCAGGCAATGATTAAGATGAACACCGCAATTCCTGAGAACAGCATAACATAGGTGATGAGCCCCCCGGCTTCTTGCCCGTTTTCAAATTTATTGTAAAGTCTCCAACGGCTCATGGGATGAAGAAAAATTTCACGGTCCTTTCCTTCTGCATTGTTCTTTTTGATCAAGTCGCGAATGGAATTGTCTACCTCCTCTTTTGTTGCTCCAGGTTGTAACTCTACATAAACAAAAAAGGCGTTGTTGTTCCAATTTTTCCGGGCGTACTGGATCCAAACAGAAGTCGCTTCAAAATAGGAGAAGGGGAGAATGAAATCAGGCGTAAATGAAACATTGGAGGGGGGATCGGCAATGATACCAGTAACTTTTAGTTCTTCATTGTTTTCAATCTTCACCTGGACCATTTTGCCCATCGGGTCCTCATCGCCAAACAGATCGGTAGCGGTTGCTTGTGACAGCACAATTGAGCGGGGATCATCCAACACCATTTCTGGGTTGCCCTGGATCATTTTGAAATCGAATATCTCGAGGAAATCTTCGGTGACATCCATTCCTCTTTTATTGATTTTATGTTCACCTACAGAAAGCAACGCAGTTTGATCAATCGTCATAACCGATCGCTCGATCCGGCTATCCTGTTGTTGAAGAAGATCAAAAAGAGGTAATGGAATAAAAGGACGAGTCATTATTCCATTGTCCATCTTGCTGTTTTGTTTTACCTGGTGAATCAGCGTTTGCTTGGTAAAATAGTGATCAAAAGTAAGCTCATCATACACCCAAAGTAAAATGAGAATACTGCAGGCAATGCCAATCGAAAGCCCCGTGATATTGATGAAGGAATAAACGGAATTACGGGTGAGATTTCTGATGGCGATGTTGAGGTAGTTTTTAAACATGGCTCTTAATTGGTTTCTGGTTTTAAGGTTTTTGGCTTCAAGTTTGTTTAACAGAACTTTGAACTTGAAACTGGCAACTGATATTCATTTAGTTTTATAAAATTTGTGTGTGAATGAAAAACAATTGATTGATCGTATTACTGTCAATCCAGAGATATTTGGTGGTAAGCCTATCATCCGTGGCAAGCGAATGGCAGTTGAACACGTATTAGGGATGTTGGCGGCAGGAGATACTCCGGAAACAATTCTCACCGGATTTGATTGGATGGAAATGGCGGACATCCAGGCTTGCCTTCTATATGCGCACCGGATGTAGGCCATAGATACTTTTTCAGAAATTTTCATTTCAAGATTTAGACTGTTTCAAGTTTCAGGTCACTCATTTCTCAGCGACTCCACAGGGTTTCCCATCGCAGCTTTTATGGATTCAAAACTGACGGTGATCAACGCAATGGAAAGAGCTACAACACCAGCCAAGGCAAACACTATCCATTCCACCGGAATCCGATAGGCAAAACTTTCGAGCCATTTGTCCATACCATACCAGGCAACCGGAACAGCGATGACAAAAGCAATCAAAACTAATTTTACAAATTCGGTTGACATCATGGCCACAATTTGACTCACGCTCGCGCCCATCACTTTGCGAATGCCGATTTCTTTAAAGCGGCTCTCGGCCATGTAGGAGGATAGTCCATATAATCCTAGCGAACAAATAATCATCGCAATCATTCCAAAGCTGGTAATGATCTTTGATATTCTGCGATCTTCATCGTATTGCTTCTGAATATTTTGATCAAGGAAAGAATATTCAAAAGGAGTATCGCTAATGACAGATTTCCATATAGTTTCAATAGAACTTACGGTCTGTTCAAAATTACCGGTTGAAACAGAAGCGATGATAAAGTCATATCGTTTTGTGCTATCGGCCATTTCAAATGATGTAGGTTTAATTTCTTCATGAAGTGAATTTTGGTGAAAGTCTTCCATCACCCCGATGACTTGAAAATCATATTTCTTTCCTTCCCAATCGAAATGAATATTTTGTCCTACCATTTTTTCCGGGGTAAATCCCAACTTGGAAGAAGCAGTGCGGTTTAGAATTAGTTTGGACTGGCTTTCCATTTGGCGATTGTTGGTAAAGGTCCGGCCGGCAATCAATTTCATATCCAACAATTCCATGTATCCTGCATCGATTGTATTTCGTCTGATGTCCACGGCTTTGTCCATGTTTCCTCCATCCGCATAGAACATCATATC
Source organism: Bacteroidota bacterium (assembly GCA_038043425.1). Classification (GTDB taxonomy): domain Bacteria; phylum Bacteroidota; class Bacteroidia; order Cytophagales; family Cyclobacteriaceae; genus ELB16-189. Next base: position 105,784 of record JBBTBZ010000004.1, read on the forward strand.
GCTCCAGATGGTAGATCCTGGAATGTAGTAGGTTCCTGAAACTGTTTTAATGTTGCTATTCGTCTCAATTTCCTTTTTCAACGCATCATATTGATTGCGGGCTTCATCGGTGCGCAAAGGCAACACAATTTTGGCGCGATAATCAAATCCTAAATTTGTTTCCTGCATGAAACTTAATTGCCTGGAAATGATAAATATTCCACATACCAATGCAATGGCGATAATAAATTGAAATACCACCAACGCGCGTCTCAAAAGCCCTGCTGAGTTGCCGAGGTTCAGTTTTCCTTTCAGCACTTGTGCCGGCTGAAAAGATGACAAATAGAAAGCAGGGTAACTGCCTGCCACTACTCCGGTAACGATTACCAGAATAATAGAAGCCATGAGGATGTACATGAAATTATCGGAATTGATTGAAATGCTTTTATCGGTGAGCTGATTGAAGAACGGAATTGCTAACTGGACCAATACGATGCTGATCACAATGGAAAAAATCACGATGAGCATAGCTTCGCCCAGAATCTGCTGAATGAGCGAAGAACGATAGGCGCCCATCGTTTTGCGAATGCCAATTTCTCCAGCTCGTTTGGTAGCTTTAGCCGTTGACAAATTCATAAAATTGATGCATGCTATCAAGAGTATGAAAACCGCGATGGAAGCAACCACATACAGGTAGGTAATACGCGGACTCTGACCAACATCGGATTTTAAATAAATATCTTTCACAGGTTCCAGTGCAAGTGTTTTGTGCAACCCAAGGGCTTTCATCGCCTCCGCTCCATGCTTCAACAAAACTTCGTTCATCTTTTTCTCAACATCCGCCCGATTGTGGCCAGCTACTAATTTTAAATAGGAGGGAACAAAATTGTTTCCTGCCCATTGATTGGCTCCTTCTGTGCGTACGTACTCGCCCCAGCCCGCGCTTGTCATGGAAGTAAAAAAATTTGCATTGATATGGCTTTTGCCCTTTTCAACAAATATGCCAGTCACCTTATACTCTCTTGGTGTGCCACCCTGACTGATAGAAATAATTTTGTCGAGTGCAGATTCATTCCCGAAAAGTTTTTGGGAAAGTTTTTCTGAAAGTACTACTGAATTGCCTTGGGTCAATGCTTTTTTTTGGTTGCCTTCTTTCAATTCATACGTGAAGACATCAAACAACGTGGAGTCAGCAATGAACCCATCCGTTTCATAAAAGAGATTATCCTGATAGCGAATAAGACTTTGCGCAACTCCAGGGGGATTGAGTACGCGAACTGCAAATTCTACTTCAGGAATTTCTTCCTTCATAGTCATGGCAATGGGAGGTGATGCAGTTTTTAATTTATCCAAGCCCTTGTCTGATTGAAATTTACTGATGATACGATAAAGATCACCTGCCCTTTGATGATGCTTGTCATAGCTGGTCTCATCCAGTATGTATAGTGTAAGCAGGAGGCAGCAGGCAACACCGAGCGCAAGGCCAAAGATGTTGATGGCGGAATAAGCTTTGTTGCGCAGCAAATTTCGTAAAGCGATTTTCAGATAGTTACTTAGCATATCTCAAATTTTTGAAATGTTCAATCATAATCGTGATGCTCTAAAGTTTCAAAGCGCTGAAATGATGAATTTTTGAACATAGAATTTGCCTTGTGTGATGAGTACTCCAATTCAATGCCATAACCATTTATATCTAAATCGTCATAAAAACCGTCATTGACATTTTACAAAACGCTCAACTTTGAACGTCTGCGTCCGAAAGCGGTCATTTAACGGGATTGTAATATCGCATCTCTTTTTCGAGAGCGGTTTTTTCATTTTCGCGAACAATGCTGACTTTAGCGGGTGGGCCGATCATGATCGGAACAGTTTCTTCTTCAACATTGGCAAGTTCAAGACCAAACTGGGCTTCAGCTGACAAACTGATTTTTTTTATGAACCGATATCCCTGGATAACAAGGTGGTCAAAGGTGGATATCTCATTGTCTACCGAGGCACGTGTGAAGAGAATTATAAATTTAAAATCGGCATCAAGGTTATGTTTGTGAAGGGAAGGATAGGGGCTGCCTAACTCAATTTCTCCTTTTTCTGAAAGCTCACGCAGGATTTCCGTGAAGATGAGATTAACTTTATATTCTGCTTTATATCCCAGTTGTATACGAACGAAGAAACATTTTTTTGGAATAATTGTGTCAACCAGGTACTTGCTTGTATACGGACTGTCCATCGTATCAACATGCAAGAACCAATAGACATCTGCTCGTTTTGGTCTTTTTCTAAAAATAGAATAAACAATACATGCATCAATTTGTTTTTTACTGTCTGCTACAGACATATACACTAAATGCGTAGCTTCTTTCGGTACAGAGGTGTCGGCTTGCAACTCCTGCAGTAAAGGAATATAATCCTTTAAGCTTACAAACTCACGATACTCTTGCCTCAACTGCCGTGCTTTATGCAATAGAAACATTATACTAAAAAAGGCAATAGCGATTGTGTAGGTAAACCAGCCGCCATGCAGAAACTTATTCAGATTGGAAATAAGAAATATACCTTCCACCAAAAAGAAAATAGAAACAAGTGAAATGGTTCTGACCAGTGATATTTTTATTTCTTTATAGTAATAGACCAGCAACGTAGTGGTCATTAGCATGTTCAAAATTATGGCAAGGCCATATGCGCTTTCCATTTTTGTTGATTCCTGGAAAATCCAAAGTACGGTGAGACATCCGGCCATAAGTATCCAGTTGATAGAGGGTATATAGATCTGACCTCTTTGACGCAGATAGCGTACATGTGAGTTAGGCCAGAGTTTCAGTTTAATGGCTTCACTCACCAATGTAAATGTTCCGGATATTAATGCCTGGCTCCCTACCAGCGTGGCAAGTGTAGCGATGAGTATTCCCCACCAAAGAAATCCTTCAGGTGCGGAAAGGAAAAATGATTGTCCCAATCCTTGTTTTCCTGATTGTTGAAGCAGCCACGCGGCCTGACCAAAATAATTCGACAACAGACAGACTTTTATCAAGCCCCAACTGACGCGCATGTTTTGCTTTCCACAAAGCCCGAGATCCGAATACAATGCTTCGGCACCTGTTGTGCATAGAAATACAGCGCCAAGTAACCAGAAACCACCTGGGTATTTTGTCACAAATGCCCAGGCATAAGAAGGGTTGATGGCCTTAAATACCTCTGGTGTGTGCATCCATTGCAGAAGGCCAAATATTCCAATTGTTGAAAACCATAGCAACATGATAGATCCAAATGATTTTGCAATGGTGCCTGAGTTGAATTGCTGGAATAGGAACAAAGCCACCATAATGGCCATAACAATCTTAGTGGTTTGAAGCGTAGGGTAGACCAGTATCAGGCCCTCGATTGCTGCTGAAATACTAATAGCCGGGGTCAGGAAGCCATCTGCCAGCAGTGTGCAACATCCAATAATAGCCGGGTAAATTACCCAACGTGCCTTGCCTTTTCTAACCAGCGCATACAGCGCAAATATTCCACCTTCACCTTTGTTATCTGCATTTAGTGCGAGGTAAATATATTTTAGGCTGGTGATTAGGGTGAGCGTCCAGAAGATACAGGACAAAGCGCCTAAGACTAACTCTGGTGAAATTACGCGGTTGCCAATGATGGCATTGAAAACATAAAGCGGGGAGGTGCCGATGTCACCATAAATGATTCCAATGGCAACCAGGACGCCTCCTGCAGTTAATGATTTTATTTTCCTATTCACAGAAATCTAAAATAACTTATACAATAGCGGTAAGTCATTCAGGTTGCATTTCAAAATGTCGCGCATGGTAAATACTTTCTTTACGCGGTTTTTTTTACCGCTAACTCATAAAGACCAACAAAATACACGAAGTAGTTTAACTATATAAACAATTTTAGACACAGCCACAATTATATATAACCCCTCATTTCCATTGCCGAAAATCCTCCAAGGTCTGATTGCTTTTCGCGAAAAGACCTTGGAGGACTCACCGACCAAATACGCGAAGTAGTTTAACTATATAAACAATTTTAGACACCGCCACAATTTGAAAGGTACTTTATTCAATAAAATTTAATTGCTGCTAATCTGTTCAATCTTTGTTTCTCCACCTTTATACTCTTTTTCTCGCTTTACACGGATTTTAGCAGCTGGCCCGACCATAATCGGAACATTTTCAACGGCTACATTGGCAAGTTCTAGACCGTATTGCTCTTCTGTTGGAAGGCTGTGTGCTTTGATAAAACTATAGCCTTGATTAATCAAATTATCGAGATTGGATATTTCGCTGTCTACTGAGGCGAGTGAATGCAGGATGATGTATTTAAAATCTGCCGGCATGGAGTGCTTGCGCAAGGAATCATAATGGCTCACTAAGTCTATCTCAGCATTATCAGCCATTTCATGAAGGATTTTATTAAATAAGAGATTTACCCGATGATCAGATTTAAAACCAAGTTTAATTCTTATGAAGAAGCACTTCTTTGGAATAATGGTATCCACAGAATACTTACTGGTAAAAGGGCTATCTACCGTATCAACGTGAATGAACCAATAGACATCCGCGCGTTTCGGTTTTTTCTTGAAAATGGAATAAATAATATTTGAATCGATGTAGCGCTTACTATCTGCGACAGCCATGTACACCAGGTTGGTGGCTTCTTTTGGAATAGTTGTGTCGGATTGCAAATCTTGAATAAGGGGCACATACTTTTTCAAGTCAACAAATTCCGTGTGCTGGTCCCTTAGATGTCTGGCTTGTTGTAAAACATACATCATAAGGAAGAATGCCAAAGCAATGGTAAAAGCGAACCAACCGCCATGTGAGAACTTACTTAAGTTTGAAATCAGAAAAGCACCTTCAACGCTAAAGTATAAAAGTGCCAGGATGGATGTTCGAATGGTTGATTTTTTTGCGGTAGAGAAATAGTAAACCAACAAAGCTGTGGTCATTAACATGTTGAATGTGATGGCTAACCCATAAGCTGCCTGCATAGAATCGGATTCCTTGAAAAATATAACCACCATTGAGCTTCCCAATAGTAATATCCAATTAATGGCCGGTATGTAAATTTGACCCTTTATCTGGCTTGGGTAACGGACACGTGTTGCCGGCCAAAGTTTCAGCTTCATGGCTTCGTTCACTAATGTAAAGGTACCTGAGATTAAAGCCTGGCTTGCAATAACTGTAGCCATCGTGGCGATGACAACACCAAAAATCAAGAGCCAACCTGGTATAATAGAAAAAAAAGGAATGTTTTCCCCTAATGTTTTTCCTTCAAAGTTTGACAGCAACCATGCACCTTGTCCAAAGTAACTTAGCAAGAGACATATCTTAACAAAACCCCAGCCCAGGCGGATATTGGCTTTGCCACAATGCCCCAAATCTGAATACATTGCCTCAGCACCTGTGGTGCACAGGAAGACGGCTCCCAAAATCCAAAAGCCTCCTGGGTATTTTATCAGAAGGTTGACACCATAACTGGGATTAATCGCCTTTAGTATTCCAAAATCATCTGACAAATGGTAGGCTCCAATAATTCCAATAAATAAAAACCAGACTGCCATTACCGGACCAAAGGTTTTTCCTACCACGCTGCTGCCAAACTGTTGAAATATGAATAGCGCTATCAAAATGATAATTACGATGGTGATAATGGTTTGTGTGGTGATAGTTGGCATTAGGGTCCTGATACCCTCCACAGCTGATGTCACACTAATGGCTGGCGTAATAAATCCATCGGCAATGAGTGTGCAACATCCTATCATGGCTGGAAAAATAACCCAGGATGCTTTATATCTTCTTACTAAAGCGTAGAGGGCAAAAATTCCTCCTTCGCCTTTATTATCCGCACTCAGCGCAAGATAGATATACTTGATAGAAGTGATAATGGTGAGCGTCCAAAATACCAAAGAGAGTCCGCCTAAGATAAGATCTTCAGTTACCTCACGATGACCTACAATAAATCGTAAGGTGTAGATAGGTGATGTTCCAATATCACCATAGATTATCCCAAGTGAAACAAGAACCCCCGCTGCTGATAATTTATGTTTAGTCGATGCTTCCATGTGTTGTTCGAGGAAATCTTAAAAAAATTAGTGAGTGTTTAGGTCAGCTGTTTCTAATCTTGGTTCCTCTTGAATTATTTTCTCTTCATTGCGACCAATGATCAGTCGGTTGCTTCTGTCAAATGAGAAGTAGTTCCACATCCAACTGAAGAAGGTGAATACTTTATTTTTAAATCCAACAATAGACATTAAGTGAACAAACATCCAAACATACCAGGCAAACACACCCTGGAAACGGATACCTTTCATATCCACCACCGCTTTGTTTCGACCAATGGTAGCCATCGACCCTTTGTCAAAATAGCGAAATGGCTTAATTTCTTTTTTTAAAATCTGGCTTTTAATATTTTTTGCCAATCGCCTTCCTTGCTGCTGGGCAACGGGGGCCATCATGGGGTGTCCTTTTGGAAACTTTTCATCCCCTTGCATGGTGGCCACATCACCAATCGCAAAAATGTTTTCGTGCCCTTTTACTCTATTATATTCATCGACCCAAATTCGGCTTCCTTTGTTTACAACATCCGGTTGGAATCCGGAGATCGGATTGCCTTTTACTCCAGCAGCCCAGATCAGCGAACGGGATATTAACCTCTCTTCTGTACTTAACACTAGTTCGTAGCCATCGTATGATCTAACAGCCGTGTTCAGATGTATCTTTACACCCATTTTTGTTAAAAACTCAAACGCTTTTTCGCCCGCCTGACGCGACATGCCATTTAGCAAACGAGGCGATGCTTCCACCAAATGAATGTCCATCTCTCTCATGTCTAGTTCTTTGTAGTCTTTTGGAAATACATTTTTTTTAAGTTCGGTTAAAGCGCCCGCTAACTCCACACCGGTAGGTCCACCGCCTACAATAACAAAATCCATAAGACTATTCATCATCTCCTGGTCTTCTGTAAGAAGTGCATACTCAAGATGCCGTATTATTTTATTGCGGAGTTTGGTAGCGTCCACAATATTTTTCATAGAGGAAGAATATTTTTGTAATTCGGACATGCCATAAAAATTTGTGACCGCACCTGTTGCGATGACGAGATAATCATACCGTACACCACCAATGGAGGTTTCGATATAATTTTCTTCAGGTTTTACATTGATCACTTCGGCTAACCTGAAATAAAAATCCTGCTGATTGCGAAAAAATTTTCGGAAGGGGGCTACAATAGAATTTGTCTCCAGACCTGATGTGGCAACTTGATAGAGTAGCGGTTGAAATGTGTGGTGGTTATTCTTATCAAATAAAACTACCTGCGCTTTCAGGCCTTTGAGACCTTTGATTACTTCTAAGCCACCAAAACCTCCACCAATTACAATGATTCTTGGCTTGCCCAGATCTGCAATACGCGTGCGCGTGGTAATTAATTTGGGCATTTAAACGAGTATTCTTGCTTAAAACAGGGGCAATTTACAGGTTGTCGAAGGATTTATTCCTGTTTGAAAAAATTTATTGTTCTTGAAGTCTGAACATAGGTAAACCCATTAATTTTGAACTAAATTTTAATTGACTGATAAACTTAAAACTAACAACCGTATGGTAAAGAAACTCTTATTTGTATTGTCTATTGGCTCCATAATGGTGGGCTGCGGAGGTGCTGAAAACGCCAAACTTCAATCCCAATTAGATTCACTGAAGTCTGAACTGCAAACCAGTCAACAACTCGGTCAGACCCTGGCAGATGTTGGCGTTCTGATGGATTCAATTGATGCCAGCAGGCAACTTCTCCGGGTAAATATGGTGGAAGGTACCACTTATGATGATTATTCTTCGCGTATGAAAGACATTAATAATTATGTGAAGGATACGCAGAATAAAATTGAAGATTTGGAGAAGACTTTAAAAAAATCAAAAGGAACTGCGAATGCTTTTTCAGCCACTATCAAGAAACTTAAGGAGGATTTAGAGGAAAGAAATAAGGAGATAGCTTCCCTTCAGGCTCAGGTGGAACAACTAAGCAACGAAAACAAAAACCTGATAACTACAACCGAACTTCAGGAGGCTGAGTTAAGTGATAAGGAAGCGCAGATACTGGCAAAAACTCAGGAGTTGTCGCTGATTGAAGCCCGCGTGCAGGAGATTATGATTCAAAGCAAGATGAGCGAGGCGGATTCGTATTATGCAAGAGGCCAGGCTGTGGAGGAAGCAGCTAACAGAACCAAACTTGCACCACGAAAGAAAAAAGATACCTTAAGGGAAGCCCTTGAATTATACAAGAAAGCGCAGTCACTGGGCAATACAAATGCTCAGGCAAAAATTGATGAGCTTGAAAAGAAATTGAAATAGGTTATTATATGATTTTTGAAGGCCACTGAGGGGTGGCTTTTTTTTGTTTGGTTTTTAAAACTCCAACAAAACAAAAAACCACGAACTCTGGGGTATTACAATTCTGATTGATCTGATATAGCTTGCATTATCGTTTTAAGAATTAGGAGTTTGGTGTGGAAAGGCTGCTTTTGGGTAAGGCAGCCTTTTATTTTTAATTGATATTCAAACTCAGCGTAACTCCAAACCAGGACTTGTTTTGATAGATCCAGATATTCTTGTCCCGGTCGGTGAGATAGTCCCATCCTACTCCAAATCCTACAGTTAAACTATTAACAGCGCCCATTATGGCCAATCCACGAGTCAGTACTAAGCCATCATACTCATCAGTGGTTTGATAGTTGGTGGTCCAGGGACTAATAAAGGCAGACCCTAAACCTCCAAAACCCCCAACGCTGATTCCCCGGTGACTCACTACGCTTTTAGTCCCCCTTGGTGTACTTTTCAAGTGGACACGGAATTTATCGATACGATAGCCTATGAAAATGTTACCATTAAAGGAATAATTAAGCTGCCGGGGAAATCCAGCCGAACTGGGTCGGAATTTAAAAGGAGCGATCAATACATCAACGTCAAATGTTTGTCTATAGAAAAATTCGTCTTTTCCCGGAGTGACACTTATTTTCTCCCCTTGCTTATTAAGAGGTAAAATTTCAACGGTATCTTTTTTCACGTTGACATACACCTTTTTGTAAGGCACTCCCCGTTGTTTGAATTTATATACGTTATCACCAAACTCGTATTTCGGCACGTCTTTGGTGGTGGTGCAAGAGCTGGCAACAGCAACCAGAAATAATAGCCAACAGAGATAACCTTTCACGTTGCAATTTAAAGGTGTAATGGTTGTGATTGTGAATTAGTTCACTATCCTTATTCCATTCCAATTAAAAATATAGTATACGCGAAATACGCACAGAGCATTAGAAATGCTTCCCAACGATCCAACTTACGCGTACTTAGCGTGAACATAAAGATCGTGAGTAGAACGGTAGAGGCAAGCAGCACGTAGATATCAAAGTTCATAGCTATGTTGTATTGAATGGGATGGATTATACCCGTTATCCCCAGAATAAAAAAGATATTAAAAATATTTGAGCCAACAACATTGCCAATTGCGATGTCTGTGTTCTTTCTGTAAGCGGCAACGCAAGATGTAGCTAGTTCGGGTAGGGAAGTGCCAGCGGCAAGTATCGTAAGGCCAATAAGTTTTTCACTTAAGCCATAGTGGTGAGCAATTTTTAGGGCATTATCTACTACAATCTGTCCACCTAAAATCAACATCAGGAGTCCCCCTATAATCATAGCGGTTGCCACGGGGGTGCTAAAAATTTTAATCGCATCTCCTTCTTCAACTTCGCTCGCATTCTTCATGGTGCGGTAGATGTAATAGAGAAATCCCGCAAAAAATACTAAGAGAATAATACTGTCCAAACGGTCAAGGATTCCTCCATATGGTGCAGTAAAAGTGGTGGCGCCCCACAATAAAGTATCATTCACAACAATGAATAAAATCCCTGCTGCTAAAAACGATAGCGGCACCTCATATTTCACCGTATTTCGGTGCACAACCAATGGATATATAAGCCCGGCAATACCTAAAATAAAGAGAAGATTGAAGTTATTGCTTCCAATAACATTGCCAAAGGAGGCATCATTTTTACCATCCAATGCAGAGACAAGACTTACAATAAGCTCTGGCATGGACGTGCCAAAGGCAACTACAGTTAAGCCAATCGCTAAGTTGGATACTCCATACTTTTTGGCCGCGGAGGATGCGCCATTTACCAGAAAATCTGCACCCTTTATCAGGATGGCAAAACCTACTAAGAGGAGAATAATGGGGAGAACCATAAAATTGTTGAGGTTAGGTTATCCGAAAGATATAATTTTTTGAAGCTATCCTATGACGGATTCAAAAAAATTTAAACTTTTTAGAACTGGTTTCTTGCTAAATTTGAGGTTTACTCTTGTATGACGTTTGATATTTTACTAACCATTTTTCTCGTTTTATTAAATGGTTTTTTTGTGGCAGCCGAGTTTGCCATTGTGAAGGTTCGGTCCTCTCAAATAGCCCTCGAGAAGGGGAATATGTCCAGGGATGCTGCCAAAACCATTATTAATAATCTCGATGGATTTCTGGCGGCCACTCAGTTGGGGATTACATTGGCCAGTCTGGGCTTAGGTTGGGTTGGTGAGGACGTAGTGTCTAAATTAGTCATGAATCTTATTCATGTCATTGGCTTTGACATAAGTGAAGCAACTGCCCATAGCATTGCTATTCCGGTGGCGTTTACTGTGCTCACCATATTGCACATTGTCTTTGGTGAGCTAGCCCCTAAAACCATAGCCATCCGTTACCCTAAGTCTACAACACTTAGTTTATCTGTACCACTGCGTATTTTCTATTTTGTCTTCCGTCCTTTCATTTGGTTTTTGAATGGTTTTGCAAACGTTATCTTGAAAGTCTTTGGGATCAAACCTATGAATGAAACGGAGATCCATTCAGAAGAAGAACTAAAATTAATTATTGCTGAAAGTCAGGAAGGTGGCGCCATTGAGCAAAGCGAAAGGGAACTGATTCAAAATGTATTTGATTTTGACGACCGCATTGTGAGACAGGTGATGGTGCCGCGAATAAAGATTTCCGCTATCCGGTTGGATTCCCCCATACCTGAGGTAATGAATTTAGTATTGAAGGAGGCCTATTCCAGATACCCTGTATATGAAAATACTTTGGAGGAAATAGTAGGTGTGGTGCATGCAAAGGACATCATCAGTCTTTTTATGGAGAGCAACGACAAGGGGTTAAAGGATATCATGCGACCCGTCCATTTTGTTCCGGAGACAAAACCTATTGATGCTTTGCTCCGCGAGTTTCAGAAGCGAAAAACACAGATGGCCATTGTGGTAAGTGAATTTGGAGGCAATATTGGCCTGGTTACCCTGGAAGATATCTTAGAAGAATTGGTAGGTGAAATTCAGGACGAACATGATCACGAACAACAGATTGTTGTGCCTCTTGAAAATAACCGGTATCAGGTTTTAGCCCTTTCATCACTTCGTGATATCAACAAGTTTTTAAAACACTCTTTTCCGGAGTCTGACGATTATGAAACCCTGGCAGGATTGCTCAGCTACCATCTGCCGAATGTGAAAGAAGGTGAAGAGAACAAACTCTTCAATTACAAGATTAAGATTGTAAAACTGAATAAAACATTTTCTGAAATGGTAGAAATAGAATGGGATGGTCCCAAAGCGGCCAACTAAAACCATTTTTTATAGCTAAAGTAAAAAACCATTCCTATGAGAATTATTCCCATAAAGGCGAGCACCTCAAAATATCCATAATGCCATGTGAGTTCCGGCATGTTCTCAAAATTCATTCCATAAATACCAGCAATGAACGACAATGGAATGAAGATTGTAGTAATAATGGTCAATAATTTCATCACTTCGTTCATCTTGTAATTGATAGTATTCATATACAAGTCCATCAAAGTGGAGGTGAGGTCTTTATAAGTATCCAGTGAATCAATCAAATGAATCACGTGGTCATACACATCAGAATAATATTTCAAGGTGTGTGATTCTATAAAACCTGTCTCATTTTTAATCATTTTATTCAGGGCTTCACGCAATGGATACACCACCTTTCGAAGGTAGATAAACTCTTTCTTCAGTTCTTGAATCTCCCGGAAATCATGAATGGATGGATTCTCAGAAATATTTTCTTCAAGAGTTTCAACTTTATATCCTACATTTTCTAAAATAGTATAGTAGCTATCTACAATCGTATCCACGAGCCGGTATAGAAGATAGTCAGGTCCCCGCTTTCGGAATATTCCGGTGTCATTTTTTATTCGTTCGCGTAGATGATTGAAAATATCTCCTTCTTTTTCCTGAAAAGACAACAGAAAATCTTTCCCCAATACGAAGCTTATGTGTTCATAATCAATTTCGTCTCCCTCCATGCGATACAACATTTTCAAGGTAAGAAACAGATGCTCCTCATACTCATCCAACTTCGGTCGATGGTCGGTATTCAAGAGGTCTTCTTGTAAGAGGTAATGCAAATTGAAATGGTTGCCTATCTTTTTGATAAGCAGGGTATCCGATAAACCATCTACATTTATCCAATTAATAGCTTGTTTATCACATTTTTCAAGGATTTCATCAATCGGTATATTTTCGACTCTGGAAAAGGACTTCTCATTAAATGAGATCATTTCCAAAATAATATTGGGTGTTGGCTGAGACCCTGAATGATTTTGGCTGTCTTCCTGCCCGATCGGATGATGTGGCTTGTGAAATTTATCTCTTTTCTTGTTGCTCATTCTTATAAAGTATCGTCCGGTAAGGGTAAGGTATCTCCACTCTATTTTTATCGAATTGTTGCTTAACGTTCTTATAAAGATCGCATTTTAATTCAAATCCATCAGAAGCGTTGTTTGCCCAAACATAAGCTCTCAACTGTACTGCAAAATCCGTGATCGCCAGGGTACGTACCATTACCTGATGGTCGCCTTTAACGCGTTCTTCAGGTGTACGTCCATCAATGCACATGGGATGTTTTAAGGCTTCCAGTTGAATTAGCTGTATAGCGATGTCAATATTGGAGTCAAAGGATATGTTGAATTCAACGAACATGCAGACGCGTTCATCAGTAAGGGTGGAGTTTATTATCGTTTCATTGCTGATCACGCTATTCGGAATAACTACCCGTCTGTTTTCAAAGTCTTTAATCACCGTATGTCGGAGCGTAATATCTTCTACATCCCCGGAATAAAGGGAACCCACTTTCACACGGTCGCCCACACTGAAGGGTTTGAAAATCACCAGGAAAATGCCACTGACAATGTTTGAAAATGCTGCCTGAGAGGCAAAACCAACGATAGCAGCCAAAACTCCAGCACCCGTAAGCAGAGTCGTTCCAAAATCTTTGAAGGCAGGAATGGATCTGAAAATAATGATCGCTGCAATCAGGAAGGCAATGAAGTCTATGGCATTCTTAAAAAAATTATATCGGGTTGGGTCTACCTTAAGCTTTTTTGCTGCGGCACGAAAAAATCTTCCAATGACCATCCGCAGCAGCCTTGAAATGATGAACGTTATTACCAGTACGATGATCGCAAATACAAATTGTTCCCAATATTTATCCATCATTTTCACGAGCCCTAAAATAAGCATTAGTCCACCATCAACGGCCTGAGTCTATAGTTTTTTTTAGGACCTTGATTTATACCCGTGTTGCCGGTAAAGGACTGTTGACTTTTGCTTATTATTGCAATTCATGCCACTTAGGTTAGACGATATAAAAGCACCGATTGCTAAGGAAATGCAAGAATTCGAACAGAAGTTTCGTTCGTCTATGAAAACGCGCGTACTCTTGCTGGATAAGATCATGAGTTATATTGTCAAGAGAAAGGGTAAACAAATGCGGCCGATGTTTGTCTTTCTTAGTGCAGGTGCTTGCGGGCAAATCAATGAGTCAACGTACCGTGGAGCGTCCTTGATTGAATTGCTCCACACTGCTTCGCTCGTGCATGATGATGTGGTGGATGACTCTAATTATCGAAGAGGTTTTTTTTCAGTCAATGCACTTTGGAAAAATAAGATTGCCGTCTTGGTGGGTGACTTCCTTTATTCGCGTGGGTTACTCTTGTCGATAGAAAATAAGGATTATAATTTATTGGAGATTGTCAGTCAGGCTGTAAAGCAAATGAGTGAAGGTGAGTTACAACAGATGGAAAAAGCAAGACAACTGGATATTAGCGAAGAGATTTATTATGAAATCATTCAACAAAAGACGGCTTCCCTGATTGCCTCATGTTGTGCCGTTGGAGCTAGTTCGGTGAAGGCATCAGAGGATGTTGTGGAAAAAATGAAATTGTTTGGCCAGCATGTTGGTATGGCGTTTCAAATTAAAGACGACCTATTTGACTATGGCGAGGATGAAATTGGAAAACCTTTGGGCATTGATATTAAAGAAAAAAAGATGACGTTGCCATTGATCCACGCATTATCAAAATCTTCATGGCTCGAGAAAAGGAGAATTATAAGTATTGTAAAAAACGAAAGTGAAAAACCAAAAAAAGTGAAAGAGGTGATTGACTTTGTCAAAGAATCCGGTGGAATTGAATATGCCCACCACGCCATGAATAAGTACCATCGTCAGGCTACAGATATGATTGTGCAATTGCCGGATTCTGTTTATAAAGAATCTCTTTCACAACTGGTGCAGTTTACCATCGACAGGAAGAACTAAGGGTCCTTAACCTTATTAGGCAGGCAAGCGTCCTCTTCCGGCCTCAAGAACGGCATAGTCCTTTACACTTCTGTAGGTATCCGAATCCAAATTTTCAGATGCAGGTCCAGTCTTATCTGGCATGAAGTTGCCATCATTCGCCCACCATTTTTGAGCGTTCTCTTTAGCGGTTTTTCGATCTACTTCAAAGTAGCCAATCACAGAGTCTGAAACAATCCAGGGCTTCCCCATGGTGGAGTATTTATCAAAAATCATTGACCGCATTTGTGTGCCACTGGATTGGTTTTTAAAATGAGATACAGTGTAAGACATCGTTTCCGGTTCCGTCATGATCATATCCCAATATTTTTTTGAGCTTATGACTTGGGAAGTAGTTAACAGGTAGCCAAAGCCTTTTTCAATGGGTTCCTTAG
This sequence comes from Bacteroidota bacterium, assembly GCA_038043425.1. Classification (GTDB taxonomy): domain Bacteria; phylum Bacteroidota; class Bacteroidia; order Cytophagales; family Cyclobacteriaceae; genus ELB16-189. Next base: position 120,834 of record JBBTBZ010000004.1, read on the forward strand.
TTATCGTGCAAGAAGCTTTTAATTCTTTCTTCTTTTTTCCAAAAAGAGTATCAAATAGTGCCATAGGTGAAATGATTATACTACTTAGATACTCTCAAATGGGTAAATAGTTGCACCAGGACCAAGAATTATTGCGCCAATTGTTAAAAACTGGTCTTGAATCGATCAGATCAATGTTTTAAGTTTCCAATGTTCTGGACTCAAGTGGTGGCAAAATCCTGAAACATTACCCTTTGACTTTGAAATCTGAGACTATGGTCCCTTTCCTGAAGCTGACTTTTGCTTAAGGAATTTCTCATAATTGGTCAGAAAATCTTCCAGCTTATCGATAGGGGGCTTTTTTGCAATTATTTTTTTCTTGTTATCGAGAATGTACAGCGTTGGTGTCTGTTCTGCATAATAAAGTTTACCATAACTACCAGTGTAGCTCCTTGGTCCGTTTACTGTAATCCAATTGGTTTTAAACTCCTTTGTGAAATCCTTCATCTTTTGCAGAGATGTATCTGCGGAAACTGCAAAGACTTCCAAGTCAAATTTCACTTTGTTCTTATTGTAAAATTCAACGAGTTTAGGTGTTTCCTCCCGACAGTGACCGCAATCGGGATCGAAGAAGAAAAGAAGAGTATATTTCTTCTTAACGTCATACAAAGACTTTGACATCAGGTTTTGATCTTGCATCTGAAGATTGCGACCCTGATCGCCAACTAAACTGCCTCTTAACTTCTCCGCATAATCTTTTAGGTTCTTTTTTACCGTATCGTTAATCCAAAAATCCATTTCACCCGAAGCGTAGTATTTATCATAGAGATTTACATACACTCTGTCAAGGCCCATTATTTCAGGGTTCTGGTAGTTCACCAGGCAATTCCAAACAAGATATTTATACGTCTCCTGATTTTTCTTAGCCTTATTGGCAATTTTCACAATGGCTCCAGTAATGGTGTCTGGCTCCGGAACAAAGAGCTTTCCCAAATATTCTTTCAGTTTTTCCTGATAGAAAGGCCTGGGCAAACGGATCAGGGCGTCATCGGCTAAATCAAAATTATCAAAGAAATGCTCCCGATAATATCTGAATTGAAAGGTAGAGTCGATTGAGCCATTTGGTTTTTTAGGCGGATCAGGAATCTCAATTTGCTTAGTTGTTTTAAAAATTCTGGCAGTTAATGTTAATGGGTATTTTGAAATAATTTCGTTTTGATAGACTATTACTTTTTCGTTAATTCTTGAAAACGATTCTTGAGCTGCTTTCTTCTTCGGGTCGTCTTTTAAGAGCGTGGTGTCTTGTAAGATTTTAATGAAGGGTTCAGCTTCCTTATGACGTTCCATATTAAAAACCATATTCTCAAAGAACAGCTGGTTATCTTCATCTTCAATCACCTTCATATTTTTTATGTAATCCTCATCGGAGGTTTCCAAGCTAAAGCGTTGGTCTGAGCTGATTACGAAATCAAATATCTTTGACTTGTCCAACACCAGAAAATAAACACCTTGTGGCAACATTTTATTACCTTCATAGGAGAATGCACCCTGGTTATTGATTTTGGCCGTATCTTTTATATAAGTCTGTTCACCATAATAATGTCCCAGGTAAGCCGTGGTGTCCTTCCAACCTTTGATTTTGAAATCAATTTTGTAACCTGGCTGGGCCATGGAGAAAAAGCTCGGACCTAATAAAAGAATGTATGTGACTAATGCTCGCATATTGGATAAGTTGTGTGCAAATATCTCATTTTCACAAATTAATGGCAATTAATGAGCCAGAAACGGAAATAGTAAGCTTTTAACAAAAAATTAGGATAGACTTAGAAGAATAGGTAGGGTGTCCGGGGTGAGGTCAGGTTAAAGAGGAAAGTATTTAAAGTTTAATGGTCAGGGGATTTAGTAAATACTACTTTAGATAATTTACTTTTACGGATTGTAAAATTATGTCGTTAGAAATAAACCACCTTACCAAAGTCTATGGAAAGCAAATAGCTTTAAATGCCATTTCATTTTCCGTCCAGGACGGTGAAATCGTTGGCTTTCTGGGCCCGAATGGAGCGGGTAAATCAACCACGATGAAGATATCAACAGGCTTTCTTCCTTCCACAAGTGGTGATGTAAAGGTTGGGGATTTTCTTGTTTCAGAACGGCCTCTTCAAGTCAAGCGAATTGTTGGGTACCTGGCAGAGCACAATCCATTATATCTGGATATGTATGTTCATGAGCATCTTAGATTTGTTGGTGGCCTATACGGATTATCCGGGTCAAGATTAAAGCATAGGGTTGGAGAGATGATCGAACTTTGCGGACTAACACATGAGCAGAATAAAAAAATTGAGACTTTATCAAAAGGATATCGGCAGAGGGTTGGCCTTGCCCAGGCTCTTATCCATGATCCAAAGGTCCTCATTTTGGATGAGCCCACTTCTGGACTCGATCCAAATCAAATTGTGGAGATTCGAAAACTAATTAAGGAGATTAGTGTCAATAAGACTGTAGTTTTTTCAACTCACATTATGCAGGAAGTACAAGCCATTTGCGATCGGGTGATTGTTATTAACAAAGGTGAAATTGTGGCCGATGATAAATTGGTTAACCTCCTTCAGATTGAAAACAAGTCAACAGGAATAGAGGTTGAATTTGAGACATCAATTGAAATGGAGGAGTTGAGGTCGTTGCCCTTTGTTAAAGAAGTTGTTTTACTAGGTAGAAACAAATTCAGACTGATTGGGGAAGGGGGGATTGATATTCGTCCGGAAATATTCAAATTTAGCTCAGAGCGAAAAATTTCTTTGCTTGGACTAAAGAAAGAAGAAGTATCGCTAGAATCTGTATTTAGAGAGTTAACTCATGCGCCAAGTCCGGATGCCTAATTTTCTTACTTTTGCCCTCTAAAACTTAATTTCCGAGTGCTGCCCATTTTCAAAAAAGAGTTTACAGGCTTCCTCAATTCATTAATCGCTTACATGGTGATTGCGGTGTTTCTCACGGGCATTGGGTTGCTCATGTGGGTATTTCCAGAGACCTCTGTTTTGGAGTATGGCTTTGCTGATATGGATACACTTTTTTCAATGGGTCCGTATGTCTTAATTTTTTTAGTTCCAGCGATTACAATGAAAAGTTTTGCCGAAGAGAAGAAATTAGGGACACTTGAATTGCTTTTCACCAAACCCTTGTCAGATTGGGATATTGTAATTGGAAAATTTCTTGCTGCCTTCTTACTTGTGGTCATAACTTTACTCCCCACACTTGTGTATTACCTTTCCATAGTAAAATTGGGCAATCCGGTTGGCAATGTGGATACGCCAGGGGTCGTTGGATCTTATATTGGTCTGGTTATGTTAGGCGGTGTTTTTTGTTCCATTGGTATCTTCGCTTCCTCCATCACCTCCAATCAAATTGTCGCATTTATTCTGGCTGCTTTTTTTTGCTTTATTTTCTATTCTGGACTAGAGTCCTTGTCATCATTACCAATTTTTGGGTCGCAAGGATTGCTCATTAAGCAACTGGGAATTTTGTATCACTATGAATCCACCAGTAAAGGCTTGATGGATAGTCGCGATTTGACATACTTCTTAAGTGTGACCGGCTTGATGTTGGTCTTTACTAAAATAAAAGTAAGCCAACATTATTAAGAATGGACGTTTCGCCTAAGCAAAAATGGTTGAGCAAAAGAAGTACGGGCGATGTGCTTCTATTGGCTAATGGCCTGGCTTTTATTTTTCTTATTAACCTCATAGCCTCGTACTACTTTTTCCGAATTGATTTGACGGAAGAGAAACGATACACCATTAAGGAACCAACAAAAGACCTCTTAAAAAATCTTGATGATGTGGTATTTGTAGAGATATTCTTAGAGGGAGAATTAAATCCTTCCTTCAAACGGTTAAGAAACTCGATCGAAGAAACATTGACTGAATTTCAGGTATATTCTGATCACAAAGTACAATATGTTTTTACCAATCCATCTGCGGCCATGAGCCAACAGTCAAGGAATGAATTTATGAATGATCTGGCTTCAAAAGGAATTCAAGCCTTGCCCGTTATTGAGTCTAAAGATGGCGAGAGGTCTGAGAAAATTGTTTTTCCCGGTGCTTTGGTATCTTCCGGAGGATTCGAAACTGGTGTAATGTTGTTTAAGGGCAATCGCGCTATGGGTTCGCAAGAAGTATTGAACCAATCTATTGAAGTAATTGAGTTTGAACTTGCCAGCGCCATTTATAAGATTACCAACATCAAGCGTAAGAGAATTGGGATGGTGAAGGGTCATGGCGAATTGGATAGCCTGGAGATTGCCAGTTTTAATAGTGCTCTTCTGGACCAATATGAGGTAATTAAGGTTGATCTGAAAGATCAACCTACTGCTGAAAATGTGGATGTTTTGGTGATCGCAAAACCGCGCTATGGCTTTAGTGAACTGGAGAAATACAGACTCGACCAGTATGTAATGAATGGCGGCAAATTGCTCTTGTTAATGGACCGTCTGGATGCTGTAATGGACAGTGCTTCGCGGGATGATTATTTTGCATTCCCGTATGAGCTAAGACTTGAAGATCAACTTTTTAAATATGGGGTAAGAATCAATCCTGATCTTGTTCAGGATAGAATAGCTTCTAAATACCCGATTGTAACCAGTGTCATCAACAACAAGCCCCAGATCATGCAAATGGATTGGCTTTTCTTTCCAGTAATCAATCAGTATGCTGATCATGCAATAACCAGGAATCTGGATGCTACCCTTACAAAATTTGTAAGCAGTATAGATACCATTAAAGTATCAGGTATTCGGAAAACGCCTTTGCTGTTTACTTCAGACTATAGCAGAAAAGTAATAGCTCCGGTGAAAGTAAGTGTTGCTGATTTACGGAAAAATATTGAAGCCGAAACTTTTTCGGAAGGGAAAATCGCAGTGGCCTATTTATTGGAAGGTGAGTTCCCTTCGCTGTATAAAAATCGTTTTGTGCCAGATGGTGTTGATCCCAAATTGTTCCATGATAAAAGCAAACCTACAAAAATAATAGTTGTAGCCGATGGTGATGTTGTGCGCAATGACGTCAACCCTCGCAATAGCCAACCCCAGCAGTTAGGTTTTGATCCATTAACACAATATACGTTTGCCAATCAGGACCTGTTATTAAACATGGTCGCCTATTTAGCTGACGAAAATGGTTTGATCAAAGCCCGTAATAAAGAATTGAAGATAAGACCGCTGGATAAAGAGAAGATCAGAAACAACAGGGCCTATTGGCAGATGATTAATTTGGTGTTACCAGTGATAGTGGTAGCACTTTTTGGAGCACTGATAGGCTACTCACGAAAAAAGAGGTACGCCAACTTTAAGTTGTGAAATTAGAAAAACAAGAAATGGTTTTCCGTAAGGTTCACCTTTCCCACTTTGCGTAAGACAATGCAAGAAAAAAAAAATAAACGATTTCTGATGTCTTTCATTGGTTTGATGCTGTTGACGGTTTGCGTTTATTTTTTCGGGAATCCGGAGAACCAGATAAAAGTTGATAGGTCAATGTTCAAACCTGAGGAGGGGACTAACATCAATCACGTAGCCATGGAGTCAGTAAATGGAAAAGTAGATTTAACTTTTAATGGCACCCGTTGGATGGTGAATGATAAATATGAAGCTGATCGGCAGCTTATTAAATTACTATTCGCAATTCTTGAAAAAACAGAGCCTAAAAGGCCGGTTTCCACTAATCAGTTAGATTCCGTTAATTATCAGTTATTAAAAAAAGGAGTTGATGTCAATCTTTTTGAAGACACTCATCTGGTACTATCATTTAGAGCAGGTGGCAATACGCAAAAGACGGAGGCCTATTTCCAAAGGAAAGATGATGGACTTCCATATGTAATGACAGTCCCAGGCTATCGGCTTTACATTTCATACCTATTTGAGTTGGACGAAAACGGTTGGCGAGATAAGCGAATCTTTAATTTTAATTGGAGGAATTTCAAAAGTCTGAATATGCTTCTCTCAGATGATCCTTCGCAAAATTTCGAAGTTTCCTTTCAGGATCAGTTTTTCGGAATTAAAGGCATAGCCTCTGTTGATACAACAAAACTCAGTGATTATCTGGATGCTGTTTCATTGCTGGCAGCAGAACAATTCATTCTTCCAGGGTTCTCCACCTTGTATGACAGCCTACTTAAAACAAACCCAGCGTTCCATCTGGAAGTAAAAGACATTTCGGATAAGACCTATTCCCTGGATCTTTATGCACCCATGGCGAATGACCCTAATGTGTTAGGCAGACTAAATGGAAATCAACCTGCAATTTTTACGCGCAGTACTATTCTGCCGATTGCAAAGAAAAGAGCGTTTTTTCCTATTAAATAGGGATACTCAAGCAATTTGATAGCCTGGATTTATATACTGAATCCAGGTAATGCTGGCATTTTCTGAATTAGTTTTTCTTTCTACCTTTACCGCCTTGACAACCAAAAACCACTGATTTCCAATGAAGTTTATTGTTAACTCAAGCTACCTTTTAAAGCAGCTTTCTAATATCAACGGAGTGATCACTACAAACCCCGTAGTACCCATTCTTGAAAATTTTCTCTTCGAAATTGAAAAGAGCAATTTAACGGTAACGGCTTCTGATTTACAGACTTCTATGATTACCGAGGTCACGGTGGAATCAAAGGAAAAAGGAAATATTGCAGTACCTGCCAGGATTTTATTAGATACCTTAAAAAACTTACCTGATCAGCCGGTGACCTTCTCAATTGACGAATCTACGTATAGCATTGAGATCAGTTCAGACAATGGACGGTATAAACTTTCTGGAGAGAATGCAACTGACTTCCCCAAAGTGCCTTCGGTTTCCCACGATTTTTCAGCTTCAGTTTCTTCTGAAGTCCTCGCTCGGGCTGTCAACAATACAATTTTTGCCACCAGTAATGATGAACTTCGCCCAGCCATGACCGGGGTATATGTGAATCTGGGCGAGAAGACCGCCACCTTTGTTGCTACTGATGGCCATCGGCTTGTGCGTTATCGAAGAACAGATTTAAAATCTGACAATGGCAATTCAATCATCATTCCGCGCAAAGCACTGAATTTATTGAAGGCGACATTGCCTATCGAGAATACGGATGTGAGTATTGACTTCAACATGTCAAATGCATTCTTTAAATTTGGTAACATCCGAATGATCTGCCGATTGATTGATGAGCGTTTTCCTGATTATGAAAATGTAATTCCGGCCAGCAGCACCATTAAGATGACCATCAACCGGATGGATTTTCTAAGTTCTTTAAGGCGTATTTCTATCTATGCCAACAAGACAACGCATCAAGTCCGCTTAAAAATTACTGGCAGCGAACTGCAGGTTTCCGCGGAGGACCTTGATTTCTCCAATGAAGCAAATGAGCGCCTTTCATGTGAACATGAAGGTGAAGACATTGAAATTGGATTTAACGCCAAGTTCATTGTTGAGATGTTATCAAATCTTGATACTGATCAAATAAGGCTTAATATGTCAGCTCCCAACAAGGCGGGTGTTATTACCCCAGCTGAAAAGGAGAAGAACGAAGATATTCTAATGTTGGTAATGCCTGTTATGTTGAACCAATACGTATAAATTTTTCCTAACCTAAACCCCTGGAGCCCTTCGACTTGTCGAGGGGCTTCTTGTTTAATGCTGATGCGTGACGGGTTACTTTTTTGTTTGGGAAATAATAAAATTCCAGTTAACTTCAATACTTATGGAGGGATTCACAGCTTGGTGGGAAGGGTTAAGTTTAATCCTTAAGGTATATTGGTGTTTGGCGGTTCCGTTTACCATTTTCTTTCTGCTTCAACTGGTGCTGTCTTTTATTGGCGGAGATATTAGCGATAACACACCCGATATAGAGGTAGAATCAGATCATGGCATTTCGTTTCAATTTCTTACCCTTAAGAATATGGTGGGTTTTTTCACCATTTTTTCATGGACGGGAATAGCGTGTATTGAGGCAGGGTTTTCAAATGGAGTAACGTTATTGATCTCCACCGCAGCCGGGCTTGGGATGATGTCCATCATGGCTGGATTATTTTATTTGATTTCAAAATCCGGAGCAGATGGTACCATGAAAATATCAAAGGCAGTTGGTGTGGTGGGAGAGGTTTATTTGACGATCCCATCTAAAAGATCCGGTTTAGGAAAAGTTCAACTAAATGTGGGAGGCTCTTTACGTACGTTAGAGGCAATGACAGATCATGATCAGAACATACCGACAGGGAGGCTCATCACTGTAACTAAGATCATCAACGATAATATACTATTGGTAACTCAAAACTAAATTATTCATGTATACGCTGCCCGTGTTGGCCTTAGTCGGCCTCTTTGTCTTTATCCTGATCACAACGGTACTTCGCAGGTACAAGCGATGTCCCTCCGATCGCGTATTGGTGGTGTATGGAAAGGTGGGTGGAGGTTCTGCCAAGTGTATCCATGGAGGTGCAGCATTCATATGGCCAGTGTTTCAGGACTATTCTTTTCTTGATCTTACTCCTAACTCAATAGAAGTTAACCTTACGAGTGCTTTGAGCCGCCAGAATATCCGGGTGGATGTGCCTTCCCGCTTTACGGTTGGTATTTCAACAGAAACGGGCGTTATGGAGAATGCGGCAGAAAGACTATTGGGCTTAAATAAAGAGCACATTCACGATCTGGCAAAGGATATCATCTTCGGTCAATTGAGATTGGTCGTGGCGATGATGGACATTGAAGAGATCAACAGCAACCGTGACAAGTTTTTAGCCAACGTAGCTTCCAATGTGGAAGCAGAATTGAAAAAGATCGGCTTAAAGCTGATTAACGTAAACGTAACCGATATTAAAGATGAGTCAGGTTACATAGAAGCGCTGGGAAAAGAAGCTGCTGCCAAGGCGATTAACGATGCCAAAAAAATGGTAGCAGAAAAAAACAGGGATGGATCAATTGGTGAAGCCAACGCTCATCAGGATCAACGTGTTAAAGTTGCGGACGCGCAGGCAATGGCCGTTGAAGGGGAAAACCTGGCAAAAATCAAGGTGGCCAATTCAGATGCCGCGCGAAGACAACGGGAAGCTGAGGCTTTGAAATTTGCTACCGCCTCAGAAAAAGTTCAGGCGGCCAAAGCGTTGGAAGAATCCTATGCTGCTGAGCAAGAAGCAGAGCGTGCCCGTGCTGAACGCGACAGGGCAACACAAAATGCAAACATCGTGATCCCGGCTCAAATCAATAAAGAGAAAGTTGAAATCACGGCTGAAGCTGAGGCCGAGGTGGTCAGACGAAAAGCGAGAGGTGATGCAGATGCTATCTTATTCAAACGCCAGGCGGAAGCACAGGGCTTACTCGAAGTGCTAACGAAACAAGCTCAAGGTTTAGAACAAATTGTAAAAGCAGCAGGTAATAATTCCCGCGATGCCGTGCTTTTGCTGATTGTAGATAAACTTCCTGAGTTGGTACGTCTGCAAACAGAAGCCATCAAGAATATTAAAATTGACAAGATCACGGTGTGGGACAGTGGCCCAGGCGGTTCTGGTGATGGAAAGAATTCAACCGCCAATTTTATTTCTGGTCTTTATAAATCTGTACCGCCACTTCAGGAAATATTTAATATGGCAGGAATGGAACTTCCCGAATATTTAAGAGGGAAAACTGAAGCTGAACTAAAACGCATGGCCGAAGAGGCTAAAGCGAACCGACCCATAATTCAAACTTCTGAACCAAAGAAAGAAGAGCCACCTAAGAAGTAGTTTTGTACGGTATTTGAATCAGCAAATGGCAACCCAAACCTGGATGAAGGTGTTTATTTGCTGCGCGTTCAACAGGGCAGCACTATTCATCAGATTAAATTCATTAAAAAATAAACCAGCTCGCCCAAAAATCCCTCTCCAAGTATAATCTTTAGATCATATTCCTTCTCCTTTTGGAGAAGGTGGCCAATGGCTACCTGCCGGTAGGCAGGGATGAGGTGGAGAGGGGCAGGGTGAGGTAAACTAAAATCATTATGAAAACGAACCACAAAAAAATCGTAACAGCCTTTATGCTCATCACCATCTTAGCCACGTTGATTCATCTTTCCGGTTGCGGTGGAGGAAGCAGCGATCCAACGCCAACACCTATTACCAAACAGGAAGAAGTATCGGCCAAGCTTACATCGGCTACCTGGAAAATGCAGACTGTGACCGTGGATGGAATTGACAAGACCAGTGTGTACCAAGACCTTAGTCTAAAGTTTAGTGCTACCAGTTTTACCTCAGCGAATGGCGGAGCTGTTTGGCCAGCCAGTGGCACATGGACCTTCACCACGGCTGATGCTACAGCCATCAAACGAGATGATGGTTTGGAGGTAACACTACAGGAAGTGACGGATACCTCACTTAAACTCGCCTTGACGTGGAGCAAAACAACACTTGGCCCTGGCAGAATTGAGTCAGTAAGCGGTCAGAACGTGTTTAGTTTTGGGTTGTGATTAAAAAATGAATGAGTCAGGGCGTAATTTGACAAACCAGCTTTCCTGATTCCTCAATTAATTCAAAAACGATGGCCAGGTTAAATCATTTAAAAGCGATCACTGAGCACAAGTGCATTCACTTCTTTGGTAAAAAAAGATTTGATGATGGGCCAGCGTAGAGATTTATCTAATGTCTTTGGGGCTACAGAGTCCTCAGCCTCAATGAAGTATTGAAGACTTCTAAAGATGTGCATCAGACTGGTGACTTTGTATTTCTTGAGGAACAACCTTATTAATTCATCAAGAGGTTTGAAATGATGGCATAGATAGTACAGGTCATAGAAGTCTTTTTTCTCGGCTCTTCCGGATATGCTTGCAATTTTCATGGCAGAAATATCCTCAAGTGAAAACATGCGCACTCCATCAATAGTCTCAATTGGACTTATTAAAGGAAAGGGATGCTTCACGAAATCCACTTTTATCTTATTGATAAAAACAAAAAGGCCGATGTCGTTTTTTGATACAAATCGGACTTTGTTGAATCCCAAAATTATTGATAACAGCGTATCTGGATTGAAATCTTTTGGGCTGAAATAATCCAGGTCAATGGAAAGGCGATACCCAAACCGGAGCGCAAGAGATGTTCCGCCTACTAAAGAAAAGTCGGCAAGAGTGGATAACGAATTGATTTCACTGATTAGCCCCAGAGTTGAAGGCCTGACTGTTTCAGTATGAAGCACTGGAATTGGTCTTTTGGGATATCATAAAAATTACTTGCAAAATTCAGGGTTTTATCATCCAGATATCGGATACGGATAATGCTACTCTTTATTTCTTCCTTGGAATAGAAACGGTTCATCTCTTTAAATTCCTCCCAGCCACCTCTTAATAAAATTCTTTCTATTACCCACCGCTTATTTTTCTTCCAGTCGATGTCATTGAAATCGACATCCCAAAATAGATTTTTAGGGAAATGGGGAGCGCGCATCTTTCGGGTTGAAAGCTTCTTCATCGCTTATAAAGATACAAAAAACTACCTGGATTACCTCAGAACAAGGCACATTGAGAAGTTCAAAACTTGAAAGAAAATTTCCGAGCCAATTTATCCCAAATCAAAACCGACTACTTCAAATCTGAAAAATCAAAAGAAGTTTCTAAAAACTTAGTGGTAAATTTTCCGGAGCGGAAAATAGGATTGTCCATCAGTTTTAAGTGGAAGGGGATTGTTGTCTTCACTCCTTCAATGACAAATTCGCTCAATGCCCTTTTCATCCTGGTTATCACTTCTTCCCGTGATTGGCCGCTCACGATCAGTTTAGCGATCATGGAATCGTAATTTGGAGGAATAGTATAACCCGCATAGGCATGACTATCTACACGTACTCCGTGGCCACCGGGCATATGCATATTCACAATTTTTCCGGGTGATGGTCGGAATCCGTTTGAGGGGTCTTCTGCATTAATGCGACATTCCATCGCGAATAAATTTGGGAAATAGTTATTGCCGGAAATCGGAACTCCGGCAGCGACTTTGATCTGTTCTTTAATTAAATCATAATCTGTAACCTCCTCTGTGATAGGATGCTCAACCTGAATACGGGTGTTCATTTCCATGAAGAAGAAATCACCATGTTTATCTACAAGGAACTCAATTGTTCCTACACCTTCATAATGGATAGCTCTTGCTCCTTTGATGGCCGCTTCTCCCATGCGTTCCCGTAATTCCTGACTAACCACAGGAGAAGGAGTTTCCTCTACCAACTTCTGATGTCTTCTTTGAATGGAGCAATCTCGCTCAGAAAGATGACATGCCTTCCCATATTGGTCACCAACGATCTGTATTTCAATGTGCCGTGGTTCTTCCACAAACTTCTCGAGATATAAACCATCGTTGCCAAATGAAGCGGCTGCTTCGCGTTTGGCATCATCCCAGGATTTCTTAAATTCAGATTCATCGTTGATGATCCTCATTCCTTTGCCACCGCCACCGGCTGTCGCTTTTACAATAACAGGGTACTTAATTTCTTTGGCAAGCTTCATTCCCTGCTCTACAGATTCTAACAGACCCTCAGAACCTGGAATGCAGGGCACACCTGCTTTTATCATGGTGGCTTTGGCTGTGGCCTTGTCACCCATTGCCTTTATCATATCAGGCGATGGGCCGATAAATTTTATTCCATACTCGTGGCAGACCGCTGAGAATTCTGCATTCTCAGAAAGAAACCCATAGCCAGGATGAATTGCATCTGCGTTGGTTATCTCAGCCGCAGAGATAATTCTAGGGATGTTGAGATATGAATCTTTGCTGGGAGGTCCACCTATGCAAACTGCTTCATCGGCAAAGCGGACATGGAGGCTTTCCCGGTCGGCAGTGGAATAAACGGCCACCGTTTTAATATCCATTTCTTTGCAAGTGCGTATTACACGCAACGCTATTTCTCCCCGGTTAGCTATTAATATTTTTTTAAACATAGAATTAATTCAAAGTTTAAGATTCAAAGTTGTGCGTACTCCAAAATTCCGAATTTGGAACCTGACTGTATAGCGGGTTTGAATCTTGAATTAATCAGGTTCAACAACAAAAAGGACCTGGTCGTATTCAACCGGTGAGGAATTCTCTACCATAACTTTTATAATTGTTCCGGAGACTTCAGATTCGATTTCATTGAATAATTTCATCGCCTCAATTATACAGACCGTTTGGCCTTTAGTTATCTTATCTCCAACAGAGACAAATGGAGGCGAGTCCGGATTGGCTGTTCTATAAAACGTACCGATCATAGGTGACTTGATATCCTCCGTCTTCTTTCCCGCAGCGATTGGTTTTTCTGCTTTAGGCGTGGTGGCGGTGATAAGAACTGGCGAAGGTGCAGCAGGCAGGGCAATTGGTGCAGGCGTAGATTTAAATACTTTTTGATCAGGCTCACGCTTCACATGGATCTTTAATTCTTTGGTTTCAATATTAACTTCATTCAACCCGGACTGGGCGATGAAATCAATAAGGTCCCGAATTTCTGAGGTTTTCATTTCGGATGGATTTAAGGTTCCGTTCTCGAGAGAATTGCTCCTTTTTTTTGTTGATGCTGATTCAGATTTCTTACTCGCGGCCATATGTTAATTTAGTTTAACTCGCTCTACATATTCTCCAGTAGTAGTCTTCACTTTAATATTATCACCCGTGTTAACAAACAGGGGCACCTTTATTTCTGCACCAGTTTCAATGGTTGCACTTTTAAGTGTGCGAGTTGCGGTATCACCTTGTACTCCTGGCTCTGTATAGGTTACGTTCACCACCACGTGTGACGGTGGCTCTGCTGTGATGGGGTTTGTTCCATTTTCAAAAGCAATTAGGAGCGTAACACCTTCCTTGATAAAATTAACGGCATCACCAACGAGTGCCTTATCAATATAGATCTGATCAAAGGTTTCATTATCCATCACCACTAAACTATCTCCATCAGGATAGAGGTATTGGTATTCTTTTGTTTCTACTCTGAGTATATCTATTGAATCGCCTGGACGGAAACGGTTTTCAACAATTTTTCCAGTGCGAACACTTCGCATTTTTATTTGATAAAAGGCGCGCAGGTTACCTGGTGTTCGGTGTTGTAATTCTTCCACTTGTACCACTTCACCATTGTAGCGAATGTAATTTCCCTTACTAAGATCAGAAACGCTTGCCATAAAAAAATCAGACTTTAAATTACAAATGAATTGATTAATTACAATAGTAAAACCTGTGTCTACTTGCTATTATAAGCCCATTTTACATAAATGGCACCCCAGGTAAAACCTCCTCCAAAAGCGGCTAGAATTATGTTGTCTCCTTTTTTAAGTTGTTTCTCATAATCCCATAAAAGAAGGGGGATGGTGCCAGCGGTAGTATTGCCATATCGCTCTATGTTCATCATCACTTTATCTTCACTAATGCCTACCCGAATTGCGGTTGCGTCAATAATCCGCTTGTTTGCCTGGTGCGGTACAAGCCAGCTGATGTCTTCTGGCTTTAGATTGTTTCGTTCCGCAATTTGAGCAGAAACGTCAGCCATATTGGTTACGGCAAACTTAAATACTGCTGCGCCTTCTTGATACACAAAATGCTGTCGGTTATCGACTGTTGCGTGTGAAGCAGGAGTACGACTTCCTCCTGCTTTCATATGCAAATAACTCTCGCCTCCTCCATCGCTTTTGAGAATAGAATCCATTACACCCACTTCCTCACTGGTAGGTTCAAGCAGAACGCAACCTGCCCCATCACCAAAAATGATGCAAGTTGTGCGATCGGTATAATCAAGTATGGCTGACATTTTATCACCACCAATCACAACAATTTTTTTATAGCGGCCCGATTCAATAAAGCTTGCACCAGTTGTCAAAGCATATAGGAATCCAGAACACGCAGCTGCCATATCAAAACTAAAAGCATTTATGGCACCTACTTCTGTTGCAACAATATTAGCGGTTGCCGGAAAAGTCATATCAGGCGTAACAGTCGCAAAAATGATCAAGTCGATTTCTTTAGGGTCTGTTTTAGTTTTGGCCAGCATGTCTTTCACCGCAGCAACGCCCATTATCGAAACGCCTTTGTTCTCACCTTTTAATATCCTTCGCTCCTTTATTCCAGTCCTGCTGGTAATCCATTCATCGGTTGTTTCAACCAAAGTCTCGAGCTCCTTATTGGTAAGAATGTAGTCGGGAACATATCCCCCAACTCCGGTAATGGAGGCCCTGATTTTAGTCATACAATTTTTCTTCTGATTATATTTTTTTGAGTACGTTCTTCACTCAAGATTCTGAACTTAGATAAAAAACAAATGCCCGGTCTCTTCAAACCGAGCATTTTGAAACTATGCGTTGTTCGTGATGTTGCCGGAATGACAAGCAGCACCAGGCCATTTCAATTCTTTACGAGTAATAAACCTCATCATGGTTTATTAGGCCAATACCTCTTTTTCCATCACTACATTTCCTTTGTAGTAAAGTTTGCCTTCATGCCAGAAGGCACGATGTGGTAAATGGTTCTCACCAGTTGTGGGACAAATGGCAAACAGCTTGGCAGTAGCTTTATAATGCGTTCTTCTTTTATCTCTTCTGGTTTTCGAGGTTTTTCGTTTTGGATTTGGCATAACCTAAATATATTAAATTTAACTTTTTAACTTTTTTAATTTCTCCCATCGCGGATCAATTCCTTCTTCTTTTGAAATTTTGGTTTCAGAAGAGTAGATGATCCTTCCTTCGCCTTGATCCTCATCTTCTTCACCATTCTGAAATTTTGGGTGAAGTTTTTTTATAGGAATAGAAAGCAAAATAAATTCATAGATATACTGTCCCAACTCAAGGCTTACCCTATCGCGGCTAATGATTATGATTTCGTCACTCACTTCCATTTCTTCTGCCCCATACTTAAACATGATTTGTTTATCAAGATCAATGGGAAAATCAAATGGTTCTAAACTGCGGTCGCAAATTAATTTTGCTTCCCCTTTGATTTTAAATTTTGCTTCAATGAACGTTTCATGTTTATCCAGCACCACGTTGGCGCTGAAATGCCCATCCGAAACAAGGTCTTTACCATATTTCTCGAAAAAAGCGCCATCTAGCTCGAATTCGAATGGATGGGCTTTATAACTCAGGCCGATGATATTAACACTAAAAGCCTTCACTCAATCCTCCTCTCAAGGGCTTTTAAAATTAGGGGGCAAATTTATCAGGATTTACCGGATTTTTGGTGGTAGGCAGCAGGTTTATTTGCCTGTGGAAATGAAATTGAACGCGTAAAACGTTGATAGAGTGTTAGTTATTTTTTAATTATGGATTAAATGCCTTAAAAAAATTCAGTAAAAACCTTTTTTTTGAGGTCATCACGTCCAATTATATCATAGGTTTCGACAATATAATCGACCACATTTTTCTTAAAACCAAGTTTGATGGCAATGTTTTTACAGAAAATAAGCTCGCTTTTGAGGATTTTCTCATCGGCAAACATCACGTCAACACAGGAAATGAGGTATTCAAACTTTTGATCCAGGGATAATGCTCCCAAAGTATCGATCGGCTCGGGGTTGTGAATCAGGCTATCCACGTTTTCGTCTGAAAATCTTTTGTCATGAGCTATTTTGTAGATCATATCTCGTTCAGCCTTGACAAAGTCCTTATCCACCTCGGCAAGCTGAATAAGAATATTAAGTTGTTTTTTAGTAACGATGTCCATTTTAGCTCTTTATTATTGACCAAATCTACTCCAAAGGTTGGGGAAATGAAGCTTATTAAGTTCAATGAAGAATTAGACCGACAACTTGCTTTATTTTTCTTTGGATTGCTCCTGGCGGTTTTTGATAATATCGCAAGCCAGATAAATCGCCTGTCTCATTGACCCTTCATCCGCCAGGTTTTTACCAGCAATTGAATAGGCAGTGCCATGATCAGGGGAAGTTCGGATAACGGGCAACCCTGCAGTATAGTTTACCCCATTGTCAAAGGCAATGGTTTTGAAGGCAACCAATCCTTGATCATGATACATTGCCAAGACTGCATCGTATTTAGTGTGATGCCCCGCTGCAAAAAAACCATCTGCAGGAAATGGACCGAAAATCAATTTCCCTTTTGCCTTGAGATCATTAATAACAGGCTTAATCACCAGATTTTCCTCATCGCCAATCAAACCTTCATCTCCTGCATGAGGGTTTAATCCGAGTACAGCAATCCTGGGTTTGCTTATATTAAAGTCCTTTTTTAAGGAAAGCTCTAGCAATCGGATTTTTAATTCAACGCGTTCTTTAGTGATGTACGATGAAATTTCTTTTACAGGAATATGTTCGGTTACCAAGCCTACTTTCAGATCATGGCCCACCATCAACATCAGACTTTCAGTAGCATCAAATATTTTTGTCAGGTACTCTGTATGGCCGCGGAATGGGAAATCCTGACCATAGATAGTGTTTTTATCAATGGGTCCTGTAACAAAGCCATCGATAAGACCTTCTTTTACTTCCTCTACCACTTTTTGAAGACTTAGCAGAGCAGCTTTTGCCGCTTCTTTGGAAGGTAGTCCTGGATTTATTTCAATGAGATCCTCCCAACAATTTACCACGTTGATCGACTTGGTAAAGAATTGCCCTTTACTTTTGACCTGACTATAATTGAATTCTTCAAAGTTCATCAGCTTGCGATAAAATGAAAGGACTCTGGAAGACCCGTAAACCACAGGGGTGATCATGTTCAGCAAGCGACTATCTGTAAGTGCTTTGATTACAACTTCAGGGCCTATGCCATTTAAGTCACCTAAGGTAATGCCTACACGGGGTTTTTCTTGAATATAGTTGGGGTGGCTCATGTGTAAAGTTAACAAGGTGTGCAAGATAAAAATTAATTTTTCATTATGATATGAACTAGGATATTGGAATGTTGTCCATGGGAAGAGGATCATACCTTGTTATAAGCCAACCCTATTCAATCATTGCCCTTCTTGTTGACTCCCAATGTCGAAGACTCAAGGTATTTTTGCCTGTGCTCTATTCCCCAATATGACCTATATTTCGCCTTTACCGCTTATGGTCCGCCCCAAGAAATTTTTAGGTCAACACTTTTTAAAAGATCAGAACATCGCCTTAAAAATTGTTGAGGCTTTAGAGTTATCGGATCAACCTCAACGCGTGATTGAAATTGGCCCGGGGACCGGTGTGCTTACCCAATTCCTTGTTAAAAACAGGAAAATTGATTTGTGGCTAGTTGAGGTAGACCATGAATCTGTGGCTTATCTGAAAGTAACTATCCCCGAAATAGGTGATAAAATTATTGAAGGTGATTTTTTGCGACTGGATCTTGACAATCTACTTCGATCAGAAGTAGTAATCATTGGCAATTTTCCATATAATATTTCTTCACAAATTTTTTTTAAGGTATTGGAATATCGTCATGCAGTGACACAGGTTGTGTGCATGTTGCAAAAAGAAGTAGCTGAAAGAATTGCTTCGCCACATGGCAACAAGGTCTATGGTATTCTCAGTGTGTTGCTACAAGCTTATTATGATATTGAGTTTTTATTTAAAGTTCCACCTGGAGTTTTCTTTCCCCCTCCTAAAGTTATGTCAGCTGTGATCAGGCTAAAGCGCAATCACAGAAAGCAGTTGTCTTGCGATGAAAGCTTATTTCTAAAAGTAGTCAAGCAAGGTTTTCAAAATCGCAGGAAGACCTTGCGTAACTCATTGAAACCTTTAAATTTGCCTGCCATCGTTTCTGCTGGCCCTATTTTTGATAAGAGGGCTGAGCAGTTGAGTGTAGAAGATTTCATATCATTAACATCACTAATCGAGAAAGTAAGTGAAGAAAAAGGCAATGGTGTTTGACTTAACCAAGGAATATCGCGATCGCTTTCAACGGGCATTGGATGAGCATGATGTTGAATTCATTCGCAAATCGCTTGATGATATTAACGCTGCGGACATAACAGCCCTCTTGTATGAATTTAATAGAGAGGAGTCTAAGTTCGTACTTGATTTGCTTACTGTTAAAGTCCGTGCCGAAATTATTAATGACCTTGACAGTGATGCACGAAAGAATTTTTTAAAAATTTATCAGCCAGCCGAGATCACTGAGATTATTAATCTACTAGATTCAGATGACGCAGCCGACATTCTGAATGAATTGCCAATCAAGGAAAGTGAAGAAGTCATAGCACAACTTGACGCTGAGTTAAAATCACAGGTAATTGATCTGTTACGCTATGACAATAATGTGGCAGGTGGTATCATGGCCAAGGAGTTAATTAAGGCTCGCGATAATTGGACGGTTGTTCAATGTATTGATGAGATCAGGAAACAAGCAGAAAATGTTACAAAATTTTATGCCGTTTACGTAGTAGATGATAACGATAAATTACTCGGCAGAGTAGCGCTTCAAAAACTTATTCTAACGGATTCAAAAACAATTGTAAAAGAAATTTATGATGATGATGTGGTTTCAGTGGAAACCTATTTAGAAGACCGTGATGTCGCGGAGATAATGAAAAAATATGACCTTGAGTCGGTACCGGTAGTGAATGTGCAGGGTCAATTAGTCGGTCGCATCACTATTGACGATGTGGTGGATGTGATCACAGAACAAGCGGAAGAAGACCGCCAACTCATGACTGGTATTTCCGAGGATGTGGAAGAAGATGACAGTGTCTGGCGGAATACCCGCGCCCGGTTGCCCTGGTTGTTGATTGGTGTTGTAGGGGGTATCGTCAGTGCGAAATTTATGGGACTTTTTGAAGAGCAGATCTTGCAAGTTGTTGCGGTGGCTACGTTTATTCCTTTAATCCAGGCAACAGGTGGAAATGTGGGAATTCAATCATCTTCTATTGTGGTTCAAAGTTTGGCGAATCCGGGTATTGTGGATGAGGGGCTTTGGAATCGCCTTTCAAAAGTATTTTTGGTCGCATTATTAAATGGGACCTTGTTGAGCCTGATTGTTTTGGGCGTCAACTTTGCGTTAGGTGGAGATCAAAAACTCTCCTTCGTTGTATCCATGGCCCTTTTCAGTGTAGTAGTGATTGCTTCTTTTATTGGTACTATAACACCGCTGATCCTCAATCGATTTGGTTTCAATCCTGCGCTGGCCTCCGGCCCTTTTATTACAACTACGAATGATTTATTGGGATTAGGAATATATTTCCTCACCATCAGTATCCTGCTTTAGAATCCTTTCATTTTAAAATTAGCTATGTAATATCCGATTTGATATTGTTGAGTATCCAGTGATTTATTATTCTAGTATTGAATCGTTATTTAGGCGGATCGTCCTTTGACGGGTAAGAATGAAAAGAATCCTGAAGAAATGCAAGTTGAAAATTAAGGATAAGTTTAATGATATCATCGAGAAACCTATACTTACGTCTGCCATAGTGCTCGTGATTATCACCCTACTGGTCATGGGGCTAAGCGTAAAATATTATATAAATGATTTCGAAAGTTTTTGGGTTCAGATTCTGGGTGAAGCCCATGGAATGATTTTTGACATTGCGGTGATTGGTATTTTGTTATTTTGGTTGAATAAAAATGGTGAGATACGGCAGCGAATCAAAACCTATAAAGATGAAATTGACGACTTTCGGCTTTGGGAGTCAGAAGAAGCAGCATTTCGGACGGTTGGTAATCTAAAGAGGCTAAACCGTCACCGCATTTATGAAATCAATTTGGTGAATTGTTATTTGATAAAAACAAACCTCAATTATGTAAACCTGAAGGGCTCAAATCTCAATTCTGCTAATATTTCTAATTCCTCATTGATTGAAACGAATCTTGAAAATACACGCTTGAATCAAACTAATCTTGAAAATTCCAATTTAAATCAGGCGAACCTTAAAGGTGCCTACGCCAGTGGTGCAAATTTTAAAGATGCTTTTTTGATAAAATCCCAATTGGAGGGTGCGTTTCTCATTAAAGCAGATTTTAGAAATGCATTTTTAATGGAAGCAAATTTGCAAAACAGCTATTTAATGGGAGCAGATTTTGAAAATGCAAGTTTGTATAAAGCGGATTTGCGAGGAGCCAAAGGATTAACAGTAGATCAATTGGCCAAGACCAAGACATTGTATCTCGCGAAATTTGACGATGACATTTTTGATCAGATCAAAACAGATATTCCGGAATTGATCGGAAGCTGATTTGTAGCCCTATTTTTTTGCTTTAGTGAGATAATGCTCTACATTTGTGTAGTATAACAGACAACGGTTTCAGAAGCGAAGCCGTTGTTTCTTTTTTGATGCAAATGGCCAGGTAGATCAATAGGTCGAACCATACGTTGGGGATGAGTGGAATGAAAAGTGCAAAATAAATTATGAGCAAGCAGACGTCATATTATACAAAGGAAGGGTTGGACAGGTTGACAAAAGAACTACTTCAACTAAAAACGAAAGGTCGAGCTGAAATAGCTCGTCAAATTGCGGAAGCAAGAGATAAAGGAGATTTAAGCGAGAATGCTGAATACGATGCCGCCAAAGACGCGCAAGGTCACCTGGAAGCAAAAATTGCTAAACTGGAAGACTTGCTCAGCTATGCACGATTACTAGATGAAACCAAGATTGATACCTCAGTGGTTTCCATCTTTTCAAGAGTTACCATTAAGAATAAAAAGAACGGGGCTTCTTTTACCTATATGTTGGTTTCTGAAGAGGAGGCAGATTTGAAAGCAATGAAAATATCAACGCAATCGCCTATAGGAAGGGGCCTGCTCGGGAAAAAGAAAGGCGAATTGGCCAGCATTAAAACACCTGCCGGTGAAATTGAAATCGAAATCATAAATATCGAAGTTTGATCAATTTGGTCTTTCACTGATTAAACATGGCAACCCTATTTTCAAAAATAATAAACCGTGAAATACCAGGTCACATCGTTGCCGAAGATGAAAACTTCATCGCTTTTTTAGATATTATGCCCCTGATCATGGGTCATGTACTGGTGGTTCCTAAGAACGAGATTGATTATCTTTTTGATCTTGATGACAATTCGCTTGCCGCAATTAATGTATTTGCAAAAAAAGTAGCAATTGCTATTAAGAAGGTAATTCCGTGCAAACGGATAGGAGTAGCTGTGATTGGGTTAGAAGTGCCGCATGCACACATTCACCTTATTCCAATGAATTCTGTTGGTGATTTGAATTTCAATAGACAAAAGCTTAAACCGACACCAGCCGAACTCACTGAAATTATGGTTAAAATCCGTAACGCCTACAAGGGTTCTTAGGTTGTCAACTCTAAATGAAAGTTCAAGACTATAAAAAATTGATATCCACATTTAATGGATATCGCATCAGATATTGTACCGCTTTTTGTACTGTTAAATTTTCGAACAATACTTTATAAAGAGTTTCGGTGATCATAGCTCTCACTTTGTAATAATCAGCACATTTTTTTACGATACGAATAGTGTTTACACCTTCCGCAATTCCCTCCATGTCATCCAGAATAGCAGAAAGTTGTTCACCTTTTGCGAGGCGGTAGCCAACCGTAAAGTTTCTACTCATTGGGCTATTGCATGTAGTTACTAAATCGCCAATACCGGCTACTCCAAGAAAGGCGCTTGTACTCCCTCCAAGTGCTTTGCCTAAATGTACCATTTCAACGGCCCCGCGGCTTACAAGCAGTCCTTTGGCGTTTTCGCCATAGCCCATTCCACTAAGAGCACCAGAAGCGATGGCAATAATGTTCTTGATTACTCCAGCTAATTCAACACCAACTAAATCGTTATTTTCATAGACCTGAAATCGATCATTTCGCAAAAGTTTTTTACCGGTTTGTATCACTTCATTGAAATGAGAGGCCACGACAGTTGCACCAGGCTGTCGAAGTGCCAATTCTCGAGAAAGATTAGGACCAGCAAGGCAGCCTACTCTGACAACCACACTTTCTTCACATATTACCTCACTCATGGTTTTTACCTGATTGCGGTTAAGTTGTGCAACGGTTTCGATAGATTCTCCTTTTGGGAGTTTAATGTCAAGGCCCTTTGTTCCATGAATTAAGATGTGATAAGGATGAAGATAAGGCGATAGCTTCTTCATCATTTTCCGAAAATGTTCGGAGGGTACAATAGGGAAAATGACATCGCATTGACTTGCCAGGAAGGCCATGTCATTCGTTGGAATTACATGCTTATTCATTCGATGGCCTCGATTTTCCCGCTTGTCTAAAATTCGGTGAACCACTTTTTCATCACGGGCGTATAGAAGCACTTTCCGGTTTCGCGCAATGATATTGGCAATGACTGAGCCGAAATTTCCTGCACCAATAACACCTATCGGTTTATCAGATAAGTTTTTCGAGGTCATAGCCTGCCAGGCGGTTGTGGTAGTAGTAGAGAACGTTAAGATCCTGTGTGATGATGTTTCCTTTCTTATTTTTTAACAAGGGCCGTTTGAGGTGAAATATGCCGACATTATCTATGCCGCGATTAATAACCAGATCTGCATCGCCTTTTAAGTGTGTAGCATGATATACTATGCCCTCTTCACCAAGCTTATAAATTTCTTTTCTGAG
Organism: Bacteroidota bacterium; assembly: GCA_038043425.1. Taxonomy (GTDB): domain Bacteria; phylum Bacteroidota; class Bacteroidia; order Cytophagales; family Cyclobacteriaceae; genus ELB16-189. Next base: position 144,268 of record JBBTBZ010000004.1, read on the forward strand.
GCGTTTGAATGTTTCTTTAAGCTCGTTGTAATCTATCTCCAGATCTTCTTCCGGTAAGCGAAGGAATCCAAACAAATCAAGTTTGGGATGTTTCTTTTGCCACATCTCAAAGGCAATAAAGGCGATAAGATGGCTTGCGAAAACCCGGTTAATCCGATGATATTCCTTCACTATTTTTTGACTTAGCATGCGCGTATATTCATGCTCACGCTGCTCATCTTCAATCACTTTTGCATTTGTCAAAAAATAATCCCGTGTATTAACAATTCTTCCGGTGGCATCCAGACTATTGCCATTATCGTCAACATAGTTGCCCATTACATCCAGGCCTGGACCAATCGAAACTGAGATATTAGAGCCTTTCGTAAAAAACTTGAACATGAACTTGATCAGTTGAAAACTTCCGTAATTATCTTCCTCCGGGAAATAACGATTCTGACCCTTTACTTGTAGGTAGTCTTCAATTAAATCGGGAGCCTCAAGCACGAAATGGTAGTTGAGGGTAACGGGTACCACAAAAATCTTTCGTACATTCTCTTGCGGGTTTTCCAAGTACAGGTTTCGCTGAGCTTCAACGGCAGTACTCAATAACCCGAGTTTTAATTGTTTCTCAAGCATGCCCGAACGTGACCTCGTGCCTCCTGGAAAAAATAAGCTATGAGCACCTTTTTGCAAAGCAACATTGGAGTACATTTTAAGCGTCTCCAAATAGGGTACGTTCTTTTTCCGCCTATCAACTTTGTAAGCTCCAAGGCTATTCATAAAATAGGCGAAAATTTTGATATTGAACAGGTTTAATCCTGCGCCATAGATGAAGGCAGGTAACCCCAGGGAATGAATTATCCAACCGATCAGTATGGAGTCTAAGTTACTGAAGTGAGTCGGAACCATTACAACGGTTCCTTGTTTGGCGAGTCGCCTTAGCATTTTTACCTTACCCACAATCTGAATTTTATCACGAAGGGTATATTTGGATCTAAAAAACGCTCCAAACTTCTTTACGCGGGCTCCATTCAGCAGGCGGGCGAAAAAAAATTTTAAAATCTCTCGTGTTAGCCTGTATTTATTTGGAATGAATTTACCTGCAATCTCATTCGCATAGCGGTGTACAATACGCTCTAAAATTTCTTCTTCCTTCCCAGCTTGGCCTGCAGGCAGGTTTCCGCCCTCCTCGGATCTTTTTGAACTCAGTATAACCAGTTCATTTTTTATTCCAGACCAGAACTTTGGTTCATCTTTTGGGTCAACTCGCCAGCGGTTGCGTTTCATCCGGTTTTGCTCGCGATAAACCGTTGCCTCTAATTCATCAATCAATTGTTTGCGTGAAGGTCTTACTTTGCGTATGCGTTCAATGGATTTTCTGGTCACTTCATCCAGAAATTCTTTTCGGTTTTTGCTTAACTGATAAACTGGCCAATCAGGGATACCATCAAGAATAGGCTTATAGGCGCGGTTTTTATTTTTCTTTTCTTCCAGTATCTCCATCAACGTATTGCGTGAACGAACCCAAAATTATTAAATTATGAGCGGATAAAGAAGTATTGAATGGAGGTTGCATAAATAACGGGATTGTATCACACCTTCTCCAGCGCAGCCCTTAGCGATGTAGACATATCCTGAAATCGATCAATGGCTTTTTGCATGAACTCCTCATTTAATATTTTTCTAATATCCTCTTCAGAGGTGATATCATACTCACTAACTTTAAAAGTCTGTTCAAGCAGACCCGCTTCCAGTTTTATAAGATAACGGTTGTTCCAATGAAAAATCGTAATTTTACATTCTGGGTGGGCAATTTCGTCAATTACTCTCATGCATTAAAATAGCCGATTTTAAAACAGAACACCAAATCAACTCATAGTTAGAAATAATAACAGGAGCCAATAAATAGCTGATTAACTTCTCCACAGGGCTCAGGTTTCATCAAGGGCCTTCGGAGCCAGTATCATATCAATTAATTTTTTATAGAATCAGGATTAAATTTCTGGCACACCAGAGAAATAAAAGTGATTATTTGTTTGCTGAACTAAATATTTTCTTTGTATTGTCGTTTACAGGTTTGAATACTTTTTTCAAAGCAGCGTATTATTGGTATTTTTAGACGAATTTTTTTTCAGCGTTATTCCGCAGGGTATTTTAGCAGATATGGGTTTTTACAAAATAAAGGGATTCTTTGCGAGACTACTCCTGTTTGGGGTAGTATTACTAGTCCCTTTTATCTCACAGGCAACACACTTGCGCGCAGGAGAGATTACGGTTGAACGTGTTAGTTGTACAAGTCGGGATTACCTAATATGTATAACGGTCTATACCAACACAGGATCTGAGATCAAGTTTGGAGATGGGGTATTGGATTTTGGTGATGGAAGTAATCCCCATATCACACCCTCCATCGATAATACACTTCGTCCTGACCTCGGACCAAATGTAGGTACGGTTACGTATTGTATCAATCATACATACTCGGGGCCCGGTAAATATATTATCAGCTATGGCGAGAACAATCGCAATGGTGGAATTCTTAACATTCTCAACTCGGTTGAGACAAAATTTTATGTAGAAACTATAATAAATATTGATCCGCTGTTAGGCTGTAGTAATTCACCCAAATTACTGGTTCCACCTATAGACAAGGCATGTACTGGAGCAGCATGGTACCATAACCCAGGCGCTTATGATCCGGATGGCGACAGTCTCTCCTTTGAACTGGCCATACCTTTAAAAGATGAAGGCCAGCTCGTAAACGGTTATCGTCCTCCTAATTCAGAGGAGTTTTACACTCGAATTGGTTTGAACTATGGTACATCCAATGAAGAGCAGAATGGGGAACCCACATTTTCCATTGACGCCATTACAGGCACACTTATTTGGGATGCACCTGGAGCTCCAGGGGAATACAACATTTCATTTTTCATAAAAGAATGGAGAAAAATTGGAGACACATGGGTATTGCTGGGCTATGTTACACGTGATATGCAGATTGTGGTGGAAGATTGCGATAATGAGCGACCTGAAATAGAAGTTCCTGCAGATGTTTGTGTTGAGGCAGGAACAATCATTAACGCAGAGATTTTTGGAACTGATCCAGATCAGGATAGTGTAAAGATTGAGGCTTTTTCCCAGGTATTTGGTATTAATCCATCACCGGCTACCTGGATGCCCAATCCAGCGACTCTGCAATCAACCTCCGGATTGAAACAAGCTAAACTTACTTTTACCTGGGCAACTCGTTGCGAGCATATTAAAGATCAGCCATACCAGGTGGTATTTAAGATTACTGACAGTCCACCGATTGGGCCAAAGTTGGTGCAATTTAAAACCTGGAATATTCGAGTGGTTGGGCCCGCACCTAAATGGAAGGATGCCCAGGTCGATTTAGGAAAACGAGCTGCTAATTTGGAATGGGAGAACTACGCCTGTACAAATGCCGAGACCATGCAGATTTGGCGAAGAGTGGATCAATTCGCTTTTACTCCATCAGAATGCGTTACCGGAATGCCGGATTTTCTTGGATATACAAAAATTGCAGAGGTGCCCATCGCTACAATAAAGTATATAGATCAGAATGGAGGTAAAGGACTTGCAGTTGGTGCAGCTTACTGTTATAGATTGGTAGCCGTCTTTCCATTACCAGGAGGTGGGGAAAGTTATGTTTCCAGGGATACCTGTTTGGCTCCAATTAACGCGGATGCGCCAGTCATCACGAATGTTACCGTTGACAAAACAGACCAAACCGCAGGACAGATCACTGTGAAATGGAGGTCACCTTTTGATATTAACAAAAGCCAGTTTCCGCCACCCTACGAATATGAGGTGTATAGGGCAGAAGGCTTCACTGGGATAATAGGTTGGAAGAAAGTCAGAAGTCTTTCAACCGACTCAGTTTTTGTTGATAAGAATATGAATTCGGAGGAGACGGTATATAACTACAGTATTTTATTATACGACAACAATGGAATTCCTGTTGATACTTCTTTTTCGGCATCCTCTGTAAGGCTTGAGGCTAAACCGAAAGTGAAGCAGATCGAATTAAATTGGAATGCAGATGTTCCATGGAGCAATCTTTCACAGGATTATCCACTGCATGTGATTTATCGTGGATCAACTACGGCAGCGGAGAATGAATTTGTAGAGATAGGTACTGTGAACGTGAATGAAAAATTGTTTCACTACATTGATTCTGGCCAATACAATAACACACCATTAAAGGAGACCGAAGTGTATTGCTATCGAGTAATGACGAGAGGCGTTTATGGGAATCCAAAAATCAAAGAACCGTTGGAGAATTTTTCACAAATCATTTGTGCCCAGCCCAATGATAGCATACCACCCTGTGCTCCGGAGTTTGCCCTCGAATTAAAAGGGATTGACTGCGAAGAATACCTGCAGAGTAATGTATGTGGTCAAAATTTATTCTCGAATGTTATTTTTTGGAATAAGCCCGAGGATCCGGATTGCAGAGCCGATATTAAAAGTTATACTATTTATGTGGCGAATTCTGTAACTGATTCCTTTTCAATTTATGCACCAAATGTAAAGGACACTTTTTTTATTGATTCCAATCTTTCCTCGTTTGCTCGCTGTTATAAAATAGCTGCCATTGATCGATCAGGGAATAGTAGTCCATTGAGTGATAGATTTTGTTTTGATAATTGCCCTTACTATGAATTGCCTAACGTATTTACGCCCAATGGGGATCAATGCAATGAATTGTTCAGCGCATTCAGCGATCGAGTGGTCATTGATGAATCAGGTAATTCAGCTTGTGGAAAAGTAAATGAAGACGACCTAAAAAGGAGGTGCGCTCGTTTTGTTGAAAAAGTAAACTTTGTTGTTTTCAATCGCTGGGGGAGGGAAGTGTATAATTATGAATCCGGAGGTGAGCGCAACATATACATTGATTGGGATGGTCTCGACAATAACGGCACTGAATTATCGACAGGTGTTTACTATTATAAGGCCAATGTTACGTTTGATGTAGTGGATCCATCTCAGGAGAAAAGAGAAATTAAAGGATGGGTACATTTGATCCGCTAGAATTTAAAAGCATAATCTTATTTGATGGTCTATGCAATCTTTGCAGTAATTCAGTCAAATTTATAATCAAGCGTGATTCGAAAGGATATTTCCGGTTTGCATCCTTGCAATCGCCACTTGGCCAGCGTCAGCTCAATACATTTGAATTACCTGACAATCAATTTTATAGTGTCTTTCTAATTAAGGATGGAATTCTTTTCCAAAAAAGTAATGCCGCATTGGAAATCGCCAGGAACCTTGATGGGCTATGGCCTGCTTTTTATATTTTTAAAGTAATTCCGCCCTTCATACGTGACTGGGTGTATACTTTCGTTGCAAAGAACCGCTATACCTGGTTTGGTAAAAAAGATTCGTGTATGATTCCAACAGCGGAATTGAAATCGAGATTTATTGATTAGCAAGTTTAACGTTCCTTTAAAAGTTTGATGTTTCGACTTTTTAATCCTAAACTCGAATTACATTATAGTCAATTTTGTTTTATGAAAGCTTACATATTTCCCGGCCAAGGCGCGCAATTTACCGGAATGGGTAAAGGCCTTTACGATTCCAATCTAAAAGCTAAATCATTCTTTGATCAGGCAAATGAAATTCTGGGCTTTAGTATTACGGAAACCATGTTCAGCGGCTCTGCAGATGAGTTGAAACAAACCAGGGTAACTCAACCTGCAATTTTTATTCACTCTGTTGCAGCCGGACTTTCAAATGAAACTTTTAGACCTGAAATGGTGGCGGGTCATTCCCTGGGAGAATTTTCAGCTCTTGTTGCAAACAAATCACTTTCCTTTGAAGATGCGTTAAAACTAGTGTACAAACGAGCGATGGCTATGCAACATGCTTGTGAGGCAAATCCTTCCACCATGGCTGCTATTCTAGGTCTTGAGGATAACGTGGTGGAAGAGGTTTGCGCCAGTGTAGACGAAATTGTAGTCGCTGCCAATTACAATTGTCCAGGGCAACTCGTGATCTCCGGGTCCTTGAAAGGAATTGAGATTGCATGTGAAAAACTTAAAGCAGCTGGAGCTAAACGTGCTCTGCCGTTGCAAGTGGGTGGAGCTTTTCATTCACCTTTGATGGAACCAGCTCGTGAAGAACTGGCAGCAGCCATAGAAGCTACAAATTTCTGCACTCCGATTTGTCCTGTTTATCAAAATGTGAACGCGCTTCCATCTTCTGATGTCAACTCGATCAGGATGAACCTGATTGCCCAACTCACGGCTCCAGTCCGTTGGACACAATCCGTACAAAATATGGTGAAGGATGGAGGACGAACGTTCATTGAATGCGGACCGGGAAAAGTATTGCAGGGATTGGTAAAGAAAACTGCTCCAGAAGTTGAAGTGATGAGCATTTAGGAAACTAAGCGAGCAATAGCTGAGTGATCAGGACATTCTATTAATAATTGATTGCAACTTTTAAGTAGGATAGGGTGAATAAATTCTGGAGCTATTTCAACAAGTGGCTGAAGAGTGAATCGTCTCATGGCCATTTCCGGGTGCGGTACTACCAGATTCACTTCGTTAATTATTAACTGACCAAAGAATAAGATATCTATATCAATAATTCGTGGTCCCCATTTCTCGGTCCTCAGCCGGCCCATATCATTTTCAATGGCCAACAACTCACTAAGCAGCTTTGCAGGAGAATTAGTAAAAGCAATTTGAATAACCTGATTCAAAAAATCGGATTGTGGCGTATTGCCCCAGGCTTGTGTTTGATAAAGCGAGGAAGTGGTAATGATAGGACTAATGCCCTGAATCGATTTTCGCGCTTCAAAAAGATTCTTTTCCCTGTTGCCTAGATTTGACCCTAAAAGCAGGTAAACTCCGTTCTCCATATTTGCTCGAAATACGACAGGAATATTTAATTTTGAAACTTAATTATATACTATGGGGTTTGTGAAAAGCTTTTTTGCATCTTGTTTGGGCACTTTCGTAGCCCTTGTTGTACTGATTTTATTAGGTATTCTTATTTTCAGCTCGCTGGCAGGTGAAAAGGAAGTTATGATTTCAGATAACTCGGTTCTTCACCTAAAGTTGGAATTCCCCATCAACGAACAGGAAGTTGAAGATCCGCTGTCAGAATTGTTCCCCGGGGCAGGTAACCAAAGTATTGGGTTGATACAACTTAAACAAGCGATTAAGTATGCCAAATCAGATGATAAGATCAAAGGCATCTATCTGAACATAAACTATCTTCAGGCTGGTATTTCTACAATTGGTGAAATTAGGGAATCATTACTTGATTTCCGTTCTTCAGGTAAGTGGGTTTTAGCGTACTCGGACGTCTATACGGAAGGCGCCTATTATCTTGCCTCATCTGCAGACCATGTATATCTTAATCCACAAGGCCAGATAGAATTTAATGGACTGGCGGCCGAAGTCATTTTTTTAAAGAAAATGTTTGATAAACTGGAAATCAAACCACAAGTTTTTCGCGTGGGAGATTTCAAAAGTGCAGTGGAGCCATTTCTTAGAGACAACCTCAGCGATGAAAACAAACTTCAGCTTAACTCTATGCTCAATTCTGTTTATGGGGAAATGCTGAATGAGATATCTGAATCCAGGAAGATGCCAAAGGATAAACTCAAAGAGATTTCTGACAATATGATGGTGCAAAATGCTAAGCAGGCGCTCGAATTTGGACTTGTGGACACTTTGTATTATGAGGATCAGCTGAAAGATGAGCTCAGAGAAAAGCTTAACTTAGAAAAGGACAAAGACATTTCGCTAGTGAAATATTCAAAGTATCGTAAAAGTTTTTCAACGTATAAGAGTTCTCCTAATGAGGTTGCTGTTATTGTTGCAGATGGCACTATAATGCCTGGTGAGGCAGATCAAGGAATAGTTGGTTCGGCTGATATTTGTGAAGAGATACGCAAAGCACGGACGAATGAAAAAGTAAAAGCTATTGTAATTCGCATCAATAGTCCTGGTGGAGTATTTCAGGCAGGCGATCAAATGTGGCGCGAAATAACTCTGGCAACTCAAGAGAAACCTGTTATTGCCTCGATGGCAGATTATGCGGCTTCAGGAGGTTATTATATGGCCATGGCATGCGATACGATTGTTGCACAACCCACTACAATCACTGGCTCGATAGGAGTATTTCTTGTGCTCTATGATCTTAGTCAATTTATGGACAACAAGTTGGGTATAACGTCAGAGGAAGTGAAGACTGGAAAAATAGGAGAGCCTATGCTTGTGATGCCTCGTTCATTGACCGATGTTGAAAAGGATATCTTGCAGAGGCAGGTTAATGAAATCTATGAGACCTTCACCGCTAAAGCTGCAGCCGGAAGGCACATGAGTCAAGGAGATATTAAAAAAATTGCGTCTGGGAGGGTATGGACTGGCACCCAGGCAAAGGACAATGGGTTAGTGGATGTTCTTGGTGGATTCGATGATGCAATTGCATTGGCTGCGAAGAAGGGGGGAGTCGCAGATGATTACAAAGTGAGATATTATCCAAAGCAGAAAAACTTCCTTGAAAAACTTATGGGCGACTTTGAGCAAAACACCAAATCCAATGCTCTCAAAATTGAGCTTGGTGAGTATTATCCCTGGTACCAACGTTGGCAAAAAGTAAAAGACTATAAGGGCGTTCAGGCCCGAATGCCATTCGAGTTTGAGATCAAGTAGACCATCTCTATCATTGAGTTTCTGCGATGTAAGTTTTTGCTGAGAAGATGACTTTTTCTGTCATTTAAATACGAAGTTGAGTTGTCGTTCCAGGAAAGCTCAGACGAATCAGTTTGGCTAGGCGCAGGTAAGATTGAGATTGATGCACTGAAAGTAAATAAAGTAGGACATAGAAACATGAAAAAAAAAGCGACTCCACCTGAAGCCACTTTTTTAAATCTTCTACTGTTACGTTTTGATCTCTTGTAGATAACTCTATTTATATTAGAATTTATCTTCAGACACAAATCCTCCTAAAGGTTCGTTTGATTTGTTCTCTTGCGCAGATTGCTTCACTTGCTTATTGTTTACCTTATGGCCAGCTTTAAAAGCAAATGAAAGAGTAGCGATGGACGAAATGGCAAGTAATACAATTATTTTTGTTTTCATAAAGGCTACGTTTAAGATTAAGATCCTTTTGGTGCTGAACCGCTGCCAGCAGGCGGTGTATCAGTTCTTGGAGTTACATTTTCTTCTGTGCACGAAGTAATGGTTGCCATACTTGTGACAACCAGGATGAGGATATAGATTAATTTTTTCATGGTAAAAGGGTTTAAATGTTCGATTTTGTATTTCGTTCAAGGTATATTTTATTGTAAAAGTTATGCTGAATGCTTACGATCCTTTTGGTGCTGAACCGCTGCCAGCAGGCGGTGTATCAGTTCTTGGAGTTA
>JBBTBZ010000004.1:153755-249036 GCA_038043425.1 Bacteroidota bacterium
ACAACCAGGATGAGGATATAGATTAATTTTTTCATGGTAAAAGGGTTTAAATGTTTGATTTTGTATTTCGTTTAATGTTTTTTTTATCTATAAGTTATGCTGAATGCTTACGATCCTTTTGGTGCTGAACCGCTGCCAGCAGGAGGGGTATCGGTTCTTGGAGTCACATTTTCTTCTGTACAAGAGGAAATAGTTGCCATGCTTGTGACAACCAGGATGAGGATGTAGATTAATTTTTTCATGTTTGTTGGGTTTTATGGTTTATGTTTGTGTTCGACTACTTTAACTGATGTGCAAATATTCTATTAACGAGAATATCTTTTTCATGTAATAAATTCTTAAAATTACACGTGTACCAAATTTTTATTAATAAAATAAAAACGTCAACCGGTTTACTGGTTCTAGTACTGTCATCTATGCTTGGGAATGCTCAAAAGATTGATTCATTAAAATCATTGCTACCAAAATCTTCAGGCACTACAAAGTATGAAGTACTCTATGCATTGGCATATGAGTATTCCGATGTGAATGATTCACTTTCTTTACTCTTTGCCGAGGATTTATTCACATTGGCTAAATCATTGGGGGATTCAAACTTAATAGTAAAGGCGGGCAGGATTAAATCGGGTGAGTTAAGAAGACTGGAGAGATTAGATGAGGCCATTGAGGGTGCGTTAGTGGCTCTTCAGATTGCGAGGCGCCATGAGAACCTCATTGAAATTAAATTGCTACTCAACTCATTAGCCATTTCATATACTTATTTAGGACTGTATGACAAAGCACTTACCTATAATTTTGAATCACTTATTATCCGTGAGGATGAGGGAAATAAGTCCGATATTAGTATAGCATTAAATAACATTGGTTTGATCTATTATAAGCTAAAGAATTATCAAAAATCAATTGAGTACTACAATCGGTCATTGCTATTAAAACGGGAGGTTAAAGATTATTATGATCTCGATCGTCTGTTGATAAACATAGGCCATTGTTATAATTCACTGGGTAGTTACAAAAAGGCGCGAGATTACTTAAATGAGGCACTTTCTATTTGTGAGGAAGAATGTTCAAATCAGATTAAGTTGGAGAGTCAAATTGGGTTGGGGGTTTCCTATTTTCAGATGGGGGATTACCCCGAAGCTTTGATTCATTTTGAGGAGTCTTTTGAAGTGGCAAAGATGATTGGAAATTCCAGATATCAAGCGGAGAATTTAATTTATTTAGCTCAAATCAAAATCTTAAATAAAGAGTACGAATCGGCCAAAGCATTGTTGGTGAAAGCCGAAAAACTCTCCTCTGCAAAGGGGTACAATGTTTTGGTGACTGACACCTATAAGTATTTTTCAAAATTATACAATCAAACAAACGATTATAAAAATGCTGCTTATTATCAGTCCAAATACATAACACTCAATGATAGTATTTATAATGCAGATTTAATTAAAAATCTGGCTACCGTCCAAAGTGAATTCGAAGAACGAGAAAATATGAAAACGATTGCCGAGAAAGATGAATTTCTTAGGTTGAAAGAAGAGATTATAAGCCGACAGCGGCAGCAATACATATTTGTCTTTGCGATAGCACTTTTGATTTTAGGTTTAGCAACTGCTTTAATGTGGGCTGGAATGCTTCAACGAAAGGCCAATCGGTTGTTAGCGGATTCAAAGGCCAACCTGGCAAAGAAAGTGGATGAACGTACTGCGGAGTTGTTGCATGCAAATAATGAGCTTGATCACTTCATCTATAAAACTTCGCATGATATTCGAGGACCCCTGGCCACCTTTAAAGGTCTTTGTATGGTCGCTCTTACGGATATTAAAGATCCTACAGGACTAGATTTAGTGAAAAAGCTGGATGTAACGGCCGATAAGTTAAATACCATTTTAACCCGACTTTTAATTGTGAATCAGATAAATACGGCAGAGCTGAAGCCTGGAATAGTTGACCTACATGCTTGCATTGAGGAAATTTTGGCATTGGAGAAAAAGAAGGAGTTGCCACCACGAATGGTCATCAACTATGAAATAGAAAAGGATGTGAATTTGAACTCTGACAATAATCTGGTACGCATTATTCTTGAAAATCTGATTGCCAATAGCATTAAATTTTGTGATAGGTCCATTCGCGTTGATCCTTTTATTAATATAAAGATCAGCAAAGAAAATAATGCTGTAGTATTTAATGTCACCGATAATGGTATTGGAATTGCGGATGATAGCAGAGATAACATTTTTCAAATGTTTGTTCGCGCCTCTGAACGATCCGAACCCGGAGGAATTGGGTTGTATCTCTCAAGATTATCGACTGAAAAGTTGGGTGGGACAATCGAATTGATACCTACATCAGAAAAGCTTACTTGTTTTTGTGTTAAGATTCCGTGCGATCTTGAACCTCTGTTGATATCACGGCAGAAAGAGAAGGTATAAAAGAAGTAACTCAGAAATAAGCTTAAAAATACATTCCACTATACTTAACTTCCAAAGTCAATCACCATCTTTACAACTCAGTTTCTATGGTGAATGAGATTTCTTAGATTTTATGAGCAAACAATCTGATTTTAAACGATATACCATTACCTCAGCTTTGCCTTATGCGAACGGACCAAAGCATATAGGCCATCTTGCGGGTGCTTATATACCGGCTGATGTTTATGTACGTTATCTCAGGTTATCAGGTAAGGATGTTGTCTATGTTTGCGGAAGTGATGAACATGGAACAGCTATCCCCAATCAAGCATTAAAAGAGGGTACAACTTCTCGCGCCATCATAAATAAATACCACACTCTAATAAAAGACTGCCTTTATCAGTTTGGAATTTCGTTTGATGTTTATCACCGCACAAGCGAACCCATACATCACCAAACTTCGCAGGAATTCTTTTTGAATCTTTATAATAAAGGATTATTGACAGAAGAGACCTCAGAACAATATTTTGATGAAGAAGCAAAAGCATTTTTAGCAGACCGTTATATTGTTGGCACTTGCCCAAGATGCGGCCACACAAATGCGTATGGAGATCAATGCGAAAAGTGCGGATCAACGTTAAGCCCCCGTGAACTTATCAATCCGAGATCAACTTTATCAGGTAAAGTACCCATTCTGAAAGCTACAAAACATTGGTATCTACCCCTTCAGGATCATGAAGAATGGTTACGAAAATGGATATTGGACTCTCACAAAAATGATTGGAAGACCAATGTATATGGCCAGTGTAAATCATGGATTGATGCCGGCCTGCAGCCAAGGGCTATGACACGCGATTTGGATTGGGGGATTAGCGTACCGTTGCCCGATGCTGAAGGTAAAGTGCTGTATGTCTGGTTTGATGCTCCAATTGGGTATATCTCCGCAACCCGGGCTTTATTTCAGGAGCTGTGTGAAAACAAAAGAGAGTTTGCTTCGCCACAACGTGATTTTGGAAAAGTAAATGCAGACGATTGGAAAAAATACTGGGAAGATAAGGAGACAAAACTTGTTCATTTTGTAGGAAAGGACAACATTGTTTTCCATTGTATCATTTTCCCTGTGATGTTACACACTTCAGGTCAGTTCATTATACCCGATAATGTTCCTGCCAACGAGTTTATGAATCTGGAAGGAGATAAAATGTCTACAAGCAGAGGATGGTCGATTGAAATGCATGAGTATTTGGCAGATTTTCCAGATAAACCTGATGTTCTTCGTTATGCCATGCTGACTAACCTTCCGGAAGCGAAGGACAGCGAATTCACATGGAAGGATTTTCAAGCGAAGAATAATAATGAGTTGGTAGCTATTTTGGGAAACTTTGTAAATCGCGCGCTTGTACTCGCTCAAAAATACTTTGAAAATAGAATACCGGTACGTGGTGTTCTTCATGAAACAGATACAAAAGCCATTACAGCTTTGAAAGCGTTTCCTGGCTTGATTGGAAGTTCCATAGAAAGCTATCGCTTTCGCGAGGCAACGGCACATATGATGGACTTGGCCAGACTGGGCAATAAATACCTGGCCGAAACGGAACCATGGAAATTGGCAAAGACTGATTTGTCACGAGTGAGTACAATATTAAATATCGCATTGCAGATTGCTGCCAACCTGGCTATTGTTACTGAACCATTCCTTCCTTTTACTTCAAGGAAGTTAAAAGACATGCTTGCACTAGGAATTTTTAACTGGTCTCAGGCAGGTTCGGAAAACTTATTAGTGGAAGGCGAGCCTTTGGGAGAAGCCACTTTATTGTTTGAGAAAATTGAAGACGAAGTAATAGGAATACAGATAAAGAAGCTCATGGATACTAAAAAAGAAGTAGAATTAGCCAGCCAGCCTGTGCTACCGTCTAAGGCCGAGATATCATTTGATGATTTTTCAAAAATGGATATTCGCATTGGCAAAATTATCGAAGCCGAGAAAGTTGAGAAATCAAAGAAGTTGCTTAAACTAAAGGTGGATACTGGCATGGATGTCCGTACTGTGATGAGCGGAATAGCCGAACACTTCACACCAGAGGAAGTTACAGGGAAGTTGGTTACACTGTTGGTTAACCTGGCTCCCCGTAAAATTATGGGTGTGGATTCTCAGGGTATGATTTTAATGGCAGAAGATAAAGATGGTAAACTAAAGTTATTGCAACCTTCTGAGGTCGTTAACCCAGGAGCAACAGTAAGTTGAGGGACCGTAAGGCTTTCTAAGATTTGACCAATGAGCCTAAGTTCCTAAAACGCTGAAGTCAGGTATTAAAAAAATTCATAGTGCGTTCTATTCCAAGTGTGCAGAATGAGAAAATCATTTCTGTTGATTTGTCCATCAAAGTTGGTAATTCTTTAATTTCTTGTTGATCAAAGTTGCTTAGCACAAAATCAATTTGCCGGCTTTTGGAAAAATTGTTGCCAATGCCAAAACGCAATCGGGAAAAATCTTGCCCACCGAGTAAGAGCTCAATATTTTTAAGGCCATTGTGACCTGCCGCGCTTCCTTTTTGACGCAATCTTAGACTACCGAAGGGTAAAGCAAGGTCATCTACCAGGACTAATAAATTTTCTTTGGGAATTTTCAAGTCCTGAAGCCAATAGGAGATTGCTTTGCCACTGAGGTTCATGTAAGTAGTGGGCTTAATCAAATGAAGGTGTCTTCCTTTGTGTTTCAGTTCAGCTTTATCAGCAAGCCGCTCTGTTTTGAATTCAATTTTGTGAAGGTCTGCCAGGCGATCAAGGATCAGAAATCCAATGTTATGACGGGTGAGTTCGTATTCAGGACCAATGTTTCCAAGTCCGGCAATGAGGTATTTCATAAAAACCTAAATAAACAAAAAATCCCGTCCTGATGGAGATCAGAAGCGGGACTTTTGTTGTGAGTGAAAATTGAAGTCTATTTTTTCTTTTCTTCCTTCTTAGGAGCTTCTGCTTTCTTAGTATCTGCACCAGCCACTGGGGCAACGGCACCAGCCACGGGCGCAACAACACCTTCTGCAGGAATAGCGGCTGCAGCTGCGGCATCTTCGGCAGCCATTTTAGCTGACCGGGGCACCTCTACCACTGCAATAGAAGCTTGCTTAGGGTCTAGAAATTCAAGATTAGTAAGTTTCATATCGCCTACTTTTACAGCATGATGGAAGTCAAGAGTTGAACAATCTACATCAATATGGTCAGGCATATCCTTTGGAAAGCCATACACTTTCAAAGAGGCGCGCTTACGCACCAAAGCACCGCCTTTAGAAACGCCAGGAGCCTGGCCTACTAAACGGGCAGGAATATCCATTTTAATTTTGCGGTCTTCGCTGATTTTCAGGAAGTCTACATGTAAAATAATTTCACTCACCGGGTGAAATTGAACTTCCTGAAGAATAGCCTTACATTCTTCACCTTCAATGTTTAAGTGTACAAAGTGAGCTTCGTTGGTATACACCAAGTCGCGGAATAAAATCACCGGAGAATAAAAATGCACCTGGCCTTCACCTCCATACAACACGCAGGGAATGTTACCCTCTTCGCGGATTTGCTGTGCATCAGACTTTCCGAGATTTGCTCGTTTATACCCTATAATCTCAATGGTCTTCATAATTGTTTATTGGTTTAAGTTTATAATAATTAAAGTTTGATAAATAATGAGCTTATTGACTCGTGATCATGTATTTTTCTTATGGCTTTCGCGAAAAGATTGGAGACCGTTAGCACTTTTATTTTTTCTGATTGTCTTTTCAAGGGAATGGTATCCGACACTACAATTTCTTCCAATACTGATTTCTCAATATTCTCATAGGCATTTCCCGAAAGGACAGCGTGCGTGCAAATGGCCCGAACTGAATTAGCTCCTTTTTCTTTTAGTAATAAGGCAGCCTTGCAAATCGTTCCACCTGTATCAACAAGGTCGTCAATCAGGATAACATCCTTTCCTTCCACTTCGCCTATGAGGCGCATGGATTCTATTTTATTGGCTTCTTTACGGTATTTATCACAAACAGCCAGATCCGCGTCAAAGAACTTTGCAAAACTTCTGGCCCGTTTAATCCCACCTACATCTGGCGAGGCAAACATGATGTTTTTCAATCCTAATGATTTGAGATAAGGAACGAAAATGTAGTTGCCGTCTAAATGATCCACCGGTATATCAAAGAAACCTTGAATCTGGTCGGCATGTAAATCACATGTCATAATTCGATCTGCTCCGGCAGCAGATAAAAGATTGGCAATGAGTTTGGCAGCAATAGCAACCCGTGGTTTATCCTTTCTGTCCTGTCGGGCGTATCCAAAGTAAGGGATTATCACATTTACATTTTGAGCACTTGCCCTGCGTACGGCATCGATCATCAATAAAAGTTCCATGAAGTTTTCGGCAGGGGCAAAAGTTGACTGCACCAAAAAGACATCATGGCCCCTGACGGACTCCCCTACAAAAGGAGACATTTCTCCATCACTAAATTGCTGATAATTAACTGTACCCAATGGCTCTCCATAGTCATTAGCAATCCTTTCAGCCAGGTAGGTGGTTGCGCGTCCGGAAAATATTTTTACAGCCATTTTGTTCAATTGTTTGTTAAAAACGGTTGCCTTTTGCCAAAAGACTACTCAAAAAAGCCAAAAAATCCCACCCCGTCTTTTACAGGGGGGATTTTTCAAAACCGGTTGTCCTACTAGGATTCGAACCTAGAAAGGCAGAATCAAAATCTGCAGTGTTACCATTACACCATAGGACAATGTGCATCCTGAATTTTGGTGTGCAAAGGTAGAATTAATTTTTAAAAACCTAACCCCGGTTTTCAAATGAATTTTCGCAGAAAATCGATTGATTTTGACTCGTTGTGACTACTCGAGTTCTTTATTCTGAAATTCAATAGTGCCATCAACGAAACCCTCCGCCCAGAACCTGTATTTGTCTAAGATGGAAATGACAGCATTCCTTAAATGACGTTGATTATTAAAATCTATGCTTCCATAAAGCGTAGTTGCATAGCCTTGCCATACGGATCTGTTTTGACGTCTGTCAAAGAATTGAATGAGCAGGGTCCCGGTTTTCAAATCATACTTTTGACGGGAATAATCCAAATTCTCATCTTTTCCCCCTTTCATCCATTCTTCGATGTCAGGCTGATTGTAACCATTGAACTTTAAGCTATCGTCAAACATTTTAAACCCGATAATCAAATGCGGCCTGCTTTCATTTTGTTTGTAGCCTAAAAACTTCATGCGTGACAAGATGGATTTTTCAACAACATCATTTGTCATGGATGAGTCTGGGATACCAATCGGCTTCATGATGTCAAACGTTCGGTATTTTTTAAAATTCCCCCGATAACTATAGTCGTATTCGACAGGTAATTCTTTGTACCCCAAACAGGATGAGAGAAGTAGTATGAGAGCGGGAAAGTACAGTTTGCTCATAGGTTCATGCATTACTTATGAACTTGAAATTAAAACAATAACACATCAAATGCAATTTTGTTTGAAACTCTCAAGTTAAAACAATTATAGTTTATAAGTCTTGATTGTAGCTTTCTCCACCCACTCTTTGGCATTTGTGAAGGCTTCAATCCAGGGAGATACCTCATCACTCTTCCGATGGCGCGGGTAATAAGGCCAGTTCCAAACGAACAGCGATCGCTCAAGGTGCGGCATAATTGCTAAATGTCTTCCATCAGTGGAACATAAAGCAGCAACGGAGAAGTCTGAATCATTCGGATTCCCCGGATATTGGGCATAGGAGTAGTTTGCTACTATATTATATTTTAAGGTTCCGGAAGGAAGTTTAAACTTTCCCTCACCGTGAGCGAGCCACACTCCTAACCGTGCCCCCTCATAGGTGCTTAACATCACCGAGTTGTTTTTTGGGATTGTAAGGTTAATGAAAGTGGATTCAAATTTTCCTGAGCCATTATGATGCATTTTTGGGTGATCAGCCCAATCGCGATATACTAAACCAAGTTCCATCATCAGTTGACAACCATTACAAACCCCAAGACTTAGTGTATCAGGTCTTGCATAAAATTTATCCAGTGCATCTTTGGCTTTGGGGTTATATAAAAAAGCCCCGGCCCATCCTTTTGCTGAGCCTAGCACATCCGAGTTGGAGAACCCTCCAACAAAAACAATCATGTTGACGTTGGAGAGATCTTCACGACCTGAAACTAAATCGGTCATATGCACATCCTTTACATCAAAGCCTGCTAAATAAAGAGAGTAAGCCATCTCGCGATCCCCATTTACACCTTTCTCACGTATAATAGCGGCTACAAATCCTGATGGGGTTCTTCGTTTCGAATCAATTCCATAGGTCGAGAATTTTCCATCAAACCGAGGCTGGAATTTATATTCTAATACCTGCTTGGGATAATTTTCTCTTCTTTTCTCAGCGTGACCCTTTGGCCGTTGCATGATGTCAAGCAAATAAGAAGTGTTGAACCAAATGTCTCTTAAATGATCAATGTTCAAATTCCAATCAACCTGCCCGGAAGTCGGATGTTCGATGTTATGAGTTATCTCCAGAATTCTTTTTGATGTGACAGAGCCAATTACTTTATAGTCAATGTTGTTCCGTTCGAGGAGGTGGAGAGACTGATCATTGTCCGTTTGAATAATAACTCCCGGATTTTCACTTAGCAGAATTTTTATTAGATCGTTTCCGAACTCAGAGACATTAATTTTTAACCCAATATGAGGAATGGAGAAGCACATTTCAAGCAAGGTGGTGATCATACCGCCAGAAGAAATATCATGACCTGCGAGGATTAGATTTTGTTTGATCAGTTGTTGGACAGCTTCAAATGCGTTTGCAAAATAAGCTTCATCTTTTATGGTGGGGGTTTCTAGTCCAATCTCACCAAGGATTTGGGCAAAGCTGCTTCCTCCTAATTTAAAATCATCTTTTGAAAAATCGATATAAATGATTTTCGATCCTTCGATGGGTTCAAGCGTTGGGGAAATGGATTTTCGGATGTCTTCAACTTCGGCCACGGCTGAAATAATAACTGTACCGGGTGAGTAAACCACATCTCCATCTGGATATTTCTGCGTCATAGAGAGTGAATCTTTCCCGGTCGGAATATTGATCCCTAATCTACACGCGAAATCACTTACGGCCTCGACAGCCTTATACAACCTCGCGTTCTCGCCCTCATTTTTTGCAGGCCACATCCAATTCGCACTCAACGAAACACCTTTCAATCCGTATGTGAGAGAGGCCCATATTAGATTGGTGAGCGCCTCGGCTATAGCCAACTTACTTCCGGCAGCAGGATCAATTAAGGCCGCCCCGGGCGCATGACCAATTGCGGTGGCAATTCCTTTGCTGCTAAGAAAATCCAAAGCCATTACAGAAACATTATTTAAGGGAAGTTGAATGGGGCCGCACGTTTGTTGTGTTGCAACTTTGCCGGTAACTGACCTATCCACTTTATTAGTCAGCCAGTCTTTGCACGCAACGGCTTCAAGTTGCAAAACCTGTTCAAGGTATACGTTTATTTTTTCCTGGTTATAGGATAATGAATTGCCAGATGTAATTACCGTTTTGTCTTTTAGAATGGTTTTAGGAGATGAGCCAAATAATTGACTAAGCTCCAATTCGACTGGATTCATACCCCGGCCAGTGAAGGTAAACTTGTTATCCCCAGTTGCTTCACCCACCAGGTAGATGGGTGCGCGTTCGCGCTGCGCAAGACGTATTAATTCATCGACATCTTTTTTGTGAATGGCCAATCCCATTCGTTCCTGAGATTCATTGGATATGATTTCTTTTGCGGATAAGGTTGGATCGCCAATTGGTAGCTTCCCTATATCAATTTTGCCACCCGTTTCTTCAAGTAATTCAGATAAGCAATTCAAATGTCCACCAGCTCCATGATCGTGGATAGATACAATTGAGTTTTCTGAAGACTCAACCATTCCACGAATAGCATTCATCACTCGCTTTTGCATTTCCGGGTTTGAACGTTGGATGGCATTCAATTCAATAGCGTTCCCAAACTCACCTGTTATAACGGATGAAACAGCGGCACCCCCCATCCCAATTCTATAATTATCACCGCCTAATATTACAATTTGATCACCTGTCTGAAGCTTTTCTTTTTTGCTATCCTTCTCTTTTCCAAAGCCTATGCCCCCAGCCTGCATGATAACCTTGTCAAAGCCATATTTTTTTTCGTTGCCGATGTATTCAAAGGTAAGCACGCTTCCGCAGATCAAAGGCTGCCCAAACTTATTCCCAAAATCACTCGCCCCATCTGATGCCTTAATAAGAATTTCGCATGGAGAATGATACAACCATTTCCGCGCTTCAAATTTTTTCTCCCACGGTCTTCCTTCTGCCAGCCGAGGATAAGAAGTCATGTACACCGCAGTACCCGCCAGGGGCAAAGATCCCTTACCACCTGCAAGCCTGTCGCGTATTTCACCGCCTGAGCCTGTCGCTGCTCCATTAAATGGTTCAACGGTTGTAGGAAAATTGTGAGTCTCTGCTTTTAAGGAAATGACAGAATCAAAGTCTTCAATCTTAAAGAAGTCAGGAACGTCTTGTCGCACAGGTGCAAATTGCTCCACCCGTGGTCCTTTTATAAAAGCAACATTGTCTTTATATGCGGAGACCAAAAGGTTTGGATTCTCTTTTGATGTCTTTTTGATCAACTGAAAAAGCGTTGATTCTTTTTCTTCGCCATCAATAATAAAAGTGCCATTGAATATTTTATGACGGCAGTGTTCAGAGTTTACCTGAGAGAACCCAAACACCTCACTATCGGTAAGTTTGCGTCCGAGTTTCCAGCTTACATCTTTCAGATAGTCAACTTCTTCAGGACTTAGCGCGAGGCCTTCTTTGTCACTGTAATTTTTAATATCTTCAATTTCAAGAATGGGCTCAGGTGCATGATGAATAGTAAAAGCATCCTGGTCGAGCCCATGATACAAAACCTGGAGCATGGGGTCATGCTTTGCCCTTGCATCGCTGACTTCATGAAACTCTTCCAGACGAGTGATACCTTTAATTCCCATCGTCTGCGTAATCTCAACTGCATTTGTGCTCCATGGTGTAATCATTTCCTTTCGGGGGCCAATGAAAAAACCAGAAAGAGACGTTTCAATCAGAGGTTGGGCCCCGCCAAAAAGCCAGATTAATTTTTTAATGTCCTCCGTGGAAAAAGATTGAGCAACTCCAATCCCATAAATTAGGCTGGATTCAGTACGAAAGAATAGAATCATTGTGGTGGTAACGCGTTGTAATGGAGTAGTAAAAGTAGATACTATCGGTGTATTTTTCGGGATTTAATCTGAGAATTTCCCCAAAACTTTAATGGACTCCTGGATAACTCCATTGTGCCCTGTTTCTAAAATCTCCAGTTTATAACCAATAAGTTTATTCAGTAGTGTATCCATGTTCTTCGCAGTGATGATTTTGTCATACTTGCCAATGATCATAGTCACTTTTATTTTATTTGAATTGATAATTTTTGCAATCGTTTTCATCTCGAATTTAAGGTGCCGGAATACCACCCAGCTATGATATACACGTTCCCTTTTTTCTTGCGTATCCATTTGAGATTCAATAAAACGAAGAATGCCCTTATCAATCAATCCTATCCTCACAACTAAGTTTTCAACCATCTTAAATCTTAATGGATGATTGATCATACTTTTAAAGAGATGCCGAAAAGCTGTTGGATAAGTGGCGAGACGATACCAGAAATTGGTTTTAATTCCATCAGGGGCGAGTAGAAAAAGGTGGTCTGTATTTTCCGGAAAGGCTTCAACACTTGCCAGGGCAAATTTTCCACCCATACTAAAGCCAAGAAGACTAAATCTATTTATTTCATGTTGTTCAAGAAATGCTCTAAGAAGTGCTTTCCAAAAGGATTTTTCCAGCGGTTGTTCTCCATAATTCCAATGGCTGTTACCATGAAAGAAGATGTCAAAGGAATAAATGGTGAAATAGGATTGTAGATGTTCTTCCAATTTTTTGAAAGCCTGGTGGTCTTGGCCGAAGCCATGGAACAGCAATAAGTTCTTTTTGCCATTTCCACGTTTTGTAAAATAAAGCCTGGCTTGTTTAAAATCGAAGAATTGACCTGCCATAACTGTATTCAACCGAAGGGAATACACAAAGAAATGAAAATGTAAAGAGCTACTGGTATTCAATCCTGATAATATTCCTACTTTGAGTTAAAATAAAATAGCAGCCCTCTCGACTATTACTCCAAAACAGGATAGGAGATGGAATTGGCCATGCAAGAATTAAAGCAGACAACATTTCTGAAGGAAAAGGACAAACTCCTGGGATTCATACGCAATCGGGTCTCCAACATGGAAGAGGCCGAAGACATTCTTCAGGATGTGTTTTATCAGTTTGTCGCTGGCTTTGAGACGATTGAGTCATTGGATCGGGTTACGTCATGGTTATATAGTGTAGCACGGAATAAGATCATTGATCGATATAGAAGGGATGCTTCGCGACCAAGACGCACGGATTTTGAATTGCTGGCCGGTAATGATGATGATGCGCCACTTACGTTACAAGAGATCTTACCTGACCTCGACAACTCACCAGAGTCCACCCTGCTTCGTGAAGCTATTTGGGACGAGATCACGGATGCACTAGCCGAGCTTCCTGCAGATCAACGTGAGATTTTTATATTGAATGAAATCGAGGAGAAGGGGTTTCGCGAGATAGCAGAAGAAACCGGAGTTTCAATCAATACCCTGCTATCGCGGAAGCGGTATGCGATTCTTGCCTTGCGGAAAAAATTGCAAAGTTTTTACGATGATACCCTTGGAACTTAGGCATTGAAACTTAGGAAAGCCAAGGCATTTGAAAAAGATGAAATAAGTTTATTGAAATAATTAGAAACATTAAAAATTATTGAGTTATGAAAAAGGGAATTTGGGTGGGAAAGATTTTGATGATGGTGGTGATAGGTGTCGCCATCGCGTTTGGGTTTGCTATCGGTACCATGTATCTGTGGAACTGGCTTGTGCCAGCATTATTTGCCGGTCCGATGATAAACTTTTGGCAAACTGTAGGCCTGCTTGTGTTGAGCAAAATACTCTTTAGCGGTTTTGGAAAAGGAGGTCATTGGGGTAGTTATCGCGGTGGGCCATGGAGACCCTACTGGAAAGAAAAATGGAATACCATGACTCCGGAAGACCGAGAACGCTTCAAACAAAAAATGAAGGAAAAGTGGTGTTACCGGGAAGAAAGCCCTTCGGTAAAGGATTCTGGCACTTCAAACGTTTGAGGATGTATTTCATAAAAAGTTGACAAAGTATTTTCCGGAAACTGTAAACAAATAGTAAAAACGGGCGTTGAAGGAAACTGTGGAAACTTTTGAAATGTACTTAGTTTCCACAGTTTTGCGACCCCGATGGAAGACCCAAGCATAAAAGAAAAGATTTTGAAAGGCTCTGAGGAGCTTTTTATGAAGTATGGAGTGCGCAGCATTTCCATGGATGATGTAGCCCGTCACCTCTCGGTTTCAAAGAAAACACTTTACCAGCATTTTACGGACAAAGATGAGATTGTCCAGAAGGTTTCCCAGGCGCATTGTGACAGGAATCAAATTGAATCGGAATTGATAACAGCCAACTCAGAAAACGCAATTGATGAATTGGCTAGATTGTCCATCATGTTGAAGAAGCAAATGGAGGAACTTAATCCTTCTTTACTTTTTGATTTGCAGAAGTACCATCCGGCAGCCTGGGCGGTATGGTTAGAGTTCAAAAGCAAATGCGTACGCGAATCCGTGGTTCGTAATCTTCGGCAAGGAATTGCTGAAGGTCATTTTCGTGATGAACTAAACTCAGAAATTTTGGCTACGGCCAGAATCATCCTGATGGAAGTTGCTTTTGATGAGCAATTTTTCCCACGGGACAAATTCGAAATAGTAGAAGTTCAATCTCAATTATTCGATCATTTCGTATTTGGAATTTGTACCGAGAAGGGAAGAAAACTCTACACCAAATACCGAGCAGAAATAGCCAACCACGAAACAATCCCCAAATAATCATGAAACATTATTTACCAATTTTAATTGTGATGTTCTTCTCAACTGGGGGGTATGCCCAGGAGACTGCCAATTCATTTACCCTGGAACAGTGCATTGAGTATGCACTAAAGAGCTCGATTTCCGTTCAAAATTCTGTTTTGGATGAGCAGATTGCCTCGGCCAGAGTAAAAGAGACGATTGGTATTGGTCTTCCTCAAATTTCAGGCGATGCCTCTGTGATTTACAATCCAAAACTTCAAAGATTTTTTACTTCCTATACTGGTCCTGAAGGGTTCCTGGGAGATCTGTCGGCAGTTCCTGGGATCAAGCCTGGAGATGTGATTGCAGCAAGGAATTTTTTCCAATTGCAGTCAAGCGGAGGTGGCAGCATAGCCATTAATCAGTTGATTTTTAATGGATCTTATTTGGTTGGCTTGCAGGCTACAAGTGTGTATAAAGACCTGGCTGTAAAGCAGGGCAACCAGACAAAAGAACAGATCATTCAGCAAGTGATGAAAGCCTATTACGGTGTACTGATCAACAAAGAAAGAATAGCTCTTTTTGCAAACAATATTGCCAGGGTTGATTCATTGTTGAAAAACACGAAAGCCTTACATCAAAATGGTTTTGCGGAGGGTATTGATGTTGACAGAATTCAAGTAACCCTTAATAATCTTTTGGCAGAACGACACAAATTTCTCAATCTCAACGAGCTGGGATTAGAAATATTAAAATTTCAGATGAACTACCCTATGGAGCAACCACTGGAAGTTATCGGCAATATCAATGAAGTTGAGGTGGATACAAATCTGGATCATTACAAAGTAAACTGGGACTACAAAATCCGTCCTGATTATCAGGTGCTTGAAACGAATTGGCGATTGCAAAAGTTGAATGTCAAAAATCAAGTTGCAGCGTTCATGCCGTCACTCAATGCGTTTGCAACGTTGGGCTACTCAACTCAATCTACCAAGGTTGATGGCCTTTTTAAGACTAACACAAAAATCGAAGATTATGGTGATCTTGGTCCTGATAAATGGTATAACTATTCGCAACTGGGCGTAAGTCTCAACATTCCGATTTTCTCAGGCTTTCAACGTCACTATAGGCTCCAACAGGAAAAGTTAAACCTTCTAAAAGTTGAAAATGGATTTAAGAGTTTAAAAAATGGAATTGACCTGGAGATAAAACAATCATCCCTGATTTTTGAAAATGCCATAACAACCCTGCAAACACAACGCGAAAACATGGACCTTGCCAGCAATGTGGCCCGCATTACCAAGATCAAATACGAGCAAGGCGTTGGATCTAACATTGAAGTAATTGATGCCGAAAACAGTTTGCGCCAGGCCCAAACAAATTTTTATGGAGCCATGTTCGATGCTATGGTAGCCAAAGTTGATCTCGACAAAGCATATGGAAAATTATTACCTTCTACAATCAATGAAAAATAATCTGACACCCCAATGAATAAAAATATGAAAACCAAATTTTACATGTCCCTTATGGCGACATTCATTGCCACGGTCTTTCTGGCAGCGTGCAGCAACACCTCTGTTGACAAAAAAACCCAACTGGAAAAGTTAAAGGCTGAGCAAGCAGTGCTGTCCAAGCAGATTGCTACCCTGGAAGCTGAGATAGCAAAAGAGGATACAACTGCTTCTGTCGTTAAGGGCAAAGAAGTTGTTGTAACCGAACTCGCCCCGCGCAAGTTTGACCACTATGCGCAAACCCAGGGAGCCATAGAATCGGAAGAGAATGTTATGGTGAGCGCAAAAACAATGGGAATGATCACCAATGTGCTGGTGCGTGAGGGTGAAACCGTCATCAAAGGGCAAACACTGGCTCAAATTGATAATACCTTAATTGTGAGAGGGATTGACGAGTTGAAATCACAACTTGAATTGACCAACACGGTTTATGAACGTCAGAAAAACCTCTGGGACCAGAAAATCGGAACGGAAGTACAGTACCTGCAAGCCAAGGCTACCAAGGAGGGGCTTGAGAAAAGGCTGGCATCCATGCACGAGCAAAATGAGATGACTAAGATCAAGTCTCCTATCACTGGAATAGTGGATGCAATAGACGTAAAGGTTGGTCAAAATATTGCTCCCGGTATGCCGGCCGCTCGTGTGGTCAATAATTCTGAATTGAAAATTGTAGCTAGTGTTTCTGAAGCTTACATCAGGCGCTTGAAGAAAGGTGACAAAATAGTTGTAGAGTTTCCTGATTTGAAAGAAACGGTGCAAGCCCAATTGTCTTTTGTCGCCAATAACATTGACCAACTCTCAAGGACTTTTGTAGTGGAGGCTACTTTGCCATCTAGTCCCGATTTCCGCCCGAACATGACTGCCGTAGTGAAAGTGATTTATGAATCTTTTCCTGATGCATTGGTAGTACCTGTGAACGTGATTCAGGATGTAAATGGTGAGAAACTAGTGTATGTAGCAGAGACCACCGGCAGCCAGACAGTAGCGCGCAAGCGCACGGTACAAGTACTAGGTGTATTCGATAACATGGCCCAGGTTAGCGGTGTTAATGCCGGTGATAAGGTCATCACGCTTGGCTACCAGGGCCTTAGCGATGGCGAGGTTGTTAAAATGTGATAACGAAAATCCAGGCCCAAAAATTCAATATTAAAATCGACCGTCATCAAAGTAAACTTGGATTCTAAAAATTCGGAAATATGAAAGACACAGAAAAAGAATTCAGGCCTACCAGTTGGGCCATTGAAAATAAAGTGAGCATTTATGTGGCAACCGTAATTATTTGTATTGCGGGGATCATGACCTATGTCAGCAGGCCAAAGGAGAATTTTCCCGAGGTGGTATTTCCCCAGATCTATGTGGCAACAGTATATCCTGGGGCATCTCCAAAAGATGTAGAAAATTTGGTGACTAAGGAAATTGAGAAGCAGGTAAAATCAATTGCAGGTGTTAAGAGAATCATAAGCAATTCGGTTCAAGATTTTTCTAACGTCATTATTGAATTTGAGACCGACATAGAAGTCGACAAAGCCAAACAAGATGTGAAAAGTGCGGTTGATAAGGCAAAACCCAGTCTTCCCACCACGTTGTTAGATGATCCGGAAGTGATTGACATTGATATATCGGAGTTCCCCATCATGAACGTAAATATATCGGGTGATTTTGATCTACAATCTCTTAAGAAGTATGCAGAGCAGATGCAAGACCAGATCGAAACAGTGAAAGAGTTGCGAAGGGTAGATATTGTTGGAGCGCTGGACCGCGAAATTCAGATTAATGTTGATCTCTTTAAAGCCGCTTCAGCGGGTATTGCATTTTTTGATATTTACTCGGCCATAAATAGCGAGAACAAAATTATTTCAGGAGGGCAGCTTTCAGTTGATGGTATGAAACGGTCTCTTAGTGTTAATGGGGAATTTTTAAGTGCTGGGGAGATTGGTAACATAATTATTGTTTCCGCCAATGGAGGTAAAATGAATTTGCACGACATCGCTGAAGTGGTAGATTCACACAAGGAGCAAGAAAGTTTCGCTCGCCTTGACGGTAAAAATGTGATCACCTTAAATGTGATAAAAAGGAGTGGTGAGAACCTGATTCTTGCTTCCGATCAGATTGAATCCATTGTTAAGAATTTTGAGGATAACATTTTGCCGAAAGGAATGGAAGTTACCATTACGGCCGACCAAAGTGATAACACACGTGTTACCCTTCATGACCTGATCAACACGATTATCATCGGGTTTATCCTGGTAACCGTTATCCTGATGTTCTTCATGGGAGCTACCAACGCAATTTTTGTTGCACTTTCGGTGCCCCTATCAAGCTTCATTGCATTCTTAGCGTTCCCTTCCCTCGATTTCACATTTAACCTGATGACACTGTTCAGCTTTTTGCTGGCACTGGGAATTGTGGTGGATGATGCTATTGTGGTGATTGAAAACACACACCGTGTGTTTGATAATGGTAAAGTGCCGATCAAAAAAGCTGCCAAGATTGCTGCAGGAGAAGTGTTCCTTCCGGTGCTCACTGGTACATTAGTAGTGCTTGCACCTTTTGTACCACTCATGTTCTGGCCCGGAGTAATTGGCAAGTTTATGTACTTTCTTCCGGTGACCTTGATCGTAGCATTGCTGGCCTCATTGTTAGTGGCGTATATCATCAACCCCGTGTTTGCTGCCGATTTTATGAAGGCTCATCGGCATGATGTAGAACATAAAAGTAAGTTTAGCCGTGGTTTTAAGATTGCCTCTGTAGTATTTGGTTCATTGGCGCTGATGTCATACATCGCAGGTGCCTTTGGTTTTGGCAATTTTGCCGTCACGCTTTTTGGAGTATATGCCCTTCATCATTTTGTTTTGAAAGGTATAATTGAAACTTTCCAGAAGAAAACATGGCCGCGTGTGCAGGAGAGCTACAAGAGCTTATTAAGTTGGTGCCTGCAAGGATGGAGACCTGCATTAGTAATTGGCGGTGTCGTATTTTTGTTTTTCTTTTCTATCGTCTTTACGGCAATTCGTAAACCACCGGTGACATTTTTCCCACAAGGGGACCCAAACTTTATCTTCACCTATATCAGCTTGCCTATTGGCACTGACCAAAACGTGACGGATTCAATTACTAAAGTGGTTGAGAAGCGTGTAACAAATGTTGTAGGAGAGAATAATAAGATCGTTGAATCCATCATTAGTAATGTGGCACTTGGTGCCTCAGAAGATCCATTTGGCGGTGGCAATGCGCAACCGCATTTGGGTAAGGTTACGGTTGCCTTTGTGCAATTTTCCGAAAGAGATGGGCAGAATACGAGGGAATACATGGATAAGATACGCGATGCAGTGAAAGGTATTAAGGGCGCAGAAATATCTGTGAACCAGGAACAAGGCGGACCTCCAACCGGCAAGCCCATTAATATAGAAGTAGGAGGCGATGATTTTGAAATATTAGCAACAACGGCTACTCGCGTAAAAAAATACCTTGACTCCCTGCAAATTCCGGGTGTGGAAGAATTGAAATCAGATTTCCAAAGTGATAAGCCAGAGATCGTTATTAATATTGATCGCGAAAAGGCCAACCGTGAGGGGATTTCGACTGAGACCATTGGGAATAATTTGCGCACAGCAATTTATGGCTGGGAAGTTTCCAAATTTCGCGATGAGAATGATGATTACCCCATTCAGCTTCGTATAAAACAAGAACACCGTAACGATATCAATACCTTGATAAACCTTCCCATTATTTATCGCGATATGAACATGGGTGGAGCGGTACGTCAGGTCCCTTTATCGGCAGTAGCAAAGATTGAATACTCTAATAGTTATGCCGGCATACGCAGAATAGATCAGAAACGTGTCATTACCATTTCATCGAACGTATTAAGTGGGTATAATGCCAATGAAATAGTACCTCAGATTAATGCGAGCCTGGCTGCTATCTCTAAACCGGATGATGTCACTATTCGAATGACCGGTGAACAGGAGGAACAGGCAGAGACGGGTGCTTTCCTGGGAGTGGCATTTATGGTAGCGTTCGGGCTAATGTTTATGATCCTGGTGTTACAATTCAATTCCATTGGCAGACCCCTCATCATTTTATCTGAAATCTTGTTTAGCTTTATCGGGGTGTTGATCGGCTTTTCTCTTTTTAGAATGGAAATTTCGATTGTCATGACAGGCATGGGGATTATGGCACTCTGTGGAATAGTGGTGCGTAATGGTATACTTTTAGTAGAGTTTACTGATTTGCTGATTTCTCAGGGTATGGAATTAAAGCCTGCGATTATAGAAGCTTCCAAGACACGTATGACTCCGGTGTTACTTACAGCCATGGCTGCCACATGGGGCCTTATTCCTCTGGCGGTTGGTTTCAACATCGACTTTGTAACATTGTTTACTGATTTGAATCCACACATCTTCTTTGGTGGCGATAACGTTGCCTTCTGGGGCCCATTATCATGGACGATGATATTTGGAATTTTCTTCGGAACGTTCCTTACCCTTGTCTTGGTGCCGGTGTTGTACTTAGTGAGGGCAAAAGTTAAAGAACGTATTTTCAAAGCTGCAGTAAATACTGCGGAACCGACTGAAAGTTCCGTTGCCTTAAACTAAAAATTGTTCGAGGTCGTCTTTCCTAATAATAGGACGACCTTCTTTATGCGTGCTAGAATTATGACTCTGGTCCTTTTTGGGATAATATTTTTGCTTTTGGATTTTTATTTTTTCCAGGGCATATTGGCGGCAAGCAAAAACTGGTCGCCATTTTGGAGGAACATTATCCGATATGGCTTTTGGGTCCCGACAGCACTTTCTTTCATGGCTTTGCTTTGGTGGGCTTTTGACGATCCTTATAAGTATAGTGCCAACTTTCGCAACTGGGTGATCACTGGTTTGGTAGCTACTTATTTTTCAAAGTTTATTGGCCTGCTTTTTTTATTTGTGGATGATCTTCAGCGTGGCGTGCGTTGGGTGGTTCAACTTTTTCAAAAAAGTTCAGATGTCAAATTGAATGGGGAAGTTATTTCTCGTTCTGAGTTCCTGTCTCAGGCAGCCCTTGTAGCAACTGCAATCCCTTTTGGAGCCATGGCATTTGGTGTGATTTCAGGGGCACACGACTATCGTGTAAAACGGATAACTGTTAAACTCCCTAATCTCCCAAAATCATTTGATGGTTTGAGAATAGGGCAAGTGTCTGACATTCACTCGGGCAGTTTTTTCAATAAAACAGCCGTTAAAGGAGGCGTTGAGATGATGATGAGAGAGAAGCCAGATGTTCTTTTTTTTACTGGTGACCTTGTCAATAATGAAACAACGGAAGTGAGAGACTACACCGAGATATTCAACAAACTTAAGGCTCCCCTTGGCGTTTTCTCCGTTACTGGAAATCATGATTATGGAAATTATAAGGCGTGGTCAAGCCAGGAAGTAAAGCAAAAGAATTTTCAGGATTTGTTAGCGGCCCACAAGCACATGGGCTATGATATCCTGATGAACGAACATCGCATTGTAGAGCAAAGCGGTGACAAGATTGCGATAGTAGGAATTGAAAATTGGGGTACAGGAAGATTTCCAAAGTATGGCAAAATGAAGGAAGCATGTACGGGTACCGAAGAAGCACCTGTTAAGCTTCTTCTTTCACACGATCCAAGCCATTGGGATGAAGAGGTCAGAAAATTATACCCAGAAATTGACATGATGTTTGCCGGTCACACGCATGGCTTTCAATTCGGTGTGGAGATAGGTGGATTCAAATGGAGCCCTTCACAATATGCTTACAAGCAATGGGCAGGTCTCTATCAGGAAGGCAAACAATTTCTATATGTAAATAGAGGTTTTGGCTTTCTTGGTTACCCGGGAAGAATTGGGATGCCTCCTGAACTTACGATTATTGAATTGAAAAGAACCTGACTTTACTCAATCATTTATCGGGAACTCTGTCATGACCCAATGTTGACAGATTGCCTACTGCCCTTTGCCTATTGCCTACTTTTATTAAACGTGTCCCAACATTTCCTTTTCTTTCCTTCTCTTTTCGTCAATTGAGAATTTTCCGGCACCAAAGATCATAAAGATCGCCACGCCAGCTAATGTAATCACGGAAGCCTCAAGTTCCATGTGGTTGCCAATCGACATAAAGCCTTTGGGAAAATTAACCAATACGACCGCTCCAATCAGGATCGGTAACTGAACAGCACACATGATGCGGGTAAGCAATCCAAAGGCGATAAGTGGCCCACAAAGTACGTGTGCGAAAACAACATAATGAGCGATTGAGATTCCAACAAAGCTCATGTTAACGCCTTGTATGCTCATTTCTAATGTTTCAATGTTGTTTAGAAAACTAAAGCCTTTGTAGGTGATGAAAATACCCAGAACGATACGAAAGATATCCAACCAGCCGGGACGATGTGAATTACCCCAGCCCTCAATTTTTGAGATTGCATTCATGGCAGAAGGATTTAGTACTAACAAAGTTTAAAGAAAAATTTGGTCAAAGGCAAGTACAATTTGAACTCTGCCGGCCAGGAGGGCTAATCCAGACTGCTGTGTAAGATTTTCACCCTATTATTTTCAGTAAACATCTCCTCAATTTTTTCAACAAAGGCCTTGCATTGCTTTTTTGTAAGTTTCTTAAGGTCATACGTGTAATCCGTTTCACCTTCTCGCCCCCAATTCTTGATCGTTGGGTCAAGTTGCACCTGATACTTTTCTTGAAAATCCCGGACGTAAGAACTTAGTTGTTCGGTTGCTTTGTAATCTATACCGGTCCCAATACTAATGAAGCTAATCACTAATTTGGTGTCTGATTTTTTCTGTGCATTCATTGGAAAGTAAAACCAAACAAAAAAGACCAGCAAGCAGAAATGTTTTAACATACCCAGTAAAAGTTATCTGGCTAAATAGGTAGTGGGCGTTTTCCCTTTCACTTTTTTGAAAATTCTGTTGAAGTTTGAAAGATTGCTAAAGCCGGATTGCTGACAAATTTCCTGAATACTCACCTCATTTTGAATAAGTAATTTACAAGCCTGACTGATGCGCACTTCATTTAGAAAATTGGTGTATGTTTTCATCGTTCGTAATTTAAAATAACGGCAAAACGCTTCTGTCGACAAGTTAGCAACCTGAGCCACTTCATCTATGTAAATTTTGCGATGACTTTCTCGAAATGTAAAATGTAAAATATCATTCATGCGTTTACCTTCTTGTAGCGTATATCCTTCTGTATAGGCGGAAACACTAAGTGGCTTTAATTCCTTGGATTCCGTTACAGCCTTTAAGGCTTGAAAGAACAAAATGATTTTACTCAACCCATTTTGCCGTTGAATAATTTTGATGAACTCAATAACATCTGCCTTAAGTCTGCCCTCAACCACCAGACCGCGTTCTGCTTGGGTTGCAAGGCTCCGAATCACGCTCAGTTCGTCTAGCTGCCAAAACTGTTCACCGAAGTAGCTTTCATTAAAGTAAATGGATACGGCATGGGCTCTCAATTTACTTTTGGGTTGGTAGTAATTTTCGTCATTGCGAAATACATGGGGCAAATTACTGCCCAGAATAAACAAATCTCCTGATTGAAACCGACCCACATAATCTCCAGCAATTAATGTCCCTTCCCCTTCTACAATTAACATGATTTGAATTTCCGGATGCTGATGAAGTTTATCGTACAAATAAGGAACATCGTCTACTTGTAAGCGAAATGCTTCTTTTGAAGTTTTGGGAACAGTAAACGGAAGGACCTTCATCTTGGGAGGCTGATATTCATATTTTGACATGTTAAATTAGCTTATTCGGTTCATTATGTCAAAATAATATTAGTATTCATTATTATCAAGAAAGTGATTTTGATTTGGGCTACTTACTTTTGAAGGGTAATAATTAACCATTCATCTATTAACTACCTGACCCATGAGTATTCAATGGAAAGGCGTCTACCCTGCGCTGACGACAAAGTTTACCAGTGACGATAAACTTGATTTACCTCTTATTGGAAAAAATTTACAGGCACAGCTCGATGCGGGTGTGGATGGCGTCATCTTTGGAGGTTCGCTAGGCGAAGCCAGCACGCTGGAGAATACTGAAAAGCTTGAGCTAGTGAAATTTGCCATTGATGAGGTTGCTGGTAAGATTCCAGTGCTAATGACCATTTCTGAGGGCAGTACTGGAAATGCAATCAAATTAGCTAAGGATGCAGAAAAAATAGGAGCAGGAGGATTGATGGTGTTGCCACCCATGCGTTACAAATCCGACCATCGTGAAACGGTGGCATTTTATAAGACAGTAGCTGACGCTTCCAGTTTACCAATTTTGGTATACAATAATCCTATAGATTATAAAATCGAGGTAACGTTGGATATGTTTGCTGAGTTGGCCGAGAAGCCAACGATCCAGGCTGTGAAAGAATCCACGCGTGATGTATCTAATGTTACGCGAATGATCAATCGGTTCGGTAACCGTTTTAAAATACTATGTGGTGTCGATACCATAGCCATGGAGGAATTGATGTTGGGTGCGGATGGCTGGATTGCCGGATTAGTTTGTGCTTTCCCAAAAGAGACGGTTGCCGTATACCGGTTAACCAAAGCTGGAAAAATAGAAGAAGCATTAAAAATTTATCGCTGGTTTTTGCCACTACTTGAATTGGACATCAATTCTAAATTTGTGCAATACATTAAACTGGCTGAGGTAGAAATGGGTATTGGTTCTGAAAACGTACGTGCTCCAAGACTTCCATTAGTGGGAGAGGAGCGAGAACGAATTTTGAAAATCATCAAAGATGGAGTAAAGAACAGACCAAAACTTTAAAAGCAGATTCTTGATACTTGATTCTGGATTATTTTAGTGAACTTCCCAGCATCTAGTATCTAACATCCAGCATCCAGTATGAACTATCCAGACGCAACCATTCTAGAAGTCGACAATGCTTTGAGAGAAGCGCATATAGCCTTTCTCTCATTCAAGAATTGCAGTGGTATAAAGAAAGCTGAGTTTCTCAGAGCCATCGCCAGCGAGATTGAGGCCTTGGGTCAAGAGCTAGTATCTGCTGCAATGCAAGAGACGTGCTTGCCGGAAGCTCGCATCCTCAACGAACGTGGCCGTACAACAGCTCATTGCCGCATGTTTGCTACCCTTGTGGAAGAAGGTTCTTGGGTAGAAGCAAGAATTGACACAGCAATTCCAGAAAGAACACCTGCGCCTAAGCCAGATATCAGAAAGATGTTGGTGCCAATTGGCCCAGTTGTCGTTTTTGGAGCTGCCAATTTTCCACTTGCCTATTCAACAGCAGGAGGTGACACAGCTTCTGCATTAGCTGCTGGATGTCCCGTGATTGTGAAAGCCCACCCGGCTCATCCAAAAACATCTGAATTGGTAGCCTCTGCAATAAGGAAAGCGATTGATACCACAGGGATGCCCAAAAGTGCATTCCAACATTTACATGGATCAGGTTTTGCAGTTGGACAAGCTCTTGTGAAACACTCTTTAACAAAAGCCGTAGGATTTACAGGTTCATTGGCTGGTGGTAAAGCATTGTTTGATATGGCTAATCAAAGACAGGAACCTATACCCGTATTTGCAGAAATGAGTAGCATCAATCCTGTTATTTTATTGCCGGATACTCTGGGTCGAGAGGCTGAAAAGACTGGCGAGAAGCTTACTGCATCAATCACTCTGGGTGTTGGACAATTTTGCACGAACCCGGGTCTGATTATTGCAATTGAGAATGAAGGTCTTACACGTTTCATCAATACTTTGTCAAGCGGAATAAAGAACACATCTCCCGGGACAATGCTTCACCAAGGTATAGCAGAGAATTATTCTAGAAAATTAGAAGCCACATTGTCTCAAAAAGGAATAGCAATAGAAGGTAAATCTTCTGTAGCTGTTGGTCCGCAACAAGGCAATCCACTTGTAGCTTCAGTCTCTGCTGCCGATTTTATAAAAAATCCCACACTGGCTGAAGAAGTATTTGGCCCATTCTCGTTAATCGTTAAGTGCAAAGATTTGGCTGAGCTTCATTCCGTTGTCAACCAGCTACACGGTCAATTAACAGCCAGCTTATTTGGCAGTGATGCAGAACTATCGAAACATCAAAATATTATCAATTCATTAGTTGAGAAAGCAGGTCGATTAATTATAAATGGAGTGCCAACCGGAGTTGAAGTATGCCCATCCATGCAGCATGGTGGACCCTTTCCATCAACGACTGATTCGCGGTTTAGTGCAGTAGGTACAGATGCGATCAAACGTTTTGTCCGGCCTGTTGCGTTTCAAAGCTTCCCGGATTCACGCTTACCGGCTGAGTTGAAAGAAGGGAATCCGTTGAACATATGGCGAATGAGGAACGGTGAATGGATAAAAAAATAGGGACATAGATCGTAACTCTATTTCTTTTTTCTTGCTTACTTTTTAAAACTATGTCTAAAACTTTTTTTTGCGTTGATGCACATACATGTGGTAACCCAGTTCGACTTGTAGCGGGTGGTGGACCACTTCTACAAGGTAAAAACATGAGCGAGAAGCGTCAACACTTTCTCCGGGAGTTTGATTGGATTCGCAAGGGGTTAATGTTTGAACCTCGTGGCCACGACATGATGAGTGGAAGTATTCTATATCCTCCATCTGATCCGGCCAACGATATTGGCATTCTATTTATTGAAACGAGTGGGTGCCTCCCCATGTGCGGACATGGTACCATTGGGACAGTCACCATAGCTATTGAGGAAGGACTAGTCATTCCAAAAACTCCTGGCATTTTGAATCTGGAAGTGCCGGCAGGATTGGTCCGTGTAACCTATATGCAAGAAGGCAAGAAAGTAAAATCGGTTAAAATTAAGAATGTAAAAGCATATCTGGCGGCAGAGGACATTACAGCATCTTGCCCTGATCTGGGAGAGTTGTCTTTCGATGTTTCCTACGGTGGAAATTTTTATGTGATCGTAGATCCTCAACCAAATTTTTCAGGATTGGAAAATTACACTGCCGATCAGTTGGTAAGTTGGAGCAGGGAATTAAGAAGAAACATCAACAAGAAATACCAATTTGTCCATCCTGAAAATCCGACCATTAACGGATGCAGTCACATTCTTTGGGCGGGGAAAGTTATCGATCCAACCTCCACCGCACGCAATGCTGTATTTTATGGAGATAAGGCAATTGACCGGTCGCCATGCGGAACGGGTACTTCAGCAAGACTTGCTCAATGGCATGCAAAAGGAAAATTAAAACCCGGTCAGGACTTTATTCACGAAAGTATTATAGGTTCGAAGTTTATAGGCCGAATAGAGGAGGTAACTGAACTAAACGGCAAGCCTGCCATCATTCCAAGTGTAGAAGGTTGGGCGAAGATTTACGGTCACAACACGATTACGATTGATCCTGAGGATGATCCATATGCGTATGGGTTTCAGGTGATTTAACTGGATTCTGGATGGTAGATACTGGATTCTTGATGCTGGATACTAGATTCTTGATATTGGATTTTAATAAAATGAAAATAGGATGAGCTATAAGAATTTGGAGATATGGAAGGAAGCGAGAGAACTTTCAATAAAGATTCATGAAATGAGTTTGTCTTTACCGCGATTTGAACAATTCGAAGAAGCACAACAGATAAGACGCTCCAGTAAGTCGGTAAGGTCGAATATTGTTGAAGGTTATGGAAGAAGAGTCTATAAACAGGATTTTATAAAGTTTATCATTTATGCTTTGTGTTCCAATGACGAAACCATAGATCATTTGGAAACTTTATTTGAAACAAAATCATTGACAGATGAATCATCCTATCAGGAACTTCACAAACGATTGGAAATATTGGGAAGAAAAATTAACAACTTCCTAATCGCAGTTGAGAAAGGCCATGGTAAACCTTACCAAGTCAATGATCCTGAAACAGACTACTCAAATCCATCTGCTAACTCCCAGAATCCACAATCGAGTATCAAGAATCCATCCTCGTGAGTCACATAGGTATCATCGGTGGCGGCATCATTGGGCTTAGTTCTGCCTATTACTTGAACAAGTCAGGCCATAAAGTTACCATCATCGATCAAAGTGATTTGAAAGACGGCTGCTCCTTTGGTAATGCTGGCATGATTGTTCCAAGTCATTTTATTCCGTTGGCAACTCCGGGTATGATATCGAAAGGTATTCGTTGGATGTTTAGTTCAACAAGTCCGTTTTATGTTAGGCCTAGGATGAGTGGCGATTTGATAAAGTGGGGCTATCAATTTTATAAACATTCGACAAAAGAACATGTTGAACGCGCTATTCCCGCTTTAAAAGAAATCAGTTTGCTAAGTAAAGCCATGTATCAGCATTTGTCAAAAGATTTGCCTTTTGACTTTGGTTACAAGGAGCGAGGCTTGATGATGTTGTATCAAAATGCTGAGACAGAAAAAGAAGAAACCGAAACAGCTCATCTTGCAAATAAGATAGGAATTGAAGCACATATTCTGAATGCTGAGGAAGTTCAAAAGTTGGAGCCGGATGTGGAAGTTAAAGTTAGAGGAGGGGTATATTTTCCGGGTGATGCACACCTTACACCGCAAGTTTTAGTAAGTCAGCTCATCTCCTTGCTTAAGGATCGGAGAGTTACGTTCGAAATACAAACAACAGTACTGGATTTTGTAATTGAATCCGAAAGGATCAAATTAATTAAAACCAACAAAGGTGATTTTGCTTTTGATGAAGTGATTATTGCTGCTGGTTCCTGGTCAGGATTGCTAAGTGCAAAATTAAATTTGTCTTTGCTAATGCAAGCCGGTAAGGGCTATAGCTTCACGTTGCAGAATGTTGAGAAAAATATTCGTATCCCATCTATTTTTCTGGAAGCTCGCGTTGCCATTACCCCGATGGGCAATACGCTTCGCTTTGGTGGAACGATGGAGATCAGTGGTATTGATCATACTATCAATATGAATCGTGTTAAAGGTATTGTTGATTCGATACCGAAATATTATTCCGAGATGAAAGTAGCAATGCCAGAGAAGAAAAACGTGTGGCAAGGTTTGAGGCCATGTTCTCCAGATGGACTTCCCTATATAGGTCGGTCAATTCGAATTAATAATTTGGTTTTAGCTACTGGCCATTCCATGATGGGGTTAAGCCTTGGACCTGGCACGGGAAAACTTATCTCGGAGATAATTAATCAGGAGAAAACGAGCATAAATGTAAGTGCTTTCGACCCAGAAAGATTTTAAGGCCAGCGCCCGAATCCGAACAAACATTTTCTTTTCCGGACGTTCAGCACAAATTGACCCTCCAAATCATGTCAATTTTTAATTTAAATTGATGGCATAGGCATTGCCATTGTCACTCGATCATTCCCCTTACGATATGTTTAAAAACAACTTAAAAATCGCCATCCGCAACCTATTCAGGCAGAAAATCTATACCCTTATTAATGTGCTTGGCCTTGCAGTAGGTATTGCCAGTTGTTTGCTCATCGTACTATTCATCAGAAATGAATTTTCGTACGATAAGTTTTTTACCGATCACGATCGGATCTATAGAATGGTGCTGGAACGCAAGTACCCCAATCATTCCACGTTTTATGCAATTGTGCCGCATTCATTTGAAGGAGTGGCTAAAGAAGACTTTTCTGAAATTGAACAATCCACTAATGTATTTGGTCAAACTGAATTTCCAATTACTTATAAAAATGAAAAGGATGAAGTGAAGCAATTTGATGAGGACTTTGTGCTGTTGGCCGACAGTACTTTTTTCAAGATGTTCAGTTTTGAATTTTCAAAAGGAGATAAAACGACTTCATTAAGTCTGGCCAATTCAATTGTAATAACCAAGGAAACAGCAAGACGTTACTTTGGTGATGTTGATCCACTTGGAAAAACACTTACAACCGGAGCAGGAGATTTTAAAGTAACAGGAATTTGTGAAAATCCTCCTCCCAATTCTCACTTCAAGTTTAGTGCATTGCTTTCCAGTGCAACTTTTCCTTTTATCAAGAGGGAAAATTTTACAAGTTTTTCATCGTATACTTATTTTAAATTAAAACAGGGGAGTGATCCAGCTTCCCTGGAAGCAAAGTTTCCGAAAATGGTCGACACGTATGCTGCTGCTCAAATCGAACGGGAACTGGGTAAGTCATGGACGGATTACAAGAAAGAAGGCAATGGTTACCGATACTTTCTGCAGCCTCTTGCCTCTATACATCTTGATCCAACTAACCTGGAAGCTCAAATGAAAGTAGGTGGTAACCGCACGTCAGTATACATCATGATTTCTATCGCCATTCTTATTCTGCTGATTGCCTGTATTAACTTTATGAATCTCGCCACGGCACGTTCTGCGGAGCGCGCAAAGGAAGTGGGGTTGCGTAAGGTGATGGGTTCTTTCAAACAGCAGTTGGTTTTTCAGTTTTTAACAGAATCTTTTGTTTTGAGTGCAATTGGAGTAACGCTTGCCGTGGTGGTGATTCAACTTGCTTTGCCTTTCTTTAACAATCTCACTGATAAGCAACTTGCCTTTTCTTATAGTATCGGCTCGATAGCCGGATTAATTGGGCTGGCTGCTTTCGTTGGTTTATTGGCGGGTATCTATCCTTCTTTTATTCTTTCTGCTTTCAATCCAGTTGTCATTATGAAAGGCTCTTTTACAGGAAGCCAAAGGGGAAAGTGGATTCGAAATGGATTAGTGATTTTTCAATTTTGGATTTCGATCGTTTTGATGATTGGTACGCTGGTCATTCAACAGCAAATGACTTTTATGCAGGAGAAATCCCTTGGCTTTGATAAAGAGCAGGTTTTGGTGGTGGAAAGATGTTTTAATTTAAAACCTCAGCAAGTGGAAACTCTGACAAATGAAATCAAAAGAATGCCAGAAGTGATAAGTTCAGCTGGATCATTTGCCTTGCCTGGTGAGGAAGACGATTATTTTGGAATCCAGTTTCAACCTGAAGGCTCATCCGAAATTCTTACCACCAAGTCAATGGTAATAGCGGATGAACTGGGCGAGACGCTGGGGATTGAGTTAAAAGAGGGAAGGTGGTTTTCAAAGGAGACCCATGATTCGTTATCTATCATCCTGAACGAAGCGGCTGTAAAAGTAATGGGACTGGATAGTCCCATTGGAAGAAAATTAATTGATATGCAACAGCGAGAGGAGGGAAATGTTGCTGTGCCCTATACGGTAGTAGGCATTGTGAAAGATTTTAATTTTATCTCGCTGCGTGAAGAGATCACCCCTTTGGTGATTCAAAGCAATGAAGCATTTGGCGGAGGTACACAATATATTATAGCCCGAGTAAAACCGAATCAAATTCCCTCTGCCATTACATCCATTGAAGCAAAGTGGAAACAACTTGCGCCTGAACAACCTTTCAAGTTTTCATTCCTGGATGAAAACATCAATGCCCAGTATAAATCAGAACAGCAATCAGGAAAACTGTTCGCTGTCTTTTCTGGCCTGGCAATTTTTGTAGCGTGTATAGGATTGTTTGCCTTATCCGCCTACATCACAAGCTTGCGAACAAAAGAAATTGGTGTTAGAAAAGTATTAGGTGCATCGGTCGGAGGAGTAGTGATCCTTTTGTCAAAGGATTTTACAAAAATGATAGGAATCTCCTTTGTGTTGGCCGTACCGGTTGCCTGGTATGTGATGGAAAACTGGTGGTTGCAAAATTTTGCATTCAGGATTGAGATAAGTGTATGGATTATTCTGATATCTGGCGCAGCAGCACTTTGTATTGCATG
The DNA here is from genome assembly GCA_038043425.1 of Bacteroidota bacterium. GTDB lineage: Bacteria > Bacteroidota > Bacteroidia > Cytophagales > Cyclobacteriaceae > ELB16-189. The sequence continues at coordinate 185,380 of JBBTBZ010000004.1, forward strand.
GCTTACAGTAAGCTATCAATCAATAAAGGCAGCTATTAAAAATCCTGTAAATTCCTTGAGGAGTGAATAACCTCTTGGGGTATAAACAAAAAATGCCACGCTAAAAGCTTGGCATTTTTTGTTTTCTTTATTTCAAGTCGATTAATAATCTCTGTTGAAATCACCTCTGCGGAAGCCACCGCCACCACCGCCACGGTTTCCACCGCCACCACCACCTGAACGTGGACCGCCTTCGGTTTTAGGACGAGCTTCGTTTACCACAAGATTCTTACCCATGAAATCGGCACCGTTCAATTCGTTAATTGCCTTACCTCCTGCGCTGTCATCTTTCATTTCGATAAAACCGAAACCTCTGCTGCGCTGTGTGAACTTGTCGATCACGATTTTGGCAGAACTCACTTCGCCATACTCAGCGAATAAGCCTTTTAATTCTTCCTCGGTGGCTTTCCAAGGAATGTTAGCTACATAAATGTTCATTTTTGTTGTTGAAATTAGGTTATTAATATGTTCTGTTAATCAATAATCTCAACCTAAGGACAAAAACGAAATTCGTGTACCCGGACTTAATGATTATTTTATTAACCGGGCAAATATAAAGGAATTTCTTGATTTGAGGGGTAATAAAGAATAACCTTTCTAGAAATAGCTGAATTCAAGGTCTTTTTGGCCAATTCCGGTCACAATCTTTGTTTGGATTCATTGAAGTTCTTACCAGATATTATATTCTGGATGTTCAGTGATGAATTTTCGCAAAGCTGTATTGGCGGTTCTCCTGATTTTATTTTGTATGAAAGGTGACCATCCAAGCACTACTCCTGAGATACCTAAAGCCATGCGGCTCCAGCGCCATACGTCAAATGAATCTGTGTGTTCTACTATTTTTCCATTTCGGAATTTGAATTCTGCTTTAATAATATTGTGTACTTTTCTTCCGGTACGTGAGAAACTGTAGTGAGCTTCCCAATGACATGACCCTGCTAGATCATGCGCTTTTATATCTTCGTGTGATACGGTTAAGTCTTTACTGGCGCTCACTAACATATGCCACATAGCAAATGCTTCATTTCCTTTTAGGTGTGGGAAAACAGGATCAATAAAGACCACCTCGTTGCCGTAACACGCTTGCATCCCTTTCCAATTTTTTTGTTGAAACGATGAATAGAATTTTTCAATCAACTGCTCGTTTGAATTCATCACACTTTTAGTTTAAAGTCGAATACGTCTGGCCGGGCATAATGCCCGATCACATCAAAATCCATTTTTGCTTTTATGATTTCGCGTGGATCTAATTCAGCAAACAATATTCCTTCCTTATGGTGTAGTGGTCCTTCAATAATTTTTCCGAGTGGCGATAGTATGACACTCCCTCCTGAACTGGGTAAAGAAGGATGCCCTGCGGTGAGCAGCCCCTGGATATCTTCCGGGTAATGTTCTTTGGTTAAGTATTGATTGCATCCCAAAACAAAACACCGGCTTTCACATGCAATATGAATGAGTGTGGCTTGCCAGCTATCGCGACAATCGGCAGTTGGCGCAAGGTAAATTTCGATGCCCTGGTTATACAATGCCATTCGCGCTAACGGCATATAATTTTCCCAACAAATGAGTCCTCCTATTTTTCCATATGGTGTGTGTATCAGATTAAGGTCGCGCCCATCACCTTCTCCCCATAGAATTCGCTCCGCTGCCGTGGGTTTTAACTTGCGGTGCTTTTGGATAAGTTGACCTTCCGGTGAAAAGTAAAGAAGGGTACAGTAAAGCGTATCACTGATTTTGTCTTTTTCGGTGACACCTGTGACGAGGTATGTTTTGGTTTCTTTTGCCAACTTACCCAACACATCTGTTTCCGGCCCCGGTACTTCTATAGCATTCTCCCAATACGTAAGAAAAAGTTCTCGGCCTTCCGAGGTTCGGCCTCCTACGGTTGTCCCGAAAATTAATCCTCTTGGGTAACCCGGAATAAATACTTCTGGAAAAAGAATAAGTTGTGCCTTTTGTTTGGCTGCCTCGTGTGTGAGGCTGATCATTTTGTCTACTGTCTTTTTCTTGTCAAAAAAGACTGGTGCAGCTTGAACAACTGCTGCCGTTAAGGATATAAGTGTACTCATTCCCGTAGGTAGATAAGATTTTTCAGCTCTGTTTGATAAACTCTATTGAGGGGATTTCAAATTACAATCGTGATTCACCCAATTGATGCAATATGATAATCAAGTTGATTCATTTTTTAGTTTTAAAAATCGCTTTAAAGATCAAGATGAAAACAATTCCACCCAGGCACATGATAAATAGGACTTCAGGAGTAATAAGTTTAGTGGCATGCATAAATAGGGCATTTCGGCATTATTAGAGTTATTAGAGAGTGATCCTTGCCTGAAATTTAAGATCATTTTTTGTATTTCCGTAAATTGTTTCTCCACCACTTCCTATACTATCGCGGTCAGTATAATTCGTTCTGGCCCAACGTAGCCATAAGTCAATCTTTTGGCTAACCTTGTATTGCACCATTGCATAGGATCGTATTCCTACACCATAATATGCTGGAAATGAAAAAGCCAACCAGACGTCTCGCTCGTAAACATATTGACGGTTGTCATAGTCATCGGTATCAAATATGGCATAACGCGTAGAAAAGATGAAACGGCCCACATCAAAGTTTAAATCCTGAACAAGCGCCAACCCTTTAGTAAGCGAATTGCTCAATGAATACGTGCTGAACTGAACACGTGTTTTAAAACTTAAATTTTTTGTGGCAATATAATCTACATTAAACCAGAAATTCTTTTTTGACCCAATTCCGGTTTGATGTAGATTCGTTTCTGTTGGGGTATTCCTGATCTTTGATTCTTCGCGTGCCTGAACGAACATGCTTACCATTTTTGTCGGTCTGTAATTAAATCGCATCAACCATTCGCGGCCGGCAGAGGAACTGTATCCGCGATAGCGAAGCCAGGGAAATCGGAAAAGATCAACATAACCAGATAGCGAATACTTTTTGTCAAAATTGTATTTTAATCCCCAGTAAAAACCAGATTCGTTTTGTGGCAATGTGTTTTCTGATACGGCATTGCTGTAAAAAGTATAAAAGTCTTTCGTGAAGTTTCTATAAAGCAGTGAAATATCAAGTTTGCTGGTTAAACTTCCTAAAGACCCCATGGTGATGCCGGTACCGTGATGTAAAGTTTTTGCTGCCTCGCTGAAGAATGTAAAATTACGCCAGGTGTAATTAAGAAAAATTCCAAGGTTGCTGTTCTGATTATCCCGAAATGTGAATTGATTATAGGGAGTCGGGTCATGATAAATTGGAACTCCAAAATAAGTCTGATGAAAAAGTAAACCGCCATCTAACGATCTGCGTTTATAATTCAATATAAGTCCATAGTTGTTTTCGTTAATTTTCTTTCTTGATTCAAATTCAGTAGCCGTCCGATGAAAACCTGAGGTGCCCAGCGATGAAATCGAATTTTGGTCCTCCATTATGGCACTTTGAGTAATTCGCCCATCCCGGTTCAATTGCGAAAGAAAGCCAGAAAGACTCAAATTTTTCAAAAGGGTAGCTGTAATGGCCGCACCACGAAAAAATCCGAATTCATTTAATGAAGTATACGGGATGAAACCAAGATTACTTCTTCGAATAGTGGTGATGGATTCAGATCCTTTGCCCATTCCAAAGCCGCCACCCAATAACAATCCTTGTCCGAATTGAGCTTGAAAATCTCCAAGGATAAGATTTTTGACCCTTCCTTTGTTTATCACCTGAGCGTGTACAGAGTGGTAATCAAATCCATATTTTTTGGATTTCGGATTCCAGCTAAAACTTTCACCCGCATCTTTTTCAACGGTGAAGCCAAAGCTGAAATCTCCGGTGTGACTGATGCGGAACCTTGAATAAAGCTTATCAGGAGAGCCGGCATAGCGGGATGATGAATCCGTCCCCGACTGGTAGCCTTTTTTGTCTTCAAGAGTTCTCTCATTACGGATAATCAGGTAGTTGTTTTTTTCTTTTACGATACGCTTTAAAAGATTTTGGTCAAGGGAAGTCGATGGATCATTGACAATGGTAAATGGAATCAATCTGTTGATAATATCAATATCAAGGCCCGGTATAGCTTGCAATTCATATATTGAAAGTAGATTTCCTTGCTCCTGGCGATAATGAATAAATGCTTCTACTTCTGTTTCACTAAGCACTAGTAGCGATCGCAGTTCCTCGGCACTTGCCTGATTAAGGTCAATAGGATTAGTCAGTAATTGGGCAAGGTTTTCATAAAGCTCTTCATAATTCAAATCAAGGTCCTGAACAGGGAAAATTTCATCTGCTAATTTCTCAAGATTATACTCTGTGCGAGGATAATCTTGACCATAAGATATACCATATGAAAAGATCAGGCCGCCCAGGCAAACAATTTTAGCCAATGCTGAACGAATAGGGAATATTGAGTTAAGAAGTCCAGGGAACTTCAGATAGGTTTCACCCATTGTTCTAACATCGACCCGGATCATTCGTTATTCTTTTCCGAACTTTTTCTTACTTTTTCAATTCTGTAGCAAGCTGAAGCCTGATGACCAAAATTTATATAGTTATTGTACTGTATCGCATAATCAAATTTAAGGCGCCAGCCTTTAAAGCCTATTCCGAAGAAGGCAACTTCAGGGTTGAGATTGAAGCCAGTTCGGGCAAAGATTTTTTTATGGATACAGTATTCCATTCCTGCCTTTATAATAGGATCAAAGACCAGATCTTTTTCGATTTCAGTTATCAATAATAATTGTTCTGTGGGTTTAAAACTTAAGCCTGCAGCAAGCCTTGCGGGGACCCGTTCATCATTAGTCAGTTTGGGCTGGTTGAGGTTTTGGATATAAGCACCAATAGAAACCTGAGGGGAAATTTCTACAATACCCCCTACGCTTATGGAAAGTGTGCTTTTCGTGCCAAATCCTTCTGCACGATATTGGATGTAGTTTAGCTTTAAACCCAATGAGGCAATTCCAAATTGGTTGCTGTATCCGGTTGTTAAAATTTGTTCGCTATAAAGTTCGTCACCAAACTTAAAAACCCCAATGCCTACGGCCCCGATTTTCAATGGAGTAGAAAATACTGCAGCCATTCTGGAAGAACCTGGCAAAGCTGGTTTGGCTTCAAATGAAAAAGCAGTGGAAGTCTGCTGGACTTTTGCTAAACCTCCAATATTATTAAGTAACGACCACTCATCTGAAAGTACGGAGGAGGCGTTACCCAAGGCAGCTGAACGTGCGCCAATGATTGTTGAGGTACTCTGCGCAGTTGAGGTTCCCGCAAGTAAAATTGATAGAAATGGAATCAAAAAAGTCCTCATCACGTCAACTTACTTAATTTGAAATCAATACCATTAAGATATGAAATCAATACCATTAAGATAGTATTATTTCATAATGAGAAGCAAAACTGTGATGAGAATTTGCTCGAAAATCTGGAGGTGCAAAAAATACCCACTGACCGGCCCTCAAAACGAGTTTCAAAGTAATGGCCTACAAATCTGGTTTCCATTGCCTTATTAAAACTCTTTCTTTAGATGAAAGAAAAACCCGTGTGTGTTTTCCCTGGTAAATGTATATTCAAATCGGATGACTGTGTCATATGCCAAAACCAAATCTATTCCTGTTCCTGCCCCGGCAAGCAGCCGATCCGATAAGGTGTTATTTATTTTAATTTCCGAATACCTTGGATAATTTTCTACGTAACCTAAATCAGCATAGCCTTTCAGGTAAATTGAAATTGGGAAGTGGCGAAACTGGTCCAGGGGCATTTCTTCGAACCTATATATTCTTGAAAAAATTAATTTCTTAAGAGTTGTCTTGTTTAAGAAGAATTTTGGCCCTTCAATAACATACACTTCGTACCCTCGTATAAATTGCTTACGGTAGCCCATCGCACTATAGAGTGCGTATGGCTGAGAGTTGGGAGAGCTAGCATAAAGCGAGGTAAAATTTGACAGATAGGCCCTCCTGTTCAAATCGATAAACTTGGCAAAGGTAATATTGGCTTCAAGTTGATTAACGTCTCCAAAACCTAATCCATTTCTGGAAATATACCCATCAAAGTAATAGCCTTTCAAAGGATAAGCAGCGACATCCCGGTGGTCAGAAGTGAAGAAGTAGGAAAAGGAAGCAAATCTGATCTTTTGTGATCCAGCAGAATAATAATTTGGATTCAGTTTTACAATTGTATCGGCCACCTCGCTATTGCGATATTCCAGTTCGAATGAATGTGTTTCATAAAATGATCTTCGATAAGAATAGGTGATGTTGCCTCCAACTGTTTTTTTTAGTTTTTGTTGCGATTCCAGGTAGTCCAGTTTGTGGTCAGAAGTAAAATAGGCCAGATTTTTTGGTTCGCCATAATCAAATCCAAATGACAAGCCATGCTTTTGTGTCTCGTCTAAATTGGGGATTCGATATAGCAAAGAATAGCGCCTGGAATATCCAAACTGCGCGATTAACCTTAGTGTTTCATTGCGTCCCCTGAAGTTGCGTTGGTCCAATCGAAGCCCGTAGTTAATGCGTTTGAAATCGTGGTTATAATTTTCCCACCATTCATTAAAGTTTCTGTCGGATAGTTCAAAAATAGGACTTGGAAATGTATACCATCGCTCGTTGACTTCTACCAGCAAATCAATATTGCCCTCATCGAGTTCTAAAGATCGAATACTGACAGTATTAAAAAGGCGAAGGTTATAGACTTTATTTTTGTCTTTTAATAATATTTCGTTAAGCCGGGCCACAGTTACGGTATCTCCCGATTTTAAGCTCAACTCTCTCTCAATGATTCGATTCCGGGTAACCTTATTTCCGATGATTAGTATTCGGTTGACTTTTAAAATTTTAAATTTATCAGTGGCAGTGGTTGACAAAATTACAGTATCCTGCAAGCCCGATTCTGGCGCAGGATTTAACCCTGAGGCAACGATACTTATAAGCCCTGCTATAACTGCCAACATAATTCGCGTCCCAGCTTTATTTAACTAAATGGTAGTATGCAAAACGTTATGGTAATGGCTGTGTAGTAGACGGCTTTTGATAAGAAAGGAATAGCACATATATACCAGCTAGTAACAGTGGGATACTGAGTATCTGTCCCATATTTATGGGCAGGTTACTTTCAAAGACTTCTTGATTTTCCTTCAGGTACTCGTAGGCAAAGCGCAAACTCCATAGAATAATCATGAAAAGCCCGAAGATTCTTCCTGGAGGAGTATTGTTTTGGTATCTGTACCAATACCAAAATAGAAATGCAAATAGTAAAAGGCAGGAGATGGATTCATATAACTGTGCCGGATGCCGAACAATACCAAGTGTATGGATTTTCGTCACCCAGATTCCATCTTTCTCCGAAACGATTTCGTATTTTATGGGAGATAGTTGAGATTCATATACGAATTCTGTTAGATGAGTTAGAATGTATCGCACATCAGCTCTGGTGTAGTTTTCGGCATCATTACGTGATACGCCTTTCTTAAAAAAAAGATAAACTTGTATAGGTGTCTGTCCGTAGACAGTGGTTGTATCCTGTTTACCTTTGGTAATGCCTACTGTTTCTACCAGATTGCCTTGATTTTTCATGATCGCTTCAGTTATCCGGCTGGTAAAAACAACTCCGGTAGGAGAGTCGGTTGGCTTGCCGATAATTTCAGAATTGAAAAAGTTACCAAAGCGAATTAAGCACCCTGTCAAAGCTACGAGGATAGCAATGCGATCGAGTATTTGAAGATAGGATTGGCCGGGTTTCTTTTTGCGACTGTAAAGCCACAACGCGAAAAAGATACCTAATGCACCTCCGTGACTAGCCAGTCCCTGGAGTCCCGTGAATCTAAATGTTGGTGAAAATTGAAACGGAAGAAAAATGCCCAAGGGGTCATTCCATATCATGTCTGGCTGATAAAAAATAACATGGCCCAGTCTAGCGCCAATAATGGTTGCCACTACCATATAAATTGTGAGTGTCTCAACATCCCTCTCCGGTTTGCCTTCTTTTCGATAGATATAATAGAGGATCTGTTGACTGATAAGAAAGCCAAGCGCGAAGAGCAGCCCATACCATCTCAAGGCAAATGAACCAAAAGAAAAAATTTCAGGGCTTCCGTTCCAGATAATGTAGCTAAATATGGTCATTTGTTTAAAAAATTACGGGCAAAGATAATGACTAATGATGAATGACCAATGCCTTAAAATGGGCTATAGAAGTTGCTAAAAAGTAATTAAATGGCGTTTAGCTCATCTAGTTCTTTTTTAAAGCCACTTGACAATATTGGGAACCGGCACCAGCTTCGTGGGTCAACATTCAGGTCATCAAGGTGAAAAGAAGGCGCTAATCGTTCGCGCTTCCATTGATTAGCCGCCCAGAGTGTAAAGAATTTCTGTACATATTCCTTGATTTGTTGTTGAGGAATTTTATCATGCGAGTTGGATATTGTGGTTAGAAATTTAAACACTTCGGCAGGAGATTTCCGGTCACTGATTGCTAATCTTTCAATTTCAAGCAGGATGGAATAGGGCATAAGATCTTTTTCATCAGTTTGTTCTCGGTCTTTTGGTCGTAATTCGGCCGTAGGTTGAAGCTTGTTTACAAAAGAGAGGCTTTTGTATCCTAATTCTTTCTCAGCCCATTTTAGCCATTGTAAAATAAATGGTTTATCAATTCCTGCAATAGGAGCGAGGCTACCACTGGTGTCCCCATCCATGGTGGTATATCCTACATCGCCTTCGCTTCTATTGGAAGTGGTAAGTAAGATCGATTGCTTCATGTTGGCCAACATCCAAATAATAGGTGAACGTGTCCTGGCCTGAATATTTTGCAAGGCAATGTCATCTTGTTCCCAGGTTAAAGGCCGACCCAGAGCGATTTCAATTTTTGCCTGGTAAGAGTTCACTTCTTCTTCCACCCGCCATGCATGAAATTCTGCCCCCACAGAAAGGGCAATTTCCCGGGCCGCTGTCAATGTTGTTTCTGATGAATTCTTTGTTCCCTGGTAGACGCACGTAAACAACCTGGACACAGCATCTTTTTGATTTGTCACAGTTGAAATGCCTAAAGCTTCACAAAACTTTGGCCACCCTATTTCGACTGACGCTCTCCTTACCATTTCCGAAACGATAATGGCACAACATGATGAATCGGCTCCACCGCTCAAGCTTAAAACAAAACCTTTTGCTTTGCTCTTCCTTAAGTAATCAAACAGTGCAAGTGAGGTAGCCCTGGCAAACTCTTCATTCTTTTCTTTTGAATCTAAAGATGGAATAGGTAGGCTAGCGGATGGATTTTGAAAATCAATATCACAATCCAGGATATTAAAGTTCTTAAATGACATTCGTTCATTAACATTGAGAAGCTTTCCGTGCTGTCCGATGATAATGTCCCCATCGTAAATTATTCTTCCTGCTTCATTTCCCAGTAGATTCACAAATACATAGACGCAATGGAATTGCTTCGAACCTTCTACAACAACTTCACGCTCTCTCAATTCACTTTTACCGAAGGCAAAGTGACTTGCACTGGGATTAAGAATCAGATCAACTCCTCGTTGGAAAAGACGGTGGCCAGGGCGATCATTTTTTCTCCAGGCATCTTCACAAATTTCAAATCCAAATCTAATGCCCTTTGTTTCATAGACTAAATCACCCACCTGAATATTTTGATGATGGCGATTGATTTCTTTGACAATATTCGCTGGCCAGGCATCGAACCATCGTGGTTCATAGTGGACACCATCTCGCGCAAGATTCTGTTTTAGGGTGATGCCTTGTATTTCGCAATTGGTAATTACACAAACCCCATTGTAGGTTATCCCATCTATTCTGAGAGGCAACCCAATGCAAGTTGTGATAGAACTGCAATGTGGCACAATGGTAAGTAATTGAATCCATGCTGCTTCGCTAAGCCAATCACTTAAAAAAACATCCTCACAACCATATCCTGAAATCGCCAGCTCCGGAAAACAAAGGATATCAATTTTTTTTCTTTTGGCGGACTCAATTGCAGCGATGATATTTGCCACATTGTTGTCCCAATCCATAGGGGTTTGATTTACGGTAGCTCCTCCTATTTTTAACGTTTTACTCATGCTAGTCTTCCATTAAAAGTCTTGAGTCCTTGAGTAATTAGTTTTCAGTGTCCTGTGTTGAGTATTTTGGTGATGGTCATCAATCAACATCGACAAGGCAATACTATATACCCAACATCTGGCAGGTCTTCTGTGCCGCATCTTGTTCTGCTTTCTTTTTGGTAATGCCATAACCTAGACCATATGGTTGCTCGGCAATAAAGACCTGCGCAGAAAACTCTTTACTGTTCCTTCCGTTTTTCACATTTAGAATTTCGAATTTAATTTCCGTACTATTTCTTTGTGCCCATTCAATTATTTTACTTTTGTGGTTAGAGTTAGAATTTACGACCACTTCCAAATCGAAGTACGGTTGAATTAATTTATCAACCACAAATTTTTTGCAGCGAAGGTAACCTTTGTCCAGATAAACTGCGCCAACCAAAGCCTCCAGTGTGTTGCCTAGAATTACCTGTTGAAGTTGGGCATTTTTATGATCGAATTGTACGATGGCAGAGATTCCAACTTTTCGAGCCAGGTGATTAAGCGATTCGCGGTTGACAATACGGGATCGAATTTCGGTAAGGAATCCCTCGTCCTTAAAGGGATATTTTTTGAATAGGTAATCGGCCACAGCGGCACCAAGTATGGCATCGCCAAGGTATTCAAGTCGTTCATTTGACTCACGAAAGCCTTCTGTTGCTTTGCCTTTGGAACTGTGAAGCGTGGCCAGCTTATAAATCGCAAGATTAGATGGTTTGAATCCAGCAATTGTCCGAATTGCGGTGATCAATCTCTGGTCATCTTTTGAGTTTGATTTAGATAATTTTAGTAAGTTCCACACAGGATTGAGGGCCTTACTCCACTTTTTTGAGAAGGATGGAAAAATTATGTCCACCAAAGCCAAACGTATTGCTTAGTGCAATTTTTACTTCTCGCTTTTGAGCTTTGTTAAAAGTAAGGTTCAACTTGGGATCCAATTCTTCGTCATCAACAAAATGGTTGATGGTTGGCGGTATCGTGCTTTCCTTAATGGCAAGGAGACACGCAATCGCCTCAATTGCACCAGCAGCACCCAGCAAGTGGCCGGTCATTGATTTGGTAGAGCTTATGTTCAGTTTGTAAGCATGCTCTCCAAATACTTTTTGAATGGCTTTAATCTCACCGATATCTCCTAGTGAGGTAGAGGTACCATGGGTGTTAACATAATCAACCTCTTCAGGTTTTATGTCAGCTTCCTCAAGTGCATATCTCATTACTTTTAGAATACCAGTACCTTCAGGATGTGGCGCTGTAATATGATAGGCATCAGATGACATGCCACCCCCAATTATTTCTGCGTAAATTTTTGCGCCTCTTCTCTTAGCATGTTCGTATTCTTCAAGGATCAATGCTCCGGCACCCTCACCCAGGACGAACCCATCTCGGTCTTTGTCATACGGTCGAGAGGCAGTTTCCGGAGCATCATTTCTTTCTGACAAAGCTTTGAGCGCATTGAAACCACCAACACCTGCAATGCAGATAGCAGCTTCTGATCCGCCAGAAACAATGATATCAGACTTTCCAAGTTTTAGAAAAGTATAAGCATCATAAATTGCATTGGTTGATGAGGCACAAGCAGAAACGGTGACATAGTTGGGTCCACGAAAACCATACTTAATCGAAATGTGACCAGCGCTCAAATCTGGAATCATCTTGGGAATGAAGAAAGGATTGAATCGTGGAGTGCCATCTCCGGCAGCAAATGATCTCATTTCTTCCTGGAACGTCAGCAAGCCTCCTATTCCAGATCCCCAGATTACGCCAATACGGTCAAGATTTAGTGAGTCCAATTGTAATTTTGAGTCCAGTATGGCTTCATCTGCTGCTACCATTGCATACTGCGCAAACGGATCAAGTTTTCTCGCATCCTTTCTGTCCATGAAATTTACCGGATCGAAACCTTTTAGCTCACAAGCGAACTTGGTTTTGAAAAGAGTGGTATCAAACTTCGTAATAGGAACCGCACCGCTTTTTCCATTGCGAAGGCCTTCCCAATATTCGGAAAGGGTGTTTCCAATAGGCGTAAGCGCACCTGCACCGGTAATTACTACTCGTTTAAAAGTCATAAAACTATTTGGTGGCGAAGAACTTGGGTTATTTCTTCGCGTTCTCCTCAAGGTAAGAAATCGCCTGACCCACTGTGGCAATATTCTCAGCCTGGTCATCAGGGATGGAAATGTTGAATTCCTTTTCGAACTCCATAATCAATTCTACGGTATCCAATGAGTCGGCACCAAGATCGTTTGTAAAGCTTGCTTCAGGAGTTACTTCAGATTCTTCCACACCTAATTTGTCGATGATGATCTGTTTTACTTTTTGTGCGATTTCAGACATGTTATTATTAGTTTAGAGTATTCAAAAATCTGTGCAAATAAAGAGATTTAGTGCAATATTGGCAAGCCTTTTTAGTGGCGGGTAATTCTGACGCATTTGTTATTTGGTTATATTATTGGTTTAAACGTGTAGAAAAGGTTTCTAAAGTTTGATTTCTATTAAATCCTTTGTAATCAAGTTAATCAATCTTATGATTCAGAAAGTGCAAACCGGGCAAATAAAATGAAAAAAAGCAGGCTTGATATTGAATATACATATGATTTTGAGTTATTGGGCCTTATTTCCTCGGTAAAAGGCTATCGTTTGGCCTGGGAAATAAATAAATTACTAGGTGTGAGACTAATTAAAGTGCCTGATTTAGTCATTCGCCAAAAGAACAAAACTGATTTGAATTACTCCTATTTTGCTTCGGGAGGCACTGCTAATCGCATTAAGCTTTTCAGGAATAAATCCAACGAAACAGACATTGTTAAGAATCTTTTACTTCCTGAATATCCTCATTTGGATTACATTTTGTTGACCGAGGGTGAGGAACATATGGACATCAATCGATTGCAAGAACTCTTAAATAATATTCCTTCCATCGAATTGGTCGCTTTCCTACCTTTGGCCTCCTTAAAATCGAAGGAGAACTTCATTTTTTAAATTCCTCATGGAAAAAATTTCATATAACAAGACAAAGATTGTTGCTACCGTAGGTCCAGCATCTAACAATAAAGAAATGCTTCGCGCCCTTGTAAAGGAGGGAGTCGATGTATTCCGCCTTAATTTTTCTCATGGCACACATGAGGATCATCTTAAGGTGATCAACTATGTACGTGAAATCAATGCTGAAATGGGGACAAATGTGGCTTTACTGCAAGACTTGCAAGGGCCGAAGATCCGTGTAAACGACATGCAGCCTGGGATAGAAATTGTAGCAGGAAAGGAAATTATTATTACAACTCGCGAAGTTTTGGGAAATAGTGAGCTCGTGAGCACATCCTATGACAGGTTACCAAAAGATGTAAAGGTTGGTGACATGATTTTGATTGATGATGGAAAAATAGAATTGAAAGTAAAACAGGTAAGAGATATTGATGTGGTCTGCACTATCATCTATGGTGGCCCGTTAAAACCAAGAAAAGGTATAAATCTTCCGAATACAAAAGTTTCTGCTCCATCCTTAACGGAAAAAGATTTGGCTGATTTACACTTTGGCCTTACGCACAAAGTGGATTGGGTGGCTTTGTCATTCGTTCGAAAGGCACAGGATATTATCAGCTTGCGCGAAATCATTGATGGTCAGAAATCAACTACCCGGATAGTCGCCAAAATTGAAAAGCCGGAGGCATTGAGCAATATTGATGCTGTCATAACTGCTACGGACGCTGTGATGGTTGCACGTGGAGACCTTGGAGTGGAAATTTGGATGGAAGAAGTACCAATGGTACAGAAAATGTTGGTGGAGAAATGTAACAAGCTGGGTAAGCCTGTAATTGTGGCTACCCAGATGATGGAGAGCATGATTGAAAACCCAAGACCCACAAGAGCCGAAACCAACGATGTGGCAAATGCTGTAATGGACGGGGCTGATGCCTTGATGCTTTCTGCGGAAACAGCAGCGGGTAAATACCCCATTGAAGTTATCCGCAGCATGGTGAGGACCATTTGTTCAGTTGAAAAGCAAGGAAACATTTTTTTTAAGTTCCGCGAGCTTGATCCGAAAGCACCCAATTTTTTTAATGATAGCTTGATCCTTACGGCCTGCAAACTGGCGAAGGACGTTAACGCAAAGGCAATAGTGGGTATGACTCAATTTGGATACAGTGCCTATAAGGCAGCATCCCACCGTCCCAATACCAATATTTTTGCCTTCACCAGTAATGAGTCAATTATAAATACTATGAATTTAGTTTGGGCGACACGTGCTTATCACTATGATAGAGCTGCTTCTACGGATGCAACTATTGCTGACGTGGAGGCCATCCTTAAGCGGGATGGTCATGTGCAGGCAGGCGATACTTTTATTATTCTTGCCAGTATGCCAATTGATGAACGTGGACGATCTAATATGATAAAGGTACATTTGGTGCAATAAATTCAGATGCTGGATACTCGATGCTTGCTTCTAGTGACTTGAATCCATCCTCTAGAATCCAGCCTCTAGTTTCGGCTCTACCATAATTACGTCTTCGCGATCAACCACCACGGCACCAGTGGGGTCGCCTTTTCGTTTGCGTACAAATTTTTTAGGTGTTACGCTTACAGGACAAAGTGAGTCTGTTTTTCGTTTGGAATTATATGCCGCTAATTCAGCTGCACGCTCAATCACATCCTTAGGAAAACTTTTACCAGATTGATGTTTGATAAGTACGTGTGAACCGGCAACATCTTTAGCGTGAAGCCACAGATCTTCTTTGTAGGAATATTTCAGGGTGAGTGTATCGTTACTTTCTGCGTTGCGCCCTACCCAGATTTTGTATCCTTTAAATTCAAACTCATGAAAAGGTAAGATATCCTGATTCTCTTTTTTCTTCTCTATCTTATTAGGACCAGTTGAAGTTAGGCGCAACTGCTTTAGGCTTGTAAAGGATTCAATTTCTGTTATCAGCCCTTTATTCTTTTCTAATTCTTTTTCTTTACGAGCGATAGCTTCTTTTAATTTCTGGATTTCGATCTGCTGGTTTTTTCCTTTTCGATAAAACACTGCTGCATTTTTCTGAGGTGACAAGTCGTGCTTTAATTTGATCTCTAGCAATTGATTATTGTCATAGAAATTTTCTACGGATATTTTTTCTTCCCCTGTTTTAATTCGGTGAAGATTGGCCATGACCAGATCTCCCCAGGCCTGATAATGCTGGTCACTTAGCAATTCTTGAAGTTTTATCTTGTTTTTAGAGATGTAACTCAATGCGTTTTTTTCCTGTTCGCGAAGAGGCCTCAGGGCAATTGCTTTTTCTGAATAAAAAGCCTGCGTTTGAGTGTGTTGTTGAAAGAACTCGTTGATGGCATTTATGGGATCGGTAAGTTGGTTTATGATTTTCCAGAAAGGCAATAATGAGAGAATGAGCTTATTCTCTTTTTCTAAAATGTAGTAGTGAGGTTCGTTGAGTTCCTTTATTGTTTCCTGAAATAGGATCCACTTTGTTTCAGTATCAGTAGATTGAAAACCCTTGTGATCGAGATAAACCCACCCGGGTTTTCCTAAAGTAAAATAGGTTTGGTGCAGATCGGTTAAGTGATTTAGAAATCCTTCCCTGCTCCAGTCAATTTCGCGATCCAGTTCGGATATCTTGATTTGAAAATCAGTATTGAAATGGTTTCTAAAAATTTCTTTTGGGATATCATGCTCAAATAGAATAATATTGGCGCGGTTGCCGTGCATTTTAAAAAGAAGTGAACAATGTTCTTCGAGTTCTATAGAAAAACATCGCTCATTTTTAAATTGACGGATGCTTTCAACTTTTCTCATGAGCGAATCATTGAAAAGATCAACACTATTTTTACGGGCGCGGTTAAACGATTCAGGGAAAGAAAGGCAGCAGAAATCGGATTGCAGGCTGGCCTTAATGAAAAAGGATTTTATTCCATTGTTAAATTCGAGAATCAGTTCTTCTTTATTCTGGCTGAAACTTGAGACCAGGGTGGTGCCCACTAATTTGGTTTTCAGGGCCGATGAAAGCTGTCGGAGAAAGAAATAATTATTATGCACAATTACAGTTCGAGGATCAAGCCATCGAAGGATAAAGCTACCGATTCAGGAAGTTCTTTTTCAACTTTTCTCTGGGTGCCTAATCTGTGACTAATGTGGGTAAAGTAGGTTTTTGGAGCGCCAATCTTCCTTGCCATGGCTATTGCTTCTTCCAGATTAAAATGAGAAACATGCTTTTCGCGTTGCAAAGCATTGAGCACTAATACTTGAGTACCTCTTAATTTCTCAATCGTCTGATCCGGAATAAAATTAGTATCGGTGATATAACTGAAATTTCCAATGCGAAATCCCAGAACGGGCATTCTCAAATGCGTAACAGGTAGTGGCGTAAAGGTTACTCCCTCCACCATAAATGGTTGATCATTTATTTCAATCAGGTCTAATCGAGGTATCCCAGGATATTTATCATCTGAGAAGGCATAGTAGAACTCGGTCTGCAATTGCTCGTGCACAGCTTTTGTTCCATACACGGGCATGGGAATTTTTTGTATGTAATTGTATGCCCTTACATCATCTAGCCCTGCAATATGGTCTTTATGACTATGTGTGAAAACTACGGCATCTAATCTCTTGATTCCTTCGCGAAGCATTTGCTGACGGAAATCAGGACCTGTATCGATGACAAAACTTTTTCCATTAACCTCCAGGTGTATGGAAGATCTCAATCTTTTGTCACGATAATCCAGCGACCGGCAGACTTCGCACTCACACCCAATGACTGGCACACCCTGAGAAGTTCCGCTGCCAAGAAAGGTGACTTTCACAGCCGGCAGATTAAAGGGTGACTTCGGTCTGTGATAATTCCTGATAAAGCTTAAGGCTCTTCTCGGTAAATTTAGTAGTATCCAATTCGACACTCTTGAGAATATCCAGAAGAGTGTTGATCTTGCCTTCGGTGGTGAAGAACTTATTGATAATCATAATCTTCTGCTCCTTTAGCAGGCAGTATCCCGATTTAAAACTTCCTTTTTCGTACCGTAGAATGTAATCAGATTCTGCAATCAGATCTTCTAACTTGGTCAGGAATTGATTTGTGTATTTGATCATTCGTAGTGGCGAATTATTCAGTTGCAAGATAGGTATTTTAAAACATATAGTATCGAGTCATTTATCGGGTCCGACCGGCCGTTTCACGGATAGGGTGTTTCATGACTATCTACTTGCGGCTATTGATTAATTTTGAGTGTGAATAAAAAACTCATCGTGATAGTAGGTCCCACTGCTGTTGGAAAAACGGCTGTTGCGATTTACTTAGCGCAACATTTTGGAACGGAAGTCATTTCTGCCGATTCCAGGCAAATATACAAGGAGTTGGAGATTGGGACAGCCAAACCCACCAAGTCAGAACTTGGACTAGTCAAACACCATTTTGTAAGTATAAAGTCAATTACAGAAGACTATGATGCTGGGCATTTTGGACGGCAGGCGCTCGAATTAATTCACGAATTGTTTAAAAAGCAAAACCATGTCATTCTATGTGGGGGATCCGGCCTTTATGTAAAAGCTGTAATCGAGGGATTTGATGATATGCCTGTTGTGGCTGAGGGAGTGCGGAAGAATATTATTAAAGTGTATGAAGAGAAAGGGCTTGCTTGGTTGCAACAACAAGTGGAGGCTTCCGATCCCGATTACTTTTCGATTGTTGATCAGAAGAACCCTCAACGATTGATGCGGGCCCTTGAGTTGAATTATTCAACTGGTCAGCCTTTGAATAGGTTTCGGAAAAAAGGTAAGCTCAATCATTCTTTTGAAATTGTAAAGATTGGGTTGGAACTTGATCGTGAAGAACTTTATAAGCGAATTGATGCACGGATGGATGCAATGATTAAAGCTGGACTATTTGATGAGGCTTTGCACTTCTCTTCACAAAGGGAGCACAATGCATTGCAAACTGTTGGCTACCAGGAAATTTTTGGCTACTTCGATGGACGTTACGATAAAGAAGAAGCCATCCGCTTGCTCAAGAGAAACTCCAGACGGTATGCCAAAAGGCAGATGACTTGGTTTAAAAGGGATAAGGAGATAAAGTGGTTTAGACCAAATGATAGCGATTCTATATTGGAAATGATTCAAAATTCAACATCCAAGATCAAATGAGGTTATGCCAATGAAGTTTCTAATTTTGAATTTTGATTCTTAGATGTTGAACAAGAAGTTATTAATCATCACGTACTACTGGCCGCCATCAGGTGGAAGTGGTGTACAGCGATGGCTGAAATTTGTAAAATACTTATCTCAGATGGGTTGGGAACCGATCGTATTTACTCCCGAGAACCCAATGTTTACCATTCCAGATGAATCGCTCCAAAAAGATGTGCCCATTTCTATAGAAATCATCAAGCTTCCCATATGGGAGCCTTATGAGGCATTCTTTAAATTTTCAAAGCTGTTTGGCAAGAAAAATATTAAGCAAAGTGACTTCGTAACAATTGGTAAGAAATCAATTTTTCAAAAAATAAGTAGTTGGGTTCGTGGCAACTTCTTCATTCCAGACGCTCGCGTTTTTTGGGTGAAGCCTTCAGTGGATTTTCTATCTGATTTTTTGAAAAGTAATGATGTTGATAAAATCGTTACAACCGGGCCGCCACACAGCATTCATCTGATCGGATTAAAACTTAAGCAGAAAAATCCATCATTGAAATGGATTGCAGACTTTCGCGACCCCTGGACGGAATGGGATTTATTAGATACGTTATCCCTCACAAGCATGGCCAGAAAGATACATCGGAAGCTGGAACGAGAGGTACTGCAAATGGCGGATCGTGTGATAACAATTGCTCCCTATCATGTTACTCGGCTGGAATCATTGAGTGGAAGAAAGATAGATTTGATTACCAATGGTTTTGATGTGGACGATTTTGAAGAAGTTGTTCAGACACAGACAGATCGTTTCACGATACGACATGTTGGCATTGTGGATGGGTTGCGTGATCCTCGACCGGTAATGGAAGTCATTAAATATTTGAGTCAAAATCATCCTGATTTCGCAAGCAATATTCTCATTGAATTTATTGGCAATGTAAACAGTGCCTTTAAGGAATTTGTAGAGCGAGATGTTGTCTTATCGAAGATCACTCTCTTCATTGACCAAATGCCACATTCACAATTGCTTGCTTTGTATGGTCAAACCGATCTTCAACTTTTGGTCCTAGCCTCGACAGCCATCGCACCAGGAAATCTTCCTGGCAAATTCTTTGAGTATTTAGCTTCGGGTAATCCAATATTGGCCATTGGTCCAGTGGAGGGAGATGCTGCTGCCGTGTTAAGAAAAACAAAAGCAGGTGAAATTTTCGAGCGATCTGATATAAAGGGCATTCAAACTGCCTTACTTGGGTTTTTTAGTAATTGGAAGGAGAGAAGAACATCAGGGGATCGTGATGTAGCTGCCTACACTAGAGAAAGACTGACGCAACAATTGACGCAATTACTGGAAACGCTTTGATTTAATTCCGATCAACCATAAAATTTTCTTCACCAGAATGTTTCCGTCAGGAGAAGCATTCGAAAATAAAACCAGAACACCAAAACCAATTGTAATAAGGATTGATCGATAGGCAATGTCAATAAAAACATAATTAACCTTTGGCAGAATTAGATTGAGTCCTACGACCGCCAAAGCAATCAATAAAACTTTAAACGTTCCAAAACTAAACGGCTGCATTTTCAAGGTAGCCCAGATGAAAATGAATTTAATCAGATTAAAAAATATAAGAGCAAGCGCAGCCCCAATGGCAGCACCATTAATGCCATAAGCGGGTATTAATAAATTATTGGCAAATATTATTGAACCGGCTAGTAATATGATGAGCACAATATTAAATCCATAATACTTTGACAGAACAATAATCTCGCTACTCGGCCCAAAAATCATATCAATCAATTTACCAAAGCCAACAATGATTACAACATATTTTCCAGTTTGGTAGATTTCATTTTTTGGGATGAGTTGAAAGATATTATCAAGATTTGCCCATACACCAATAAGTATAAGAGCCCCAATAATGAATTGATTGATAGCCGTCTTTTGATAAATAGTTTGTATGTCCTTCGCATCCTTTTTCTCGAATGCCCTGGCAATTAATGGCATCGCAACCTGGCTGAGTGCTCGCTTGGGTACTTCAATAACCGTTGCCATGTAAAAAGCGGTAGTGTAAACTGCATTGGCAGCAAGTCCTAAAAGACCGGATACCATAATGCTATCAACTTTTCCTATGATGATTAACCCGGCAGTTCCAGCAAAAGATAAAAGACTGTATTTTAAAAGTTCTGGTAGTTTTAATTTGTGAGTCACTGAAAATTCAAGTCCAAATTTCAGATCGCCATTTTTAGCGAGATAGGTCATCAATATAATCAGACAAAGTAAATAGCCAAGCGTTGTGGCAATGATGAATTGTTGAAAACTGAGATAATTAAGAAAATACAGAAGAACGAATACCGACAATAATAGCCTTGATATTACTTCTCTCAATAGATTAGGAACGACTGTCTTTAGCAATGATCTGGAGTAGGCTTCCAACAGCGAAGTGATCAGCAAAATCAAGGTTAGCCAAAGTACCAACGAAGAATAATGAATGATTTCCTTTGCGTTGTCTTCAAAGTAGACAAGAATGGATGTCTCGAAAAGCCGGAAGAGTAAAAAGAAGATACTAAATCCAACAACTGACAGCAATAACATCAGACTTATAAAACTTCCGGATGTTTTTTGATCTTTAACAAATTGAGGGTAGTAGCGAAAAATACCTGAGGCCAACCCAAATTGAGCAAATGGAGAGAGGAGTATGGCTGCATCTTGAATAGTCCTGAACAACCCAACTTCTTCAGGTGAGAGAAACTTGGGATACAGGTAAAGCAAATTAACATAACCGATTGCTACACCGCAGTAGGAAATGATGGTAGTGATAATGCTTTGACGTATAACGAGGCCCATGGCGGCCGAAGTTATTTTTAATTCATGACAAATTCTTGTTGTGGGTGATTTTTTTTGAAAGAGAATTCTATTTATTCATATTTTTGTTATCTATGCCCATGAAGAACTTGCTTTTCATTTATTGCTCATGAAGAGAATAAAAATACTGTTGACATTTGATTATGAACTGCCTTTGGGATATTGCACGGATTATCAGAATGCGTTGTTTGAACCTGCTGCCAATCTGATCAATTGTGCCAACAGCCTTAAAGTACCTATCGTTTTTTTTGCTGATGTATGTAGTGCTATTCGGTTCAAGGAATGGGATTATGAAAACTACTATATTCCTTTCGTTGATCAACTAAAGCAATCTTTACTAGCGTACCATGATGTTCAACTTCATATTCATCCACATTGGATGAATTCAACGTATTCAGGTGGTAAGTTTATCCCATCACACAATTTCTCGTTAAGTTCTTTTAAAGAGTCTTCGTCAGGCTATACCATTGAAAAAATAATTGACGAAACCTTTAAGGAGTTAAATGAAATAGGCAAACTAGGTAGAGCGGATTATAATTGTGTTGCATTTCGTGCTGGCGGTTATGATGTTGAGCCTGAGTCGAAGCGAATATTAAATAAATTGTACGAGTCGGGGATCAGGATTGAAAGTTCGGTGATCAAAAATTTTTACCTCGACTATAGTTTCAGTCATATCGATTACTCTAACTCACCAAAGCCATCGAAGTGGTTAATCTCGAAAAATGGACCTTTGACAAAAGAAGGAAAAGATTTGCTTGAGCTTCCAATTTCCAGCATGCCGGTGACCTTGACTGATATTGTAAGGAGACGCGTAAAGAAGACATTGAATAATCGTGTTTATAAACAAAGGGTTTTTGCAAATTCAGGAAAAGGCTTTTTGGCGATTTCTGGAAATCAGACACTTACAAGTAAATTTAGAAAAATAACAAATCCGCAAGTGCTTTCATTCGACAAAGAACATTTTGAGTATGAGGATCTAGCTGCTATTGTTTCACACAATGTTAAGAAGTACCAGCAGGAGCCTGGCGATTTGATTCTTACGGCAATTGGTCATCCAAAGTCAATGGGTGCCTACCATCTAAATTTGATGAGAGAATTTGTTGAGAAGAGCCGACAGAGGTATAAAGATCAATTGGAATTTGTCACGTATCCTAACGTTCTGGAGTCTTATAAAACAGTTTTGTATGTTTAAAAGGCTTGATCAGTTTTTAAGACAACATTTTCCTGCACTTCATGGATGGCTAAAAGGGTATACGCGTTCTTTTAAGAAATCTGTTAATCCGCAACTCAGTCGGGCTGAGTTTGTACAAGTCCTTCGAAACGACCTGAAAATAAAAGCTGGTGATATCTTATTCGTCCATTCTTCCATGCGTAACCTTTATCTTTCATTTGATAAGCAGGAAATTCTGAACATCCTTTTGGATGCCGTTGGGCAAGAAGGCACTCTGCTATTTCCTTGTTGGCATTTTAATATTCGGGCGGAAGACTACATTAAGCAACATGATGTGGTCTTTGATTTCAAAACCTCACCATCCGCGATGGGAAGGATATCAGACGTACTTCGGAGCAATCCGCTTGCACATCGGAGTCTCCACCCTACGAATTCGGTCATAGCTATAGGTAAACATGCAGCTGAATTAACGGCAGGACATGAAGCCGATATTTACCCATGTGGTATCCATTCACCCTGGCACAAAATGATGAAATACAACGCAAAAGTGATTGGCGTTGGTGTAACTGTGGATAATCTCACATTTGTCCATGCTATTGAGGATTTCATAAAAAGTGATTTCCCTATCATGACACGAATGGAAAAAATATTTTCATGCAAATGCATTGATAGAAGTGGAAAAGAAATCATGATTGGTACGCTAGTGGCCAGTACCAAAATAAGTCCGCGCGATGTGGTTGGCTTTTTTAAGAAACATATCTCAACGAGCGCTTATCGGCCAGTTAAAGTAAAGAACATGGACTTCTTCAGCCTGGACACGGTGCCCATCTTTGATGAGATAAAAAACCTCGCATTGGCAGATAAAACTATTTACAAATTTTAATCATGAATAAAAGCAAGCCGAGTGTTGGCTACAGTTATGAACATGAGTTCTCTTTTTCTCAGAATTCGGTAAATCGTTTTGCCGAGGTAACAGGCGACAATAATCCTATTCATTTGGATGAACAGTATGCTGCGTCTACTCCCTTTAAGAAGCCAATCATGCACGGTTTTTTATCCGGTACTATCTTTTCAAAAGTATTTGGAACCATCTATCCTGGTGAAGGTACCATTTATTTAAAACAAGAAATGATTTTTAAACGCCCGATGTTTGTTAATATCACATACACCGCAAAATTTAATGTGACGGCTATAGATGCTCACAAGAATACATTGGAAATTGATTGCAAAGTAGTGGATGCAGATGAGAAGGTTTGTATAGATGGAAAGGCAACGCTGATGAACAAACGAATATTTGAATGATCAATTAAGCGATATACTTCTGAATCAAATGAAGCTTTTCAGGATGAACAAAAAAGCAGTCATGAACTCCGTTGTCCACTTTCCGGAAGAGAGTTGAAACGGGATGAAGCTTTCCACCTAAGTAATTAAAGAACTGATACCCATTCCGTTTCATAATACGTTCCAGTGGCTCCTCGTTAGTTTTAAATAGAGTTTCAGAAATAATTATTGGTTTCCTTTTTAATACTTCTGAAGCTCCTTCCAGAATGAGATGCTCGGTTCCCTCTGTATCCATTTTTATAATGTCCGGCCAGGGTTCGTTCATTTTCTGAACGAAACGATCAAGTGAGGTAATCTCTACGGTAACTATTTTCATCAATCTGCCAGGCTGCTCAATGTTGAGATTACTTACCGCGATAAGATTGTGTTTCAAGTAAGAGTATTTGGTGTGAGTTGCTTCTAGAAATTCAACATGACCAACTTCGTTTCCAATGGCGATGGGATAAGGTTTTACTCTGTTTTCGAAGTGATTAACTTTAATATTCTCCTTCAAATAGTGAAAAGGACCACTTGCTGGCTCGAATGCGACTGCAATAATTTGTGGATTGACTGTTGCGGCCAATATGGAGTAATAGCCGGCATGCGCGCCAACATCGTAGTAACATACGCAATTTTTAATAAGGTCTTCAAATACGGACGTATATTCAACGGAGTATGGTCCCTTCCAGAAGAGCAATTGTGAGGTGGTGTTCGTTTGATTTGTTACAAACCTGAACCTAGTGTTCTTCAAATGAACCGTAATAGTACCCGATGGTGGAATCTTAATAGAAGCAGGAAGAATTGGGCTTAAGAATTTATTTATATTTCGTAAGACTTTGTTGACGAGTGAATGATAGATCAACCGGAATAAAACCTCTTTCATCTTCTATGGCTTAAACCAAATGGTGGTATCAAATAATCCTGTCGTGGTAGTGATTCTTTTCCAACTTTCTAAAACTGCGAACACAGGCTTGTACCGATCCCGGTCAGAATTGTCCAACACAAACACGCCTCCTGATTTTAGTTTCGGTATTGCGTTCAAACAACATTCCACACGCGCACGGCCGTCAACAATGATAAAATCAAAGTGCTCATTGTTGAACGTAGAAACAAATGAAAAGTAGTCGTGATATTCTTTGCGGATCGTTAAGTCTTTGGCTGTGAGTTTGTAATCATTATAAAAAGTATAATCCGCATTTATTTCAACTTTGCTGGTTGGGATAAAATGGTAATCCACATTAATGATTCCCAGCTCTATTAGTTTAGTCTTCACAATCTTGAACCACTGCTCGTTGTGTTCAATACTGGTAAGGTGTTTAAGATGTTTGGAAAAGAACAGGGTGCTAAAACCGCTTCCATATTCAAGTCCAATCATATTTTTGGTTAGTATTTTCTCGAAGACATTAATAGAAGCTTGACTTGTCCACGGACTTTGTGGATTAAACAATTTGAAAAGCTTGTAATTAACTTTCAGGATTGGCCTAAAGATTCTGTAGACAATATAAGGCATTGAGAACGACTTCGGGGCAATAATATTCTTCTTAACAAAGAAAAATTTCTTTGAGATTTCAAGGGCATTTTCATAAGTTGTTAATTGAGTCATATTAATTGAGCAAAGAAATATACAATTGAATTAAAGTTCGTTGTGTAGTTTCCCAATTTAAATCTTCATCCATGCTTGCCCTTCTTCCATTTTCCCCAAGCTGGGTTCTGAGTCCTTTGTTCTGATACAGTTCTAAAACTTTATTTGCAAAATCTTTCGGATCACCTGCCGAAAACACAAGCCCTGCGTGATGTTGGTCTACTAATCTTTTCAACGGAGCACTTGAACTTACGAGTAAGGGTCTTGCAGCCATCATCCCTTGAAAAAGTTTGTGGGGAACAGTATTGTCGGTATGCCCGTTGGATTGATGCGGAATCACGTTCACATCCGCTAAGTGCATGTAGGAGTAAAATTTTGAGAAAGGTTGGAACCCCAAAAAATGAACATTGTGTACGTGCTGCTGATTGACCAGTGATTTCAAACTTTCCATGACAGAAGAACTGCCAAAGCCCACAATGGCCAAATGTATTTCCGAATAGTCAACCAGATATTTCATTCCTTCTATAGCGGTATCTACGCCACGATGTGGGCCAATGCCGCCTGAATAGGTGAGAATAAATTTTGATGACAACGCCTTGTAAACATCTGTATCCAGTTTCTGTTGTACAAACCGCTTGTCTTCGGTATTAGTAACGACCGTAATTTTCTCTGGTTTGATGTGATGTTCGTTAATGATTCTTTCCTTCATCTCATCGACTACTGCAATGATTGCATCTGACTGTGCACAGGCTCTTTGCTCAAAGGTTGTCCAGCGAGTTGGGTTCATGAACAAATAGTTCTTCAATCTGACGATTGGATTCTTTTTCCATTTGAACCAGATTTTTAAAGCTTCCGGATAGTTTTCATGGAAGTCTACAACTACTTTAGTCCCCAGTTCTTTTTTCAGATTTAATGCCGTTCCGGCTAATGGTAAGTCGTGAATATGTACAATTGGAATATTTTCTGCTAGAATTTTCTTTCGGGCAGCAGTTAAGAACCGTGGATGATAGAACAGGATCGACATCATCACATCCCAAAAGGCAAGCAAGTAGTTATTTTTGCCAGCATCAATCCGGGTAATTTTAATTCCTTCAAATTCTTGCTCATAAGGTTCACTTTTCTTTCGAAGACAGAGTAAATAAATTTCAAATCCAGCTTGAAGCAGTGCATCCGACTCCTTTTTTACCCGTATATCTGATGGATAGGGGGCATTTAGTAACATTAAAATCTTCTTTGACACTTCAGGATTTTTATTTTCCGCAAAGAAAGGGAATTTTGCAGTCCGTTAAATAGCCTCATGAAAATAACCCTGATTGCTGGAGCCCGTCCTAATTTTATGAAAATAGCACCCATCATTCGTGCAATAGAACTAGCACAGAAGAATGGACACGATCTTCATTATCGGCTTGTTCACACCGGCCAGCATTATGACGACAAACTCAGCAAGGTTTTTTTTGAAGAGTTAGGAATCCCAGAACCCAACGTAAATCTTGGTGCTGGATCTGGAACTCATGCGGAGCAGACGGCTAAAATTATGATTGAGTTTGAAAAGGACTTAATCAGTAATCCTTCAGATTTGGTAGTGGTTGTTGGAGATGTAACCTCAACGATGGCCTGTACCATTGTCGCAAAAAAATTGAATACTAAGGTCGCGCATGTAGAAGGAGGTATTCGATCTTTTGATATGACTATGCCTGAGGAAATCAATAGATTGGTGACTGATTCTCTGGCGGATTATTTCTTTACAACGACATTAATTGCTAACGATAATTTGAGGCGAACTGGCATCCGGGAGGATCAATTGTTTTTTGTTGGAAATACAATGATCGATACGTTGATTTCAAATTTAACGAAAATAAAAAAACCTGGAGTATGGGAGAAACAAAAATTGCAAAGCGGAAATTATTTTGTGCTCACACTTCATCGCCCTTCTAATGTGGATGACCTTACTAAGTTTTCTAAACTCATGGAGAACATTGATAAAGGTTCTGGTATTCCAGTTATCTTTCCCGTTCACCCGCGGACTCGGAAAAACTTTTCTATTTTGGCTAATTTACCGGTCAATATTATTCCCGTAGATCCACTCAGTTATTTGGAATTTATATACCTGATTAAAAACGCTAAAGCCGTCATCACGGATTCGGGAGGTGTTCAAGAAGAGACCACTGTTTTGGGTATACCATGTGTAACTCTTCGAAACAATACGGAAAGACCGGAAACCGTCACCATTGGAACAAATGAGATGATTGGCGAGAATATGGATTCCCTCGCAAGGGCTTTTAAAATGATTAGCGTTGGCAGTTGGAAGAAAGGTGCCATTCCTGAACTTTGGGATGGTAGAACTTCGTCCCGGATTGTTGACATTATGGTTAAGTTGAAGGTCTAATTTTTTTTAAGGCGGCTTGGATTATCTTTCAGAAAGGAATCCCAAGACTTAGATTTGTTCTTGACATTTCCATTTTGAAAATGATGGCAGACAGCAACTCCAAGAGCATCTGTTGCATCCAAAAGTTTGGGGAGTTCTTTAATCCCTAAAATCTGCATCAGCATTCTGCCCACTTGTTCTTTAGATGCATTTCCATTTCCAGTCACCGATTGCTTTACTGTTTTTGGGGAATATTCCGAGATAGGCACTTCGCGATACAATGCAGCTGCCATGGCTACTCCCTGGGCTCGTCCTAATTTCAACATGGATTGAACATTTTTTCCAAAAAAGGGTGCTTCCAGAGCAACTTCATCTGGGTTGAATTCTTCCAGGATACTCAAAACCCGTTCAAATATTTTTTTTAGTTTAAGTTCGTGTGTCACGTACTTACTAAGATGAATGACTCCAAATTGTAACACAGTAAGTTTAGACGCCTTGACCAGAATAATTCCATAACCCATTACATTAGTGCCAGGATCAAGGCCTAAAATGATTTTCTCTTTAATGATTTTTTTCTCCATTTTGCTGGTATCGGCAATTTAATCATAAGCCTGCAATGACTATCTTTTTTTGTACAGTCTTCGCTATTTATTCATTATTCATCCTTTTCATGTTGATTGGTTGGAATAGAATGTTGCGACATGGGCATCACCATATTTCGCAGTTCAATCAGTCAATTTCCATAATCGTTCCATTTAGAAATGAAGAAAGTAATCTGCCTGTCCTCATAGAGACTTTAAAAGGAATAAACTACCCACAGGATAAGGTTGAAGTAATCCTGGTTGACGATCACTCTACAGACCATTCTTTGGAAATGGCGAATAAGTTGGTAAGAAACCTTGATAATTATAAGGTGTTCGTTGCTGCGGCAGAAGGAAAAAAGAATGCGCTTGCAGAAGGCATAAAAGGTTCTGTGGGTGATGTAATTGTCACAACGGATGCAGATTGTCAAGTCCCACCTGCTTGGTTAACTGCTATTAATGCCGAATTCCAAAATCCGGATGTAAAAATGGTTGTCGGTGGTGTCCGTATCAAACCGTCTACCTCTTTCTTTTCAAAACTTCAGGCATTGGAATTTAGTAGTTTAATTGGTTCAGCTGCCGCAACACTATCATTGGGTTTTCCTACGATGTGCAATGGCGCAAACCTATCTTACCGTAAGGTGACATTTGTGGATGTAAACGGATTTCAGGGTAACGTACACATCGCGTCTGGTGACGATGAGTTTTTGATGAGAAAGATTGTCAATAAATTCGGACCAGAGAGTTTGAGATTTTTAAGTGATCTCAATTCGGTAGTTAGCACTATTCCACAGGTTTCTGTTTCTGATTTTTTTGTTCAGCGCATTCGGTGGGCAGGAAAATGGAAGCATAATTCTTCCGTCATTGTAAAATTGTTGGCGTTTTTTATTTTCCTATTTCAATTCTCTTTTCTCACTTTAATACTATCTTTTTTTTGGGTTGGCATAAATGATACGCTGGTATTAATTGTTTTGGTAAAAATTTTATTGGAAGGCTTTTTATTATATAGGATTTCCCGGTTTCTTCGGCAAAAGATCAACTTACTTTCTTTTTTGGTAATGCAGATTTTATATCCAATCTACTGTTTGTTAATAGGCTCATTGTCCAATGGTCTTGTTGTTTTCTGGAAAGGCAGGGTAATTAAATAATGCCGGCATCGTTTGCGTTATGAATTCTTTAACAAAAACAAATTTAGTCGCCTTTCAATTTCTTTCTACCTTTACAAAGCGACTACTACGATGACTGAACAGTTTCTAATAAAGCAGATAGAAAAGAAAGAACTGGAGCTCAATGCTTTGCTTGAAATCACCCAGGCCATCAATGCAAATGTTCCGGAAGAATCACTTTATAAGATATTCAATTTTACGCTACGCTCTAATCTCAACATTAAAAAACTCTCACTTTTTGTGTTAGACGATATATGGAACTGCAAGGCCAGTTTTGGGACCAAAAAGAATTATCATAAAACAAAACTGGATGACCGGGTTGCGCTAATCAAGAACATTCATAAAATGTCTGAGTTCGAAGATTGTGAGTTTGACGAGTTCGACATGGTTATTCCGGTGTCGCATAAAACGGTCACGCTGGCCCTTGTTTTTGTAGGCGGCCTTGACGATCAGGAAACAAATCATGAAAATGCGGAAGGGATAAAATTTATTCAGGCGATAAGCAACATTATTATCGTGGCAATTGAAAACAAGAAACTTGCCAACAAGCAGTTGGAGCAGGAAGCCTTTCGCAAAGAGTTGGAAATTGCCAGTGATGTTCAGCAGTTTCTGTTTCCGAAAAGCCTCCCAAATACGGTTCGGTTAAAGGTAGAGGCTAGCTACCTGCCACACGATACAATTGGAGGCGACTATTATGATTACGTGCCCATCAATAAGAACCAGTTTCTGATTTGCGTTGCCGATGTGAGCGGTAAAGGAATACCAGCGGCCTTAATGATGTCCAATTTTCAGGCATCACTTCGTACTTTGTTACGACAGACTCCCAACCTGGTGGAAATTGTAGAAGCCTTGAATTATCAAGTATTGGAAAACACAAAGGGGGAAAAATTCATCACCTTTTTTGGTGCCATTTACGATATCAGCCTCCGCACAATGGTCTATGTAAATTCGGGTCACAATCCTCCTATTTTGTACGATAAGAAAAATGGTATTCGTCTGTTGGAGGAAGGAAGTACTGTACTGGGAGCCATGCATCCACTTCCTTTTATCAATGAAGGCTTTATTACTGATCTTGATGAGTTCCTGCTCTTTTGTTATACCGATGGGGTAACGGAAACAGTCGGGGAGGATGGCACTGAATTTGGATTTAACAGACTCATGAAATATTTCCGTGAAAATCATTACAAGGATTTACGGACCATACATCAGGATATTATTGTGGATTTGGATACCTTCAAAGGCCGCAATAGTTATCGTGATGACATTACCATGTTGACGTGCCGGGTAGAATCATGATTACAGTTCCTTCTTTGCAACCTTGGTGAAATGTTCAGAACCCCTGTTATTTTACCCTGGATATATCCAACACTAGTCTGGCGAATTCCGACAGAAGAAAAGGAAATTTTTCTAACCTTCGATGACGGGCCTGTTCCAGGCCCAACAGAATTCGTTTTGGATACCTTAAAGAAGAATAATATTGTAGCCACTTTTTTTTTAATTGGGGATAATGTAAGAAAGCATCCTGAAATTTTTCATCGCATTGTTGACGATAATCACGTCATCGGCAATCACACATTCAATCACCTTAAAGGCTG
This sequence comes from Bacteroidota bacterium, assembly GCA_038043425.1. Lineage (GTDB taxonomy): Bacteria > Bacteroidota > Bacteroidia > Cytophagales > Cyclobacteriaceae > ELB16-189. The sequence continues at coordinate 216,248 of JBBTBZ010000004.1, forward strand.
GAGTTATAGAAACAATGAATATGTAACAAATATTCAAAAGTGTGATGAGGCTTTCGGATTTACGTCCCAGCTTTTTCGGCCTCCCTATGGGCGTATTAAGAAATCCCAAATTAAAGAACTAACCAATTACCAGATTATCATGTGGGATGTGCTCACCTCTGATTATGCTACTTCCATGTCGCCTGAAAAATGCCTGGCGGGTTCCATTAGGGCCACGAGGCCTGGTTCAATTGTAGTTTTTCATGATAGTTTGAAGGCCGAACGAAACATGTCTTATGCTTTGCCTCGCTATATTGAACATTTCAGGGACAGAGGATACGTATTTAAAATGATCTCCACCACTAAAATCTGAATTCCTGCATCTGTAATGCTAATCGATTCTTATCCTAACTTTATCTTTTGGAATGAATCAGATTAGGAGAAAAGTATTAGTAGCACCTTTTGATTGGGGTTTGGGTCATGCAACTCGCTCAATTCCAATCATTCGTGAACTTCAACGTAGAGATTGTGAAGTGCTCATTGCCTCAAGCGGGGACGCTCTTGTTCTGTTGAAAAAAGAATTTCCAAGCATTCAAAGTTTTGAACTACCTTCCTATCGCGCCACCTATTCGAGGTATTTCCCTTTGATTTTCAAAGTATTTTTTCAGCTCCCAAAGTTTTTGGTGGTAATTGCCAAGGAACATCATGCGATTGAAAGGATTGTAAAACAACAACAAGTCCATTTTTTAATTTCTGATAACCGTTATGGTTGTTGGACAAAGCTAGTGCCTACCGTTTTCATAACTCACCAGATTAATATCCAAATGCCATTTGCTTTACAATGGATTCAAGCGATTGTTAATTTCTTTAATCATCGCCAGATTAGAAAATTTAACCATTGTTGGATACCCGATTTCCCGGAGAATAGATTGACTGGTAAATTGACAGAGCCCGGAAACGTATCTGTAAAATTTATCGGCATGCTTTCCAGATTTAACAAAGTGAATACGGATGTCGCACCGGCTTATGATTATCTCGCTTTGGTCTCAGGCCCGGAGCCGCAACGAACTATTTTTGAGAGAAAGGTGCGACTATGTTTTTCTGAAGTTGAGGGAAGGAAAATAGTAGTGAGAGGATTACCTGGATTAGTCGAGGAAATTGTCAGTCTTGGTGATTTGGATGAAGTCAGTCACCTTACTGCAGATGAACTTCAACGAATAATTGAACAGAGTAGGCTGGTGATTTGCCGGTCTGGTTATAGTTCAATTATGGATGTAGCCGCTTTGGGAAAGCGTGCTTTGTTAATACCCACACCAGGTCAAACCGAGCAAGAATATCTTGGAGCGGAATTGATGAAAATGGAAAAAGCACTTTCAGTGAAACAAGATTCTTTTTCAGGGAACGACTTACTTCGTGCAGAAGGCTATACTGGATTTCTCAACGGTTTTTCAATGGATCTCCTGAAAAAAGAAATTGACGCCATCTTAAGGCAATGTATCGTAAAATGAAATTTACCTTTGTCAACTAAATCAGTTTGTTACCTGCAACCTGAGAACTGAAACTATTTTGAATCCTAAATCTTGAACATTTGAATTTCATCGACACACATGCTCACATTTACACCGAAGAATTTGACGCTGATCGGGAGGATATGCTTACACACAGTGAGGAGGAAGGTGTGGATAAAATATTCATGCCCAATGTAGATCATGCTTCCATCGACCGCATGATGGAGGTTGAGTTAAAGCACCACAACCGATGTATTGCCATGATGGGATTACACCCATGCTCTGTTAAAGGTGACTTTCAAAAAGAGCTATACCTTGTTGAGCAATGGCTAGCCAAACGTAAATTCTCTGCCATAGGAGAGATGGGTACTGATTTGTATTGGGACAAGACGTTTTGGGATCAACAAAAGGAAGCTTTTTCAATTCAAGTGGGTTGGGCAAAGCAGCACAATCTTCCCCTTGTTATACACTCACGTGAATCGATCAGTGAAACCATTGAGCTATTAGAGCCGCAATTAAATGATAAACTCACCGGAGTATTCCATTGCTTCAGCGGAAATCTTGAGCAAGCAAAAAAGATAATTGACATGGGTTTTTATTTAGGTATAGGAGGTGTGGTCACCTTCAAAAATGGGGGGTTGGATAAGGTGCTACCCGAAATTGACCTTAAGCACATCGTTCTCGAAACCGATAGCCCATACCTTGCGCCTGTTCCACATCGAGGAAAGCGCAATGAGCCGGCTTACATTGCTTTGATTGCCCAAAAAATAAGTGAGCTTAAAAAGATTTCATTAGAGACATTGACGCAAGCAACGACAGCAAATGCCCAAAGCCTGTTTAAAAACTGGAAACCCGATGATTTTAATCCGTAACTTAAAGGGAGCAGCCTGAAGTTCTACACCATTTCATCGAAAAATTATGCAATACAAAATTATCAATATCAACACCGCCAAACCCGATAAGCCCAAGTCAAGGGTAATGATCATTTACACGGGTGGAACATTTGGGATGACCGCTGATTCGCAAGGAGTTCTGGTGCCATTTGACTTTGCACTGATCATGGAGCATCTCCCCACGCTCCGTAATCTCTTTCTGGACCTCACAGTGATTTCATTCGACAACCCTGTTGATTCCTCAAATGTTGGACCAGCACATTGGCAAACTATCGGGCAAATAATTTTCGATCATTATTCAGAACTGGATGGATTTGTTGTCCTCCATGGGACAGATACAATGGCGTTCACAGCCTCTGCCTTAAGTTTTATGTTGCAAGGCTTAACCAAGCCAGTTATTCTAACGGGAGCACAACTTCCTATTAGTGAACCTCGATCAGATGCTCGTGAAAATCTGATCACATCTTTGGAGATTGCCTCTGCAAAAAAAGATGGCAAGGCTTTGGTGCCAGAAGTTTGCATTTATTTTGATTATTCGCTATTGCGCGGGTCACGCTCCAAGAAAGTTGAAAGTATGCACTTCGATGCCTTTGAATCTGAGAACTATCCTCTACTTGCAAAGGCAGGTGTTAAAATCGATTATAATTTTGCTGCGATCAACAAACCAAATTGGGATGCGACCTTGCGGCTATTAACAAATATGGATTCGAATATCTCTATTTTAAAACTTTTCCCAGGGATAAACCGGGAAACTGTTGATGCAGTTCTTACTACCACCGGATTAAAAGCAGTGGTGTTGGAAACCTTTGGATCGGGCAATGCTCCTTCCTCAAAATGGTTGATTGAAGGGCTTATGGGTGCTATTAGCAGAGGAGTTTTAATTCTTAATATTTCACAATGTCCTGGTGGGAGGGTTATTCAGGGAAAATATGAAACGAGTAAAGCTCTTGATGAGATAGGGGTAATCAGTGGTGCAGATATGACTACTGAGGCTGCAGTAACTAAGCTTATGATCTTACTGGGTGAATACGGCTTGGAAAAAACCTTCCAACTAATAGATCAACCATTGGCAGGTGAACTATCTCAGTGATCAACGTTAGGTCTACAAGCGCTATTTAGCGGAGAGGGCGGGATTCGAACCCGCGATACCCTTTCAGGTATACACACTTTCCAGGCGTGCTCCTTCAACCACTCGGACACCTCTCCTAATTCCCAATTCAATATAAAACATCACGATAAGTCAATACAATTTCGCGTGTTAGCTGAGAACAATTTCAACTATCCATCTTTTAGGGATGTGTAACGCATTCCTTTAAAAGGGGCACAAATAAATGGATTTAATAGTCTGAACGCAAGGAAGCGAGGTTATTTGATTAGCGCCTGTCAAATTTTAGAATACTATTTGTTGTGGCTAGCGTAGCTTTTAGCATTCTTTACCAGACTAACGACCTAATACAAATAGAATTTTAGTTTTTTTTTCATTTTCTTGCTTAGAAATAACTAAAACGTTTAATTTTGGCCACTTCAAAGTTATAATAAACCTTAAACCATGAAAAAACTACTTGCTATTCTTGCTTTCCTGGGAGTACTAGCATTCGGCAGCACCTCCTCTTACGCTCAAACAGATACAACTGCGGCAGCCTCAGACGCTGTTTCAGAAGAATCAACATCAGGCGTCACTGAAGTTGCTTCTGATGAGGTCTCAGCCGAAGGAGAGAAAACTTTCCATCAGGCTGTTAAAGATTATTTTATTCAAGGTGGCCCTCCATTTATGTGGCCTATCCTGTTTGCAATGGTTTTAGGATTAGCGATTTCCATTGAAAGAATCATTACTTTGAACTTGGCAACAACAAATACAAAAAAATTGTTGACAAAAATTGAAGAGGCACTTGCCAAAGGCGGTGTTGAAGCTGCCAAAGATGTCACCAAAAATACACGAGGTCCGATTGCATCCATCTTTACACAAGGTTTGATGAGACATCACGAAGGTATTGATATGGTGGAGAAATCAATTGTATCGTATGGTGGTGTTGAGATGGGTCGTTTAGAAAGAGGCTTAATTTGGATTTCATTGTTTATTTCACTCGGGCCCATGCTTGGTTTCTTTGGAACGGTAATCGGGATGGTTTTCGCATTTGATGCCATTGAGGCAGCAGGCGATATTTCTCCCCAGGTGGTTGCCGGTGGTATGAAAGTGGCCTTGATCACAACCGTTGCAGGTTTGATTGTTGGTATGGTGCTTCAAATCTGTTACAACTATTTGGTTTCAAAAATTGATGTTCTGGTAAATGATATGGAAGATGCTTCCATATCGTTAATTGACATCCTTGTTAAGCATAAACTCTCTAAATAATATTTAGCTATGGATACCTACGATGTTGGAATATATGCGTGTTACGTATTGTTAGTCGTCACAGTAATAGTAGCCGTGGTTTTTCCGCTGATTCACATATTGAAAAACCCAAAAGGCTTGGTTAAGTCAGGTATGGGTGTAGGAGGTCTGCTCATACTCTTTATTATCTCCTATTCACTTTCAGGCTCTGAAGTTACCATCAAGTACACCACTATGGGTGTAGGTGAAAGCGGTTCCAAATTTATTGGTGCAGGATTGATAATGTTTTATATCATTCTAATAGCTACAATTATTACGATGGCTTATTCTGAAATAAATAAAGCGCTAAAATAATGGCCAGGTCAACACCAGAAATACCGAATGCTTCCATGGCAGATATCGCTTTTTTGTTGCTCACGTTCTTTTTGGTGACAACAACGATTGCGAATGACAAGGGATTGAGTATTCAACTTCCTGCACCATTGGACCCTAACCAACCTAAGGTTGAGTTTCAACAAAAGAACCTGTTTACCATACAAGTGAACTCTTCTGATGCCCTTTTGGTGGAGGGAGAACCGATGGAGGATGTTAGTGGTCTTAAAGAACAGATTAAGAAATTTATTTTGAATAACGGATCTGATCCCTTATCCTCTGATAATCCGGAGAAAGCAATTGTTACCTACAAGACTGACCGCGGAACAAGTCACAAGCGATTTGTTCAGATCCTGGATATTATTCAAAATGCATATTATGATATCTGGGCAGATCAAGCCGGTGTAACTAATGCAGCTTATCGTGAAGCTGCCTCTGACACATCTGATCCGACCAATAAGGAGATTTATGATAAGGGCAGGAAAGGAATTCCGATGGCTATTTCAATTGCAGAACCAACTAAAGTAGGAGGATAATAACTATGTCTAAGTTTAAGAAAAAAGCAACCGTGAAGCAGGATATACCAACCTCTTCGATGCCTGATGTGGTGTTTATGTTATTGTTTTTCTTTATGGTAACAACTGAATTGAGAAAGACAAACATTGACGTAATGCAGCGCATCCCTGAAGGATCTCAGTTGCGCAAGCTGCAACGGAAATCGTTAGTAACGGACTTATATATTGGGGAACCTAAAAAGACTGAGCAGTTTGGCAAAGAACCTAAGATCCAAGCAGAAGATACATTCATCGAAGTAAGCGGTATTATATTATGGGTAACCCGCCAAAAGGATTTACTTCCCGAAAATGAACGTGACCAGATGACTGTTGCTTTGAAGGTTGATAGCGATGCAAAACGAGGTATTATTGCAGATGTTGAAACTGAGCTACGAAAGGCTAATGCAAGAAAGGTTCTTTATACAGTGAAGCAGAAAAAAATAGAAGAATAAGATCTCGTTCTTCGGACAATTATTAAGGACTCTGAAGCAATTCAGAGTTTTTTTTATAGCAACGTACTGTTCGGGGTATTTTACTCAATGGTATACAAGTGCCAAGAAAAACTAGTAAAGCAAGTGTTTAACAGTCATTCCTTTATTTATAAGCTGTTTAAGTGAATTGATGCCGATCTTTATATGGAGGTCAACATAACTTGTTGTAATCGCTTTATCACTGGCTTCGGTTTTAACACCATCGGGCACCATGGGCTGATCCGAAACAAGCAATAGGGCCCCCGTTGGTATTTCGTTATAGAAAGCTGTGGAAAAAATGGTGGCTGTTTCCATGTCTATGGCCATAGCCCTGATCTTAATTAGATAATTCTTAAAATCTTCGTCCCATTCCCATACTCTGCGGTTTGTCGTATATACAGTTCCTGTCCAATAGTCTTGATTAAAATCCCGTATGGTTGTGGAGATTGCTTTCTGCAAAGCGAAGGCAGGAAGTGATGGCACTTCTGGCGGAAAATAGTCGTTGGAAGTTCCTTCACCTCGTATCGCTGCAATGGGTAATATAAAATCTCCTAACTGATTTTTCTTTTTAAGACCGCCACATTTACCAAGAAACAGACATGCCTGTGGTTTTATAGCACTAAGACAGTCCATTATGGTTGCGGCATTAGGGCTTCCCATTCCAAAATTGATGATGGTTATTCCATCTGCTGTTGCACTACGCATGGCTTTGTCCTGGCCATCCATTTCTATTCCGTGCCATTCAGCAAATTTTTTTACATAGTTATCGAAGTTTGTCAATAAAATATAATGGCCAAATGAATCCAACGATACACCCGTATAACGTGGCAACCAATTCTCTACGATCTCCCGTTTTGTTTTCATTAGTTTAAAATTTATAACTAATTGCTGTTTTTGACTACTTTGATGCTGTGAATCAACTTAATCTTCCAGCGTTCAGCCCTTCACTTAAAAAGGAGAATGGAAAAGTATATATTTTTGACATTATCCGAAAGAAGTATGTGGTATTAACACCAGAAGAGTGGGTACGTCAGCATTTTGTCAACTACCTTATTCAGGAGTATAGATATCCCAAATCACTATTTCGCATCGAGGGAAGCCTGCTCTACAATAAATTGCAAAAGCGATCAGATATTTTGATTTACGACAGGCAAGGAAAACCCTGGATGCTAATTGAATGCAAGTCACCCAGCATTAAATTGAGTCGAAATGCTTTCAATCAAGTTGCCATTTACAATATGACTGTGGGAGCGGAGTACATGGCAGTAACCAACGGGATGATACATTATTGTTATGCCGCCATAAAGAAAGGGGGGGAAGTGAAATTTTTGGATGAATTCCCTACATTTCTTTAACTAAAAAATTCAGATGCTATTTTTTCCGGTAAGTAAATTTCAAGTTAACCTAAAAACTCTTTCAAGTCAGCAAACGGTAAATTGCATGAGTCAGCAACGGCTTTGTATACCACCTTACCGTTGATTATGTTAAGACCTTTCCTAAGATCAACATTATCCTGACAAGCCTTCTTCCAACCTTGGCCTGCCAATTTAATAGCATACGGTAAAGTTGCATTTGTCAGAGCCAGGGTAGACGTGTATGGAACAGCACCCGGCATGTTTGCTACACAATAATGAACCACATCATCAATGATGTACGTGGGATCTTCATGTGTTGTAGGTTTACAGGTTTCAATGCATCCACCTTGATCAACGGCAACGTCCACAAGTACTGTACCTGGCCGCATGGTCTTCAACATATCTTTGGTTATCAATTTGGGGGCTTTTGCACCTGGCACTAATACGGCTCCTATAATCAAGTCATGGTTCTTTACAAGTTCCCTTAAAACATATTCACTGGAAACAATGGTGTGTACATTTTTAGGCATCACATCATCCAGATAGCGAAGCCTGTTGATATTCAGATCGGTAATGATAACATCGGCACCCATACCTGCCGCAATTTTTGCTGCGTTAGTTCCCACTACGCCACCACCAAGAATGAGAACTTTGGCAGGCATAACCCCTGGGACCCCACCTAAAAGAATACCCCTTCCTTTCAATGGTTTCTCAAGGTATTTAGCTCCCTCCTGAATGGCCATTCTTCCGGCCACTTCAGACATCGGTACCAGTAATGGTAAACTACCGTCCAATCGTTCAACGGTCTCGTAGGCAAGGCAAACTGCTCCTGTCTTAACCATTGCGTGTGTGAGCGGTTCATAGGAAGCAAAGTGAAAATAGGTAAATACAAGTTGCTCTTTTTTAATCAGGCTATATTCTTGTTCAATTGGTTCTTTTACTTTGATAATCATTTCGGCAATGCTAAAAACCTCCTCAGCTTTGGAAAGAATTTTTCCACCTGCTCTCTCGTATTCTTCATCACCGAAACCGCTCCCATCACCAGCCTTGGTCTGTATATAAACTGTATGACCGCGTTTTACTAATTCCTGAGTTCCTGCTGGTGTTAATGCAACTCGGTTTTCATTATTTTTGATTTCTTTAGGTACACCAATTATCATACACGTTTTAAGTTTAAGTATAGTGCGGGCAAAGATAACACTCGAAAACGATTGAAATAGGGCAGACCAAATTTTTTTGACGATCATGAATACCAACTCTACCTATGCATTTTATGGCTCTTTGAGAAGGGGAATGATGTACTATGAGGTGTATAAGGGAGGGTTAGAATTCCTTTTTTCCACGGAACTGCAGGGATTCAAGCTCTATGCCTTGAAAGATTATCCCTTCGCTGTCAGGACAAATCATCCCAATGATTTCATTCAAGTAGAAGTATTTAAAATTACAAAGCCCGAGGTTGAAGTGAGTATTCATGAACTGGAACTTCATGTTGGCTATTATTATGATGAGATTCAGGTCAATTCAATTACCGCTGGTATTTATTTGTTCCATCAGCCTGAAAATTATCCTGAAGTAAAAGGAGGAGATTGGGTTAAATCCTTTGGCGCCCGCTAACGATTGCAAGATATTATTTGGCTTTTTTTTAAGGTTTTGAACCCATGAGGGTTTTTACCTATTTTTGATTCACATCCAATCACAAAACATTTGAGTCAAACGAAAACGATCAAGGCCGGAATATCTTCTAAAAAGATGGTAAGCATTCTGGCCGACTTTCGACTCGCGTGCGAAAGCAGGGAAGCAAGTTTGCTTGGCCGCAAGGAAGTATTCATGGGCAAAGCAAAGTTTGGAATATTTGGTGATGGTAAAGAGATTGCTCAACTCGCCCTGGCAAAAGTATTTAAGAATGGGGATCATCGTGCTGGTTACTATCGGGACCAGACTTTTATGCTGGCGATTGGAGAATTAACATTGCAACAATATTTTGCCCAACTGTATGCTCACCCAGACGTTGAAGCCGATCCAGCATCTGCTGGGCGTTTGATGAATGGTCATTTTGCAACCAGAATGATTGATGAGCGGGGAGCATTCAAGCAGCTTTCTGAATTGAAAAATAGTAGTGCCGATGTTTCACCAACGGCTGCTCAGATGCCAAGACTGGTAGGTCTGGCCTACGCATCAAAACTTTTTCGGAATAGCCCGGGATTAAAATCATTTTCAAATCTATCAACAGATGGCAACGAGATTGCTTTTGGTATGATTGGAAACGCGTCTACTTCAGAGGGAATGTTCTTTGAAGCTATTAATGCTGCGGGTGTTCTTCAAATACCTATGCTGACATCGGTGTGGGATGATGATTATGGAATTTCAGTACCTAAAGAATATCAAACCACAAAAGGAAGTATTTCAAAAATTCTTAGCGGATTTCAACGTAATAAGAATGAAAAGGGGTATGAGATATTTTCAGTAAAGGGATGGGATTATGAAGAATTATGCCACACCTATGAAAATGCAGCAAAAATTTGTCGTGAAGAGCATGTTCCTGTTCTCGTTCATGTTGTTGAAATGACACAACCACAGGGTCACTCTACTTCGGGTTCGCACGAGCGTTATAAACCAAAGGATAGATTAAAATGGGAAAGTGAACATGATTGTATCCGCAAAATGAAAGAGTGGATAGTAGAATCCGGCTTTGCCTTACCTGAAGAGATTGATGCTCTTGAAAAAGATGCCAAAGCAACTGCAAAAGCAGCAAAGGAGGCCGCTTGGAAATCATTCAATAAGGAAATTCAAAATGATCAACAGCGACTTTCGCTTTTGCTCACTCATGCGGTTGAGGAAGATGAGAAAATAAGTCCAATCAAAGCAGAGTTGGATAAAACATTAAATCCTCTTAAACTGGATTCGGTAAAAGCAGCCAAGAAAGCACTTCGGCTACTGCGATCTTCTTCCTCTGAAACTCGCGGACTTCTTATCGCCTGGTTGGATGATGTGATGAAAAATGCACAAGATCAGTATAGCTCTCATTTGTACAGTCAATCTGAATGGTCTGCTTTAAATGTACTTGAAGTCAGACCTACCTATTCAGATACTTCACCCTTGGTCGATGGACGCGAAGTGTTACACGCTTGCTTTAATGCCGCCCTAAATCGTGATCCTCGAGTACTTGCATTTGGAGAGGATGTTGGCAGAATAGGTGATGTTAACCAGGCATTTGTTGGCCTCCAGGAAAAGTATTCTGAGTGGCGCGTAATGGATACTGGCATTCGTGAGTGTACCATCGTAGGTCAGGGAATTGGCTTGGCCTTGCGAGGTTTGCGCCCCATTGCAGAGATTCAGTATCTCGATTATTTTTTGTATGCACTCCAGATTTTGTCCGATGACCTTGCTTGCCTCCAATATCGAACGAAAGGAGGGCAGAAAGCACCACTTATCATTCGCACCAGGGGCCATCGGCTTGAAGGAGTGTGGCATGCCGGTTCGCCAATTGGAATGATTCTTAACGGTTTACGCGGAATATACATCTTAGTACCCCGTGACATGACACAAGCTTCTGGATTTTACAATACCATGCTTCTATCAGATGATCCCGCTTTAATCATTGAATGTTTGAATGGATATAGATTAAAGGAACGCTTGCCAGATAATATTTCTGAGTTTACTGTGCCTTTAGGAGTCCCTGAGATATTGAAAGAGGGTAGTGATGTAACTGTGGTTACCTACGGTTCCATGTGTCGTGTAGTTACTGAGGCAGCCAATGAACTGGCAAAAATTGGGATATTCTGCGAAGTTATTGATGTGCAGACTTTGTTGCCTTTTGACATTCATCATTCAATTGTGACATCGGTCAAGAAGACGAACCGCATTTTATTTGCCGATGAAGATGTACCAGGAGGTGCAACTGCTTTTCTGATGCAGAAAGTGTTGGAAGAGCAAGGCGCATACCAATTTATTGATTCCCAACCCGTGACCATTACCGCGAAAGAACACCGCCCTGCCTACGGATCAGATGGAGATTATTTTTCCAAGCCCAATGCAGAGGACATCTATGATAAGATTTATGAACTAATGCATGAAGTGGATCCAGACCAATTTCCACAATTATACTGATTCGGAAATTATTTTTTGATTGATTGTAGTGTAAACTCCGGAGTGATAATCTCGTTGCTGTAATTCAAAGCACGATCAAGTATTCTTACCTTTAGCCGAAGCGTATGGATACTAAAAATGATAGTGAAGCCTACTGAAGTCATTCCATAATTGATGGTCCCTTCGAGTGGGCCTGGTTGACTCAAGTCTTTGGAAAGAATAGGGAATCTTCCGTTGAAGCCAATAACTTCGCATAGAGGGTAGGTATAAAAACTCGCCCAGTCAAAGTCTTGAAAGTTACCCAAAGCATCTTTTACCTGAAACGTGATAAAAATATTATACTGATTTGGATTAAGCTGAAAATAAATAGTGTCAATTACCTTTTGGTTTTCAGTTAGTACTTCCCAATTTGTGCAATTGTAGGGTTTTACAAAATCTGGTAGCGTGTCGTATCCAGGTACTGTTCTTTTAGTCTCGTAGGTGATGTAACTTTGATCTGGAAATTGAAAATAATATTTATCGTTGTAGGGCTCTCGAGTTTCAGACGGATCTAGTCCAATGTTGCCATTGCCATCCCTAAATTTTATACTTATGATCAAGGAGTCAGCAGTAGAAGCATCTTTTATATCTTTAAAAACGATTTGCTCAAACTCAATCTCCGGTATTTCTGAATATTGAGGCGCATCCAGACAAGAATTGATCAAAATTCCAATAATCGCCAACAAACATAATCCTCCAACCGACTTCATTTCCTAATTTTATAAGTTCGTAAATTAATCAACGCTTGCAGACTTTTAAAAGTTTTGAACAGGTTTTATATACCGTAAACGACAGTAATTTCGAAGATATTGCCCTTCGTGTCTTTTATGAACAGGCTACCGGAAATAAAGTTTACAGAGATTTTATTGGCTTCTTGGGAATTGAGCCGGCTTCCATTGATAAAGTTGAGAAAATCCCTTTTCTACCAATTTCATTTTTTAAAAGTCATCTTGTCACTACTGGCGATTGGCCTTTTCCGGAGATGGTCTTTACAAGTAGTGGTACATCGGGATCTATCCCCAGCCGCCATGTTGTACCGCAAATTTCGTTTTACCTTGAAAATGTCAAGAGGAATTTTGAATTGTTTTATGGTTCGTTGAGCCAATACCATATTCTAGCGTTGCTTCCCGCATATCTCGATCGAGAGGGTTCATCGTTGACCACGATGGTCAACTATTTTATAAATGAAAGTCAATCAGAGCATGCCGGATTTTATTTACACAACTATGACACTCTTTTAAGCAAAGTCCAAATGTTGAAAAGTGAGAATAAAAAAGTCCTACTGTTAGGTGTTTCATTTGCTTTGTTAGAATTGGCGGAGAAATTTGAGATCGATTTAAGGCATTGTCTGATCATGGAAACGGGAGGGATGAAAGGACGCAGAAAAGAGCTCATTAGAGAAGAGCTGCACCAGATTCTTCAACGCAGATTTCATATTAGGACAATACACTCTGAATATGGAATGACAGAATTAATGTCGCAAGCATATTCGGCTTCAAATGGCCTTTACAAGACGCCACCCTGGATGAAAATAGCAATTCGAGACCTAAATGATCCCTTCACGAGGGTTCAGACGGGCCGGACAGGTGGGATTAATGTAATTGACCTGGCCAACCTTCATTCCTGTGCCTTCATTGAAACTCAGGATTTAGGAAAAGTAGGTCAAAATGGTAGTTTTGAGATACTTGGACGATTTGACAATAGTGATATAAGGGGATGCAATCTATTAGTTTAAGTGTCGAAAAAATCGTTAAACGGCAATAATTCAGTACTTAATTTGTTTAAAATGAAAAGATTAATAATTTTGCTACCAGCCAAATCCACTTTTCATGAAGAAAATTTTAACTCTTATCGTCTTAGCAGCATTTATTTCTGCTTGCAGTCAGTATACTTGTCCGACTTATAGCAAGAAAGATGTAAAGAAGAGTGTTGTTGAAAAAAATATCTGATTAAAGGTATTTTTTTACATCCTCACAATCTATTGTATCGCTGCTCATAATCACGAGTCGCTCGACTACGTTTCTTAATTCACGAATGTTTCCTGTCCAATTTTGATTTTGAAGCTCTTTCATTGCTTTGGAATCAATCATCTTGATTTTCGTTCCTTGCTCCTCGGCTATGTCCGCCAGAAATTTTTCTACGAGTAGCGGGATATCTTCTTTCCTTTCATTTAAGGCAGGAACTTTTATCAGAATTACACTGAGACGATGATACAAGTCTTCACGGAATCGATTTTCAATTATTTCTTTCTTCAAATCTTTGTTGGTAGCGGCAATCACCCGGACATTTACTGTGATGTCTTTGTCGCCACCCACACGCGTTATTTTATTTTCCTGGAGCGCCCGTAATACTTTGGCCTGAGCTGATAAACTCATATCTCCAATTTCATCCAAAAATAAAGTGCCACCATCGGCTTGCTCAAATTTCCCAATCCTTTGCTTTATGGCAGATGTAAACGACCCTTTTTCATGACCGAATAGTTCGCTCTCAATCAATTCTGAAGGAATCGCAGCGCAGTTTACTTCCACAAACGAAGCAATTGACCTGTTACTTTTGTCATGTAGCGATTGAGCAACCAACTCCTTACCGGATCCGTTCGGTCCTGAGATGAGAACCCGGGCATCCGTTGGGGCTACCTTTTCTATGATTTCTTTTACGGCAGTCAGCGCTTTTGAATCTCCGATCATTTCAAACTTCTGCGATACCTTTTTCCGAAGCGTTATTAATTCCGTGAGGTGAGAAGTCTTATCCAATGCATTTCGCAAGGTGATCAGTAGTCTGTTTAAGTCAGGTGGTTTTTGAAGAAAGTCATAGGCTCCAATTTTGATGGCGTCTACAGCCATCTCTGTTGATCCATGTGCAGAAATCATAATGAAGGTAGTGGCGATGCCTTTCTCTTTCGCTTTTTGTAAAACCTCCATACCATCCATCTTCGGCATCTTAATGTCACAAAAGGCAAGATCGAAATAATCATTCTCTAACTTTGCGAGACCTTCTACCCCGTCTTTAGCTTCTTCTATATCAAGCTTAAGTTCTTTCTGATCTTTTAAAATATCTTTTAACACAGCACGAATGCTTGCTTCATCTTCAATTATTAGGATTTTAGGCACAGTGTTGGAATTTGTTTTGATATAAAAATTTTACTCTGATAGTGAAAAATAACAGGGATTCAGAGCATAAGAATGGAAGATTATAGTCATGCGGTCTGATTTTACATTTCCCGCGATTTTATTTCAAGTAATGCAAGCCTGTAAGCCGGGTTCTGTCTCCTGACAAGTCAGGATTCTTATCATTTATCTAGTCCCAACTTTGCAGTGGGGATCAATCAGCCTACCCGTGGCGCCCACTTGCGTAGATAGCGAGCACTAATCTCCCATTGGAGGCGCCACCTATTTGGCCTTTCAACTCGTAAGGTTTGCCATGCCCCCGCGGTCACCTTTGGGGCGGTGGGCTCTTACCCCGCCATTTCACCTTTTCTCTACCCGACAAGTCGGGTTTGAGTAGTTTATTTTCTGTGGCACTATCTGTCCCCGACAAGTCAGGGCCTTCCTGTTAGGAAGTACGATGCTCTATGTTGCCCGGACTTTCCTTCCCGATAAATCGGGACGATAAGACGGCTTGCATTAATAGCAAAGATAAACCGATTTTAAGACTTTTGAATGCTAATGAATATCAATGCCAGTGAGTTTCATCTCATATTGGTCGGCAAGATTAGCTACTTCCTGTATCATTTCTTTGATAGTCTCTTCCGAAATGCTATCAAGTGGCGCAACAGCTTCTACTTGAATATATCCTTCCGTTAGAACAAATCGGCAATAGTTAAAAAATGCTGTTTGTTCCAGCAGCATTTGAAAGTCAATTCCGGGTTTGACGATGCAAACCTTTGAGATGAAGGTGAGTAGTTTACGATTATAAAGATCATTTTGTTTGATGTTGCCCAGAACAGTTTGAAACCGACCCCCCGCCACAGTGACTACGATGACAGATCGATTATTATCATACTCGGTATACTGTCCGCTGATTTGGTCAGCGTATTTTTTCATGAAAGCTGTTAAATCCATAGTAAGTTTATTTTCCGAGTTGAAATTAAGCAATTCACAGGATTTAAGCTTATGCTCATGTTAAAAATATAATGGATAGGCCTTAATGCCTTTTTTGGAGAACTCAAGGGTGGGTCCTGGTAATTTGATCATATTGGCAATAAAGATCAAACTCTTAGCAAGTTTTGATGTTGTGCGGATGGATGTTAAATCAAAGTCAATGCTTAGATAAAATTGTCGGTACGGATCGTAGCCAGCTTCCCGGTTTTGAGAGTCGTTCGCATAAATCATATCCTCCGCACCATAGCCCACGGCCAGATTAATCCATTTCGGAAACTTAATGAACTTGTCGATATCAACTGACAACCAATAGGTTTGGCCATTGTAATCTTTTATTATCTGTTCTGCTGGACTTGAACCAAGCAGATCATTTGAACTCTGATCGGGATATTCAGTTGTATGAAAAGAAAATTTGGGATAGATCCTTACGTCACTCCAAATCAAATTCTGCCCCAGGTAAAAGGCTGAGCCTGCAGCATTGGCAACCAAATCACTGACAGAAGCACCATATCCTGCGGAAAATCCATCTAAAACTTCAATGCTTGAGAGAATTGCAAAACCTGTCAACGCTCCAATTTTATCGGATTTTTCTTGAGGAACATTACTCCATTGAAGGCCTTTTGACGCAAGGTTGCTAAATTGAAACGCAGAATAAAAGTGCCCGACTTTGTCCACCTGCTTCCATTCCGAGGCATCGTTGAAGAAATGAAAAGACTGTTTGTCGTAGTTGGAGTACCAAATTGTACTAAGACCAATCATCGTGCCCACATATGCAACGCTTGATCCGATGATTAGGCCACTCAGTCTTTTTTTGTTAATCTGATGTACAGAATCTGTCTGTGCATGTAGACAGAAACAATAAAGCAGCATAGCAGAAAAAGAAAAGTACTTTTTTAATTGATTCATTTACTTAAAGATCAATTTATCGTAGATCAATCACTTCCCTCATCTGGTATTGATCCCTGCTCTTCAACTTCCTTTCTTCGCTTAATCCACAAATCTTTGAGATTATTGAAATTTTTAGTGTACAATAAACTGAAGCCCGTTGTAATTGCTGTTTGAGTGCTGAGCGAGTTATTAATTTGATTATAGTTGGAACGGCTATACATTTTTGCTTTGAATTTTCCATCAGGTGTTAACAGATAATCAACAATCCAATCACCCGCTTCAAGAGAGCCATCACGGGTTACGCGCAAGCGGCCGTTAAGAAAGGAATAGGATAAGCGCAACTGAAACGTATTAAATGCCTCTTCATCTAAAGTCCCCAGGTCAAGATTGATTTCCAGGTTTTGATCTACCTGTGTCAGCCAATAACTCAATTGATTGGATAATAACTCGCTAACACTATTGGACAAGGTGCCACTGGTATTAAAAGCATCTGGTGGTGAAAATCGTTTTAGCACAATAAGACTAAATACCTGTCTCTTTAATTCCTGCTCATCTAACTTTGCTTTGAAAGCATCAAACTCAAATTGAAGTCGCACGGGAGTGGGTTTCCCCTCAACAATAAGATTGTCTGGTAAATTCTGAGCAACGATATCAAAGTTTATTTGCGGAGAAAGCATCAGGCCATCTAGTTTGAGCCACACTTCAGCCGGATATTTACGTTTAATTTGTGGAGCAGTTGCATACGATTGATCAGATAAAATGGGGGCAAATGAAGTAAGTTGCCGATAGCTTGCAGTGATATTCATCAAGCCTTGGTAGGGGTCGCCAAACCATGAGATACGGCTACCAGGTTTTACACTGAATTCTTTATTGATGATGTCGTATAAAGTGAAGTTGTAGGCACCTTGTGTAAATTCAAGTGATCCAAACATATTGAAGTCCCCTTTAGTATCGAGCAACATATGCAAATCGCCTTTTCCTCTGCCTCGTATAATGTCTCCAGCTTTTAAATCGAAAATAATTTCACCATAGGCATCTGGAGTGATGTCTATGTTTAAGTCCATCGTTATGCCTGATGCTTGTCTTTTTTTAACAGGGATTGCCGCTTTGTTTTTTACGGAATCCGTAAAATCTATAAATCGTATATAATCTTTATCGCCCACATTGCCCGAGCCATTAATCGGAATAAATATTCTTGTATTTTTTTCCGTACGCGCTGTTGCTGAAAATTTTAAGTTTGAAGTTGCACCAAAAATATTGAGGTTACCGGTTGCGTAGGCCTGTCCATAAAATAAGCTATTGTCTTTAGAGGTTGTATTCAATATCTGAAAATTCTTAAAGGAGCCATCCAGGTTAATTCGGAATTTATTAAAATTTTGATGGGCCACATACCCATCTAACCTACCTTTATTTTTAAAGGCATCTGCTAATTCCAATTCTTTAAAAATAATTTGAGCCGGACTCATCTCTAAAATTCCATTGTAAAAATATTTGACTTTTAAGTAGTTGATTAGAATCTGACCATCTTCAATGCGTCCTTCACCAGTGATTTTTGGTTGAACAAAATTTCCTGTAAGGTGGTAAGAGCCGGTTAGCGTTCCGTCCATTTCTGAAAAGATATCTTTTAATAGAGGTTCAATGATTTTAAGATTCACAGCTTCAAATTTGGCATCTACTTCCAGGGGATCTTTTTCCCTTGAGGGACAGTAATTTCCAATAATATTTACTGTTCGTTTATTGAACCGATCGATGAACAAATTAATATCGAATAACTTTTTTTCCTGATTCCAGGTGGTTGAACCGGTGATGTCACCTATTAAAAAATCATTGATTGTAAATTCACTAACGGAAATATTATTTTGAAGATAGGGATCTACATAAAGATTACGGCCTTCGATATGTCCATTCAATGTACCTGAAAAAAATTCTTTACTAAATGTATTTAGAATATCAAGGTTTAAGTTGTGAAGTGTAAACAAGAGTTTCTCCTCTGGTAAATTTGAAATTCTCCCGTCCAGCATCATGGATTCATTTTCATGGACTACCTCTAAGTGGTGAATTTTTATTTCATGGCCTGAAATCAACGTATAATTTTGTTGATTGATCGCCCATTCCTTTGCAATGGCGCGAATGCGGGAAGGGAGGATTTTTATTTTAGTACTGTCTGCCAGAAAGTCAATTTCAGCTTTTAGCCGGATAAGGTTGTCTCTTTCTTTCTGGTCAAAGTCAAGGCCCACATCAATATGCTCGTTGTTCCAGATAGCTTCTGCAAGGAGATGCTCAGTTGAAAAGCCATCAACATATTGCTTTTCAGAATTAAGGGTAAACATGGCCAGCACATTTGTACTGTCTCGAATTTTAGAACCTGTAAAGCTAATTGAGTTATCTAACGTATGGATATTTTCATATTTGATAGAATCAATTTTGGTATACACATCAACAATGGAAGTATATCCATTGGCAAATTTTCCTTCAATAAGGGTATTAACTGCAATGTGTAAGTCGATATCAGTTAAATCAATGATTGGGTTGATATTATGGAGTGTTACTTGAAGGGTGGCAAAATATTCCTGAGTACTTTTTTTCTTTTCAGAATAGTATTTTTTTGTTGCTTCCTTATCATTTTTAAGATTAAGTAGAAATTCTTTCCCCAAATTGTGCAAATCGTTAAATAAGGTTGAGTAATAATAATTGCCCTCAAGGTTGAGATCCATCAACGAACTCTGGAGTGTGATTTTTCGTTTTGCACTATCTCTTGTCGAGACCATATGAATGGAATCAATGGCCAATGATTCATCTTCATATTGAATGCTCGTCTTACTCAGAAAAACGTCTCCGAGAAGACTATCGAGTTGAAGACCTTTGGTATCAATGTCAAGATTGGATTGAATGAAAATATTTTTTTCAAGATGAAATAGTGGTTTGAGAAAGGCAGTATCTATTTTCCCAACCAGATTTACTAAGTTTTTACCTTCTCTAAAGTCAATGGATCCGGAGGCGTTGAACTGAAGGTTAGGGTCATCGATTTTCATAAAGCCTTTAAAGAATTGTTTTGAGAAATTCGCATCGGTCAATATGTTTTGATAATTATATCCGCGGATTCCTAACGAGGATATGGAACCTGCGAGTGAAAAATCAGCCGATACAGCCGTCAACCCCTTTCCCTGAATTCTCCCGGTGAGTGATACCTTTTGGAACATGGTCGTGTCCTTTAAATAGGTACCCAGTTCAAATGCGATGAGGTGAAGGTTGCCTTCGTACGAGGAGCGATCAACATTTTCTTCGTTGATTTTAAGATTAACATCTGACACAATTTTACCAAGAGGACCTTCAAAATCTCCCTTGGCTACAAAATCTGTAATAAACCCTGAGAAGGTACCGTTTAAGGTAAAGGTTTTCAGTGGTTCTAATCTTGAATAGGCGTCTTTAGGTATGGCAAATGAGAAATCATGAATATCTATTTTACTCTTTGAAAGTTTTAGATTAATAAAAGTTTCTCTGATGATGGGCAACCCATCCATTTCCAGGTTTCCGTTGAAATGACTATTGGCATATTGAATGTTCATCTGCTTATAAAAGAGTTTGTTAATTTTCCCGCGTAGAGAACCACTTAATTGGATAGGGTGCTTAAGTACTGAAACTTCTGGGGCGAAAAGAGCCAGATCGTTTGGATGGACTGTAGTGCCCGTCAAATGTGCCTTTATATTTACTTTATGTACAAAGTCACTTAGGTCTAATTGACTATTATACTGAAAAATGATCGTATCGCTCACTTCACTTTTACCTGCTTTCAAGTGAAGTCCTAAAAATTCCATAGAAGTTTGAGAGAGCCGGAAGAATGTTTGCAGTTGATCAACTTTTAGGATAGTCCCCAAATCGGTCGCTTGTAAAGACATTACATTAAACTGAGTGGTGTCGCCAATAATTTTAAAATTTTGGGCCTGAACTTCGGGGATGGATAAGCTAAAGTGTTTATAATCAAATCTCGAAGAAACGGAATCACTTATTTTCTGTTGATTATACTGAAATAGAGCATTGTTTATGACAATTTCTCCAATATTCACCCTGGATCCACCACCACCTTTACCTGAAGAGGTGATCTTGTTAAGTTGATTAATAAAGATGTTAATGTTGAGATTCGTTGCTGTATCTGACTCGGGGATAGTGATCAGGCTAACCTGTGTGCTATCAAGTTCTACGCCATCGATATTGACATTATTTTTTTTTAACAGACTATGAAAGACGAAATTGACTTTAAGCTTCTTTGCATGGATCATCGTGTTTTTCTCCGGATCTCTGATTCGAAGTTCATTAATTTCAAGTCGATCATACCACACCAGGTTGAAGGATTCAACCGTTGTTTGAAAACCGGAGACGGAAGAGAAGGTTGTTAAATAGCGACTGATCAGATTCTCTTGAACCGCAGGAATTTGAAGGGTGATGAAGCCGAGTATAAAGAATGTAACGATCAGCAGTACTAAGTAGGCTATCATTTTTTTTAGCTTCCTGAAAAATCTATTTTTTATACCTTGCAGGTTCATGGATCAAAAGATACATCCGGTTATCCTTGCTATCGAGTCTTCTTGTGATGAGACTTCAGCCTCTGTAATCCGAAACGGCAAGGTACTTAATAATGTTATCGCCTCGCAATCGGTGCATCAGAAATATGGAGGAGTAGTTCCTGAGTTGGCATCCCGGGCACATCAACAAAATATAGTTGCTGTTGTTAACGAGGCCATAACAACTTCTGGTATCGATGTATCTGATTTAAATGCGGTAGCGTTCACGCGAGGGCCGGGGTTAATGGGCTCCTTATTAGTGGGGGTTTCTTTCGCCAAAGGATTGGCCATGGCCTTGGATATTCCATTGATTGAAGTAAATCATATGCAAGCGCATGTTTTAGCACAATTTATTCGACCCGGTAGAGAAAAAGGGGAAGGGTTTGAACATGGACCGACCTTTCCATTTTTGTGTTTGACGGTAAGTGGCGGTCATACACAACTAATTGAAGTGACTGACTATCTGGAGATGAAGGTGATAGGAGAGACGCAAGATGACGCGGTAGGTGAAGCATTTGACAAAGCTGCAAAAATTCTAGGCCTGCCTTATCCGGGAGGACCACTTATCGACCAGTACGCGCATCAAGGTAATCCACGGGCTTTTTCTTTTCCTGAAACAAATATGCAAGGGCTGGATTTTTCGTTTAGTGGAATTAAGACAGCGTTTCTTTATTTCATACGCGATGAAAAATTAAAGAATCCTGGTTTTGTGGAAAAAAACATGGCCGATATTTGCGCAAGCTTGCAGTATCATTTGGTGAATATGTTGATGCAGCGTTTGAAGAAAGCAAGTAATGAAACCGGCATAACGGAAATTGCAATTGCAGGAGGTGTGGCTGCCAATTCCCGATTGAGATTCGAGCTAAAAAAAATCGGAGAGAAGTTGGGATGGAAAATCTATATTCCCGAGTTTCAATATTGTACTGACAATGCTGCCATGATTGGAATGGCCGCGCATTTTAAATTCTTAAAAGGTGAATTTTGTGGTTTAGATGTTTCTCCTGACGCCTGCTTAATTATTTAAGTTGATAATTCACAGATTCTTATCTTGGGCTTTATGAAAGACATTTTTAAGCTGGGCAATCAGAAAGTGTATCAAAAAATAATTACGGAAGAGGACCAAGCTGCCTTTCATGGAGAAGTGCTTCATAGGGTCTGTTCTACATTTGCTCTGGCGCGTGATTTTGAGTGGTCATCGCGATTATTTTTCATTGAGATGAAAGAGGAGGATGAAGAAGGAGTGGGGACATTTTTGAGTATCGAACACAAAAGCCCCGCTTTTGTGGGTGAAGCACTTCGAGTCACCGCAACAATTGAAAAGATTGAAAGAAATGAACTAATTTGTTCCATTGAAGCACTCTGTGGCAATCGTATCATAGCCATTGGGAAAACAGGACAGAAAATGCTGAAGAAGGATAAGCTGAGGAATTTATTTACCAAAATGACGACATGATTAAAAGCAGATTTTCAAAAGATATAAATATTAAGAACCGTCAGGCAACTTTTGAATACGAGATACAGGAAAAATATATTGCAGGAATGGTCTTAACTGGCACGGAGATAAAATCCATTCGTGAAGGAAAAGTGAATTTGCAGGATGGATTTGTTTACTTTAATAATGGTGAGGCTTATGTTAAAGGCATTAATATCTCCCCGTATTCCCACGGCATGCATTTTAATCACGAGGCAACACGTGAGCGAAAACTCTTGCTTAAAAAATCTGAGATTAATAAAATTGAAAAAAGAGTTGCTGAAAAAGGTCTTACTCTTTTGCCATTGCGTTTGTTCATTACCGATCGGGGATTTGCCAAACTGGAGATAGCCATTGGCAAAGGAAAGAAAACGCACGACAAGCGCGAGTCAATTAAAGAACGTGACGTGAAACGGGAGCTAAGCCGGATAAAAATCAGATAAACTGAAATAAATTGATGGATGTAATTGATCATGGAGTATGTCGCCTGGCTCTGGTGTCAGTAAGAAAAGATCCAACGGATCAGTCCGAGCAAGTAACCCAACTCCTCTTTGGTGATCATTATGAGGTGACGATGGTTTCTGACGATAAGAAATGGACGAACATCCGTATTCATGCCGATCTGTATGAAGGCTGGATAAGTGAAAAACAACATCATGCAATTACAAAAGAATTTTTTGAACAGATTAATCATACGAATTATAAGATCTCAACCGATTTAACCAGCAGCCTGCTTTACAAAAAGAGCCCACTTACCATTCTATTGGGAAGTATTGTTCCCATTTCCAACTCTGAGCTATTCAGAATGGAAGAACAATTTGCCTTTAATGGCGAATCAAAAAGCCTGGGACAGAAGAGGGATTTTGAGTTTGTAAAATCCATAGCGCTGAAGTACCTGAATTCACCTTATCAGTGGGGTGGTAAAAGCCCATTTGGTATTGATGCCTCTGGGTTTACGCAAATGGTGTTTAAGATTGCGGGTTACCCGCTGCTACGCGACTCCCGGTATCAAGTAAATCATGGAAAGATGGTCAAAACCATTTCTGATGCGCAACCCGGAGACTTGGCTTTTTTTAAAAATCCGGAAGGTCAAATTGTGCATGTAGGCATTATTCTCGAAGACGAGAAAATTATTCACGTTTCTGGCAAAGTCCGTATTGATCACCTCCTGGAGGATGGTATTCTGAATGCAGAGACAAAGATTTATACCCATTACCTGGCCGGGATGAGGAGGATATTGAGTAGTGGTTCGTAAACCAGTAGACAATTCCAGTAGGCAAGTACCTGTTTAATTTCTGATATTATCTTCCGTAAAATCTTGCCTATTGTTGCTTGCCTATTGCCAACTGGTCATGTCCCTTGAAAAACCGAAAGATTGGTTTTATCTTTCCTACATGAATAGCAGGGTATTGGTGCTCAATCAAGATTTTAGCCCACTGATGGTATGTTCAGTACAACGAGCATTCATCCTGGTGTTTCTAAATAAGAGTGAGTTGGTTCGCCCCGCCAATGGTCATAAGCTTCATTCTGTCACACACACCTTTGCCATGCCTTCTGTGATTCGCTTAAATCGTTATGTAAACGCACCGTATAAGGGTGTCAACCTCACACGGCAAAATATTTTCAAGCGCGATAATTACGAATGTCAATATTGCGGAACTAAAAAAGATCTTACGCTAGACCATGTTGTACCCAGTTCGCGTGGCGGTGCCCACTCCTGGTTGAACCTGGTGACAGCGTGTAAAAGGTGCAACGCCAAAAAAGGAGACTACACGCCTGACGAGGCTGAGTTGGCGCTCAAAAAGAGACCTCACAAACCTTCCTATGCCATTTTCCTAAAAGATTATGCCAATGGAAGTGTAGGAGAATGGGATGAGTATTTGGCCTGAGGAGTATTTTCAATTTCTTTTTTGCAAAGAATATCCTTGAATACAGAGATAGCATCTGTTAGAAAAGATTATATTCGTTTTCGTCTAACAATTTGGCTTCAATGAAGTTCATCTGCTGGAAGGAGTTTTCTTTTCTTAGGTATCTATCTTTCTTAGTCATCTGTCTTGGCATAGGCTGCCGGCATGAAGCATCCGATAAAAAATCAATGCAAAAAGCTATTGAGTTAAAAGAAGAACTAACCGTTCTTGACACAGCTATTGTTTTGGCACAAGCTGATTCATTGTTTCAGCTTGGCGAAGTGTATTTGACCACTAACAATAAAGACAGCAGTCTATATTATCACGAGCAAGCGCTTTCGCTGAGAGAAAAAGCGGGCAGGAATGATCAAGATCTGTTTGATAGTTATGTAAAGGTAGGAGGTTTTTACCTGGACGATTTCAAATACGATGTGGCCGATACGTACTTTGAAAAAGCCCAATCCATTGTCCAGCA
Source organism: Bacteroidota bacterium (assembly GCA_038043425.1). Classification (GTDB taxonomy): domain Bacteria; phylum Bacteroidota; class Bacteroidia; order Cytophagales; family Cyclobacteriaceae; genus ELB16-189. The sequence goes on from JBBTBZ010000004.1 coordinate 241,236, forward strand.
TAAAGGAGTTCCAATTGAGGAAGAAATTAAATTTCTACTGGACCTGTCCAGTATTAAACTTAATCTGAAGGATATACCCACGGCTGTTTCACTTCTCAATAGGGTGAAAAAGCTGGCAGAGGCTGAACGACCAGAGGATAAATTGATACAGGCAAAGATTAAACACTCACTTGGCAATACATTCTATTATAGCAATCAATTTGAGCAGGCTATTCTCAATTACAACTCGGCCTCTTCTTTATATAATCAAGTTGGAGATTTTCGGAGGATGGGAATACTGTTTACCTCAATTGGGATGGCTTACAGTTTAATAAATCAGCATGATCTAGCGCTTGCAAATTTTACAAGGTCAATTCAGAATCATTTAAAATGGACTCACCCCGAATCGTATCAACTTGCTCTGGTGTATCTTCAAAAGGCGTTTACGCTAGATGAAATTGGCGAGTTTGATTCTGCACAATATTACTTTCAACTGAATTTAAAAATAAGACGTAAACTATTTGGAGAAAAAGATGCCAATACATTTGGAGCCAAATTTTCACTTGCACAATTTTATGAGTCCCAACATAAATATGATTCTGCTGTTAAATATTCGCAAGAGAGTCTGATTTCACTGGTCGCAAATTTTAATGATCCTAACATTCTTGTCAACCCAGTTCCGGGATCCACTGAGTTCAATGTTGATTTAGTAATGGGCCTGGTGGGCAAAGCAGAAACCCTGGTAAGTCTAAGTGAGTTCAGGCCTAATAGTGGCTATGGTGATCTTGCTTTGAAGACTTATTTCCTGGCGGACAGCATCTTTACTGTGTTTCGAAGAACATTAAGTTTTGATGATCCTCAGCTAAGGGAGCTCGAGGTAGGGCATATTCCATATGACAATATGATAGAATTAGCATTTAAACTTCATAACCAAACTGGAGAAAGAAAGTATTTAGAAATGTCATTTGAAATTATAGAGAGATCAAGATCAGTGCTGCTTGAAAGCGCTCTTAATCGAGCTCGGATGTACGATACAATTGGCGGTGATAAAGTACGTAGGGAGAATGAACTGCTAAAACAACGATCGGAGATTTTGCGCCAGCTCTCATGGACTACTCTTACTGATGGTAAGTCGGACTCCTTGAGTGAAGCATTGTTATTAGTAAACAACTCATTTTCTGAATTGCAAAAAGAATTAGAGCGGGAGAATCCTAATTATTTCAATGTTCGATACGATAGGAAGAAAGTTAACATGGATGACATTCAAAGGTTATTAAAAGACAGAAACAGCCACTTCGCACAATTTTTATGGAGCACTGAGAAAATATACCTACTGGCGATTAGCCCAACTGAAATAGCCACTAAAATTATTATTCAGAATGATTCCTTTAAAACCGCCTTGACCGATTTTGTTGTACAGGTGAATATCAAACCCGAGGAATCCATAAAACAAGAAAATTTTAACCGGTTTATACAAAGCTCATTTAGCCTATATCGCACACTGGTTGGCGATGTATTTTCTAAACATTCGACTCTTAGGGAAAATGGTAATTTGATTATTTCAGCAGATGGTCAGCTGGCGACTTTCCCCTTTGAAGCGTTGATCACTGCCTTGCCAAGGAGTAACGAGGTAAATTATCAATTGCCTTACTTGATTGAACAATGCCCGGTTAGTTATGCGTATTCTTCTGGCATATTTTTAAGGCAAAGCAAGCATGATCGTGTAGGCAGCAAACTACTGGCCCTGGGTTTTGCAGGTGAAGGATCAGTGCGCTCTCACCGGAATGGCCTCGTCAATCTTCCAGGAACGGAGAAGGAAATAAATTCCATTAGGCAGGTGATGAAAAATAATACTAATAAATATTATCTCCTGGGGGAAGCGTCCGAAGCTATGTTCAAAAAACAGGTGACTGATTTTGACATAGTCCATCTGGCCATGCATGGAATGGCAGATTCCTCAAATGTTTTAGAATCAAAATTAATTTTCCGTACAGAGTTGGATACCATTGAAGATGGTAGTTTATATGCGCATGAGTTGTACAGTCTGAATTTGAACAAGCTTGATCTTGCCGTACTTAGTGCGTGTGAGTCAGGAATAGGAAAGCAGCAAGCGGGTGAAGGCGTGATGAGTATCGCACGCGGATTTGCCTATGCGGGTTGTCCTTCCCTAATAATAAGTCTTTGGAAAATAGACGACCGAACCTCAGCGCAAGTGATGGGTGATTTTTATAGACATCTATCGTATGGCGAAGAAATCAACAAAGCTTTGACAAATGCGAAAACCGATTATATAGCTGGTGCAAGTGAGTTTAATTCACACCCAGCCTATTGGGCGGCATTTTTACAGGTTGGTGATACAAGAGCTATTGATATGAAAGGACCGAATTTCACGTTTTGGTTAATTGCTTTAATTATTTTGATTGCGGGGTTGGCTATAGCAATCCGGATTTTCAGAAAGAAGACAGGCACGAACCCCTAAAAAAGTGCTGCCTCGCTCTGATTCCACGGACCGATGTACCAAGACCACGATGACAATGTGACTTTGAGTCATTGTCAATAATAATAGTCTGCAACCAGTTCAATTTTATAGCTTTGAAATTATCGAAATTTTTGGCTATGGATATAAAACTTGTTCTCTTATTTTGTCAACCCTATCTTCGTTCCTTCTAAGTATACCATTTTGCAGATAAATATCGATGAAGTCCTGGGTTGCGAGATAACTAATGGTTTTAGCAATGACGTTATGGGGATCAGGAACCTTTCCACTGCTTATATCCTTTTTGAGTTGTTTTAATAACGCAGGTTTATTATGAAGTTCTTCAAGACTTGAAATTTTACCATTGTAAGTGGGATCCGCGATTACCGCTGCTTCTGCTTCCTCATGGGCTTCCCAGATTACAAGGTCATCTGCCCAAACATATCCGGTAGCTCGATCAATCGTTGGATGAAAGCCGACTTTTTGATTTCTAAAATGACCCCTGTTTATAGGCAGTCCTGTAGGGTCATTACCAACATTACCCAGGATACGAATCACCAGATCAGGACACGGTTGATCATTTTGAACTGGTCTTAATGAACCGTTTGAGCGGGGGGGGTCGATGACGTGACCTTTGACATGTGACATAGCTTTTTTGGTTTTGGTTAAACAATTTATTTATAACTCACCCCTGAGTAATTGCATAGCACCGGGGCTTAGTCGAGTTCCTTTAAAAGTTTATTCGCCTTCTCACCATACGTACTGCTGTTGCTGATCTCCCATAATGTAGCTTTGGCCCGCTCCATTTTATTTGCTTTAAGATATGTAAGTGCCAGGTACCATTTCGCCTGCGTCACCAGGTCGCTGTGATTGGCCACCATATGTGTAAATGTTTTTTCGGCTTCCGCCAATTGGCCAGCTTCCAATTGTGCATTACCCAGGCAAAGGTGGCTGATGGGGTCATCTGCGGTCTTTAAAACTTCGTAAAAAAAAGTTATCGCTTCCTTATATCTCCCATTGTCATAGGCATCGTAAGCTTTCGTTTTCAAGGTCTCTTCACTTGAGCCACGGGTAAGTCCGCTGCCCGGTGAATCAAAAGGTTGAAAATAAGAGGCAAATAGTTTCTCGTTTTGAGGCTGCTGGTTCTGCAACCAGATACTACTAACTACCATCAAAAAAGCAACGCTGGCTGCAGCCGCCAATACCCATGGCTTGCGGTAAAATGGAATTACGTTTTGCAGATGAACACCTTCCTTTTCTTCTTTCGCTGCGTGCTCTTCCATGTCCAAAATTTCTCCATAGAACTTCAATCTTTCCAGCTTTTCTTCTTTGGTCGTTTTAGCTGCCGATCGTTTCACACCTTCAAGCAGCAGGTCCATGTCCATCAGCAAGGTTTTAAATTCCTGATTCCTGGCTTGTTTTTCCTCAAATATCTTTTTTTCTTCATTGGTCATTTTTCCATCCAGGAATTTCTCTATCAGTTCAATATCGTACATATTTTCTTTCATAGTAGTTAGCTTATATGATTTTTCATCTCAATCGTAACCAGTTCGCGAAGACGTTGCAGACAACGGCTCTTCAGATTTTTGGCGGTGTCACTGTTTTTGTAATGCAACTTCTCCGCCAATTCGGGCAGACCCATTTCGTGGAAGTAATACAATTCAAGCATTGTCCGGCATGGGTCACCTAGTTTTTCCAGGCAATTTTGAATGATCTGCAATTGCAATTCCTTTCGCTCGGGCTCCCCATCTTTTATATCTACCACGTCAAGATCGTCAATTGCCAGGTCGGGTGTAAATTTTTTGTCGGCCCTGCGCAACTCCAGGATTTTATTTTTTCCTATGGCGAACAAATAAGTCTTTACACTTCCGTTGAGGTGTTGTAGCTTATCTTTGATAATGTTGTCGTAAAAGATGATAATGGAAGATTGGTAAATGTCCCTGGCTTCTTCGTAGCTACACGTATAGTGGTTGGTGGCCCAGTTCACAAATTCATTGCGATAAGCCTTATAAATATCAGCCAGTTCCTTTTTATTCCCGTTTTTGATCTCTTCGATGATCACGGATTCGCGCATTAGTTCGAGGTTTATGTAATCTCCCGCCCCACGTAACCATCTTTCGAAAACTTTTTATTGACGTAAGTAAATATAATGAAATTTAGCTTGGATGTCATATTGGCTTGGTGTTTACAGTTTTGGAACTATCCTCAACTCATCCGAAGACCCCTATCACAATTAAAAGGGATTGTTTGGCCATAAGGAAAATGTATAACTGTATGTAAAAATCGTTATGGTCTGCAAAGAAAATTCTTTCCAACTGGTTACTCACCGAGGACCGAATCATAAACATCAACAAACCAAATATGTAAGGATATGAAAGCAAAAATTAAAACAACACTGGCAATTGCAGGGATTGCAATTGCGCTGGTGGCAGCTTCTCAATCCGTAAACCCAGTGGCGCACAAGAACGAAATGAAGGTAAATGCAAAGCCTGCCTTTCCTTGCTATTCGGAGTATGAAGTCATTTATTTAATGACCCTCAACCAATGGCCAAGACAAACAGCCGTGGAGGTATTAGACTTGTCGTGTCAAAGTGCTCAACATAGTGAAAAATCAACCGGGGATTAATCATATTGGCAAATTGCCTCTTCATAATTTCAATTGATATAAATTTTTTTGGGTTTACGGTTTGGCAGGTCACCCACAGCAGGGTGGCCTGCTTTTTTTTGAAAAGCACATCATCTCAAGGCTCTCCTGATGGGCTAAGAAGTGCTGGTTGTTTCAGCGCTTTTTTATAGCCTATCAGGCACTTTATTTAAAAAAACTACAAGTCGTGGTTACTTCAATGCGCTTTTAACATTAATTAGAAACGGATATTTAATAAGATACGCAGGATCTTCAGGTTGACGCTTCATGAGTTTAGGTTTAGGGTTGACGCGCGCCTAGCCTTCCCGTCTCTGTTGAGTTCAGAGAGTGGGGAGGCCGCCTGCGAATTTTGAAAACAAAATTTTTAGAAAGATGAAAGCAATCATGAGAAGATATCATTTCAGTAGCAACCGGTTGATGGTTGCCATTATGTTTATGATCATTCTGACAATCATCTTACTTGGCAGATAAAGACTGGACGATAGAATTTTATTTTATATGATATGAACGCAATGCGTGAGAATGTTTCAAATCAAAATATCGATTTCCAATTGGGGTTGCTTTATTTCGCACACGTGCTGGCCATGGTGGATGGCGATATAACCATCGGGAAAAAGCAACGATACGTAAGATCAAACTGGAGGAGATGATTCCGGATTGGGTCTTTGATGATTTTACAGAAAGCGTCCACGAGAAAACAGAGCGGAAAATTTACGAGGAAGGAGTGGCGATGCTCAATCGCTGCCGGGAAGAAGAGAAACTAAAGGTTTTCGTTCATCTTTACAGGCTATCAAAGGCAAATGACAAAGTTCATGTGAGGGAAGTACGACTATTGTTGTATTCTTTGAAGGCAACAAAAATTTCTTTTGAAGATGTGGAGTTTGAAGCCCGGATGTCAATAACCAATACATTGCATGTTCAATAAACCCAGGTTGGAGTAAAGGAGTAACAGTTTAAAGTGGACACTGTCCTTTACCGCGATTTATTTTGTATGAAAGAAGTAGGCTTATCGGTTATCTTCCAGATTGCCCACCCTGCGGGAGATGGAGAGGATTTCTTTTAGTAGTACCTCTTGTTGGATTTCGTGTTTGATGGATTCTTTTCGTAATGCGGCAATTTCGTTCTGGTTCTTTTCGGAAACTTTTCTAAGGTCAATCAATTCTTCGGAATGCTTCATCAACCCCTCAGAATGTTTAATCAAAACATCATAAGCCAAATCCATTCTTTCAAGGGTCTGGTCGGTTTTTTTGAGGTATTCAGCTAATAGTTCTAATATTTTCTCTTCAGCTTTCATTGTTCATTTACTCTTTCTGGAATTAAAGTTAGTCACTATTCTTTAATGAAGCAATCAGGATCCAATTTATGAAGGGCAGCCTCATAAGTAGTATACCAATTGAACTGATGGCAATCAATCTTTGCCGGTGAAATCCAATTACCTGACTCTGGTAAGACCACAAACAGCTTCTAAAAGCATTTGATATCAAGCTAATAAATTAGGTGGCTCAAATGCAGAAAACAAAAGTGAATCAAACTTCCCGGATAGCAAACCCGGCAAACAAGGATAGACTTGATGGGGGTAGAAAAAAATTATTTCATCAGACTATTACTGCGGAGCCACTCCTGCAAATTATCCTGGATTGGAACTGCATATTCATCCGTCAGGTAGTCGGTAATCAGCTTCATTGTATTGGCAGAAGCGGTTGGATTTGTCTTAAGCTCATCAATAATGATCTTGATCTCCATTCGTAGTACTTCTTCATCTGCATAATATGGCACGAAAGATCCCAGCATGACACTTGGCGAAAAAAAAGGATCGGAAGTATCCTCACAATAGGTCACCATGATTTTAAGGTTAGGCGAATCAACAGCACCAAACAAATAACTCTTACCAAGGTTAAAACCGCTGTTATCAGAAATAAGTCGGTCCACTTTTTTCCCGTCAACGCGATACGTAACCACCATACCAGAGGGATTTTTGAGCGATGCCTCCGAGGTATCAATCGGTATCCTCCCTTCCGCTAATATAAGGAGAGTATCATACGACAATTGACTAATGATATCTTCAATACCTTTTGACGATGCGCCACGAGATGTCTTACTTTTTTTATCCTGGCTTAAAAAACCCTGTAGCAATTGCATGAATTCCCTTGGCGAATTATCCGGAACATTGCGTATGGTTTTCCTGCCCATCTCAGGATTAATGACATGTAAGTAAGATCCTTTTGAATCGAATGTGAGATTATCGGAAGTCTTTAAAACGTCTTTGTTGGTCACCTCTCGTTTTAACGAATTGGAATATATTTTACCACTTACTTTAATGACAGTAAACGTTGTGGAAGATTGCGCAACAAGGTTTCCATGGCTAATCAGCAAGATTATTAGGGTGAAAAGCTTTTTTGTTCCCACGGATCAACAAAATGATAGCCGTAATTTATGATGGATTTTTGGTTAAGACAATTATATTTAGACAAGTTCATTGGATGGAACAAGGTAAAACAATGGTCAAACATTGCCTGAAGTGGTAAAATGAGAAGGGAGAACCATCTAAGATTGGTTTTAGCGGGAAAGGCGCAAACGCAAAATCCTCATAAGTAGGTATTGATTTTGCCAAATCAAAGCTATAATTTTAATTCTGATTGTATCTTACAACCATCAATAATAGCCTTATGCAGCGTATTCTAACCTGTTTAGCCGTAGTACTT
>JBBTBZ010000005.1:0-49390 GCA_038043425.1 Bacteroidota bacterium
CACCCAATAAACGCTTCATAATAATAGCAGACTTAGGCAAAGTAAAATGCTTTTCTTTATTTTTCCGGGAACCCCAAAATGCTCCCAGTGGAATACCGAGTACAAACAATAGGCCCCATGACAAGGTAAGGCTTGCCATATCTATAGCCCCCGCCATGATTGACATACCATAGGATAAATCAGAAAGCAATGCCGAAGCCCATGCTATTATTCCCACCACTCCAATACACCATCCGGTTTTCTTCCAGCCCCATATTGCGCCATCTGGCTTTTTATCTTCTTGCTTTAATAGGAGATAAAGTGAGCCGATGGCAAGAACGGAAATTGCACCAACCATTAGTATCAAGGGGGTGGTAGATAATGTCAACTTCCAGACAGGTTGTTGATTAAAAACAACAATGCTTTGAGTAACTTCTTTAATCCCTTTTAAAAACCCTTTTTCCATCAAATAAATACCTGCCACAAAACCAACAATCGCGATTATTGCACCTGTGTTTTTTTCCCCAACCTTGTAAAATATCCCCGCAGCACAACCACCAGCATAGTACATAGAAATACCAAAAAGTAAACTACCCAACGCTGTACCAACCAGAAACAATGGAGGCAACTGAATCTTGGCTATGAAACTATTATCCGGTGCAAATAAATAAAGTAAGGAAAACACCAATGGCACGATAGCCATTTGAATAAGGACTGCCAATAGAAAACTTTTCGGCTTGGTCAAATCTTTTGTCCTGGCCACATTGGAAAAACCAGAATTCATGCAAAACTGTCCTTTAACAGATATATGCCCGTAAAGGAACCCTAATAGTAAAGCCGTAACAATCATATTAATTCTAATTTGTTCTTCAAATTCCAATGATGGACGATCATCCATTAACCTCAAAGCTCATCAACTAGAAGTATGGTAAAGAAACAACTGCCTGATCAATTTACAAATAGGCATTCTTCGCTTTAATCACTGCTCCCATAATACTTAGTGCAATTTCTTTGGCACCTTGTGCATAAATATCGATTCCAATTGGAGCTTCAATGCGGCTAATTTCTTGATCAGCAAACCCAGCCTCTTTCAAACGAGCGGTTCGCTTTTCATGTGTCTTACGGCTCCCTAAGGCCCCGATGTAGGCTACCTTGGATCGCAATAAAATTTGCAATGCATTGTCATCGATCTTGGGGTCATGTGAAAGTATGACGGCATAGGTGTAGGGATCCAATTCAAAATCATTCAATACTTCAGAAGGGTATTTTTCAGAAATCCGATCCGGTTTAACTGCAAACGTAGTGTTTTTGGCAAAAATACCCCGTGGATCAATCACGATAGTTTCAAAATCAAATTCATGGCCCAGTTGCACCAGGTCTGCGGTGATGTGGGCCGCCCCAATGATGATCATCTGGCTCCTCCTCGGGAATACATGAATAAAATATTGCATTTCGCCCACGGTTAGATTTTCGTGCGTACGTTTTTCAAATGCGTCCAAGGATTTAAGTAATACTTCGTTAGGAAGATCCTCACCATATTTTTTTCCATCGGGAGTAACCAACGTATTCTTGTTATCATTTTCCGTCAGAGCGGTTACAAGGACGCAACTTTTATTTTCAGTCAAAAACCGATGGAGTTTCTCAGCCACCTCAAGTTGGCGAGAATCCTCTGCAGAAAACCAAGGTTGGAGGTATACCTGTATTTTCCCGCCACAACTTAACCCAACAGCCCAGGCATCGTCATCACTAACGCCATAAGACAGTCGTTTTCCCTTTGCCCCACCCATAATGGATTTCGCCTCTTTGAGAACAGCGCCTTCAACACAACCTCCACTAACAGAGCCCGCCATTTCCAAATCATTTGAAATAAGCATGGATGAACCCACCGGCCTGGGTGAAGAGCCCCAGGTTTGAATAACCCGCGCCAACACCATCGGTTTCTTGTGTGCCTTCCATGTATTGATTTGTTTCAACAGTTCTTTCATCTTGTTTCGGCTATTAAAAAAAATTACATTTGGTATCCTGGTATAAAATTGAAGCAAAACAATTCTGAATGCAAGCGGAGACAAACCTTTGTAAATGTCAATCCAGAAAGGAAGTGAATGATAAAAACTCGCACCTGTCCTTCCTGAGCGTTTTACTGATTGCGCTCATCCCAAAATGCCCGTTTTGCATGTTGGCCTATTCTGCTGCCATTACGGTATGCAGCACAAAGTCGATCACTCACAATACTGGATGGACTTCTTTTATTTCCATCGCACTTGCCATTATTACCTTGATTATTGTCCTTTACAATTACAAAGGAAGAAGAACCCTTAGTGCTGCTTTTATTATTTTGCTTGGTATCATTTTCATTTCATACGCTGAATTGTACTCTGGAAACGTCACCCTCTATTACATTGGAAGTGGTGCCCTTTTGATCGGGATCTGGACAAATGGCAGTCTCCTTTTTTTTATAAATCTGGTTAAATCAAAATTCTCAAAACAAAGCGGAAGGGTTGTTTATCATGGCTAAATTAAGATTCACATCGGCATTAAAACGCTTTTTTCCTTCCTTAACAGAAATTGAAATAGAAGGTGGCACAGTAAAGGAAGTGTTATTTAATGTTGAAAAAAGGTATCCTGGAATTTCTTCCTATTTGGTGGATGATTATGGTGGATTGCGTAAGCATATAAACATTTTTGTTCAGGGAGATTTAATAAAAAACCGTGAAACCCTGAATGACTCTGTCAACCAAAATGATGAGTTGCTCATTTTTCAGGCGCTGTCAGGTGGGTAATCATTACATTACTTAACTTAAATACTTAATTTTAGAATATTTTTTCTACTCCATTATTCTTAAATCACAATTCGAAAATCTAAAATGGAATTCAGACTTCGAATAGTTTATGCAAACAAAACTTCTGGCTGGTACTTCAAAGGGACTAATCATCCTTCATAAAGAAAACCATAGCTGGAAGATCAATGAAGTTTACTTCTTAGGCCTCCCCGTTTCATTCGTCTATGTTGACGAAAGGATCAATTCCTGGTGGGTAGGTATTTCCCATCGGCATTGGGGCGAAAAACTTCATTTTTCGGCAGATGAAGGAAAAAGCTGGCACGAAGCTGGTATTCCTGGTTTTAAAAACTATTTCTACCGTCCAGGCAAGCCGGCTTCGCTAAGGAAGATTTGGACAATGCAACATGCCGGTGCCGATAAGCACGGATGTTTATGGCTGGGAACAGAACCAGGTGGCCTATTTTTTAGTGATGACAACGGGAAATCCTGGCAACTGGTAGAAAGTCTCTGGAACCATCCGAGCCGCCTCGATGACAAGCAATGGTTCGGTGCTGGCAAAGATTTCCCTTTCATCCATTCCATTATTACAGATCCAAGAAATAGTGAGCATGTTTATATCGGTATAAGTTGTGCCGGGGTGTTTAAGACACTGGATGGCGGAAAAAACTGGCTGGCAATAAACAAAGGACTTATTGCCGCCTACTTGCCCAACCCCAATGCCGAGGTCGGCCACGACCCACACCGGATGTTGCTTTGTCCTGCCAACCCGGATGTCATCTGGCAACAAAACCATTGTGGTATTTTCCGAACTATCGATGGCGGGGAAAGTTGGGACGATGTAAGTGGAGCGAATGGGTTTCCAAAATATGGCTTTGCACTTGCTATTGATGAATTGGATCCAAAAAAGGCTTGGGTCATTCCAGCACAAAGCGATGAACAGCGGATACCTGTTGATTTAAGCATAACCGTTTGCAAAACAATTGATGGAGGGAAAAGCTGGACCCCGGGCAATGAAGGGCTTCCTGTTTCCAATACTTTTGATCTGGTATTGCGCCATGCCTTTGTGAAAAGTGGAAAAACCCTTGCTTTCGGCTCTAATAATGGCAACCTGTATGTATCGGATAACTATGGAGAAAGTTGGAAGACTATTTCGCAAAACCTGTCTACTGTAAACTGCCTTGCTTTTTCCTGACCGCTTATAAAAATTGTTACCGTTTGCACAATCGGTAATGTTATATTTTTTTATCTTCCCCTGCTCGTTAGTCAATTCTCTAACTATAAAAACCCATTACCTATATGATTCCTGCAGCTTTTGACTATTCAGCACCATCAACGTTAAGCGAAGCCCTGGCTTTGTTAAAACAACACGGTGATGATGCGAAAATCCTGGCAGGCGGACATAGCCTCATCCCGATGATGAAGCTTAGGTTTGCCTCCCCGGGTCATTTAATTGACATCAATAATATCCCTGGCCTGTCTTACATCAAAGAAGATGGCGGTTTCTTAAAAATTGGCGCCATGACACGTGAAGTGATGTTAGATGAATCGGATTTAATCCGGTCGAAGTATCCCATCTTCAGCGATGCCACCAAGCTGATTGCCGATCCTCAGGTGAGAAACATGGGCACCATCGGTGGAAACATTGCTCATGGTGATGCCGCCAACGATCACCCTGCTGTAATGCTCGCTTTACGAGCTGAAGTATCGATCACTGGGGAAAAAGGAACACGAAATGTACCCATTGACGAATTTTTCTTTGGTTTCTATTCAACTGCTGTGAAGGCTGGTGAAATCCTGACCGAGATAAAAATACCCATCCCCGCAAAAGGAAGTGGCGGAGCATATCATAAGTTAGAGCGTAAGATGGGCGACTATGCAACAGCAGGCGTAGCTGTGCAATTGACGATCGATAAAGGAACTTGCACACAAGTAGGGATTGGCCTTACCAATGTGAATGCAACTCCTTTGAGGGCAAGTCGCTCCGAAGGCGTGTTGAAAGGAAACAAAATAACCGATGCGCTGATAGAACAGGCGGCCCAGTTCGCTGCACAAGACTGTAGCCCATCTCCAGATTTGAGGGGCGATGAAGAATACAAACGCGCCATGGTTAAAGTGCTGGTGAAACGAATGATGCATAAGGCAATCGATAGAGCTAAATAAAAATTTCAAAACCTAATACACATGGAAAAAGAAATTACCGTCACCCTCAATGGTGTAGCTAAAACAGTAACAGTGGAGCCAAGACTTTTGCTCGTCCATTTGATACGCGAAAACCTCAACCAAACTGGAACCCATATTGGTTGTGACACGTCACACTGCGGTGCATGTACCGTATTGCTCGATGGAAAATCGGTTAAGTCATGTACTATTCTGGCGGTACAAGCCAATGGTAAGAAAATTTCTACAGTTGAGGGTCTCCTCCAGGCAGACGGAACTCTGGCCGCCATACAGGAGGCATTCAAAGAAAATCATGCCCTGCACTGTGGGTTCTGCACACCCGGCATGATGATGAGGGCTGTTGAACTGTTACAAAAAAATCCAAATCCTACTGAAGAGCAAATCCGGTGGGGCATTTCTGGTAATCTTTGCCGATGCACAGGGTACAACAACATTGTGAAAGCAGTCCAATATGCCGGGGCAAAAATGCGAGGCGATAAATTACCTTCTACAGAACCGATCTTTGTATAACCACGAAAAAAAATCAATTATGATACAAGAATGTAAAACCTCGAAAGCCATCAGTGGCATGGGTCATTCCATGAAGCGCAAAGAAGATGGTCGCTTCATACAGGGAAAGGGCAACTATGTGGACGATATTAAACTGGATGGAATGCTGTATATGGACATCTACAGAAGTCCGTATGCCTACGCCAAAATCAAAAAGATAAATATTGATAAGGCCATGAAGGTACCCGGAGTTGTGGCCGTTATCACGGGAAAGGATTTGGAGAAATATAATCTCCATTGGATGCCCACCTTGATGAGCGACACGCAAATGGTATTGCCTACGGATACTGTCATGTACCAGGCACAGGAAGTTGCAGCCGTGATCGCCACGAGTCGGTACGCAGCTGCGGATGGCGTGGAGGCTGTTGAAGTGGAATACGAGGTAATGAAGCCCGTAATGGATCCTTATAAATCTACGGCCCCGGGAGCGCCTGTGTTGCGACCCGATAAGAAAGGGAAAACAGACAACAAGATTTGGCACTGGGAAGTTGGTGATAAACAAAAGACTGATAAACTTTTTGCCACAGCGGAAGTAACCGTAAAAGAAGAAATCTATGTTCCGCGTATTCATGTGGCCTCGATTGAAACGTGCGGCTGTGTTGCCGACTATCATAAGGTGAACAATCATCTCACCATGTACATGACTACCCAAGCCCCTCACGCTATTAGAACTGTGATCGCCTTGGTGGCAGGCCATGTTGGATTGACCGAAGAAAAAATCAGAGTGATCTCTCCAGACATTGGTGGCGGCTTTGGCGGAAAAGTGCCAGTTTATCCTGGATATGTAATTGCCATTGCTGTCTCCTTCCTTGTTGGTAAGCCAGTGAAATGGATTGAAGACAGAAGTGAAAATCTGCAAGCTGATTCTTTCGCCCGTGATTACCATATAACGGCTGAAATGGCTGGAACCAAAGCAGGTAAAATCCAAGGGATACGCTTCAAAGTTTTGGCTGACCATGGCTATACAGATGCAAGCGCAAACCCATCGAAATTTCCAGCTGGGATGTTTTCCATTTGTACGGGGTCGTACGATTACGATACTGCGTTTGTGGAAGCAGATGCCGTTTACACTAATAAGCCTCCCGGAGGAGTCGCATATCGTTGCTCCTTCCGTGTAACGGAAGCCGTTCAGGGGATTGAACGGATTACGGATCGGTTTGCCCAGACTATCGGCATGGATCCTGCTGCCTTCCGCTTCAAGAATTTTATTAAAAAAGAACAGTTCCCGTGGAAATCACCTACAGGCTGGAGCTACGATAGCGGTGATTATGAACTTGCCCTAAAAAAGGCAATGGATGTTATTGACTATGCCGGATTGAGAAAAGAACAAATCGAGAAAAGAAAGAAGGGCGAGATCATGGGTATCGGCATTTGCAGTTTCACGGAAGTTGTGGGCGCGGGTCCATCCAAAGACTTTGATATTCTCGGTATTAAGATGTTTGACAGTGCTGAGATCAGAGTACACCCAACCGGCAAAGCCATTGCTCGTTTTGGAACCAAGTCACAAGGACAAGGTCATGAAACAACGTATGCACAAATTATTGCCGAAGAGCTAGGTATCCCTGCCGAAAATATTCAGGTGGAAGAAGGTGATACGGATACTGCTCCTTATGGGCTGGGGACGTATGCAAGCCGAAGCACGCCTACAGCCGGAGCAGCGGCTGCAATAGCCGCACGAAAACTTCGCGATAAGGCAAAGAAGATTGCCGCCTATCTATTAGAAGTCAGCGAAGCAGACTTGGAATGGGAACCAGGTGTATTCTTTGTAAAAGGAGCCCCTGAGAAAAAGAAAACAATTCAGGAAATTGTGTTTGCCTCCTACACCAATCATCCACAAGGGATGGAAGCAGGTTTTGAAGCTACGCACTACTATGACCCTCCAAATTTAACGTTCCCATTTGGGTCTTATATCTGCGTGGTGGACATTGATAAAGAGACCTGTGAAATCAAAGTGAGGAGGTTTGTTGCTATTGACGACTGTGGAAACATTATCAACCCAATGATCGTCCAGGGTCAGGTGCATGGAGGATTAACACAAGGTATAGCCCCTGCCATGTACGAAGAACTGATCTATGATGACGATGGCAACATTCTGAATGGTACCTTTATGGATTACCTTGTGCCTACTGCAGTAGAATCACCCAGTTGGGAAACAGGGCATACTATCACACCTTCACCCCACCATCCGATTGGTGCGAAAGGAGTGGGTGAATCCCCAACGGTAGGCGCTCCACCGGCAATAGCCAACGCCATTATGGATGCACTTTCCCCCTACGGGATCACCAACATAGATATACCCATTACTCCTTACAAAGTGTGGAAAGCCATGAAAGAAAAAGGAGCCGTGAAAGGTGTCTAAAAGGCTTATTATTTAATTTATAAAAAATAAGGTGGCCCATAAAGTCACCTTATTTTTACTGTAAATAATTGACATCGGAAACATTACCTAAGAACTGTTTATGAGAACTACCATCGAAAAAGAATTTGAGTTGGAACAACCAATCGCAAAAGTGTGGGAATATTTAAGTGATCCAACCAAGATTGTAGAGTGTGTCCCAGGAGCATCCTTAACCGAAAAAATTGATGAACGTAATTATAAAGGTCAAGTGACAACATCCTTTGGCCCAGTGAAGGCGAGTTACAATGGTGAAATCAATATTTCAGAGCTGGATCAGACCAATCATAAAATGGTCCTGGTTGGAAAAGGTGTTGACTCGAAAGGGAAAGGAAGCGCTGACATGACCATGAATGGAAGCCTGGTGGATAAAGACGGGGCAACCGTTGTAAAGTTTATTATGGATATTTCCATCTCTGGCATGCTGGCCCAATTTGGGGCACGCCTTATCAAGGATGTTTCTGAACAACTGCTCGGCCAGTTTGTCAATAATTTTAAAGATAAACTATCAGGAAAAGAAGTTGACAATACCATGAGTGGTTCTTCAATGATGGGCTCCGTTTTGAAAAGCACGATCGGTGGACTTTTTGGCGGGGATAAAAAATAGTAATGGTTAAGACTTACGTCTTTATACTTGATAATAAGCTCTTTTGAGGATTACTGCGAAAACAAACAACCACCCATGACAGAAATTAAATCAATTCAAGATTCCTTTGATGCGTTAGGCTATGTGGTCGATCAGGAGCTTGCAACGATTTTATTCCTGATGACGAATCTTCAGAAACCATTATTGCTGGAAGGCCATCCCGGTGTCGGTAAAACAGAGGTAGCGAATATTCTTGCAGCACACCTTGGAACGGAACTGATCCGGCTTCAATGCTATGAAGGGTTAGATGTTCATTCTGCCGTATATGAGTGGAATTACCAAAAGCAATTACTTTCGATAAAAATCCAGGAATCAAATGAGAAGACCGATACTGAAAAAGAGAAACATATTTTCGGAAAGGATTTTCTGATGCCTCGCCCCTTGTTGAAAGCGATCTCAGGCAAAGATAAACCACCTGTACTCTTGATTGATGAGATAGACCGGGCAGATGAAGAGTTTGAAGCATTTCTGCTAGAGCTTCTTTCCGCTTATCAAATCAGCATCCCCGAATTCGGCACGATCAAAGCCACTCATCCACCTTACGTAATACTTACCTCCAATCGGACCCGCGAACTGAGTGATGCCTTGCGGAGAAGGTGCTTGTACCATTGGGTAAATTATCCCGATTTTGATAAGGAGTTAAAAATAGTGCACAAACATCTTCCGGATATTGATCAAAAACTTTCAGCACAAGTGGTGCGTACCATCAATGTATTACGCAATAAGAAACTGGAAAAATCGCCAGGCATATCTGAAACATTGGACTGGGCCATGAGTCTTCATGCTTTGGGTAAAAAGAAATTAGACGAAGAATCCTTTACGATAACCCAAGGATCAGTATTAAAATCATATTCCGATATGGAAAAAATAAAAACGGAAGGAGTGGCGAATATCCTGGAGCAGTCAAATTCCAATTGATGTACCAATTCATTAACCCATTGATTATATAAATAGAATCAGTGAACCCAAACTACCAATCTTACGAAAGTATCACCCACGCTATCTTAGGCTTTGCAGCGTATGCGAGGGCCCATGAGTTGAATGTAGGTATCCGTGAGACACAGGAGGCATTGTCTATAGCTGCCACCGGTTTGATAAGGGAACAGGAATTTTTTCGCTATGCGCTGAAGTCAGTCTTTTGCAACTCAGAGGAAAATGCAGTGTTGTTCGATCAGCTGTTTGCCGATTACTGGGGGGCACCAAAAGCCTCTGTCACCAGCAGGATCACCATGAAAAACCAATCGAACCTTCAAAAGCAAATGCAACGGTCGCTGGTACTCCTGGGGAAAGGAGAGAATAAAGACGGTCAGGAAGAAGAAGGAAAAAACGTGTCGGGGGCGAATGCCGCTGAGCAACTGAGAAAAACAGATTTTTCAAAGCTCTCCGAAATTGACAGTGAGTATTTAGAAAAGCTGGCTACGAACTTGTGGAAGCAGATGAGCAGGCGATTGAAGAAGAAACTTAAGACTTCCACTACCAAAGGAAAAATTGATATTCGCCAGACGATCCGCAACAACATCGGCAGCGGTGGCGCCATGTTGGAGTTAAAATTGAAGCTTAAAAAACCAACAAGGAACCGTTTGGTTATTTTATTGGATGTAAGTGGCTCGATGGATAAATACAGTTTTTTTCTATTGCGGTTTATCCTGGCATTACGTGCACATTTTCAAAAAATTGAGGCCTTCATCTTCAGCACCAAACTGATAAGGATAACGGAATTCTTAAAAATAAAAAATTTAGACCACGTGCTTATTCAACTTTCAACCCATACCGACAATTGGTCGAGTGGCACCAAGATTGGCGATTGCCTGAAATCGTTCAATGATGATTTTTGCAAACGGGCACTTCAGGGAAGGTCTATGACCATTATTTTGAGCGATGGGTTGGATACCGGGGAACCAGAACTGCTGGCAAATGAGTTACATAAGATAAAGCGCAGGACGCGAAAATTGATCTGGCTAAACCCCTTGAAGGGAATGGACGGGTATCAACCCTTAGCAAGGGGAATGAGCGCGGCCTTGCCAGAAATAGACGTGTTCCGTTCAGCGCATAGTTTGGATAGTATTTTAGAACTTGAAAATTATTTAGCCGATGTCTAACGATTTTTTAGATACCTATACCAGAATGCTCAAAGAGAAGTCCCCTTTTGCCGTTGCAATGGTAGTAAACCGGGTAGTGCCTTCCAGCGGTAAGCCGGGTGACAAAGCGATTATCCTTCAGGATGGTACCATCAAGGGATGGATTGGCGGAGGTTGCACACGTGGGATCGTTTTAAAAGAAGCTTTGTTGGCCATAAGGCAAGGCAAGCCCCGGATGGTTAGTATTGCGCCAGGATCAGAGGAAGTAATAAAACATGGCGTAGTCTCCTATAACATGACATGCCAAAGCGGTGGCTCTGTTTCGATCTATATCGAACCGGTATTGCCTCGCCCGCATATTATCATTTTAGGAAAATCACAAATTGCCCGTGCCCTCTCAAAACTTGGTAAAGCAACGGGGTATGAAGTTACTGCCCTGGCGAAAGGTGTGGAGAAAGAAGCCTTCCCTGATGCTGATCATCTGATTGATGACAATCAATTGAACCCTGCCGTCATCACTTCAACTACCTACATTGTTGTTTGCACCCAGGGCGAGAACGATTCACAAGCATTGCTACAGGCCATTCGTTCAGGCAGTGAGTACATTTCTTTTGTGTCCAGTTACCGCAAAGCAAATTCCATTTATAACGAACTAAAGAAACAAGGTGTAAGTGTTGAAGAATTGAAACGGATTAAAACACCGGCAGGCCTTAACATCAACGCGAAACTCCCCGAAGAAGTAGCCATCAGCATTCTGGCGGAAATCATTACCCATTTGCGCACTGATAAAAACACGGAAGGGAAAGATGAGGTTTCGCAATTAAATATGGATGAATACTTTATCAACCCAGTATGCAATATTCCGATTCAGAAAAGTACGGCCAAGTATGTAATACCGTATAAGGGAAAAGATTATTTCTTCTGCTGTGATGGCTGTAAAGTCTCGTTTGAGGCTGATCCGGAGAAATACAGGGTGAAAGAAAAGGCAGATGCTTAAAGCAAATGGTAGTCTACCTTAGTATCGCATCAATTCCTGATCTACATCGTCAATCCAGCGCAGAATTCCACCCTTCAGATTCAATAAATTCGTAAAGCCATGATGTTGCTGCAATTTTTCAATAGCGACATGGCTCCGTCCTCCGCTTTTACAAAGAACAACTACAGGGATGTTGCGCTGAATGAGCGTAGCCTTCTCTTCAACACTTTTCAAAGGAATGTTCAAACCGCCAATATTGACCAAACCAAATTCCAATGACTCGCGTACGTCAATGATTTGAAATGCTATTCCTTCATCCAGCAACTTTTTAACTTCGGTTGGCATTATCTCTTTTACCGAATAGTCTTCTTTACTGTGGGTCGGATTGCAAAATTCTTGATAGTCAATAAGTTTATGAATTGATGGTTTGTTACCCGACACAGGATTGTCAGAATTACACTTAATGTTCAGGAACCGAGTTGTAAAATCGAGACTGTCGAAAAGCATTAGCCGTCCGCTAAGGGTTCTGCCAATACCTGTTAAAACTTTGATGGCCTCACTAGCCTGCATGGAGCCTATGATGCCAGCCAGCACGCCTATTACTCCGCCTTCGCTACAGGATGGAACCATTTCGGGTGGAGGAGGTTGAGGGAACAGATCGCGATAATTAGGCCCCCGGTTGCCGTCAGTCAATAGTTCATTAAATACGCTTACTTGTCCTTCAAATTGAAAAATAGCACCATAGATTAACGTCTTTTTAAGTAACACACAGGCATCATTCACCAGGTATCGCGTGGGTAAATTATCAGAGCCATCAATGACTATATCATAATTAGCAAGGATGCCCATTGCATTTTCAGCATTCAAAATACATTGGTGCAATTCAATTTTTACATTTGGGTTTAGCGTTTCAAGGCGTTCACGGGCTTTCACGGTTTTAAGCAGGCCTATATCATTGGAATTATACAGTATTTGCCTTTGCAAATTGCTTACATCCACGGTGTCAAAATCCAAAATGCCTATGCGCCCCACCCCGGCTGCCGTCAAATAATATAAGGCAGGCGCACCTAGTCCACCTGCCCCAATTACCAGAACGCTACTTTGCTTTAGTTTTTGCTGGCCTTCCAGTTTCAGGTCAGGCAGTAAAATTTGCCTGCTATAACGCAATAATTCTTGCTTTGTGAACATAGACCGGGCCGATTGGATAATAATTCAATAAAGTTACATAGGGAAATGGATTTAGAAATTTCTTTTACCCAGTTACTTGATAATTAAAATCCAAATTCTTACTTTAATTCCACTATTGTTCCATCAAACTAATTCCGTCATGATCAAAATAACTGAAAAGCCAATCGATACCAACAAAGTGATCGAAACGGCCTCCAGCTTAAGTGCGGGGGCCGTTAATGTTTTTATAGGGAACGTGCGAAGTACAGCTCACGGCAAAAACGTACGTTGGCTGGAGTACGAAGCATACGAAAGTATGGCAGTAGCGGAAATCCGAAAAATTATTGATGTCGCTTCACATCGTTGGGGCTTGTTGGGCTGGGCTGTAAGCCACCGAATAGGCACTATGAAGCCTGGCGAAACGGCTGTGGTTGTGGCTGTTTCGGCATCTCACCGAAAGGAATCTTTTGAAGCCTGCCAGTTCATTATCGATGAAATAAAGGAAAAAGTGCCAATCTGGAAAAAGGAGGTATTTGAAGACGGTGAAGAATGGGTAGCTGCCAGACCTCAAATGGCAACCCAGGTAAATTGATTACCACCGATCTTGCCTGAATCCTTCCCCTGGCGGGAAGGATTTTTTTATATCTGGCTAAAGACCATCATGCCTGCCGTCACGATTGCCAACGCAACAAGCATCGCCAAACTTACAACCACAAAGAGATCCCGGCTGATGGGATTCATGTGTATTTCAGGGAAATGAATTTTACTAATGTTTTTCATATGCCAACTGTTTGATTAGACTTCCTAAAAGTAATGCCACCACTGGTAAAAAGTAGATCAAATATTCAACATGTTAATCCGTGTAAGATTTCTTTGATATTTATTTGAACTTACCTGTATCTTTTCCAATATCCTGCACTTAGGTTTCAACAGATCCGTCACCAAGCGTGGAAACAGAACAAGTAAACACCTCTGAAAAAGATTGGAACGAAGATGATATGTTGAGGCGATCACGCACTGATCCAGAAGCATTTAAGTCCATCTATACAAAGTATTTTAAGAGGATATTTCTATTTGTTCTACATAGAGTTGAAGGTATAATGGAGTGCCGATATACCGCAACTGGTTTTTTTGAAGGCCCTCACTGTCCTGAGTAAGTTTCATTCAAAGGATTACCTTTTTCGGCTTGGTTATACAGAAATATACCATTAACGCGTTCAACCCAAATAACCCATTAGGATTTTCGAATGAATAATATGCTGTTGGCGTGAAACTTATATTTTGATTATTCTATCAATTTAGTCTTATGTCCTTTCGACCGTAGGGAGAAATCTTATCTAATGGAAACAACTTGTCAACCAAGAGAAGATTTCTCGCCTGCCTACCTGCCCTCCGCACTGCTCCGGGAGGCGGGCCGGTCAGGCAGGCAATTTCATGAATGCCTTCATAAAGATGGTACGCTCGAAAAAACTCGATTAAACAAAATTGCAAAAGGATTTTCTAATGCGTAACCTGGTTCAATGATTTTTTCGCAAGACCAAAAAATTAAGGCTATTCATTACTGGATGAGACCAAAGTAGAATATTTCCTTGAGGAGCTGAAATCTGACCATACTAAAGAATGATAAAAAGAAAACACGGCAAAAAAAAGAAGAATGGAAATGGTCTACTTTGATTATCAATTCTTAAGCTTCAAAAAATCATCAGGTGTATTAATGTTAACATGAACCTTTGACTCGGTGGATATTATCTTCTTACAATTGTGTGCCACCAGAAAATCCCGAGGGCTTATGCCTCCTCTCTGATTGAACTTCATTAATAATGAGAAAGAAGAAGGCTCCCAAATGGTGAGCAGCGGCTCCGGTAACTTTCCCGCTGAGTCATAAAAGCAGGTTGCTACTTTGGTAGTATCACGGTTTTCCACTAAAAATTCCAATACTCTATCATTTACGAACGGCATATCAACTGCCACGGTAAACCAGGCCTTATGAGGATGTAATTCAAATGCAGAAAGAATTCCGTTCAATGGACTTTCAAAAGTAAACTTATCGTAAATTGGGTTTAATGTTGGGGATATGTCTTGTCGTTCCACGCAAGAGGTAAACACCATATCGCAAAATTTAGTGAGCAAATCAAACAAGTGCTCTTGTTGTGGTTTTCCATGATAATTGATGTGTCCTTTATCAATTCCCATCCGGGTGCTTCTTCCACCGGTCAGGACCAGTCCATATAACTCTCTACTTTTCACTTTCGTTTAAAATCCCTCTTGCCACCTGACTTTTCCATGAGTTTTATTTCCTCAATAATAATGTCATGCGACAAGGCTTTGCACATATCATAAACCGTTAGCCCAGCGATTGATGCCGCTGTCAATGCTTCCATCTCCACACCTGTCTTGCCGGTGATCACAGCAGTTGAATCAATTATTACTTTCTCTTTTTTTATTGTAATGATGATCTGACAATCTTCCAAACCAAGTGGATGACAAAACGGAATAAGTTCATGTGTTTTCTTTGCGCCCATTACTCCCGCAATAATGGCGGTCTGAAAAACCGGGCCTTTTTTAGTGATCAGCTCATCACCTTTCATCTTACTCAATATTTCTTTGCCAAGGAAGACAACAGCTTGCGCTCTGGCAATCCTTTTGGTAACGGCCTTATCTGAAACATCCACCATCTGTGGATTGCCTGTTTTACTGATGTGCGTAAATTGTTTTTTCATTGACCTTAAGTATCTATCTTACTTTCTCAAATTTAATAAAACAATGATCAGCGTTCAGGAAGCCACCTTATTAATTCTTTCACGCTTGTGCAAGCCAAAAACTGAGGCAATAGACTTGAGTCGTGCTTGCGGGAGAATTTTGGGGGAGTCTGTTTTTGCGGACCGCGACTTTCCACCTTATGATCGCGTGTCAATGGACGGTATTGCCATAAACATAAAAGCTTTTCAAAAAGGGCAAAGGGAATTTAGATTAGCCGGAACGCAGGCTGCAGGAATGCCTCAATTTAACTTAGTTAAAGAAGATACGTGCATTGAAGTAATGACTGGCGCTATGTTACCCCTGGGAACTGATTCCGTTGTTCGCTATGAAGACATTGAAATAAAAAATAATCTGGCCAAGATTTTAATTACTGAAATTAGTGCGGGGCAAAATATTCATCCACAAAATCAGGATGCCAAACAAAATCAGTTATTGCTTTCACCTGGATTAAAAATTTCACCAGCAGAGGTGGCACTACTTGCGTCCGTTGGAAAAAGTACTGTCCAGGTTATTAGTTTTCCCGCGACTGCTATTATTTCAACCGGTGACGAATTGGTGGATATTGATCAAACTCCATTACCGCATCAAATCAGAAGGTCCAATGACACTGTTCTTCAATCTGCCTTACTAGAATTAGGCTGTCAAGCCCATCGGTTCCATCTTGCCGACTCCAGAGATCTTCTTGAAACTGCTTTGATAAACATTTTGCAGAACCATGAGCTCATCATTCTTTCGGGGGGCGTTTCCAAAGGTAAATTTGATTTAGTTCCGGAAGTACTCGAATCATTGGGAGTAAAAAAGCTTTTTCATCAGGTAAGTCAAAAACCGGGGAAACCGTTTTGGTTTGGAATCTCTGACCATCACACTTTTTTTGCTTTGCCAGGCAATCCGGTCTCCACATATATGTGCTATTATCGGTACATTAAACCGTGGCTGTTGAAAAGCATGGGATCCGACCATACAACTTCGCATGCCATATTAGCATCCGCTATCACCTTCAAACCACAACTCACTTATTTTCTTCAAGTCAGTGTGAAAAATGAATCTGGCAAATTAATGGCCTATCCTGATGAAGGCGGAGGCTCAGGAGATTTTGCCAACCTTAAAGATGTAGATGGATTTCTCGAGCTTCCATCAGGCATAAGCGAATTTAGCGCGGGTGACTTATTCCCATATTATCCTTTCCGGTAATCAGTGATAATAATGATTATCAAATTCCTTTTACCCCCTATTTTCTATGAACGTCCTGATTGCCTCTGATAAGTTCAAAGGTTCGCTTACCGCTAATGACGTTTGTGATGCAGTGAAGTCGGGATTATTAAAAAATCATCCCGATCTAAATATCATT
The DNA here is from genome assembly GCA_038043425.1 of Bacteroidota bacterium. GTDB lineage: Bacteria > Bacteroidota > Bacteroidia > Cytophagales > Cyclobacteriaceae > ELB16-189. The sequence continues at coordinate 16,857 of JBBTBZ010000005.1, forward strand.
TCAATACCCATGGCTGATGGAGGTGAAGGAACATGTGAGTTGCTTACACACTATTTTCAGGGAAATGTGGTATCCGCTGAAGTTACTGGTCCTCTTTTCGAAAATAGGTACGCTGAATATGGAATTTCATTAGACGGAACTACCGCTTTTATAGAGATGGCAAAGGCTTCTGGCCTTCAACTTTTGAAACCAGAAAATCGGAATCCTCTTTACACAACCACGCTCGGTACTGGGGAGTTGATAAAAGATGCACTAAACAGAGGTGTACAAAAAATTTTGATGGGTATTGGCGGCAGCTCCACCAATGATGCCGGTATGGGCATGGCTCAGGCATTGGGAGTCGGATTTTACGATTCTCAGAATAATGTTCTAAAACCAATTGGGGAAAATCTTATCCATTTACATTCAATTCGAACTGATCGAATTCATCCGCGCATTAAAGAAGTTAAGTTTGAGGCCTTGTGCGATGTGGACAACCCATTGTATGGGATACATGGTGCAGCGTACACATTCGCTCCGCAGAAAGGAGCAACGGAGAAAGCCGTCAAACTATTGGACGAGGGATTGAGAAATTTTGAAACCGTAATTCAAAAGACATTTAAAACTTCAGCCAACTTCCCAGGTGCTGGAGCTGGCGGAGGTTTGCCTGGAATGGCAAAAGTCTTTTTGAATATCAGCTTCCATCGTGGGATGGAATATTTAATTAGCGTGACAGGGCTTGAAGAAAAAATTAAACAAGCAGACATTATTATAACAGGCGAGGGTAAAATCGACCAGCAAACTCTGGCAGGAAAAGTAGTTATGGAAATCGGACGACTTGGCTTAAAGTACAATAAAAAAGTTGTGGCGATTGCAGGAAAATGCGAATTATCTACAGATGAATTAAGAGCGATGGGAATAATGAAAGCGATTAGCCTAATGGATTCTCATAACTCTGAAAAAGAGGCTATAACAAACGCGTATCACCTCATTCAGGAAAAAGCGATTATGGTCTTGTAAAAAAAAGGATTCGCTGTCGAAAAGGACAAAAGTCAATTGCTAAGAAGTTCGAGTGAAGACATTAGCCCAAATAAGCTGGGTGACGAAGAAATCTTACCCGTTAAAAGAGTTTACTTTTCAATTTCAAAATAGAAGTTAAATTTGCAAACTATTTTGCCTCAATTGGCATGCTGATAGTTCAATCACTTAATTCATTTTAATCTCAGTCCATGTTCGATAGTTTAAGTTTAAAGTTGGAAAAAGCCTTTCAAACACTGAAGGGCCAAGGCAGGATTACAGAAATAAACGTTGCCAGTACTGTTAAGGAGATTCGCAAAGCGCTTATCGATGCAGACGTTAACTATAAAGTCGCCAAAGACGTAACCGATGACATCAAGGAAAAGGCGATGGGGCAAAACGTGCTTACCGCGATCTCTCCAGGTCAATTGCTTACCAAAATCACCAATGATCAACTTACGTTGCTCATGGGGGGTGCGAGCGAGGATATAAGGATTGAGGGCAATCCGGCTGTCATTCTCATTGCAGGTTTACAAGGCTCTGGTAAGACGACCTTTTCCGGAAAACTTGCCAGCTATTTGAAGCGCCAGGGGCGCAGTGTATTATTAACGGCATGCGACATTTATCGTCCGGCAGCAATTAATCAATTAAAAATCCTGGGGCAGCAAGTTGGCGTGGAGGTATATGCAGAGCCTGAAAATAAAGATGCTATCAACATTGCAAAAGCTGCGCTTGAACATGCCAGGAAAAATAATTTTAGAGTAGTTATCGTTGACACAGCCGGTCGTCTGGCCGTGGACGAGGAAATGATGAATGAAATTGCGCGATTGAAAGAAGCTCTTAATCCTTCAGAAACCTTATTCGTAGTAGACTCCATGACTGGTCAGGATGCCGTGAATACAGCCAAAACCTTTAATGAACGGCTAAATTTTGATGGGGTTGTTTTAACCAAGTTAGATGGTGATACACGAGGCGGTGCCGCACTTTCTATTCACAGAGTTGTTGACAAGCCGATCAAATTCGTTAGTTCCGGTGAAAAGATGGAAGCCATTGATCGCTTCTACCCTGATCGGATGGCCAGCCGGATCCTGGGTATGGGAGACGTGGTAAGTTTAGTAGAGAAAGCACAACAAACTTTTGATGAAGATGAAACGCGCAGGCTCAATGCCAAAATGCGTAAAAATCAATTCGACTTCAACGACTTCCTTTCACAACTTCAGCAGGTCAAAAAAATGGGCAATATGAAAGATATGCTCAGTATGATTCCAGGCATGGGCAAGGCCGTGAAAGATATTGACCTTAACGACAACTCTTTTAAACCTATTGAAGCTATTATACACTCCATGACCCTGGAAGAACGCGAAAGCCCCGACAAAATAAATGTGAGTCGCAAGACGCGCATAGCCAAAGGCAGTGGAACCTCAGTGCAACAAGTGAATCAATTACTCAAACAGTTTGAAGACATGAAAAAGATGATGAAGACGATGAACAAAATGGGTGGCGGAAAACGCGCGTTGAGTGCCTTGAATCCTTTTGGAAAGTAACTAAAATCAAGATTGATTCATTAGAAGAAAGAACAACACGTAATCTATAAAAGGGAGTATAGCATATTTATGTCAGAAAAAATCTTTCAAACTTCACTTAATAAAGAAGTCGACATCTTTGGGCAGGCCAAGTCTTTTCCTGCTGAAACTGTTATTCTTACCGAAGACAGTTATATTAAATTCATCCCGATCGTGTTAGAAGGAAGCCTAAAAGTATTGCGCACCGAAGAAGATGGCAGAGAAATTCTTCTTTACTATATCAAACCGGGAGAAAGCTGCATTATGTCCTTTCTGGGCGGCTTTCATAATGAAACCAGTAAGATCAGAGCGGTTGTGGAAGAAGATTCGAAGATTCTTTTGATTCCAGTTGAAAAAGCCAACGAGTGGGTTAAAACATTTCCTGAATGGACTGATTTTATTTTTAAGCTCTATCACAAAAGGTTTGAAGATCTGTTGCAGGTGGTGAACGCCATTGCTTTTCAAAAATTAGATACCCGACTTCTTCATTTGCTCAACCAAAAAGCCGAGTTATTCAAAACCAGGGAACTCACGGTTACCCACCAGCAATTGGCCGATGAACTTGGCTCTACACGTGAGGTGATATCCAGGGTCATCAAACAAATGGAAAGTGAGGGCTTAGTCCGTCTTGCCAGAAATAAAATTTCACTTATGTGACTTTCATCACCAATTAGCCTTCACGAGTACTGTAGTTTTGTTGCATCAATTAACCAAAACTACTATGAAAAAAAATCTGGGATCTGCTGATAGAGTTATCCGTGTGATACTTGCAGCAATTGTCGTAACACTTTATTTTACAAATACAATTTCTGGAACAGTAGCACTTGTACTACTGGTCCTGGCAGCTGTTTTTGTGCTTACTAGTCTAATTAGCTTTTGTCCGCTATACTTACCCTTTGGGTTAAGCACACTAAGAAAAAAGCTAAATGCACCTAATTAAAAAGTATGGTCTTGTTGCCGCGGGCATTCTGGTAGGATTATCGGGTGGTTATCTTTACTGGCAGCAGATCGGCTGTGTTACCGGATCGTGTCCCATTACCTCCAGCCCGGTCAATTCATCACTCTATGGAGCCATGATGGGTGGACTGTTGTTCAGTATGTTTAAGAAAGAGAAAAACCAAAACACAGAAAAATGAAACTTGAAAAAACGATTCAAAATAATGAAGGAACCATTGTGGATGTTCGCACGCCAACTGAATTTCATGGAGGACATGCCACCAACTCTATTAATATACCTCTACATGAAGTATCAAAACGTATTGAGGAGTTAAAGAAAATGAAAACACCAGTGGTACTTTGCTGTGCTTCCGGAGGACGAAGCGCACAAGCTGCTTTTCTTTTAACAACACATAAAATCGAATGCATAGATGCCGGCCCCTGGAACGCTGTTCATTCCCTACAATCTTAAAACGTAAACATCCATGATTGAGACCTTAAAAAAGATATTCGGAATAGGCCCCAGTGTAGATTACTCGCAGCTTGTGAAAAATGGTGCCGTTATACTTGACGTTCGCACCAAAAGAGAATATGCCGGAGGGCATATCAAAGGTTCTATCAACATTGCGGTAGATCAATTGACCAACAACCTGCATCGATTTAAGAACAAAGAACAAGCGCTCATCACCTGTTGCGCTTCGGGTATGCGTAGTTCCTCCGCAAAGAACATTTTGAAATCAAATGGGTATACCCAAGTCCACAATGGTGGAAGTTGGAATAGCCTTAAACAAAAACTAAATTAACTTATGGAACCGCATTTTTATCATGTTGATATCAATTGGAACAAGGAACGGAAAGGCATGATGTGCTCTCCGGAGCTAAACTCAGTATCCAATGGAACGGGAGGGTGCATAGAAGTGGCCACTCCACCAGAATTCCCCAAAGGTATTCCTGGCATCTGGTCGCCTGAGCATTTATTCACGGCTGCTGTAAGCAGTTGTCTGATGACTACTTTTTTATCCATCGCTGAAAACTCAAAACTGGAATTCACTGCTTTCCGTTGTGAGTCAGAAGGAAAGTTAGAACAAGTGGAAGGTAAGTTTATAATGTCAGAAGTTATCCTTAAACCTACGGTAACAATTCTTCATGAAAACGACCGTGACCGGGCTGTAAGGGTGCTTCAAAAATCAGAATCCGCTTGTCTCATTTCAAATTCTATCAGATCCAAAGTGATCCTGAAGCCGGTAATTGAAGTCGCATTGGAAATTGTAAGTCATAACTAAATCCAAATGGCACACGGATCCTTTTCCGAAATAATAAAAAGCGAAATCCCAACGCTGATTGATTTCTCTGCGGAATGGTGTGGCCCTTGTAAAATGATGAAACCCATCCTGGAAGATTTGAAGAATAAATTGGGAGAGAATATAAGAATTGTAAAAATAGATGTCGACAAAAATCAAGCCTTAGCTACGTCCTATCAGGTTCAAAGCGTACCCACCATGGTACTCTTTAAATGTGGGGAATTAAAATGGAGGCAGTCAGGGGTTGTCCAGTCAGAGCAGTTAAAAACTGTAATTGAGCACTTTACATAAACTTGAGTAGAAATCTTTTAATGATATAGGGTTAATTATTGATTTTAAGTGCTTTATTAACCGTTCATACTAAATTAACAAATAAAATCCGATCAAATAGAGAACCTAACACTGGTACAAAGCGTTTTAAAAACAGTTTACAAGTTTTATTCATTTATTGTAAAAGTGCCCTTTTCTTTATCTTAGAAATGGGGCACTTTTGTTTATTGCAAATAGAAATTAAAACCCATAAAAACATGAAAAAAACTATTTACGCTTTACTCACCCTGATGGCCGCAACATTTCTTTGTGTTTCTGCTCAGGAAAAACCATCAAGTCCTAAAGAAACAGTAAAGGGTACCATTGATGGAGCCAATGTTGAGATCGTCTATTGTAAGCCGTCTGCGCGTGGTAGAAAGATGTTAGGTGAAAAAGAGCCCTTTGGCCAAGTATGGCGCACAGGAGCCAATGAAGCCACAACTGTAGAATTCGATAAAAATGTAAAAATTGAAGGCAAAGATTTACCGAAAGGCAAGTACGAGATGTTTACTATTCCAGGAGAAAGCGAATGGGTGATCATCTTCCAAAAATACGGCAAACAATGGGGAGCTTTCAGCTACAAGGAATCCAATGATGTCTTAAGAGTAACTGTGAAAGCAGGAAAGACCCCATCTTTTGTAGAAACTTTTTCGATTACCGTTGAAAAAGATGGAGTTAACTTGAAGTGGGAAAACACTTCAACTTCATTTAAAGTAAAAGGGGCTTAATTTTCAGCATCTTACAACTCAAAGCCAGGCCGAAAACCTGGCTTTTTTTTTTGAATAGAATCAGTTAGTTTCCGAAAGTTTTGTAGCATGGAAATTCTCGGAAGATATGATCGTGTTGACTTACCAGAACTTGGGCTATCTGATATTCACGCCAAAATAGACACCGGTGCCTACTCATGCAGCCTTCATTGTTCTAAAGCAGAAGAGGTGAATGGTAAACTGGAATTTATCCTGTTGGACGAAGAACACCCAGAATTCACTGGAATGAAATTTGTTTCCAAAAAATTCGAGCAGCGTGAAATAAGAAATTCATTTGGTGAAGCAGAATTACGGTATGTGATCAAAACGAAGATCCGGATTTTCAAACGTTTAATTCACGCAGAATTTTCTCTAAGCAATCGCGGCAATCTAAAGTTTCCTGTTTTATTAGGCAGGAAGATATTACGACAACGTTTTCTGATTGATGTGACTAAAATAGATTTATCTTTCAAAAGTAAAAAATCAGGCGTATGAACATCGCCATACTCTCCCGCAACTCTAAACTCTATTCCACTCAAAGGCTAAAAGAAGCCGGTGAAAAAAGAGGGCATAAAGTGGAAATCATTGATCATATGAAATGCATGTTACTCATCGAGAAGAAAAATCCCATGGTGTGGTATAATGGCCGAAAACTCGATTACTTCGATGCCATCATTCCCAGAATTGGTGCTTCTGTAACTTTCTACGGTGCTGCAGTTGTACGTCAGTTCGAAATGATGAAAGTATTCACCGCGATTGAATCCCAGGCGTTGATCCGTTCTCGTGACAAACTTAGAAGCATGCAAATACTTTCACGAGCCGGTTTAGGTTTACCTAAAACTATCTTCATGGATTACTCCAAAGATACTGAAGGTGTAATTGAAGCGGTGGGTGGTGCACCCGTAGTTATTAAACTACTTGAAGGAACACAAGGTCTTGGCGTAGTTCTGGCCGAAAATAAAAAAGCAGCACAATCTGTTATTGAAGCGTTTCACGGTGTCAAAGCAAGAATTATTGTTCAGGAATTTATTAAGGAAGCTAAAGGTGCAGACATTCGTGCATTTGTAGTAAATGGTGAAGTAATTGGTGCTATGCGAAGGCAAGCTCGGGATGGTGAGTTCCGTTCTAATTTACACCGCGGAGGTCATGCTACTGTGGTAAAACTGGATCGCCATGAGAAGCATGCTGCTATCACCGCTGCTAAAAAAATGGGACTTGGAGTAGCTGGTGTGGACATGCTTCCGTCAAAACGGGGCCCACTGATTATTGAAGTTAACTCCTCTCCTGGACTGGAAGGCATTGAAACTGCCACCAAGGTTGATATTGGTGGAAAAATCATTCAATATCTTGAAAAGCATGCGGGGATAAAGAAAATACAGAAAGACATTATTAATGCGTAAAACCGGATACTTGATTCTTGATGCCGGTCTGTATCTTGAATCTTGTATCCAGAATTGAGAATCCAGTAAGATGAAACAAGTTCTGATTGCCGATCACGAAATACGGCCTGGCGAATTCAAAGAAATCAATATCAGTATAGCGCGACTTCCCTCACGCACCCAGATTGATACCCCCATTTATGTATATCGTGGACTAGAAGACGGACCTGTACTGGCACTCACCGCTGGTATGCACGGTGACGAAATCAACGGCATGGAAATCGTCCGAAGAATTCTGGATGCGGGGCATCACCGTGTAAAACGAGGTACGGTATTGTGCATGCCGGTTATTAATGTGTATGGATTTCTAAACTATTCTCGTGAAGTCCCGGATGGCAAGGATATCAACCGTTCCTTTCCTGGAAGTAAATCCGGTTCATTGGCTGCACGTGTTGCTTATCACATGACACACGATGTTATCCCATACATCGATTACGGCATAGATTTCCACACAGGAGGAGCCCTGCGAACCAACTATCCACAAGTTCGCTGCGTGATGCAAGACATCACTAATGTTGAGCTTGCCTATGCGTTTCACGCACCCTTCACCATTGACGCACCACTCCGTCCTCATTCACTTCGGCAAACGGCTGCCAAAAAAGATAAACACATTATCGTATACGAAGGCGGTGAATCGGTGCGCTTTGATCAGCACGCTATCGAAGAAGGAGTCAATGGTACACTACGATTGATGAAGCACTTAAAAATGATCGATTGGGCCCCAGAACCAACCACTGAAAATAAAATCATCTGGAGCTCCTCCTGGGCGCGGGCACATACAGCAGGATTATTCCAACCGGTTATCAAATGCGGAGATCTTATTCACAAAAATCAATTAGTCGGCACCTTGACTGATCCTTTCGGAGAGTTTAAAGAACAAATAAAATCTCCTACAACAGGCTATGTAGTTGGCCTAAACAACAATCCTGTTGTCAATGCCGGGGACGCCCTCATCCACATTGGATTGGATAATGTATGTAAGATAGGCGCAACGGGAGAAGAGTAAAATTGTATTGTCGCTACAAATCAATACCTAAAAATCCGGGCAAGGAATAACCAACTTATCCTTTGGTGGCTTGCGCGGATTGCGCGTGCTCCAGGAATAGACTAAACTTATTTCATGAGCGCCTCCACTGCTGGGGCCAAGCCTAGAAATAGTATAATCGTAACTGTAGCCAATATTTAGAATATCTTTCTCTCCCTTTTTGGTGAACCCGACTAGCATCACAATCGATTCATTATTAATATTACCATTTACTGATTTAAATGGAATACCACGGTACCAGGTTCCCAATATTATTGGCTCAAGAGTAAAATACATTCCAACATCCATCTGATCGAAACTACCCTGGTGGCGATATTGAACAGCCGGGGCTACACTTCTTTCTTGTGTGCGGGCATAAACGCCTGTACCCGTAACACCCGGTTTAAAAAAGAATTTATAACCGGCATGCCCGGATAATTTCATAGGCAATTGGCTGCTTTCACCAATCAATGACTGATTGGGTTTAGTTAAATGGCTTGCCGCAAAGCCGAGCCATGCATTCTTTGTATAAAATAATCCTCCGGCCCCAATATCAGGAAAGAAGATGCTTTCGCCAGAGCCGACTGTTTCATTCGTTGGATTCACAACTTCGCCTGTATTGGGATCAAACTGATCGCCAAAGGTGAGCCTGTTGAAATTAACAGAGCGATTATAAATAGAAGCCTGAAAGCCTGGACGAAACGAAAGACCTTTGGTTATTTCCAGGTTGTACGAATACTGAAGTGTAAGGCTAATCGATTGAAGACCCAGCACCCCTTCACGGTCGCGAGTTAATAATGCACCTACGCCACTGTTATAATCTTCAAGGTAAATATCACCAAAAGCAGAGAGCGTAGTAAAATTGGCATCAATAGCAGGCCACTGATTGCGATAGTTCATGCCCACCCGTGCTTGTCCGGTAGATCCCGCAAAGGCCGGGTTGAGATACAAAGGTGCTGCATAGAATTGAGAAAATTGTGGATCTTGTGCAGTTACCGTAGTTTGCATCCAGAGCATTAATCCAAAACCCACTAGAAGCATTCGGTACAACAAACTGGGGTATTTTATTTTCTCCATTAAAGCAAATTAAATCCTTTATCAAGACTAAAAAAAATACAAATCTGTGATTTCCAAACCAGACACCGACTTAACGATATTTTCACTCAAATTGTATACTTTAGTGTGATTTGGGCGTTTTAGATTTTGATTAATACCTGTGACTCACTATGTTGAACGAATGTGTGCCGTATGAAGTATAAAGTTCCGCTCGTTTTGCGTATAGCGCCTGTTGTCACATTGCTGGTTTTCTTCACAACTCCTGCTGCTTTTTCTCAAAATCTGGCGCAGTCAAACTGGTATTTTGGAAACTCTGTAAATGGCATTCGCTTTAACAGATCGAGTGGTGTGCCTGCATTGGTTAATAATCAGGCGCTACCAATGGGCATAGGAGGAAGCGCAGTCGCTACGGATCCTTCAACCGCCAACCTCCTTTTTTATTCTGATGGTTCTGTTATTTATGATGCCTGTCACCTTCAAATGTTAAATGGGAGCGGACTATCCGGAAATAATTCAGGTAATCAGCCAGTCGTCATCTGCCCTGTACCGGGCCAAAACAATAAGTATTTTGTTTTCACCAACTCCGCCAACTTCCTTACAGGAGGTTCGATCAGCAGTAGTGTAGTTGATATGAATTTATTTGGCAATGCAGCTTTCCCGGCACCTGCATTTGGAGATGTTGAGAATCCAAAAGATGTGGCCGTACCAGGTCTAACCGGGCGATCAGAAGGCATGATGATTGTACCCCATGCGAATGGTAAACATTATTGGCTCATCACACATCAAAATAATTCGATTAGTTATTCTGCCACATTGATAGACTCAACTACGTATACGGGCACGTTCAACACAACTGTATCATCCACGGGCAGTCTTCCGCTATCAGTTGCCAATTTTTCTTACCATGCCGGGCTAAAGAAAATGGCGGTAGCTCCACAAAGTCCGAATGAAGACGCCATCATCTTTGATTTTGATGATGCTAACGGGATATTCACGTTTGATCGCTTTATTTTTAATACAGGCTTTTCCAGCACAACCAATCAAGAAATCTATGACATTGAGTGGAGCTTGAACGGGCAATATCTTTATATTTCGAGACCTGGTGAATCCGGTGTCACTGCAGACGTGCTGCAATATGATTATTTAAATTCCAACACTTCCACGCCATCAACAATTATTACATCTGTTTTAGGCACTCCTGTATTCAGAAGTTATGGGTTGCAGATGGCGACCGACAGTTCAATTTACTATTTGTATCAAACCGTTTCGGGAGGTCCATTTTTAGTGGATAAATTCTTAAAGACAGACACCATTGCCAGTAGTGTTGTCCGTGTGCCTTTGCCATTTGGTAGTGTTGATTTTGGGGGGCAGCAATTCCCTTCTTTCGCACCAAGAGATAGCATTCCCCTTACTGTGAGTTTTACATCCATTGGAATTTGTCAAAATTCACCTTCATCATTTTTTCCCGTGGTCGCACCTGCCGCTGATAGTTTGGTTTGGGATTTTGGTGATGCCACTGGTTTTACGGGTTGGAGTCCAATCCATACCTATGCAACGGCCCAGACTTTTAATGTCTCGCTAACCGCTTTTTACCAAGGAAGATCAAAATCTGCTGTACAACCTGTTACCATTGGTGCCTTTGTTTTGCAACTGGACCTCGTGCAAGATACAACAGCTTGTCGAAGCGAGTTCCCACCTCCCAGAGGGTCTTCATCTCCAACGCTGTTCAGTGTTAAGTGTAGCGTTCAAGGAGGCACTCCTACTTCTTACATTTGGTCAAATGGTGATGCAGGTGATACTCTTACACCCGATTCGGCAGGCTACTATTATGTAGTAGTTTCTGATGCTTCTGGTTGCTCTGCTTATGCAGGCGTGAATGTAAAAGAATATGATCTGCAAGATGGAAGAGGTAATAAGTGGTATTTTGGCACGCATGCTGGCATTAATTTCAATCCGCTTTTTCAAAATCCAGGTGGCCCTGCCGTTGCACTCAGTAACAGTGCAATGGATGCACCTGAAGGTTGCGCCATCATTTGCGATCGGAATGGAGAAACCATTTTTTATACGGATGGAGATAAGGTATACGACAAAACAGACACTCAAATTGATGCCGGGCTTGGTGGTGACCCAACATCAACACAGTCATCCCTGATTGTTCCTGTTCCCGGAGACGAAACCCTGTATTATATTTTTACAACCCATGCCATTAACGGAACCTCTGCCAATGAACTACGCTATTCTCTTTTCGATCTCAAACAAAATTCAGGCTTGGGAATGGTTATTGTTAAGAATATTTTACTGTTTGGAAAAAGTACAGAACGTATTACCGCAAGTGGCACCTGGCTGATTGCCCATGAATATGGTAACAACACCTTCCGCTCATATCCCATCTCAGCAGAAGGAATAGGCGAGCCAGTCTACTCAAGTATAGGGTCGGATCACTCATTTAAAGTACAACAGAACGGTGAGGGATATATGAAATTGGGACCCCGTGATAATCTGGCAGTGGCCATTTCAACTCCGGGAACTCAAAACCTGGTAGAACTCTTTCATTTGAACGACACGACTGGAGAACTCAATAACTATCGGAAGATTGATCTTAAACAGCCAAACGGTCAGGTCTATGGTATTGAATTTTCACCGGGCGGAAACAAAATTTTTGCATCTGTAAAAGGAACGCCCAGTCCATCGGAGATATACGAATATTTTATTGACTCATTGGAGCATCCCTATTTCAGGCAAAAGATTTCACAACCGGTTGAATTAGGTGCGATGCAACTTGGCCCGGATGGTCAGATTTACGTTGCCATAAATGACAGCGGGGTACTTGGAACCATTAACGCAAGTGACGATACCACTCAGGTGAGTTCATATAATGCAGTTGGGTTTACTCTGGCAGTAGGAACAACAAGCAAGTTGGGTTTACCTAACTTCACTCAAATCATTTCGAACGCTTTCGGAGGGCCTTCCATTGATGTGGCAGGATTTTGTTTTGGACAACCCACTCAATTTGTAGGCAATGCCACAGATGCTATTGATGAATTTCAATGGTTCTTTGGTGATGGGGGAAGTGACACCGCTTCATCCCCGGTTCATACCTATGCGGCCCCGGGCACCTACAACGTCTCGTTAAGGCTAACCAATAGATGCAGCCTGGATACAACACTCGTGCAAAAAATTACAATCTTTTTACCTCCACCTAATCCAACTATTCCAGGTGCAACCGCCCTCTGCACGGGTGTTGTTACCCTTGATGCCAACACGGCCAATATTCCAGACTTCACCTATAATTGGTCTTCGGGTGATACGACTCAAATTGTTACCGTTTCTGAACAATCTATCATCGCTGTGATCATAACCGATTTAAATGGCTGTCAATCCATTGGCCAGTCGATTGTGGTGGATAACCGGCCACAACTTGATCTGGGTCCTGATATAAGTATTTGCGAAGACAATTCAACAATTGCACTAAATGCACAAAACCCTGGCGCAACATATCAATGGACAATCAACGGAGTTAACTCCAGCAATTCGCAGGCACAAGCGATAGATGTAACAACCGCTGGAGTATTTACCTATCAAGTTACTGTGACGGATCCCATCACCACCTGTACCGCTACAGATGATAAAACCTATTTGATAAAAGTTTCACCACTTTTCACTCTTACAGGTACTAATCCAACTAACTGCGGACTTTCAGATGGCACGGTCCAACTTAATTTACTTACATCCTCCCCAAGTGGTGGTCCCTACTCCTATTTTATAACAGGCCCGGGAGGCTTTTTTGATCAGCGGATTGATCAGGTGGCACCCAATAGTATTAATTATGCCGGAAGAAATGCAGGTACGTATTCAGGTATCGTTACCGACCAGATATCCGGATGTACTATATCTACTTCATTGGGATTAAGCGATGCAACATACTTCCCAACTTCTTTGGCAGCGGCACCTAATTGTGATCCTGTTATCGTAAACGTAACCTCAAATGCACCAGCTGGCTCAGTTCCCTTTAGCTATACCATTACCGATTCAGGAACCGGTGCTGTCATAGGTCCAAATTCAGCAGTGACATTAAATTTCAATACGCCTGCCCTTACCGCTGGAAATTATGTTATTCAGCTAACGGATAACACAGGTTGTGTTTCTATCATTAGTCAAGCGATAACTCCCAATCCTCTTGTTGCGATAACACTTTTGCCGGATGCCTGCGTTACGCCTGCAACAATTACTGGTTCTGGTGCTACTACTTATTCCTGGACAGGCCCAGGGCTTACCTCTCCATTCGTTGGAGCTATATTATCAATTCCATCTACACAAACGGGACCTCTTACCTATAGTGTCACTGCTACAACGGCAGGTCAATGCCCTGCTAACCAAACGGTTGATATCCTGGTTGATGCTGCTGTAAATCCAGACTTTACACAAAGTGATGCCTGTCAAACCTCAGTACTTTTAACAGCTTCTCCCCTTGGAAATTATACTTACCAATGGCTCAAAAGCGGTGTCTTTCAACCCGCCTTGCAAGGCTCTCAGGTTGTATTGGGTCTAACAGACAACGGATCGTATAGCGTGACCTTGTTAAGCACGGTCAACGGATGCCGATACACTTCTCCTTCCAATCCAGTGAATATCGTTGGACCTGTAGATGCGAATCTTGCGTCCACTCCTCCTTGTCTGGATAATCAACCATTTACACTGACTGCCACCAGCACGGCAAGTGGCATAAGCTATGCATGGTCGTTAAATGGGACATTGCTACAGCCGGCTGTAACTACCGCCACAACCAATCAAAGTGATGAAGGAACTTATACAGTAGACATTACTAAATCTGTTTGCACCGCTTCTGCGCAACTTCAAGTAATCAGAGCTCCCCTACCTGTTGGGCAGCTTCCTAATCGTGTCATCATTTGTAATGACCCCGATAACAAAGACGAGAGTACATCAAAGGTAGATTTAGATCCAGGTTTTTTCTCAGCCTATAACTGGCTTAAAAATGAATTGACGCTGAACTTTACCGATCAGGTATATACAGCCGATAGCGAAGGCTTCTATAAAGTGATGTTGACAAATTCATTTGGATGTGTTGCACCGGATGAAACTGAAGTTTTAAATCAATGTCTTCCTAAAATTAATGCTCCCAATGCCTTCCGGCCAACCAGTGGTCAATCCGCCAATAAAGATTTCTATGTGTATACTTTCTTTATCACAGATGATTTTGAGATTTTCATTTACAATCGCTGGGGCGAAATGATCTTTGAATCCAAAGACAGGAATTTCAAATGGAATGGAGGTTATAACAATAATCCTGGACAACCCTTGCCAGGCGGAGCTTACGCGTATGTTATCAAATATGTGAGTTCTTTCCGCCCTGACCAAGGCGTGCAGGAAAAACGGGGAGGTGTAGCCCTGATTCGATAGCACAATCCTCCAAGGTCTTTTTGCGGAAATAAGAAGACCTTGGAGGATTTACCCCAGAGATGTAAGATTCCTTTTATTTATTGAATGAGTTTAGTTAAATATGCATGTATCAAATCTCAACTATATGAAAAATAATTTCAAGCACCTGGCTTTTATTGCCTTTATAACCTGTCTATTGCTTGCGAGTAAAGGGCAAGCCCAGCTGATTAAAACTTCCCTGACGATTACAGTGAGAGATGAGTTGGGGAATACCGTTGCAGGAGCAAGTGTTCAATTATTTGAAAAGGAAGAAGATTATACAACCGAGAAAAATTCTGCTGCTGAGGGTACCACAGACGAAAAAGGGGTGGTCAAATTCAAAAACCTTAAGTCCCTGCCCTACTTTGTTTTAGCAAGAAAAGATGACAAAGACAATGCCGGTGGCGGAGAACAAACGGGTAAGCTGGAAGAGAAGAAATTTAATAAAGTCACCATAGTAATACAATAAAAGTAAGGGGCAGGCAGACAGCAGTTGGCAGTCGTGGACAGACCTCAGCTACTTAAGGAATTGCAATCCTATCAAACTTCGTTCCCGGAAGAAAAAGAATACATACGGTCATTTTTAGAATTACTAACAAGTAACGATGCTTTCCACCGTACGTACCTACCCGGCCACATTACTGGGTCTGCATGGATTATCAATGCGGATAAGACAAAGGTCCTTCTTGTACATCATGCTAAATTAAATAAATGGCTCCAGCCTGGTGGTCATGCCGATGGGGACGACAACGTATTGCGCGTAGCCGAAGAAGAAACAGGATTAAAGCAATTAACTGTTATCGGGGAACAGATCTATGATCTTGACATTCATCTTATACCCACCCGGAAAGATTTTCCCCAACACTTTCATTATGACATCCGCTTTTTAGTCCAGGCTGATGAGAAAGAGCGTATTGTGGTCAGCGAGGAATCACACGATGTGAAATGGATTCCCTTACTGTCTTTAGAGACGTATAACAGTGAGCCGTCTATTATTCGGATGAAGCAGAAATTACTTTGAACCGATCAGCATCAACCCAAATCCAATGACCACCATCCAGAATTTATAAGGCACGAAAAAAGGAATAATGATAATCTGAAGTTGCATCAATACCGCTAATAATACGATCACAACTGCAACGCCTTTAAGAATTGATCTAGTTTTATTACTCATAGTTTAATTTTTTGGTCAAAATTCCCATTAGCCACAAAGACACAAAGGCACTAAGCCTCACAAAATAATTCTTTTAATACCATCTTTGATCAACGGTACATTAAAATTTATCAAATATCCCAAACGCAAGCCCGTTAATTTCAAATGACTTAGCACCTGTGCCTGCCAAACCGGATTCACCTGATCCAATGCTTTAGTTTCAACGATAACTTTATTCTCCCGTCATATCGAATCGGAATTTCAACCTGTCTAACAACTACATATCCAGCCTTTCTTACTTCATGTGCAAGACAGACCTCGTAAACTATTTCTAAAAGTCCTGGTCCAATTCAGAATGGACTTTAAAAGCTGCATTTACAATTGCTTTGCCAATCTCTTCCTCCAATTCTGATATTTTGGTGTAGTTCATTTTTCTTAGTGTCGTTGTGACTTAGTGGCAATAGTGGTTGCCAATAAAGCCATAAAACAAATTTAATACTTTGCCATGAAGGCAATTAGAAAAAACCGCGGAACGATTACAAATTATTTAGCTTTGCAATCCTTATGGCTGAAATTGGAACAGACCTACTCAAAGCAAAGACTTTTCTGGAGCATGGTGAGTTAGTTGCCATCCCTACTGAAACTGTCTATGGTCTTGCCGGTAATGCGTTGAATACCTCGGCTGTGGCAAAGATATTCTCTGTAAAAGACAGACCCTGGTTTGATCCCATAATTGTGCATGTACCCGATCTTGAGCATGCCAAAAGTTATGTTCAGGAAATTCCGGAACAAGCCATACTCCTGGCAAAACATTTCTGGCCGGGCCCATTGACACTTTTGTTAAACCGACAATCCATCATTCCGGATTTAGTTACATCCGGACTATCAACTGTAGGTATTCGTTGTCCGAACCATTCTATAACCAGAGATCTTTTGAAGTCTCTGTCTTTTCCATTAGCTGCCCCCAGCGCCAATCCATTCGGTTATATAAGCCCTACCCGTCCAGAACACGTGAACGAACAACTCGGTAATAAGATTTCCTATATCCTGGATGGAGGAGTTTGTTCAATTGGTATTGAATCAACCATCGTTGGTTTCGAAAATAATCATCCTATGGTCTATCGCCTCGGTGGATTGACTGTTGAAAGTATTGAAGCGTTAGTTGGAAAAGTTTCTGTTCAACTTCATGTTAGTTCCGACCCAACCGCACCGGGGCAAATGAAAAGTCATTATGCTCCTACAAAAAAAGTTATACTTGGCATTCTGCCCGACTTATTAAAAAAATATAATCCCAATAATGCCGGAGTCCTTTCGTTTCAAGTAGACTATAAAATGAAATATCAATTCATCCTAGCTCCTTCCGGCAAAATTGATGAAGCTGCACAAAACCTATTTATAGGTCTAAGATTGCTAGACAAAATGCCTGTGGACATAATTCTGGCTGAAATGGCACCAGAAATTGGTCTTGGCAGGGCAATTAATGACAGACTGATTAGGTCGGCAGCAGAGTAGCTTTTGGTGGCCTGGTTCAATAACTGGAAATATAAAATCCTTCAACCAGAATCATGAATTGCATCCACTTTTCTATTATCTTCAAACCGTAAATAATGGCTGCATGAAAAAAATTCTAATTCTCACCGGTGGTGGTGATTGCCCCGGGCTAAATGCTGTGATCCGCGGTATTGCGAAACGTGCTCGTAAAGAAAACCTATCTCCCGGAAGGAAGGACGACTGGGAGATTTATGGAAGTATTGAAGCTTTTAACGGGGTACTCAACGAACCTCAACATATTATCAAACTTACGAGGCAACGAACTGCTGGCATTCATGTAAAAGGGGGAACTATTATTAAAACTACAAACAAAGGCAACCCTATTAAGTTTCCGGTTATCCAACCCGATGGCTCCACTAAATTTATCGATCGTTCAGACGAATTAATGAAGAAACTGAAAGAATTAGATTTCCATGCCATCATTAATATCGGTGGTGATGGCTCTCAGAAAATTTCCAAGGCACTATTTGAAAAGGGAGTTCCAATGATTGGCGTTCCAAAAACAATTGACAATGATTTATCCGCCACGGATATGACATTTGGCTTTCAAACAGCTGTTCAAATTGCAACTGACAGCTTTGACAAACTGGTAACCACTGCCGAAAGCCACCATCGGGTAATGATTATGGAAGTGATGGGCCGTGATGCTGGTTGGATCGCTTTGCATACTGCCATTGCAGGCGGTGCAGAAATCTGTTTAATTCCTGAAATTCCTTATGACATTCATAAATTAGTGAAGCGAATCGATTCTCGTTATAAAAATGGAAAGGGCTTCGCGAACATTGTCGTTGCGGAAGGCGCAAAACCAAAAGAAGGAAATATCACTTCAAGTGCTGGTGAGAAAGGTTCTGAGCATGTTCGTCTGGGAGGTGTTGCGTTTCAACTTTCCAAGCAATTGAAAGATGCCGGATGTCAGGCCGAGATCCGTGAGACAGTAATAGGCCATGTGCAACGTGGCGGAACACCAATTGCCTTTGACAGAGTGTTATCACTATTATTTGGTGTCAAAGCCTTTGAACTTGCACTGGAAAATAATTTCGGAAGAATGGTGGCGATAAAAAATAATGCTATTACATCTGTTCCATTGACAGAAGCAACAAAAGGTGCAAAACTAGTAACGAAAGATGGCGACCTTGTTTTAGCGGCAAAAGGTTTAGGGATATCTTTTGGCGATTAATTCCGAAATGAAACTTGCATGAGTAGAATCAATCGTTTATCAGTTGAACGAATTGAAGAGGCATCTGCAAGAATTGACCCTGTATTTTTAAATACTCCACAATACATCAATGAACCGCTCAGTTCATTATTTGGGGTTAATCTCGTCTTAAAAATTGAGACACTTAATCCCATTCGATCTTTCAAGGGCCGGGGAGCGGATTGGCTTGTTTCACAAGTCGATTCTGACACCTCTTTAATTTGTGCCAGCGCTGGAAATTTTGGACAAGCCATGGCATTTTCATGTCGTGAAAAAAATATCAAACTTACGGTGTATGCCAGTGTAAAGGCAAACCCGTTAAAGATTGAACGCATGAAATCTTTGGGTGCGAAGGTGATCTTACATGGTGATGATTTTGATGCCGCCAAATTGGAGGCAAGTCGAGTCGCAAAAAACCAAGGGGTTCGTTTTATAGAAGATAGTCTGGATATCGAAACAGTAGAAGGGGCAGGAACAATAGGTCTTGAGTTACTTCAATTCCCACAGCCCATCGATGTGCTGTTGGTGCCATTAGGAAACGGAGCTATGATCAATGGTATTTCTTGTGTTTATAAAAAAAATAGCCCTCAGACCAAAATTATTGCTGTTCAGGCCGAGGGGGCAAGTGCTATGATAGAATCCTGGAGAAGCGGGACTTTAGTTTTCCATGATACTGTCAATACAATTGCCGATGGGATTGCTGTTCGAATACCCGTGCCGCAAGCATTGGAAGATATGAGAGGACTTGTTGATGATGCCATTCTCGTAAAAGAAGAATCAATTATTGCAGCCATGAAACTAATTCACTTGTATTGTGGAATTGTAGTGGAACCATCAGGTGCAGTGGGTATCGCTTCTCTTCTGGAACAAGGTGAAAAATTTAAAGGAAGTAGGGTGGGAACCATTATTTGCGGCAGTAACCTAACCGAGGAACAGATGAAACTCTGGATATCCTGATTCGATTCTAAGTCGTATACACCAATTATTATTTTACTGCTGTTGCTGTTGCATCTGAAGGTATGCCAGGTAAGAATTTTTAGGGAGACCTTGTTCCCCAGCTTCCCTGAAAATAGAAGTTAGATCTACGGCCTCGGCTTCAGCAAATGAATTCGTCCCAAATTTTACGGTCACTTCTAACGTATGATCGCTTCCCCCCTTGTACGTTCCTTTCACCGGAGTGCAGTCGCTAAAATTTCTTCCAGTTGCCACCCGCACATGTCGATCTCCTGCAATGCTCTTATTGGTTGGGTCTATTCCTACCCACCCTGTATCAGGCAACCATACTTCAGCCCAGGCATGGGTTGCCCCCTCCCCTCGCCACTCACTGCTACCCGGGCAAATGTAGCCACTGATATACCGGCTAGGCACTCCCATTAATCGCGACATGTATAATAAGAGGTGAGCAAAATCCTGACAAACCCCCGCCTTCAATTTCCATATCTCATCAACACTTGTTTCAGTATTTGTTACACCTTTTTTGTAGGTAAAATTCCTGAAGATGTATTCTGAAAGTTCCAGGATGGCATCCAACGGATGTTGGACTCTGCCCATAATTTCACGGATGACTTCTTGCACTTCAGCTTTACTGTCTGCCTGTTCAGCCTTCACATAATCATGAAACCTCAATTGAATCATTTCCCCCCTTACTTCACCCCAAACTTCATTGAAATTTACATTCCGCGGCAGCAGTGGTTTTGGAATCATCTCCACGGCCACTAAACTCTCTATTACCAATTCATTATGAGGAACCATAAGTGAGAAAAAGCCGGTAGTATTTCCAAAATAATCAGTAAGTGTATGAACTTCAGGCTCCTCAGTAATGTGAAGAATATGTTCGTTGACCTTCTGAAATTCATCCTGCAAGGGATACAGTTTGATCTCGTTAGCGGCATCAATCACAAAACCTGAATATTGGTAATGAGTGCGGTGGCGAATAAAAAAAACTGGCATACGTACTCTTATTTTTCTAGGAATAGCCGAAATAAAGAGTTGCTAATTTTTGCCCGATGGTTATTACCTCCTGACGGCTCTTATTAAAAAGTTCATGAATATCATCTGCATTTTGAGAATTCACCGAACTATATTTTAGGTCATTCACTGCCTTTCCAATAGCGTATTCAATTTCTTTAAAATGGTCTTGTTGTGAGATGGGTTCCAATCTTTTAAAATAACGCTCGGTCTGAATTAAGCTATACAACACTGAATGGGGAAACTGAGTGTTATAAAGTACCTGATGAATAACATCATTCGTTAGTAATGAATTTTTATAATATTTCCCATGAAATTCATATCCAGACAATGAGTACAATAGATATTTCCATTGTACTGACTCTACCGCACCTTTGGGAATAACATCCAACTGCATACTTAAGAGATCGAGACTTTGAAGTGCCCTCTCAATGAACTTACCCAAATTCAGAAAGGTATATCCTTCTCCTCTCCCCATGGTAGTATCCACCGTTCCATAAAAGAAAGTACTTTCCCGTAATAGGTTATCCATTGCAGTTACCGGGTCATCATTTAAAAGCAATTGTTCCGTATGTGGATTGCGAATGAGGTGATAATAATCATTGAGACACTGCCACAATTCCTTTGTAATGAAGTCCTGTATAGATCTTGCATTTTCTCTGGCCCGGACAATGTAACTAAACACCGAAGCGTCATGCTGTCTGCTCAGTATAAGATAATTGATCACATCACGATAGGAGGCAATTTCAATTTGTAATTTTTCTTCTGGTGGTCCATACAGTCTCACCCAGGGTTGCCAGTCGAACTCTGAAACCTCGTCCTGAGAAGCAATGTAGTTGGTGCGCAACGCACGTAAAATATTATCTGTGCGCTCCATGTAACGGGCAGTCCAAAAAACAGCATCAGCAACACGGGCTAACATATCGGGGTGCTGATATTTTTTAGGATATTGATTCTGGCTGCCAGCTGCCAGCCGCAAATTTCCAGCAAATTTTGTTCATCACCAACTTGATGCTTGAAGCTAGAGGCTAGAAGCTCGTTGGTTAAACTAGTCAAAAAATAATTCACCATCATTCTTAATTATTCAAAATTTGCGCCATCACATCAGCACCCAGGTATCTTTACTTCCACCACCTTGCGAAGAGTTCACTACCAATGAACCCTCACGCAAAGCCACACGGGTCAATCCGCCCGGAACAATTTCAACACCTTGCGGTCCATATAGGGCAAACGGTCGAAGATCGACATGCCTCGGCTGTATTTTTCCGTTGATATAACAAGGCACTGAAGATAAGCTGATAATAGGCTGGGCAATAAATTGCCTTGGATCATTAACCACTTCAACTCGGTACTCCGCCACTTGTTTTTCTGTTGCTGAATGGCCCATCAACATACCATACCCTCCACTTCCGTTTGTTTTTTTGATAACCATTTTATTGATGTTCCCAAAAACATGCTCGAAATGCTCTGGGTCATCCATTGAATACGTGGGTACAGTTTTTAAAATCGGGTCTTCATTCAAATAATATTTTATCATTTGAGGAACGAACGGGTAGATAGCTTTATCATCCGCCACGCCATTTCCTAATGCATTCACAATGGCCACATTTCCCTTTCGATAGGCGTGATACAAACCGGATACACCTAGAATACTATCAGGATTAAAAACCAATGGATCTAAATACTCATCATCCACTCTGCGATAGATGACATCCACTTGCTTTAACCCTGCAGTGGTTTTCATAAATACTTTAGCGTTATCAACAACAAGGTCACGGCCTTCCACCAACTCAATGCCCATCAAACGTGCCAGTGTTGTATGTTCAAAATAAGCTGAATTATAAATTCCTGGGGTTAATAAGACAACGGTCGGATCACTTTTCTGACGATTGGATAAACTCAATAAATTTTTTAACAACAAATCCGGATAGTCTTTGACAGATCTGACACTATTCTTTGGCATAAGGCCGGGAAAAATCCGATACGTCATGTTGCGGTTCTCCAACATATAAGATACACCCGAGGGAGTTCTCAGATTATCTTCCAGTACGTAAAAAGATCCATCGCTATCCCGGATCAAATCAATGCCGGCAATGTGTGTGTAAATTCCAAACGGAACGTCAACGCCCACCATCTCCCGAACAAAGTTTGGGCAGGAATTGATAAGTGATGCCGGGACAATGCCATCCTTAATAATGAACTGACTGTGATACACATCCTGGAGGAAAATATTAAGGGCCTTCAGCCGCTGTTTGATGCCCGCTTCAATATGGTCCCATTCTGAACCCGTAATAATGCGGGGGATTAAATCGAACGGAAAAATTTTTTCGATACCCTCGCCATCGTTATACACTGTAAAAGTTATACCCTGGCTCATGAATAACTTCTTCGCTAATTCATCCTTTTTCCCTATCTCTTCGCTGGAAGACTGCCGGAAGTGCTCAAAGAAAACCTGGTAGTGCTGACGGATGTCACCGTTGAGGCACATCTCGTCCCAAACGGTGGGCTTTGAGTTATAGTCAGCTAAGAAGTTTGCTAATTGCATAGTGTTATGTTAAATATACAAACCCAACCATTGGTTGCAAGAATTTCACGATGGTTTTCAAAATATTTACCAAGCACCCGTGTCATGGATGTATTGAAACCGTTTGCGAAAAAGGTCATGATTAAAATCATGGGAGAATCCGGACTGATTCGTAAATTCGCACACTCTAAAAGACTAAAAGAAGATTCATGAAAACCCTCAACGACATCAACTTTAGCGGCAAGCGCGCCCTCATTCGTGTAGATTTCAATGTTCCACTCGATAAGAGTTTTAACGTCACCGATGATAACCGCATCCGCGCAACCATTCCTACTTTAAAAAAGATTTTAAAAGACGGGGGTAGCTGCATTCTAATGTCACACCTGGGCCGCCCAAAGGGAGGACCTGAAGAAAAATATTCATTGAAGCACACCATCAAAACAACTGAACAACTTTTAGGGAAACCTGTAAAGTTTGGTGGCGACTGTATTGGCACGGAAGCCTTTGCACTATCAGCGGCTTTAAAACCCGGTGAAGTCCTTTTATTGGATAACCTTCGCTTTTACAAAGAAGAAGAAAAAGGCGATGATGCTTTCGCAGAAAGGCTTTCCAAGCATGGCGACTTATATGTGAATGATGCCTTTGGAACCGCACACCGTGCACACGCCTCTACCACAATTGTAGCCCGGTTCTTCAAAGAAAAATGTGCAGGATTGGTAATGGCGGCCGAACTGGCCAATGCCAAGAAAGTACTTGAGAATGCTGAGAAACCTTTCACTGCCATTATGGGAGGAGCAAAAATCTCGGATAAAATTTTACTTATCGAAAAGATGTTGGACAGAGTCAACCACTTAATTATCGGGGGTGGTATGGCCTATACATTTTTCAATGCCCTTGGGGGGAATGTGGGCACCTCACTGGTTGAAGCAGATAAACTCGATCTCGCCAAAGATTTGATTCAAAAAGCTAAAGCCAAAGGCGTGGAACTTCATTTGCCTATCGATTCCATAGCTGCGGATAAGTTTGACGCCAATGCCGAAACCAAAATTGTCAATAACAATTCCATTGGTGATGGATGGATGGGACTGGACATCGGCCCACAAGCCCGTGAAGTATTTTCGAAAGTTGTGGAAAACTCCAAAACCATTTTATGGAACGGTCCGATGGGCGTGTTTGAAATGGCAAAATTTGAAAACGGCACAAAGACGATAGCGGAAGCTGTGGTGCGGGCTACTGCCAAAGGGGCCTTTTCTCTTATTGGTGGTGGAGACTCTGCTGCAGCTGTAGCCAAGTTTGGCTTCGAAGACAAAGTAAGTTATGTCTCAACAGGTGGCGGTGCTTTGCTGGAATATTTTGAAGGGAAAGTTTTACCTGGGGTGAAAGCGTTGGAGTGAAGATTTTGAAAGAGATGTAGATGAATCAACAGATGCTCAGCACCCAATATGCATCATAGCAAATCTCCGCAGCATCGACCATCTCCCGGACAACCTCCACAAATAATTCGTGGTCATTTGGAGAAACAGCCAGCTCCAGTTCCTCCACGTTCATGCTTTTCTGCTTGAGCAAATACATGATTTGATCATGATAATCAGAAAGCATAACATGATTTTCCTTTTTCTTTTTTTCAAGACATACATCGCATTTGCCGCAGGTTTCATATGTGACTTCGTCAAAATATTCCTGGATTAACTGCATACGACACCGGTGAGATTGTGTGATATAGTTCACCATGGCTTCCATTTTGGACAGGCTTAGATTCCGCAATCGTTCCATTCTCTCCCGATCTACTGGTAAATAATCAGCATCCTGCCTTGGGTAAATAAAGGTTATCTGTGGCTTGTCGGATGCAGGTTGGTAGGAAAGCAATTGAAGTTCATGCAGTTGGGTAAGCTCAAGACACGCTACAGGTTCTTTAATCTTTAAAGACTGTGCAATGTACGCCTCCGAAACGGGAACAAAATCAGAAAATAATTCCGCTCCATATAGCCTCAACAAAGATTTGATCAGGGGATCAAATCTCGCATTGGCAATTTGGAATTCGTAAAGTTTTTTCTTGTCCACCGATAGATGGATGCGCGAAGGCCTGTAAAAGTTTTCACTCAGTTGTAGTAAACCTTCTTGTTCTAGTTTTTTCAATGCTACGTATACGGATGATGACTTCAGACTGAACCGTTTACAAAACTCTTCCAATTCAAATTCGTAGCTTTCACCCTGGCTACTCCCCATGGCAAGTTGATAATAATTACACAAGGCCTGATAGGTCTTTTTTAAGTAATCGAGAGATGGTTGTGATTGTTGCACCCTATGTTGCAAAGACAAAACATCAACATCATGATAAATGATAACTGCATAGGATCGTTTGCCATCACGCCCTGCACGGCCTGCCTCCTGATAATACGATTCTAAATTCTCAGGCAAATCCATGTGTATTACTGTTCGCACATCTGCTTTGTTAATGCCCATACCAAAAGCGTTGGTCGCGACCATCACCCGTGCCTTGTTCGTGAGCCATTCCTCTTGCCGCGTGCTTCGCTCTTGATGATTTAATCCAGCATGATAAAATATAGATGAGAACCCCTGCAGAATCAGGCTTTTAGCAAGTTCATGGGTGGCCTTTCGGGAGCGCACATATACAATTGCTGTACCTTGAACTTTCTTAAGAATCTCAAAGAGTTTCCTCTCTTTCGTCTCTGTCTTTCGAATGGCAAATGAAAGGTTTTCGCGAGCAAAACTCTTTTGATAAACTGAAGGATTGGTAAGCTCGAGTTTATCGATAATATCCTCTTTCACCTGCCTGGTGGCAGATGCTGTAAGAGCGATTATTGGCGCATTTGGTTTAGTTTCCCTTAGAATAGCAATCTTCAAATACGGTGGTCGGAAATCATAGCCCCACTGAGAGATGCAGTGTGCTTCGTCAACGGCAATCAGGCAAACATTCATCCTTTTGACGCGTTCCTGAAACATTTCCGTTTGCAACCGTTCAGGAGAGAGGTATAGAAATTTTATTTTTCCATAGACACAGTTGTCAAGGGCGATGTCAATTTCATCACGACTCATCCCAGAATGAACCGCCAGCGCCTGAATCCCCCTCTTCTTTAGCTGGCTAACCTGATCTTGCATCAATGCAATCAGTGGAGTAATAACCAGACATACACCGTCCATAATAAGGGTGGGCACCTGAAAGCAAACTGATTTCCCGCCACCAGTTGGTAACAGGGCGAGGGTATCCTTCCCTTCCAATGCTGATTGAATGATCTCTACTTGAGGAGAACGAAAGAGATTGTAACCCCAATATAGTTTTAGTATTTCTTCAGGTGTTGGCACAGATCAAAATGTGTTTATGGATGTCTGTTACCACTTCAAATCCTCCTTATTTAGAAATGCCCGAATGCCCTTTTTACAGTCATCTGATGTCCTCGCTTCAGCATTCATTTCAGCAGTATACTCCAATGCGTCCTCCAACTTCATAGATTGTACCTCTCCGATCATCTTCTTGGTTAGGCTCATTGACTGGCCTGAATTATTTGTGATCAACTTATTAGCAAAATCTACTACTGCTTCCGCTAATTTTTCACTTTGAACAATTTTATTGACTAATCCAAACTCTATGGCAGACTCCCCCCCTACAAGCTCACCGCTTAACAAAAGGTGTTTCGCCTTTTGTTCACCAATTTTTCGGATTAAAAAAATCATAACAATAGCGGGAATAAATCCAATCTTCACTTCTGTATAACCAAACTTTGCTTCTGGTGCAGCATAAACAAAATCACATACGGTAGCCAACCCACAGCCACCCGCCAATGCGTGACCTTGCACCTGTGCAATAACAACTTTGCTTAGCATATAGATTTTATAAAACAACTCTTTGAGGTTCCTTGAGTCCTCCTGGTTTTCTTCCCTGGAAAAATCCTGAAGTTTCTGTAAATACCGAAGATCAGCGCCCGCGCAAAAAGCTTCTCCATTGGCTCTTAAAACAATCACTTTGACATTATCGTCTTTTTCAGCCAGCACAAATGTTGCATTCAATTCTTCTACCAATTCCAAACTAAGGGCATTGCGTTTATCAGGGCGATTGAGTGTGATAAACCCGATACGATCTTTTACGGAGTACTCTACCAATTTCATGTCTACAGTGTTATTGTAAAAGCTCCCTGGTTCAAAACAGCATGAATTGAGATCTCTCTTGATTTTGCTTCACGTAAAATCCTGTTTGAATACGCTATGGAGTTACTACTGTCCAAAATAAGTTGTCCAAATTCAATTTTACCTTGAATTTTATCCAACGAACTTACAGCATTATTTCCAATGATCAGGTAATCCGTAATTACTTTATTCGGCAGCTTACTATTCTTCTGGTCCACCCAAAAAACTTTTTTATCCCGAAATTTAAAATAGCGAAGGCCATTTGCGGATTCCATAAACTTTGTATCATTAATATGAATATTGCCAACGCCCGAGGCAATACGGTTTGGCCGAATATGAAATCTTATACGCTCCCAATCATTCACCAAGGAAGAATCAGAAAAGAAATATGACTTTCCGTGATCTATCCATTCCATTGCCCCATGGCCATTTACCCGATAGACAATTAGCTGTCTCCTGTTCACCTCCAGATCATGGTGTTGCCATTGAATGCCTGAATAGACCAGGGTCAATATCAATCCAGTGATGATGTAGTGAAATCTTCTGAACTCAAAAAGAAGAATGAATGAAATGATTACGCCCATTAAAAGCCAACATTGAAAAGTAGTCAGGTAAACTCCGTTGATCAGGCTGTATGGCAAATCTTCCACCCAGAATACACCTGCATTCAAAATTTTTATCGTCCAATCCAACCACCAACCAACAACAAATGCTATTGGAGATAATGCACTTATGGCCAGCAATAGAATTCCAAGTACCAAAACCACAAACGAACCCGGGATGACAAACAAATTAGAGAAAAGAAAATACACAGGAAATTGATGGAAATATAAAAGGCCCAGGGCAAAAGTTGCAATCTGAGCCGCAATTGAAACACACGAAATACTCCATCCCCAATCCAAAAGTCTATTGGGTGCCTCCCATAAATTATAAAGAGGTCTTTGTAAATACACAATGCCTATCACCGCGAGGTAAGAAAGTTGAAAGCCAACTGACATAATCAGATAGGGATTATAGAGTAACAAAATAAAAGCTGAAGCTGCAAGCGTGTTATAAATGTTGGTACTTCTTGAAAAAGGTTTAGCAACTGCCATAAATGAAAACATTGTAACGGCCCGCAATACCGAAGGGGAAAGCCCGGTAACAAAAGCATACGTCCACAGGCAAAGCAAACTAATGATGGCAATGGGCCATGCACTCCTTGAAAAAGAACGTATTGGCTTTAACAGCAACAAGATCATCCAATAGATAATGCCTACATGAAGACCCGACACAGCAAGTACATGCATAGCACCGCTCGCAGAGTACGCATTCTGAAGATCATTGTCCAGTCCATCCGTTACGCCTAGCACTAAGGCCAGTGCAATGGCCTGCTCTCGTTCACCTATAATAAATTGCTTCATCTTGGCAGAAGCCCACACGCGTGCCTGCTGCGAATAATATAAGAAACCCTTTCTTTCTGCCGGAGCAATGAATTTAATTTGTTCGCTCCTGACAAACTGTTGATGGTAAATATTCCGAAAACTCAGAAATCGCTTAAAGTCAAATTCATAAGGGTTGCCAGGGGGTCCAAGCACCATGGGTGCACCCTCAATAAAAATCTGGTCACCATATTTTAAATCAATCTCCTCCGATTTCTTTGATATATACATCAAAACATTTCCAGTTGCAGGCTGCCAGCCATTCTTATCCCTAACCGCGTCAACTAACACCACAACTTTCCATGACTTAACCTTTTCCTCAGGTTGGGACGATACTTTTGCCCTATAGGTTTCGATTGTTGAGGTAATATGAATCAGGTGATTTGGCCTACGGGTTTCCATATGGCGCAATAGTTGGATATATCCCCCCACAAATACAGCACACAAACCAACGAGCCCTACTACTATAGATCGTGCGGTTGACTTTCTAAGAAAGAAATAGCCCACAACGAAACCGAAAAGAAAAAATAAAAAGAGCCAGACTGCAAAATTAATTGAAATAATATCAGGTAAATAAATCCCCCATAGAACACCTCCAATAAAGAAGGCGGCAATCCGGACCATAGCATAGGGCATCCATTTTAGCATAGGGTAAGATAGAAAGACATTTGCAGGCAATCAAGAAGAGTCATTTAAATCTATCCAATCAAAAATTGTTGAAAAAAAACGGTGACTGATCAAAAACCAGTCACCGCATTCCTTAGGTTATTCTATTAATCAGGTCATTTTCATTATCACTGCCAGTGCAATGACCATTAAAAACATTAGAATCACAAACCAAAGTCGTTTTACAAAATCTATTATATCTTTCATGATTTTTAAATCTATTTTAAATTAACTAAAACTGAAATTCACAATGACTGAACTAAGCCGTGTAATACGACATGACGTATGTCCATACACCTGCTTATCTGTAACTTGCACTAGTTTTAGGAGATATTAAGGTGCGTTTATGTTGGTGAAAACATAAAACACATTTCGGAGCGAGGCCACAACAAACAAAGCTTCGCATGTAGAAATTTCAATGGACGGCAAATCAAATGTAACTCTCCAATCATGATAACTTACTGCCTGAACTTTTGGTTGTGAATGTGTGTAGGATAAATTCTCAGAAGCCTTGTAAACAATCGGATCCCCGGAATCGGGCTGAAGAAAAAATTGATGGCTTTTGTAAGACTGATGATTCGTGAGAAGCCCAGGGCAGGAATAAAAAACGATGATCACTATCGAAATGATTCCCAAAAAAAATGCCCACTTTCTTATTTTACTGAATGCCATCATTATATCATCAGTTTCAAATATAACACCATCAGGAAGATTTTCATACTTCAACTAAGGCCTTATCGGTTCACATTGTCCGACTTTCCATACGCTTCAATAATGTCACGGACCAGCTTATGTCGAATAACATCCTTCTCGTTAAGTTCAACCATTTCAATTTCCTTCACTTCGCTTAAGATTCGTATGGCCTCTTTCAAACCGGATTTTTGATTTCCCGGCAAATCAATTTGTGTGGCGTCCCCCGTAACAATCATTTTTGATTCTGGACCCATACGCGTCAGGAACATCTTCATTTGCATGGGCGTAGTGTTTTGCGCTTCATCCAGGAGAATAAACGCATTGTTAAGCGTGCGGCCACGCATATAGGCTAAAGGTGCAATCTCGATCACCTCTCGTTCCATATAATATTTTAATTTTTCCAATGGAATCATGTCGTTCAGGGCATCGTAGATCGGACGCAGGTATGGATCAATTTTTTCCTTTAGATCGCCAGGTAAAAAACCCAAATTCTCACCCGCCTCCACCGCTGGACGCGTGATGATAATCTTCCTTACCTGCTTAGTCTTTAATGCCTTGACAGCCATGGCAACTGAGATAAATGTCTTACCGGTACCAGCAGGCCCGAGCGCAAAAACAAGGTCGTTCTGTTTTATTGCTGAAACCAACTTCTGCTGGTTCACAGTTTTTGCTTTTATAGGATTACCACGAGTGCCATACAAAAGGACATCGTCACTGAAATCTTCAGGCATAAACTCCTGTCGTTCTTGCGCAATGTAGCCCTTCACATTTTCCTCCGTAACCCTGCCAAATTGATGAAAGTGATCAACGAGTGAATTGAGTATGTCCGTAATCTGAACGACATCTGTTGGGTCGCCTTTAAGCACAATCTCATTTCCACGCGAGATAATTTTGCTCTTGGGAAAAGCGAGAGTCAGCTCATTCATATTCTTATTTTCAACTCCCAGGAAGTCGAGAAGGGAAATATTTTCCAGTGTAATGGTTTTTTCTATCAATGAAGTAAAGTGGTTGAAATGATTTAATTTTGTCGCACAAAACTAACTAATATTCCGGCCTATTGAAAACAAGCCGGTTGTTGTAATGTTACCTTAATGGCCATCGTCACCTTACTTACCGACAGCGGAGAAAGTGACCACTACGTGGCCGCCATTAAAGCCAAAATCTTAAGTGTAAACCCCGGGCTTACCATCGTTGACATCAGCCATAAAATTGCTGCCTGCGATATCGCGCATGGAGCGTTCGTGTTAAAAGCTGCTTTTCGCGATTTCCCGAAAGGAACTGTGCATCTTGCCGGGGTAGATTCCACCTCCAACCGGGGCGATAGCAGCATCGCCATCCAACTTGAAGATCATTTTTTTGTGGGGCCCGATAATGGGCTATTTGGTTTGATCAGCGAAAAACCTCATCAGGTATTAGTTGAGTTAAATAAAATAAATACCATCTCCTCTACTTTCCCGGAGAAAGATATCTTCGCTACGGTTGCTGCAAAGCTTGCCAGCGGTGTGGCCATCAGCACAATGGGTATACCCATGACAGTTTTCAGGAAAATGACCGACCGCCATGTGAAGGCCACCAAGAAATTAATTGCCGGAAATGTGATTCGGATTGACAACTACGGGAACCTTATCACGAACATTCCGAAAGATGCTTTTGAAATGTTGAGCAAAGGGAAAAACTTTACAATCCAGTTTGGTGGCGAGAAGTTTAAGCGTATTCACACCACCTACAACCAAACGGATCAAGGGGAATGCTTTTTAATTTTTAACAGTCTTGGGTTGCTGGAAATTGGGATTTACAAGGGCAATGCAAACGAACTCTTAGGACTAAGTTATGATAGTCCTGTCAATATTATGTTTGAGGAATAAACCTCAAGAAAAAATAAGTTATATGCTGATACGAATTGTGCGAATGCACTTTACCAAAGCCGGTGTAGAGGAATTTCTTGAAATATTTGAAGCCAATAAAACCTCCATCCGCAATTTTTTGGGTTGCACGCACCTTCAATTATTAAAAGATGCCGATGACCCGTTATGTTACACCACATTTAGTACGTGGGATAAACAAGAAAGCCTGGACCTCTACCGTCAATCGGAGCTATTTGGCAAAGTTTGGGGAAGGGTTAAGACTTTATTCTCTGAAAGAAGTCAGGCATTTTCATTAGAGAAATTTATTGAATTGTGATTTGTGGAGAAATCAAAGTTTGCCCATATTTGCACCCCCAAGCCTAAGTGGCGGAATTGGTAGACGCGCACGACTCAAAATCGTGTACCGTAAGGTGTGCCGGTTCGATTCCGGCCTTGGGTACAAAGCCTTCAGAATAATCTGAGGGCTTCTTATTTTTAGGGTATATCTGAGTGCCGTGCTTATCACTGTATTTCCCTACCGCGAAGTTTCATGAATAAATTTATTGAACCC
>JBBTBZ010000005.1:49490-126730 GCA_038043425.1 Bacteroidota bacterium
CCGGTTCCCTGCCTGCCGAAGCGGCAGCGCAGGCAGGGATTCCGGCCTTGGGTACAAAGCCTTCAGTATAATCTGAGGGCTCTTATTTTTAGGTATACCTGACTGCCGTGCCTATTCACTGTATTTCCCTACCGCGAAGTTTCATAAATAAATTTATTGAACCCCGGTTCCCTGCCTGCCGAAGCGGCAGCGCAGGCAGGGATTCCGGCCTTGGGTACTCAATGGGAAAGCCCGACTGTCCGGTCGGGTTTTCCTTTTTAGAATCCTTCTTCAAAGACCTTTAAAGAAAGGATTACCTCGTTTTCGCGGGTGGTTCGACACTTGCCATTTTCGATGATCAGATTTTCAGGGAAATTGAACCAATGAGTAACCAACCATTTATTTCCGTGGGCTAATTTCCTATTTTGTATCCTAAATTATCCTAGCTTCTTTTTAATGGATCAAAAGACTGTTCTCACTCCGAAACAATCCCTAAACAAAGCCTACCTCAAAGAGAAGGTCGCTCGTACCAGTATCGAGCTTTTTAGAAAGAACCTGGTAGAGTTTCTCAATGGCATCAACGAAAAAGAAAGTGAGGAGTATGTAAAAAATCTTGTCACGAAATTTCTTTACGATACATACTACAACGGTAAAAACCAGATCAATACCAAGGGCCGAATTGACTTGGCTATTTATGAGGACAAAAAACCGGTTGTCATTATTGAAGCTAAGCGTCCGGCATCACCAGATATGGTCAGTGTTGATGACCTGAACACTAAGGCTACTCACGAACTCATGCTCTACTACCTTCAGGAGAGAGTTGATCACGGTAACATTGACATTAAATACCTAATTATTACAAACACCTACGAGTGGTTTGTGTTTGATGCATCGGTATTTGATAACCTGTTCTACAAGTGCAGCAGCCTGATGAAGGACTTCAACGAATGGAAAAGTGGACAAAAAGCAAGAACTGATCGTGATCTGTTTTATAATGACATCGCAAAACCTTTTTTAAAGAATCTTAAAGAAGAAATAAAGTTCACGCGGTTTGATCTCCGTGAAGTGGCGAAATTTGCCAAGAACGACAATCCAAAAGATGACTCAAAACTCATTGATCTCTTCAAGATTCTCTCTCCCGCTCATTTATTAAAGCAACCCTTTGCTAACGACAGCAATTCTCTCGATACGAAATTTTACAGTGAACTCCTTCACATTATCGGTTTGGAAGAAAAGAAAGAGGGTGGAAAGAAGCTCATTCAACGGAAGGAGAAACCCGATGCCGGATCGCTGCTGGAGAACTCTATCAATAGTTTAGTAGCGGAAGATCGTCTTCATAAATTGCCAAAAGGTGGTGCAGACTTTGGTGAGAAAAATGAAGAGCGTTTGTTCAATGTTGCATTGGAGTTGTGTATCACCTGGATTAACCGGATCCTGTTTCTCAAGTTGCTCGAAGGCCAATTGTTGACTTATCATGCTGGCGATAAACTATATAAGTTCCTTGACTTTAAAACCATACCCAACTACGATGAACTGAACAAGCTCTTTTTTCAGGTATTAGCCCGGAAAGAGAGTGAACGGACAGGAGCTATCCGCGATAAATTTGCACGGGTTCCTTACTTGAATAGTTCTCTGTTTGACATTAGCGCGCTGGAGGATGATACCCTTCGCATTAATAGTCTGGATGACGGGGTGAAACTCAAAATTTCCGGGTCTACCGTGCTCAAAACAGAGAATGGTAAAAAGCGCGAAGGTGAATTACCAACACTTCAATACCTTTTTGAATTCCTGGATGCTTATGATTTTAGCTCTGAGGGAAAAGAAGAGATACAAGAGGAAAGTAAAACACTGATCAATGCCTCTGTGTTAGGATTGATCTTTGAAAAAATCAATGGCTACAAAGATGGTTCGTTCTTTACTCCTGGCTTTATCACTATGTATATGTGCCGTGAAACTATTCGGAGAGCTGTTGTGCAGAAATTCAATGAAGCGAAAAAATGGGAACTTGAAAAGTTTGAACAACTCTACAATAAGATTGATGATGTAAAAGAATCCAATGACATTATCAATAACCTGAAAATTTGCGACCCTGCTGTAGGTTCCGGACACTTTCTCGTTTCGGCATTAAACGAGATCATTGCCATTAAATCCGAACTTGGAATCTTGACAGACCGTAAAGGAAATCGTTTACGGGAGTATGCAGTAGAGGTAGTTAACGATGAGCTGATTGTTTCAACCGGTCATAACGAATTTTTTGAATACAAGCCGGGCAATAAAGAAAGTCAACGCGTGCAGGAGGCTTTGTTTCATGAGAAGCAAACGCTTATTGAAAGCTGTCTTTTTGGGGTGGACATAAACCCTAACTCCGTAAAGATTTGCCGGTTGCGTTTGTGGATTGAACTACTGAAGAACGCATACTACACTACCGAAAGCAAGTACAAAGAGCTTGAAACCCTCCCAAACATTGATATCAATATTAAGCAAGGAAATTCACTGATCAGTCGTTTCCCTTTCGATGCTGATTTAAGCAAATCGTTGAAAAGTATAAAGTACAGCATTGACGACTACAGGGCTTTTGTAAATAACTATAAGAACGCTACCGATAAGGAAGTGAAGCGTGGATTTGAAAAATTGATTGAGCAAATAAAGAAAGACTTTCGTACAGAGATTGGCAAGAACGATCCGAAGGTAACGCTGATAAGTAAGCGAAGTGGTGAGTTATTTAATTTGCTCAACCAGGCGCTGGTATTTGAACCTACGGAAAAAGAGAAAAGGGAACAACTGAAGAGAAAGGAGAAATTGGAAGCTGAGATCAATAAACTGGCCGTAGAGATAGAGGAAATAAAAAGTAGCGCTATTTACAAAGACGCTTTTGAGTGGCGATTTGAATTTCCGGAAGTGCTTGATAAGGAAGGAAATTTTATTGGATTTGACACAGTCATTGGAAATCCTCCATACATACGAATGCAAGACTTAAGACAAACCAGTGAGGGAATTGTAGATCACTACAATAGAAGCTTTTACTCAACAAATTCTGGCAATTATGACCTATATGTCCCATTCATTGAACTCGGACACAGAATATTGAGGATGAAGGGAGACTTTTGTTTTATTATGCCTCATAAGTTCATGAATGCCAACTATGGGACTAAGATCAGAGAATTCATAATTGATAATTCCTTCCTACGAAGAATTATTCATTTTGGAGCAGAACAAGTCTTTGCTGACGCGACTACATACACAGGTTTATTCTTTATGAACAAAGGAAAAAATGATGTAATTGAGTTTTTCCAGTGTAGTGATTTTGATGATTTAAGTAAGTCTGAAAATATAGTTTTTCAGAAAAGCGAAGCTAAATCTCTTACGAAGGATGAATGGGTCTTTCTTGATAAGAAGGCTAGTAGTCTGCTTGAACGACTAATGAAGCAAAATTCTAATTTGGAAGAATTTACCGACAGAATATTTCAAGGGCTTAAAACGAGCGCTGATAAGGTGTATATCGTTGAAAAAGTGTCTGAAACTCAGACATCATATAATGTATTTTGTCGAGAGAATGAGAGGGGATACGAACTTGAAAAGGAGCTTTTGTTTCCGTTGATAAAAGGTGGTGACAGTAGCCCTTATCGAATATCTAATACAGATCTATTAATTCTTTTTCCATACCAGAAAG
Organism: Bacteroidota bacterium; assembly: GCA_038043425.1. Classification (GTDB taxonomy): domain Bacteria; phylum Bacteroidota; class Bacteroidia; order Cytophagales; family Cyclobacteriaceae; genus ELB16-189. The sequence continues at coordinate 53,140 of JBBTBZ010000005.1, forward strand.
GAAAATTGATAAGCTCTGAAATCTTGAAAAAGAAAACACCTAAGATTTGGTCTTATTTGAATGACCACAAAAAGTTTCTCGAAAATCGTGAGAATGGGAAATTTGGTGGACTCAATTGGTATGCCTTTGGTAGGAATCAAGCCTTGGATGTGATTCTTTTGCCAAAAATATTTACACCTGACATAGCGCCAAGTCCAAGATTTTCATTCGATGAAAATGGAGAGTTCATGTTTACAGGGGGTGTTTCAGGAGGTTACGGAATAATCCCAAAGCCCGGAATATCTCCAAAGTACTTGATGGCAATTTTAAATAGCCCAATCACAGCGTGGTATATAAGCAAAACCTCTACTCAAATGCGGGGCGGGTGGTATAGTTTTGAGTCTCGTTACATCAAAAGTATCCCAATTCCAAAGCAACCCAAAAGTATCGGTAGGCTTGAGAAAAAAGTTGATGAGATTATGTCGATGAAAGAACCAAATTCAGTAGTCAGGGATACCATCCGTAGTGAAATTAATAACCTGATTTACCAGATTTATGAGTTGACTGAAGAAGAGATTAAGATTGTTGAAGAAAATTGATGCCCTATGGACAAGTCCCAATTAATAAAGTCTTTGCTTGAGGGAGAAAAACCTACCAAGCAGACATACATTTTCGCATGGGAGAATCAGAAAGTCACTGAGTCGTTGGGATTCTTCAAGATTGAGGTAATGGATTCAAAACAAGAGATTATTTTCAAATTTAAAATCCAAATCGATTTAACCACGGAAAAGAACAAGAAGGACTATACTAAAATAGACGTTGGAAGTTCCGAGGTTTACGTAGGCCTTGTTGAATTAGAAAGCAAGAGCTTTTTTAGCAAGATAAAGGAAGGGATAGAGTCCGCCATCAGCAGTGGTAAGATTCCCTTTTTGCCAGGCAGTTAGTGCAGGAATTCTCAATAAAAGTGTAAATTAGCTAATCTAAGATTCTTCTTACTGAAGCCCACAGAAAGGAGAAAAGACGTTGGTATTGAATCAATGTAACTACATATCTAATGGACGTATTCTCTGAATTTACTTTCAAGCTATTTCAACTGTATTAAAAGCTCCTTCTAGGTCTTAACCATTTGTTTTTATGCCCAAAATCAGCCTAACGAAAGAAATCAATGAGATCAAAAATCAATTAGCATATGCTAAGAACATTGGGTTTTTCTTTGGAGCAGGCACTTCGTGTGCCCTTAGTATTCCAAATATAGAGATGCTTACAAAGGCAGTTGAGGATGATCTTTCTGTGGACCTAAAGAAGAGCTTCTTGCTTATTAAAGATGATTTGGCCTTAACAATCAAAGATAAACAAGTAAACATTGAAGACATTTTGAATCAAATTCGGAGAATAAGGGAAATAACGGGTGAGAGCGATAAGGATTATATTAAAGTCACTGGAAAAGCTGCTAAGGAACTGGACAAAGAAATTTGTACAAAGATTTACAACAAAATTTTTGAAAAAGAGAAGACTGCTGATTTGCAAAACCCAAAGAGGTTCTTCGCATGGCTGAATATACTTAATAGAGAATTTTCAAAAGAGGTATTCACAACTAATTACGATTTAATAATTGAGAAGTCACTTGAAGAAAGTCGCATTCCTTATTTTGATGGATTTGTGGGTTCGTATGAGCCATTTTTCTGGCCAGATAGCATTGACACTTTTATTGGGAAAGAGGATTTAACGAAAAATTGGATCAGGCTATGGAAGATACATGGTTCACTAAGTTGGTTTTGGAAGCTTGATAGCAAAACGAACTCTCAAAATATAATACGAATTGGAAAAATTGAGGATATTAAAAAAATGGAGAATGAATTAGTAATATATCCATCAAAAGAAAAGTATGACGCATCTCGAAAGCAACCCTTCCTAGCATACTTTGATCGACTTAAGAATTATCTGCTGAATGGTGAACTTCTCTTCGTATTTACTGGATACTCATTCTCAGATCAACATATCAATGAAATAGTTTTCAATTGCCTAAGGCAAAATAGCCGCCTATTCGCAATGGTTTATTTTTTTAAAGACGAAGAGGTGGTGAAGCTACATAGCCAAATAGCGACCTATATGAATTTGAACGTTTTCGGCCCCAAAAAAGCGATAATTACTGGAAGTCTAGGTGAATGGGAATTTCCTGAGTTAGATGAATTCAAAAAAGATAAAAAGCAGTTTGAACACTATTGGAACGAAACGGATAGCACATTTACGCTAGGGGATTTCAATAAACTTGTCGACTTTCTAATAATTAATTCTGGAAAGAAGGAAGCGATAGATGCCTCAATAAAATGAAAACTGATATCACATACCTTGGTAACATCATCCGTGTTGACTCTAGTACTGTCGAAGTTGAAGTGTCTAACGACATTCCATCAGCTGCTCCCATTATAAATGGTAGGCTATATAAAATTGGCCAAATAGGAACCTTTATAAAAATTCCTATTGGAAACATAACCCTTTATGGCATTGTCTCCTCTGTTAGTAATACCCCAAGCAAATCGGACGAATTGCAATTTAAATATAATTTTGGTGCTAGGTTTTTATCTGTTCAGCTTGTTGGAGAAAAAATTGGAGATGGCGAATTTGAAAAAGGCATTGGCACTTATCCAACTATAAATGATGAAGTTCATATAGTAATTGAAAAAGACCTGTTTGACATCTATGGAAAAAGGGATGAAGGTTCAATAGAAGTTGGAAAACACTCCTCATCTGAAAACCTTTCTGTTTATGTGGATCTCCATAGACTCGTTTTGCGTCACTGCGCGATTCTTGGTTCAACCGGCAGTGGTAAGTCAAATACTACAGTAAGCATAATTAAGGCGATACTCACTGATTATACTGGCTCAAGAATAATTTTAGTTGATCCACACGGTGAGTATGCTTCTGCGTTTCCAGACGCAAGAGTTTTCAAAATAAAGGATGCGGAAAACCCATTGTTCATTCCATTTTGGCTGATGAATTTTGATGAGCTAGCTTTTTTCCTTGTTGGAGCTAAACCTTCAGATGACTCGAGACCAGAATATAGAAGATTTAGAGAGTTCATTACTGATTTTAAGAAGGAAAATAATGTTTTAGTTTCTGGTACTGTGAATCAAAATCTTATCACCGCAGATTCCCCGATTCCGTTTAGCATTAAAAAATTATGGTGGGAAATGAATTGGTGGTTAAACGCCACATTTACTATTTCAAATAGAGATGATCAAACTAAAGCAGCTTCAAGTCAAACTGGAATAGGTGATTTTGAAAATTTGGTTGGTGCAACGTTTACACCTTATGCATTAAATAATCAGTCTCCATTCAAATCAAAACACGCAGAGTTTTTCGCCTACGAAAAGAAAATTCTGTCACGAATTAAGGACAGTAGATTCGATTTTCTTTTCAATCCGGGGAACTTCAAGGGAACGGCAGGAACGAAAGATTTACATGACTTATTAAATGGATGGATTGGGAGTTCAAGCAAACTCGCAATATTGGATCTAAATGGAGTCCCATTTGAGGTTTTGGATATTACCGTAGGGTTGATCACTCGTTTTGTGTATGACAGTATGTTTTGGGGAAGAGGTGAAACATATACGGGCAAAAAAAGACCTCTATTACTTGCATACGAAGAAGCCCACACATACTTAAACAAAAGTGACAGTAGCAGTTATTCAAAGCAAGCTGTTGAACAAGTCTTCAAAGAAGGAAGAAAATTTGGACTTGGCGCCCTCGTAATTTCGCAAAGGCCATCCGAAATTTCAGAAACAATATTAGCGCAGGTTGGGACCTATATTTCATTACGACTCACAAACTCAAGCGACCAATCAATTGTTAAATCTTCTGCACCGGACAACTTGAATAGCTTAATTGATTTACTTCCAGCATTGAGAACTGGTGAAGCTATTATTGTAGGTGAAGCAATTAAAATTCCTTCAAGAGTTAGGATTAGATTGAATATGCCTCAACCAACAAGCGATGATCCAAAGTTAGTCGAAGGATGGAAGGTAGCACATCCTGAAAATGCTGAAAATTACAAAACTGTAGTAACACGAATTAGAGAACAAAAATCTTAAAACTATGATGGAAAGGCAAAATGTTGACTCATCTATGGCGACAAGTGTTGGGTATGATCCTGATACATCAACTCTGGAGATAGTATTTAGAAAAAATGGAGAGGCATGGGAATATTATGATGTACCGGAGAATGTATACCATGACCTGAGGAGCGGTTCAATTGGAAAATATTTTTTGACCAATATAAAAAATCAGTACAGAGAGAATAGAGTCGGCTGATTCAATTGGCTTTAGTTATTGTTTTTGCCATTTCCTTAAAAGAGCACAACGCATTCGCCCATCTCATTTGATCAATCGTTTTGCATTCAGGCTCGAGCAATTTTCGGTTGGCTACTAAAATACATACGCCCTTAGCCCGGCTTGTAGCTACGTTCAGTCTATTTGGGTTAAACAGGAAAGACATTCCTTTTGGAGCATCCTCAACAGAGGAAGCCGTCATACTGTAAATTACAATTGGTGCTGCCTGACCTTGAAATTTGTCCACAGTTCCTATCCGCATTCCGGGTAATTTTTCAATTAATGCTGCAACTTGAGCGTTATAAGGCGCAACTATTAAAATATCTTCTTTTTGTAGTGGCTGAGTTTCCCCTTTAGCATTTGTCCATTGTCCAACCGAAAGAAGCTTTGCAACAATCTCTGCCACAGCATTCACTTCCTCGGAAGATTTATTTTGGTTGCCGCGATGATCGACTGGAAAGTAAAAAAGTCCAGCTCCATCAAAGGGTGTATTACCTCCAATGAGCTGTCTTTCCAAACCGGGTAAAGATGTCAAACGACCCTCATAAAAAATTTCGGAAGTAAACCGGCAAATGTTGGGATGCAGCCTTTGAGTAACTTCTAAGAACAGACCCTTACCTTTTGGCATGGTGGGATACCCATCGAGTAGGTAAGTCAGCGCAGCAACATCGCTACCTTCCGGGTGTGATCCGCGTTGGGGTTGTTCCAATTGTTGAGGGTCGCCTAAGAGGATGAGATTTTTGGCTGCACGCGAAGCCGCCAGCACTTGAGAGAGAGACATTTGCCCGGCTTCATCCACAAACAAATAATCAAGGACTTCTCTTGAATTATCTTCCGCCCACAACCAGGCTGTACCACATACTACCTTCCCTTCATTCAATGCCGCTCTCGCCTTATCGGATTTGTCCACTTCAATTATTTCATCAGGAAGGTTGTCACTTTTCTCACTGTTTTTATGAACAAAAGAAACTTTGAACTTTAGTTCGCTGCCACGTTCTATGGTGGCCACTGCAAGATTCCGGATTACTTTATGACTTACAGCCGTAATTCCAATTTTCTTTCCAGCTTTCGCCAGCGCTATGATCATCGTAGCACCTGTATACGTTTTGCCAGAACCTGGAGGGCCTTGTATGGCGAGTACACTCCGGTCAAGTGCTGATGCAATGCGTACCGCTCCTTCAACCAAGTCTTCACCGGGAAGTATGTCCGCTCCCTCTTTGCCTCCTATCAACCTCGGTTTTCTCTTCATCAATAAATCTTTAGAAGCATGGTAAGGCCAGTTGTGATCCAATCCATATTCGTCAACTGCAGCAGCCAAATCGATTAAGGATGTAGCCAACGCTCCCGGATCAACTCTCTCGGATACATGGACTGCCTGGGGGTGAACATTTTCAGTGTTCGCAGTCTTTTTAATATCTACGGTGTAGTTTTCAAGGGAGATAGCCCTTACCGAGCCAATCTTTTCCCCCTTCACGGCAATTACTTCATCACCCTCATCAATGCTTAATTCCTGTGGGTGATACTTATAGCGATGTGTAACATTTCTCTCCTTACCTTCTTTAGGAAGTACAGCTACAAATTCAAGGCCTGTGATTGCCTTTCGCTCATCAAGAAGATCTTCATGTTCCAGTTCATGCACCCTGAAAAACTCCCACCATGCACTTTTATCTTCCCTTCTGAAGTATTCAATCTGGTGCGCCAGTAACCACTTGGCCTTGTGCTCTACATTCCAAATCAATCTGTCTTCGGGTAGCTTTTCTGTTAAAGCCTTAAAAAGACGCAACGATCTTGTGTCCAACTGTTGAACATTTTCACTTGCTTCACCAGTCTTTAATTCAGGACGTTGAAATTCCTTACCTGATTTAACAAGTTCTGCCCGCACATTTTCTAGCCATTTGCGCAGCGCTTCAGTAGCCAGACAATCATCCTCGTTATAATCTTCAACGATCTGAATGGCTTCCTTCGATAGTGATTTGAAGTCATTCAATTCAAGTGCTACCTCTACAGATTTTCTAGCAACGCTCGCATCATGTAATACCACCTTACGGGTATATTGAGTAAATTTTTCCAATTCCTTTAAAGAGTAACTCTCAACACTGGCCAGCAAGGCTTCCTTAAATACCGCGTGGAGATCGATAAATCGTTCAGCTCGTAATAATTCATGCATTTCTTTCTCGAACGTTGCATGAACGTGGGCTAATCTTTTGATGGCGGCCTGCTCATAAGGAGCAAAATGATAGATATACATTTTAGGAAAGCGCTTCCAGTGTTCTGATATAAAATACATGAACTGCTCAAAAGCTCTTCTCTCTTCAACGCGATTCGTAGACCACAACCTCTTGTAAACCAAATTACCTTTCTCCATGTAGGCATAACCAAGAACATATTCAAGCCCACCGTTCTCATAAAAAGCATCACCCTCAATATCAAAATAGATGTCACCCTCATTCGGCTCCGGCAAACGGTTAAGGCCACGACCTGCGTCTATAGGAAGAAGTTCATGCAGTAATTTATTTTGGTAGCGGCCATCCAATTGAACCTTTGCTTGTGATTGCTTTCGGATGAATGTCTCTTTGTTCCCGCGCTCTGGCTTTTCGAGTTTGTCAGCTTTAGCAAATTGTTCCAGTGTTTCGATTTTTTGTCGCTGCAATTCAACAATGTGGAGAGAACGAATGCCCGCCACCAGAGAAAGGTGATCATCATCGTGCCGCTTCTTATCACACACTTGCCACCATCGGCAAATATTGCAATGCTCAACTGGATCAGGATAAGTAGGCAATGCTGATCCAGCCATTACTTGTTCAAAGTTTTTCTTTACAAGTCTGTAGTAAGCATGAAATTCAGCGAAGCGATATTCTTCTGTGGGGAAATTGTCTCCAGGCTTTACCACATACATTTTTTCGGGAGAATTTCCTTGCAATTTTTCAAGCAAGTCAGTGTAAAAGCATAACTGAAGAATGGTGGCTGCCCGAGTGTTTTGGGCGAGCTTGGTATCCTGTACTTCATACGACCAATTACCAAACTTGCTTTTGCCCGGTACCTTCAATAATATATCAGCGTACCCCATCCATTGACCATCTTGGAGCATTGCTTGAACAAGAACATCTGCTCCTTGTTTCATTGCCTCGGCAACACCTTCAATAGGTTGACCATTTAGATTCACGACCTTCAATCCCTTCATAGACAGAAATTCAACGTAAGCAGCCTCATGCTCCTGACCTCGTTTGATCAGAACATCTAAGGACGGATCACGCCAGCTAGGTTTTTTGATCTCGCCCAAAGCAACCTTACGATGTAGTTGTGTAAGATGAGTGCAGCTCAGATGATTGGATAAATCGGTAGCGGCTAGCTCGAAACTGTCTGAATTATATCTCATGCCTGATTATTAAATAAACCAACACCAATAATACAAGCTACAATCCTGTTATCAATCTTTTCCGTGTAAGGACAATTTTGAATGATTTGATTCAGGGCATCTGTACTTAGTTGGATTTTTTTGTAGTCCCTAATTAGGCTGCTGAGATTGTAAACTGCTCTTTTTCTTTTGGCAAGGGCACGTTTTTCGTCAAGATATGGATGAAGTATTCGTATCCACTGCTCTGCAAATTTGTAGTAATCAACAATCACCTCGTGCGCACTATACTTGAATAGCTTTATTACTTCATTTAGTTTTTGCTTGGTAGCTGGGTCTTTTTCCAATTTTAGTTTATTGCCAAGGATAGTTTTAGCAACTTCCAAGGCTCGTTTCCTTTTATGTGGAAGAAGCCTGATCTCTTCTTCTTGCATTTTTAAAATGAACTTGTCAAGCTCTGATTGGTTCCAATCCATTCTGGTTACTCTGTCACTAAGGTATTTACGGAGTTGTCCGCAGATGTCTGGAAATTCAGTATGAAATCCATTTTCATGATCTATCAGGTACCATCTGGGGCTTTGATTCTTCGTACCCCTAAGGGCAAAAAATACCCAGGAATGGTTAGCCTCGATGAAACTGACTCTAGTCTTTATCTCTGTTTGTACATCTTTAATTTTTTCATATACATTCTCTGAAATCAGTGGACTATTGCCTTCTTTTAATTCTACTACTGGCTTAAAGCTGTCATGTATGCCCTCCCACTCAACGTCATTCTGTACATACTCTTTGTACTCCTGTATCATCTGTTCGGTGGAATCGGTTCTCTGAAAATGACGATCTTTAAGTGCTTTAGGGAGTTTCAAATTGGAGCCATAAATGGTCTCAGCAAGTATAGAAGTATCTATTAATCGTTTATCTCCCTTCAGTGAATATTCTTCTGAATCCTCTGGCCACCAAGCCTCGATCTCATCGTGAGGGCTATCCATTCGATCAATTCGTCCTATTCTCTGCTCAGCAATCCTCAACACACTGGGCATATCCAGTAGTGTTACGGATGAGGCCTGCTGAAGATTTACTCCCTCATTCATTTTATCTGAGCATAAGATGATTCCTTTTGCATTGGAGCCTAGAGAACACATCTCTAATACCTTATCCTTAACAGCTTCTGACTCGTAGCCCGTAACGACATAAACATCCACATCTTTCTGTAGAGTAGGAAATAATGACTTTAAATAATCGAGTGTTATCACCGTGCTATCAAAGGCTAAAACTAGCCTGTGCTTCTTATGCTGTTCTAATAAGTGTTTTACTTTACCAATTTCTCGATTTCCTGATAATTTTTGTGCGAGTTCTAAAATTTTTGAATACGTTTTGATCTCCACTTCGCAGGCTTGATGATAATCTCCTTCATTCACTAACCATTTTGGGAATAGACCTGTATCAAATGGACCTGTATCAGGCATTATATTTCTAAAGCCTTCTATTTTTCTTATAGTTAGTCCAGTTTTGTGCTTCTTGGTTTTGAATTCAAATATTCTTTTTGCCTCATCACCTCCAGCTAAATGCTCTACTAAAGCTACATGTGAAGATCGCAACGATTCTCTAATCAAATAACTTGCTAATGCCTTGCCAGCCTTTAGTTGCCTAGATATAAAAACTTGCTTTGCATCTTCATCTTTTAATTCGTAATCGGGTGCCGAGAATTTTCGAAGATGAGTAAGACCATATAAGCCTTTTATTTGTTCTGATATTTGCTTGACGATTTGTATATCATCAGCAGTTTCGCCAGTTATGTATGTTACACAAATCTGCTCTGGGAATTTACAGGGTTTATTTTCCCTATTTAGATATTTATTTGGTTCTTTAAGAATTTCCTTATTTAATTGAGCTTTTGTACGCCTTATTGTAAATTGACTTATAAAGTTTCGTAAGCTCTCCAAATCTTCTCGCTCCAATGTTTGCCTCGGTTGCTCCCACAGTTTTTTGTAAATTCTAAAATCCGAATCACTTAAATTATCTACATCTAGCAATTGAACCAGACGTAAGAGGTCATCTGCTCTTTTGTTTATTGGGGTCGCTGTTGCCAGAATAACGTGGTCGGCTTGGTTGCTTTGAATTGCTCTGCTTCTGTTAGAATCAGGACGAATGTAGTTGTGAGCTTCATCAATTGTGAGGATATTAGATATGGCAATTTCTTCTCGGGCTTGCTTCACTTTTCGTTCTTTGCCATTACTAAGAAGCCCCATCGAAATTTGATTGTGATTTATAAATATGAGATTCTTAAACTCTTGTTGCCAAAAAGGTATGACAAGTGGTGGACAAACAATCAAAGAATTGGAGCGATCTCTTTTGCCGTTCTCCCATAACCAATGGATAAGCGTAAGCATGAGTGAGGAACAGAGTTTTGTTTTTCCTGAACCGGTAGGATCAGCAATTAGAACATTGGATTGATTTTGCAAGATGTTCATGGCTTGTGATATTCCTCTCCATTGTGTAGGCCATAACTTTGATTTCTGTAACTTATCGTACAACTCGGTATATTCGCGTAACCAATCGCCTTCAATAACTTCTGCAATTGCTCTCGCCAGTGCCTCTTGCCAAGTTACCTGTTGAATTAACTCTTTGAGAAGTTCTTTTATCTCATCATTGAAAAGAGTAGCCTGTTTATAAAAATTCTCAGCTATTCTTTTTATCGCTTCATATTGATTTTGTTCAATTCCTTCCTCCTCGTCCAGTGAAACCCTTATGTTGGCTTCTTGTTGTGTGGTGAGACCTGATTTACTAAAATTTGAAGAACCCAAAATTGCATTGTGATTGCCAACATAGATTTTGGCATGTAGTCTGTCCATAAAACGAAAATCAACTATTCCCTGATCAATTAGTTCTATAAGTCTAATTACTGCGCCTCCAAGCGTTATAGAAAATCCATTGCGTAGCCAATATTCTCTTATCTCCTTTGAAAGTTTAACGTCAGTCTCGTATTGTTTTCGCCCTTTAATATTTGGCTCAAAGCCAAGAACAATTCTTACTTTCTTAAGATCAGGAAAATCTCTATACCCAAAAGTGTCGACCAGATGTGAAAGGGAAGTAAATCCGGTAATAATCAGATACTGATCGGATTCAATTATATCCTGCAGTACTTCTGACTCTACTTTTCTATTAAATAGCCTAAGATTAAGAGGATATTTTTCATGCGGGGGCCAGTTGCCATCCTGAATCGAACCAATAAATTCAATCGCTGTCTGTGATGGATTATGCTTGCCCATCTATTACAAAGGTAATTTTCTGTTTAGCTACCGAGTTTTATGACTCCAATGGGCTGGCGATCAGATAGGATCAGTGGGTCATAGAATCAATCCTAAATTATAGAAAAATTTACGAAAGCAAAAAAACTGCACCTCCTTAACCCCTCAAATCCTCAATAAACCTGGTTCGACTTTCTGACCATCGGGGGTACAAATGGTCAATTCATTAAAGCCATCAAAATATTACTAAGTTTTGAAGTCTTTTTTAATTTCAAAAGATTTCTGTTTTTAAGTCCTTTCGCTTTAACATTGCAACTGGCTGGTCAAGCTAATCTTTTTTCCACAACTGCACCTTCAACTCTGCTCTTCTGTTTCGGGCGTGTTCCTCCTTTGAGCAGTTTACTCCATTGCTGCAATTATTCAAATGCAATTCCTCGCCAAATCCAATGGCGGTCATATGTTTGGTTTCTATTCCCTGTGATTCAAAAAACTTAAGTACTCTATTTGCTCTTTTGTCCGAAAGCATTTGGTTGTATTCAAAGGTACCATGGGCATCTGCATATGCGCCAATGTGAATATGAGACCTTGTATTTCTCTTAAGAATTCTGGCCAAATTTTCTAGTTGAGGATTGTACTCCCCTTTAATTTCCCACTTGTCAAAATCGAATTGTACGACTACTTTTTCCATAAACACTTCTTCCAGAACAAAATCATTCAGAAGGTCACCATTTCTTAAACTCGTTGTATTTAACTCAAACTCCCGAGGTATAAATCCTTCTTTTTGTGCGCGGATTCTATACTTCTTATTTGGCATGACCAGGAAATTATAAGCACCCGTTAGGTTAGTTATAAGTGAATCCACTCCTCCATCCGTTAAATTTTCCAGGGTAAGGATGACATCTTGCAATTTATCCTGAGTTTCATTGCTATAGACAGTCCCCTTTGCAAATAATGCATGCTTCCAAAGCGGGATGAGTATGCTATCCCTGCCCAATGCCCGTGTGTTGGTAGAAAACTGAAGACTATCTAACCATGTGAACCCTTCTTTTGAAGCCGAAAAATTATACTCTCTGTCAAAGGCCAGGTCAAAATAAAAATTTCCGTTTGCATCACTGGTTGCCGAATCAATCACCTGATATTTTTCGTCCATTACTGATATTTTCGCATCAGGTACAGTCTTTGTTGAATCGTCTCGTTCAATAACCTTCCCGACCACAAAAAAAGATTTTACATGGAAGCTATAGATATCGTCATAGCCTATACCACCTTCTCTGTTTGAAGAAAACATCCCCTTCCTACCACTTCCATCCATCACCAGTGCAAAATCGTCACTGGAAGTATTTAGTGGGAAACCGAGATTTTCAGGCGAAGAAAAATAAGCATCCTTCTTCCGGCTCACGTAGATATCCAGTCCACCCAGCCCACCGTGACCAGTTGATGAAAAATATAATGTTGAATCATTGGACATAAATGGATAGAACTCATCCCCCATTGTATTTACAGTTGGACCAAGGTTTTTAGGCGCTGTCCATTTCCCATCTTTTCGCTCAGCCTTATAAATATCAACTCCACCTTCACCACCAGGGAGATCGGAGGAAAAATACAATATCCTGCCATCCTCCGACATCCACGGATGGCCAATGGAATAGGTGTCATCATTAAACTCAAAGGGCCCAATATTCTTCATCTTATTTTCCTCATCCAGATCAGCCAAGTATAGTTTCAAGTGAACTTTTCCCATGTTATGCACTGGTTTGCCGGCATTTAAATTATTCCTGGAAAAGACCACACGCTTTCCTCCGTCATAAAAAGCAATAGGCCCGTCATGATAAGGTGAATTAAGATCCTGATGATAAAAAAAAGTTGCGTCCTTTTCGCCACTAGATTCTTTGGGTGCAAAAAATATATTGAGCATGGCTTCCTTATCATTAAGAGCTGAAGAGGATTGTTTCTTTACAAATAAATCACGGTCGCGTGCTGACACAAAAACAACTCCATCGTTGTGATACTGCGGTGCAAAATCTGATTGGTCGGAATTGAAAGACTCGTTTTTAACATCATACAATACGGAGTCTCTAAAATAGTAGCTCAGATAATAGATAAATTCAAATTTGGATCTACCCCTTTCATCCGTTGTCAGGTTGCTATATTCTGAGAACCATTTCTGAGCATCGGCATATTTACCTTGTATGCTCAATACCTGCGCATACTGATATTTATATTGAGGGGAAATATTTGGTGTAGCCGCCAGTGAGGCATACCATCGTTCGGCTTCATCAATATTTCCCAGACGGAAATTACAATCTGCAATCCTCTGCCGAGCGATATAATTACTGGAGTCCTTCTCTACGACCGCATGGTATAACTCCAGCGCATTCCGATAGGCAAGATGACCGTACATAGTCTCTGCCTTTTTGAAATTACTTTGAAAAAGGTTTGCAATATTTGTGCTTTGAGCCTTTAACAGGAAGGCAGCGAAAAAGAAAAGGACAACTAAAATAGAACGTTTCATTTAAAAGTACCTTGGGGTAACAATGCCTTTCATACTAAATTTAAACCGGTACTGTAGTAACAGCTCATGCGATCCAAAATCAACTTGCCGAATTGGTCCATTGGTGATCGAATAGGAATAGCCAAATCGAAATTGATCTGTTACCTGCATTTCAAGCAAAAGATTGACTGCATTATTGAACTTGTACGAGATGCCCACCCAAACTACTTCGTCAAACAATAGATTTGCATTGAGGTCAAGTTCCACGCCACGCTGATCAGCTACCTTTAACAAGAAATTCGGTTTTAACTTCATTATCCGATTTAATTGAAAAACATACCCACCTGACATAATAATAGGAATACTTTGGTAAACGGTTTCAAAATCATTACCACGCTGAAAGACATTGTTCATCATGTGTGGCATAGAAATACCCATGTACCATAAAGTCTTACTGTAAAAAATTCCTGCTCCGAAATTTGGTCTGGTTTGCCTTACATCTTGGGCAAAAAGGAAATCAGGCTGATAAATATCCAGGCTGGTGTATTCAGCACGATAAGCACTAAACCCCGCTTGAACTCCAAATGAGAGCGTTGCTTCGTTAGGCATTGGCAGCCTATAGGCATACACACCGTTTACCCCGGTCTGTCCTATGACTCCGATTTTATCATGAATGACCATCAGGCCAACTGCAATTCGCTGATTGCCTATTGGGGAATGTATAGACAAAGTCTGTGTATTCGGAGCCCCTGGAAGGCCCACATTTTGAAACCTGGACAGAAAACTTGTACTTAGTGCTCCATGACTTCCAGCATAAGCAGGATTTATGGCCATACCATTAAACATATATTGAGATATAGTGGCTTGCTGTTGGCTCTTACCTGAGTTAAGGACCGTGAGAAAACTTATCAACAATATGTATTTCTTAAAATCGCTCACCTTAATCTCTTTTTAGTGCGACAAAACCACTGGCCGGAGCACTTCCATCTCCAAGAGTGATGGTATAAAAATAGGTACCTTCCTGAAGTTCCTGATTACCTATCCCTTTGTTGGCAACCCCCCGCCAAATCCTTTCCTCGTTATTATAGCCACTCATTTCGAAGACGAGGTTGTTATACCTATCAAATATTCTAACCATGCAATTCGGATAAAAGTCGATGCCTTCAATTCGCAAATAATCGTTTGTTCCATCTCCGTTTGGTGTAATGCCTTCATATACTTTGAATGGTAAGTCTTCCACATTGATCACCAGTGTAGCTGTGCTGCACCCTTCAGTTATGCCATTATCACAGACTTCGTAAATAAGAGAGTCTATTCCTCTGAAGGTTTTGTCAGAAATGTAAGTGAACTCGCCATCCGAATTCAAAATTAATTCACCATGATCTACACTCTTTATAGGTGTTGTTGTGACAGATAATTCATCATCCTCAATATCATAATCGTTGATCAAAACATTTCCATCCTGTAGTACTTTTCTAAGCACGCGAATAGAATCGCGCACCGCAACCGGAGGATCATTTACCGGTGTTATATCTATGATGACTTTCAGCTTAGTGCACAAACCAGGTGTGCCATTATCGCAAATCTCAATTTCCCATTCTGATATTCCGTTAAAATTCAGTGCTGGTGAAAACTGAAAGCATAAATCAGCACCGCTTGTTATGTTCAATGTTCCGCCACCGGATATATTGGTTGTTGAACCCAGTATGATATTGTTACCTTCTGGATCTGAATATTCATAGCAAAATGAAATCAGTGTATCCTCAGGAGTTGAAAGGAAAAGTGTGCTCGGTGGCAAGGTATTGATTGTTGTCACATTGATAGTCAGAACCTTTGATGCACATGCTCCAGGTAATGGGATGCCGCTATCACACATTTGAATAATCACTTCATCTTGGCCGAAAAAATTCAGATCAGGAGTGTAGGTATAAGAACCATCTGCATTAATAAGAATCACTCCATTTGAAGGTTCACTTTTAGGAATCAAATCTACCGATAGTTCAGTTCCTTCCGGATCCATATCGTCTGATCTAAACAAGGTTCCGATTACAGGTATGTTTATTTCTGTCGTAGCCGTGATGTTGGTCAAGATAGGCGCGTCATTAACAGGGCCTACAATAATCGTTACAGAAGCCTTTCCATCAAGACCATGTATATCACTGACTTGCATATCCCAAATTGATTCGCCATTAAAATTAACATCAGGTGTGAAGATGTAGCAAAAATCAAATGGAGCCACATCACGAACCATACTACCACCACCCGAGGTATTGGATGGCGCACTGAATATGATCTCATCGCCTTCGGGGTCAATCACATTCAGACATACCTGAAGTAATGAGTCTTCCATGGTATACAAAACAGGAAGAGAAGTGATAACCGGAGGATCATTAACGGATATGACTTCGATTGAAATGGTTGCTAAATTTGAGTCTGTACTACCGTCATTTGCGTTGAAGGAGAAACTGTCAAAGCCGTAAAAGTTCAATGCTGGTGTATACATGAGATTAGTGCCAGTACCGGTTAATATTCCGTTGGTTGGCTGCGTTAATACTGAATAGGTCAAAGGATCTCCATCCGCATCTGTAGCCGTCAGCAGTATGTTTTTTGGGACATCTTCATCCGTTGTCACATTCTGACTGACTGCTACCGGGGCATCACTTTCAGGTGTTACCGTTATCACTACTGTAGCTATGTTAGAATCTGTGGTTCCATCATTCGCTTTGAATGTGAAACTATCCGAACCATTATAATCTGCTACCGGTGTATAAATCAAGTTTGCCCCCGTTCCACTTAAGACACCGTGTGCAGGGTTGGTAACAATTATAAATGTAATGGCATCACCGTCCGGGTCTGTAGCCTCTAGTGTGATTGACTTTGCGACATTCTCCGCAGTGGTTAAAGGAGTGGCGTTTTGATCAAATGCAACCGGTGAATCACCAACAGGCGTTATTGTAATGGAGACGGTGGCAATGTTGGAGTCAATTAATCCGTCATTTGTTTTAAACGTAAAATTGTCAGATCCGTTAAAATTGGCATTTGGTGTATAGGTTACACTAGCACCAACAACAGCACTCAAACTTCCATGTGCTGGTGGTGTAACAATAGCATAGGTTAACGAACTGCCCTCCACATCACTCCCTGTTAACGTGATAGCTTTGGCTACATCCTCTGAGGTGGTCACACTTTGAATGTTCGCAATGGGCGCATCGTTTAGAGCACTGACGGTTATGGAAACGGTGGCGGCCACAGACGTAATCGCTCCGTCATTCACTGTAAAGGTGAAACTATCAGGGCCGCTGTAATTGGCGTTTGGTGTATAGGTTACACCAGCGCCAACAACAACACTCAAATTTCCGTTTGTTGGAGGGATTACAATGGCATAGGTTAACGAGCTGCCCTCCAAATCACTACCTGTTAACGTGATAGCTTTACCCACATCCTCTGACGTAGTCACACTTTGGTTGTTAGCAACGGGCGCATCGTTTACCGGGTCAACGGTTATGGAAACGGTAGCAGGGTTCGAATCAGAAGCCCCATCATTCACTTTAAATGTAAAACTATCCGAACCGCTGTAATTGGCATTTGGTGTATACGTTACACCAGCACCAATAACAACACTCAAACTTCCCTGTGCTGGTGGGGTAACAATAGTAAAAGTCAATGGATTCCCATCAGCATCATTGCCTGTTAACGTGATAGCCTTGGCCACATCCTCTTGCACAGTCACACCTTGGTTGTTAGCGACAGGGGTTGTATTAATACCAGCAATAACTGTAATAGAAACAGTAGCCGCAACGGATGTAAGAGCTCCATCGTTCACCGTATAGGTAAAACTATCTGACCCTGTATAACCTCCATTTGGTGTATAGGTTACACCATCACCAACAACTACACTCAAACTTCCGTTTGTTGGTGGCGTTACAATTGAATAGGTTAACGAACTCCCCTCTACATCACTGCCAGTTAAAGTAATAGCTCTAGCCACATTCATTTGTGTAGATACACTTTGGTTGTTAGCAACGGGCGCATCGTTTACCGGGTCAACGGTTATGGAAACAGTGGCAGGGCTCGAATCAGAAGCCCCATCATTCACTTTAAATGTAAAAATATCCGAACCGTTGTAATTAGCATTTGGAGTATAGGTTACATCAGCGCCAATAACCACACTCAAACTTCCGTGTGCTGGTGGGGTAACAATAGTATAGGTCAATGGATTCCCATCAGCATCACTGCCTGTTAACGTGATAGCCTTGGCCACATCCTCTTGTACAGTCACACCTTGGTTGTTAGCGACAGGGGCATCGTTTACCGGTTCAACGGTTATTGAAACGGTAGCCGCAACGGATGTAAGAACTCCATCGTTCACCGTATAGGTGAAACTATCAGGGCCGCTATAATTTGCGTTGGGTGTATAGGTGACTCCAGCGCCAACAACAACACTCAAACTTCCGTTTGTTGGGGGGGTTACAATGGCATAGGTTAACGCGCTCCCCTCTACATCACTGCCTGACATGGTAATTGATGCACCGGTATCTTCAGCAGTGCTTATACTATGATTGTTTGCTATTGGTGCGTCATTGACAGGTGTGATGGTAATAGTCAACGTTGCACTAGCAATAAGAGTACCATCACCGATAGTATAAGTGGCAAGTGGTACGGGTCCATTGGAATTCAATGCTGGTGTGAAGGTAAAACTTCCATTACCAATAATAAGCAACGTACCCGTTCCCGCAATTGAGGCCGTATTACCGGCTGGATACGTGATACTATTTATCACAAATTGTGTAACTGTTAATGTATTTCCTTCGACATCGCTGTCATTCGTCAACACATTTCCGTTCAACAGAATATCTTCAGGTGTGGTCGTGATATCATTAACCGCAACAGGCGCGTCATTTACAGGTGTAAAATTAATTGTAACCGTTCCCGGCAAGACCGAATTAAAGATTCCATCGCTCACCTGAAAAGTGAAATTATCTGATCCGTCATAATTAAGATTTGGAGCATACGTCAGATTAGGACCGGTGCCATTAAGCACGCCATGGATTGGAGGGGTGGCAATGGTATAGGTCAGAGGATCATTTTCCGGGTCTGTTCCCGTTAGAACAATGTTTGCAGGAATATCCTCTGTTACATTTACCGTCTGATTTTGAGCACTTGGTGGTGTATTGGGTTGAACAACTGTAACTTCAACGCTGGCCAAATTACCACCTGCAGATCCACAAGGAACACTATTTTCATTTTTTTGTGCCTTGGCAACAATCTTATCGTATGCCTGCAGTGGTGTGGTAAGGGTTACTGCCCAAATTGTGCCTACTGCATAATTACCTTTGATCTCTCGTGGAGTGGCACTCCATATGGGCAATGCATCAGTTCCTCCAATCCGTGGGTATATTTCAACGACTATATAAATTTCGAAATCAGAAGTTCCGGAAATTATAGATTGTCCTGCCCTCACAGGTACATCGATTGTTGGTTTATTCACCTTGTCCTTTTGGAATCCACCACATGTCTGACATAAATCAATTATAGGTGTTGGGCACTGATTTCCCACCAGGTCATTAAAAGCACATTCCACACAGCCATCATATTCAGGATCATTATTGTCAACTCCCGATACATCGGCAATATTGCCGCTCATGGCGCAAGTTGCTGAAACATTGGAAACGGCCACAAACCGCAATCCCGTTGTAAGTTCAACTCCCAAAGGCGCGAATGGGACAAAGAAATCATAGAAGAAGTCAGGGTCTCCGCAGGTTACTTCATCAGCAATTGCAATTTGAAAGTGGGTGCTGATGGGGTAACTAAATAGTGGTGATGGGCAATTGTCTATACCATCAATATCATAAACATAGACACCTGCATTATTCCTCTTGATTAAGGTTATGTCTATTTCAAATCCAGGATTGTCAGCAGTTGAATTGGGATCATCGGCACCAAAAAGTCCATCAGTATCTAAAAGAATCGACCAGGACTCTACGCTTGAGTTATCATCCCCAACCCTGAACCTGAAAATAAGGTTGTCGCCATCGCGCACTGCATATACTGACCGCCCTTCGTTATCGGGAATAAGGTCAGTAATGCCACATGAATTTCCAGTATTGTCACCCGTTACATCTCCTCCAAGCTGAGGAATGCCAAACATGGTTAACTCAAACTCGCCTACGTATTCACCATCAGTGGAAAATCCCCCATTGGTAGCTGACACAAAGCCATCCTGGTTTGGATCCATGATGGGTGAAGTCGAAGTAGTGGGCTGGATGATTCTACCACGCTGCCCAAACAAGGAAAACGGTAAAAAGCAACAAATACTGATGAGAAATAAGCCTACTATCCTAAAAAAATACATATCACTATCGCAAATATATCATTTATGGTTTACATTAAAATCTACTTTTGTTGATTAACCAAATTCACTTGAACATCAAAAGTATATTTGAAGTCCGAAAAATCTTTACCAATACGTAGGACATGGCATGCCAGCGTGAAATTTTTGAATTTTAATCCGGTAGTTGATCATTATTTCATGCGAGC
Source organism: Bacteroidota bacterium (assembly GCA_038043425.1). Taxonomy (GTDB): domain Bacteria; phylum Bacteroidota; class Bacteroidia; order Cytophagales; family Cyclobacteriaceae; genus ELB16-189. Next base: position 73,073 of record JBBTBZ010000005.1, read on the forward strand.
CATTTGAAAATTGTCTCAGCTCTGAAGCGGTGAAATCATACGCATAGCCCACATGAAAGTTTTGGTTGATCTGAAGTTCAAATAAGCCCACAATACCTTCATTCAACCGGTAGGACACTCCAAGGCCAACAGCATCGTATAAAACGAATGTAGTGTTCAAATCAAAACTAAGGGGGGCCTGGTCCTGAAACCGAATTAAAGTAGATGGAAAGAGCTTTACCTGATTGGCCAATTTTACCGTTGTTCCTGTAAGGATATAGTAATACCGCTCTTGTCGCGATAAACTGGGGCCACTTGTCGGTTCTTCGATATTAAATACTTTGTTCTTTATAAGTTGAGGAACGGAAGCTCCGAAATAGAAATTCTTTTTGCGGTAAAAAATACCAGTGCCTACGTTTGGGTTAAACTTGGTGAGCACACCTGAAAGGTTGGGATCGCCCTGATTTTTCAAGGTAAGCTTATTATAGTCAGAGCGAAGATTGTTAAACCCTCCCTGCAATCCGAATGAAAGCGTGGAAGCTTCTGTCAGCCTTATCTTATAGGAATAGATACCGTAGAAGCTGGCATCATTGTGTATGCCAATCTGGTCATTGGCAAAGATAACCCCAAGTCCCATTTTAGCTTTGTAGAAACCAGAATGAACACTTGCCGTAACTGTTTTTGGTGCCCCTTCAAGATTCACCCACTGATTCCGGTAAATGGCAGTCGCACTCAATTGCACCTGAGTGCCCGCATATGCAGGGTTGATCAAAATAGGATCAAACATATACAATGACTGTACTGGCCTTTGCTGTGCTAGTGTTTTTCCAGCCAGGGAGAGAATAGCGAGTATAATTAGTCTATAACGAATCATCTGTCTAATTCTAAATAACCTGCTACTGCTTTTGAGCCATCGCGTTTGTCAATGATATAGTAATAAGTTCCCACCGGTAATTCCTTTCCTTCCAGGTAAATACCTTCCAACCCAATTCCAGCAAACGACCTGTCCACATTATTATAGAAATCCATCTCATACACTAAAATACCGCTTCGGTTGAAAATCTTAACGTTATTGTTTGGAAAGTTAGAAATGCAATCAATAATGAAGACATCATTGCTACCATCTCTATTAGAAGAAATTCCATTGTATGGATTAATTTCGGTTTTCACTTCACCTGTTCCCTCATTGGTACAACCTTCTGTTGTGGTCACTTCAACAGTGTATATTCCAGGAAATAGTTCATACACCGCAGGTCCCGTTCCTACCAATGTAGAAGGGTTATTCACTTCGAACCAATTCGCCTCATAGATGACCACATCGATGGTAGTGAGATCTAGTATAAGGGAACCCACTCCCTTCGGTTTGCCTACATCTGAGCAATACGATGGTGTGGATTCAAATATGAATTCAGGAATCACTCTCTTATCAAGTACTTCCACTGTCCCTGGAGGAGAAATACATCCGGTGATGTCATCTGTAGCCGTAACAGAATATTTTCCAATATCCAGGTCGCGATAATCTATGCCGGTAAAGTCAGGAGTAGTACTAGTAGTTGCTCCGTCAAACCAATTAAAGGTATAGTTAAAAGTTACTCCACCAACAGAAGTGGTCACGGAGCCGTTCGGAAGAATGCAATTCGTTCTATGGAATACAACTTCTGGATTGGGCACTGGAGGAATTACTGTTTTGTCCGTAATACTTCCCGTCTTATCTGTAAAGCAGCCGCTGATAGAGTTGGTACCACGAACGGTATAAGAGCCACTTGTTTTTCCAATCAATATATTTCCGCTAACCAGCGGTATTTCAATCGGGACAGGCACGATAGTGCCAACGTACCAGTCAAAATTGTATTCCGTTACCTGCCCGTCAGCCAGAGCAAAGAGTTGTCCATTGGCGCGCACCGGATCGCAATTAGTTAAAGGGTTCTCCTCGACAATTGTAATAATCGGATTGACCCTTTCATCCTTCACTTCGTCTGTGGCTATGCCCACGCAACCTGTATTGTTGTCTGTTACCCGTACTGTGTAGAAACCTTCTGCCAATCCCGTTTGTTCGAAGTTGGTGATGAAACCAGTAAGTAAGGGAATATTTGAAATATCAGGTGTACCACTCGGGGCCGGGTTGGCACCAAAGTAAAGATCAGCGGTGAACGCAGTAGACGATAAAGGGAATGGATAGGTTGGGTCTATATTCGTTACCCTCGCTAATACGGACCCATCCTGCCCAACACAGAAAGTACGAGGCTGGCCACCCATCGAAAGAAGAGGCCTGTAAAGTTCTTTATCATCCGGAACTATATATGGGGCTGAAGAAGTACACCCCGTAGTAAGGTCCAACACTGTCACAGAATAGTTACCCGCCAGGAGATTGGCAATGGTTGATGTGCTTGCAAATGATGGAGGAGCATTGGCCAAATTTTTAAACCAAACAAATCCATAGTTTATATTCGCATCGGTTTGACCATCGGCTGTCGCTGCCAATGAACCCGTGCCAACGCCAGGAATACAACTCAGCTGTTTGCCGGGTTGCGTAACATCCAGTACCGGGTAAATGATATTATCGTCTTTGATCACTATTTCCTTTGGTCCTGATTTACAATCCGTAACTGGATCATGAACGATCACAAAATAATTTCCAACCATTAACGTGTTAATGGTTGGTGTAGTGGTGAATGGCCCACCTATGGGCACCTGATTGGGCCCCGTGAAACTTCCCTGATACCATTCATAATCAAAATTGAGAAGGCCAGTTCCCGTAACTTCGTTGTTCGGTGCAACATTTGGAGGGATCAACGAGGAATTGGTGGTACTTCCCAACGTAATTTTTGTTACCGTGGCACTAACAGTTGGATTACAATCAATAGGATCAACCCAACTCACATCAACAATGTTCGGTGTGCTTCTGGTCTGGTCCAGGATAAGGTTCAAAGATGCAGAAGTAAAGCATCCAGTATTGGAAGTATTTGTAAGTGTCAATACATAGCTTCCTTCAAACGAATTACCCAACACACTTCTATTCGAAGTATTGTTAATTGTTGTAACCCCAGGAAGGGCACTGCCATTCAACTTCCAGGCAAATGAATAGGTGTCAATATTTACGCCACTCGATTCCGATGCATCGGCAGTGATCGTTCCATTGGGCAGCAGATTATTGCAACTTGAATTAGGTGTTGAGCTTATCTGAATCCTCGGGTCGACATGGTTATCAAGTATATCAGTCCTGAACGGTGGTGTTGCACAGCCAGAACCAGGAACTGAGCCACTATTTTTTGTTGCAACAACATAAAAAATTCCTGCTCCCATAGTCGGATACTGACCAGCAGCAACACCCGGCTGCAATACATTTCCTGAGATTACCGCAGACGAATTATCAATCAACATGGCAGAGTTAACATCATCCCGAAACCATTCAAAGGTGTAATTTCCAACTGCTCCCGAATTAAGAGTTGAAACAGTTATGCTGCCATCCGGATAGCAAATGTCCTGATCTTGTTTAGTAACCGTGAGAATTTCCAAAGGTTGTGGTTTGCTAACCATTACAATAGGTACTTGTGTGAAACACTGAGTATTTCGGTTCAACACTTGCACAGCATAATCACCAGGCCCAATTTCATCCGTGAGCGGAGTTGTATAAGATCCGCCAACATTTGCCGCAGCGACAAGACTGCTTCCCGGCTCAAACACCGGCCATGAGATATCATAATTTGAACCCAACCCAGGACCGGGTAAATCAGATGACAACACGGTAATCCGGCCATCAAAGTTGTTATCACAAGCTGTATTTTCCTGCAATAGATAAGTAACGATTGGGCTTTGCCTTCTATCCAAAATTTCTACCAGAACAGGTGCTGATGCGCAACCAGAACCTGGGCTTAATCCTGAATTGCGTGTCGCCTTTACATAATAGGCTCCGAATGGTCTTCCTGTCAGGCTGATTCCTGTTTGACCTGCAATGATTGTACTCAGACTATTTTGGAACCAGGTATAGGTATAACTGGTACTGATATTTACCGCATCAGAATTTCCACCTAGTTTAACATCTGTTACATCAATTCTTCCATCAGTGGGAGCACACAAAAACTGGTTCGTTACCGCAGGAGTTACAACGACTATTGGAGTTTCGGCCCGAATAATTTCTTTGGTATCGGTCCGTGAACAACCAGTTAAATTATTATATGCTTTCAGTGTATAGAAACCCTCTCTTAAGCCAACTCCAACAATTGCGCCAGTGGTGATTAACTCGTTACCAATACCTGTACCGGTATGTGGCCCCGGAGCAGGAACTAATGCCCCGACATTCGCTGGTGTGGTGGTGGTGGTGGTGGTCCACTCATATACATACTGCTGGCCAACTCCCGGTGTGGCCGGGACTTCCGTGATCGCTATTTGTATGCTTCCTTCAAAGTTTGCGTCACAGGCCGTATTAGAGAAGGGAGTTAAACCAACGATCGGATCTTCACTTACATCTAATATGTCCACCTTCACGACTGGCGATTCGCAACCTGAACCGGGGGCAAAGGCTACGCCTGATTTGCGGGTTGCTTTCACATAATAGCTGCCAACTCCGATTGTAGGAAAGTCCACTATGTCCAGATCAATATCTGCGTCACCTATGACAGCCAGTTGGCCTACATCCGTAGACCATGTGTAATCGTAATTCGCGGTGATGTCTCCAGGAATTTCAGGTATCCCGTCCAGTGAAACAGCTTGTACCAGCACACTCCCTGATGGGAAACACAAATCCTGAGGTGTTGGAACTGCCTGAAGTATTACTACCGGTGTCTGGTTCCTGATGATCTCTTTCGTATCGGTGCTAAAACAACCCGTCAGATTGTTATATGCCTTTAGTGTATAGAAACCATCTTCCAGGCCAATTCCAACAATTGCGCCTGTGGTGATTAACTCGTTACCAATACCTGTACCTGTATGTGGCCCTGGAGCAGGAACTAATGCCCCGACATTCGCTGGTGTGGTCGTGGTGGTGGAGGTCCATTCATATACATACTGCTGGCCCACTCCCGGTGTGGCCGGTACTTCTGTAATTGCTATTTGCACGCTTCCCTCAAAGTTTGCGTCACAGGCCGTATTAGAGAATGGAGTTAAACCAACGATCGGGTCTTCGCTCACATCTAATATGTCCACCTTCACCACAGGCGATTCGCAACCTGAACCGGGGGCAATTCCCGTTTTATGTATTGCTTTTACATAATAGCTACCAGCCACTATTATGGGGTAGTTACCAACATTCAAATCAATGCTTATGCCCCCTATTGTACTTACCTGGTTCACATCGGTTGACCAGGTGTAATCGTAATTCGCAGTGACGTCCGCAGGAATCTCAGGTGTCCCGTCCAATGAAACAGCTTGTACCTGCACACTCCCCGATGGAAAACATAAATCCTGAGGCGTTGGAACTGCCTGAAGGATCACAACCGGAGTTGTGTTCTTGATGATCTCTTTCGTATCGGTGCTAAAACAACCCGTCAGGTTGTTGTATGCTTTCAGTGTATAGAAACCATCTTCCAGGCCAACTCCAGCAATTGCGCCAGTCGTGATCAACTCATTGCCAATGCCTGTGCCGGTATGTGGCCCGGGGGCAGGAACTAATGCCCCGACATTCGCTGGTGTGGTGGTAGTGGTGGTGGTCCACTCATATACATACTGTTGGCCAACTCCAGGTGTGGCCGGTACTTCTGTGATCGCTATTTGTATGCTTCCCTCAAAGTCCGCATCACAGGCCGTATTCGAGAATGGCGTTAAACCAACAATCGGATCTTCACTTACATCTAATAAGTCAACTTTAACTAATGCTGATGCACAACCTTGCCCACCGGGTGCGGTCCGTATTGCTTTCAGATAAAAGTCCCCGAATCCTATAGTGGCATAATTGGCATTGTTTAACAAATCTGCTCCTATTACAGCCGGCCCGCTATCTTCCAGGGGATTTCCATCTACCAGCGGATCAGGTGTAACACCAGGAGAAGTATCATACCACCGGAACACAAAGTTTCCTGTGCCGCCTTCAGAAACTCCATTAACAAATGTGTCGGTCACCTGAATACTGCCAGAAGGAAAACACAAATCCTGATTAGTTGAATTTGTTGTCAGTGTGAAAATGGGAGGACTAATTTTTTCAATAGTGGTAATTTTATCTACAAAGCAACCCGTATTATCATTGGTAATCCTAACCTGATAGGTTCCATCCTGCCGACCGATGAAGTTATCATCAACACCAACTCCATCACCATCACCATTTCCATTAAGAGGCGGTGCTCCTGTGCCTCCAGTACCAACATAAGTATACATCGACCCAACGCCTGGATTGGTATACGGTGCTGGTAATCCCAGAGAAGTTGTTGCTGCCTCCAACATAACCTGCCCCTCAAAAGTTACGGCATCGCACGATGTATTCCCTGTGGGTGTAAGCGTGGCAGTTGGGACTACCGCTTTATCACCAATATCAACCTGGAAAGGTGCACTGAAACAACCAATTCCTCCAGTCCCGCTATTATCAAATTTTTTCTCTGCTTTAACCCAATACGATCCCACTGTAACAGTACCCGCTGCAATCGGAGGAACAATGTTAGAAAACTCATCGCCACCGGTATTAAGGGCAAGATCTCCATTAGCAGTATGAACAACACTGGTTAAGGCAAGATCTGTAAACCACTTAAATTCATAGTCGGTAATATCTTCAGGATTACCATTACTCAACCTCACATTACTCACCCTTGCACTTGCTGTTTGTTCCAAGACTACAGTGCAATACTCCGCATCAAAAATGAAAACATCTCCGGATAACAATTCCGCTGTTGTCGGCTGATCCGGAATAGCAACTTGCTTTTCAGAAACACAGCCATTTAAAACACCTGCAATCTTTGTTTCAACCCGGATGGTGTAAGGATCTACAATCCGGGATGGTTGGAGGCTAGTAATGGCTGGTTGAATACCCCCCGCAACTCCGGCAAATGATTGGTCCACCACCAACGCATCATCTAAAACCGTCAAATCAAAAGTTACGGCTCCAAATGTTGCGCTCTCGTCTGCAGCATTTAATTGAATTTCAACAGTTGCTTCTCCATTGGCAGAAGCGACAACATCGCAGGCATCATTTGCTTTTAATATTCCAACCAGATCTAATAATGGAGGCAATACAGCTTGCTTGATTTCAATCGTTTCATAAACCGGACAAAATTGACCTGAAATTTTTTCGATTACACTTAAGGTATATATTCCAGGAACCAAATCAGTGGTAGTATTTACACGACTCGTACAAGCAGGGTCTGCTGGAAATGCTACACAATCGACCCCGGAAGCTGGATACACATAAGGGTTTACACTCGGTACCGATAATATTTGGCCATCCGGAAGTTCGGCCACTGGATCGGGCACGCCTCCGGTGTAAAATACATAATCAAACTGGGTTTGATTTGCTCCAGGGGCCGAAGGTGGCGCCACCGACACCTGAACCGACAAAGAACCATTTCCGACAAGTATGTTAGCAGGATCAAAAGGAGAAGGACACATGCTTGAATTCACAACATCCACATCAATCTGGTGAGCATCCTGAAAAGGTAAAAAGTATGTTTTATAGTTTTTACAGCCAAATCCATCTGTTGCAACCACTGTAAATAAATAGGATGGCAGACTAGTTGCCGGTGAAACAATTTGAGGGTAGCCTGAATCTTCTGCTTGAAGAACCGGATCAAAACTTGGAGGATTTGGTGGTGCACCAAAAAAAGTTATTGGTAGGTCCGCATTAGTTGGGCCTCCTTTATAAAGCTCAAATGTGAAAACAGTTGGAACTAAATCCAGTCTTAAAGCTGTCATGGTTATCTCACCGGTATTTGCACTACAGGTAGCAGGAATTACTGTGCCGATGATTGTTATTGCTGAGGATGAATTATCAACTATATTTTCAGTAACTGGTTGTGAAACGCATTGGGTGTAATTGTCCACCACAACAATTGTATAGTCACCAAATATTAACCCTGAGAACGTATCCGTATTTGAACCTATCCCCCCAATAACCAATCGGTTCGGGTAAGTATCTGTTGGAACAGACGTAATCACATCAGCTGACAGGGTTGTTACATCGTTAGGTTGCTCTCTTAACCAATAGAAAGTATAGGTCTCTGTGGGCAATGAAGGTGCAATATCCACTGTGGCAGTCATAGATCCATTCGGTGGGAGGCATTGGCTAAAATCAGTTATCCCTCCTAAGGTTACAACCGGAATTTTTATATCCTCGCCAAGGAAAGACTTTTGTGTTGACACACAACCGGAGGCTAACCTGGTGGCATACACTGCATAAAATTTGTTACCCGCTAAATCACTAATAGTTCCATTAGGATTTCCCCCCTGTCCAACAATTACACCAGGAGCTACCAGTGGATTTCCTGAAGGGTCTAAAGGATCAATGTTCCAGTCTTTGTACCAGGTAATGGTATAGTCGGCAGCGGCATTTTGGAGTGGGGCCCCTGGCCCACCTTGTGAAACCGGAAGAGTAACTTCATTTACGGTTGCGGCCAAAACTCCATTTGGTGCAAGTAGAACACAGGAAGTCTGTAGGGTGGTAACAATATCTATAACCGGATTCCAGAGATCATTTACTACTTCAGCAGATTCCAGATCAGAAGTACAACCTATTTCTGTTAAGGTAACTGTAACTGAATAGAAACTACTTTTTAATTTATCGATTATGAGGCTCGCTGAATTCAATGGCCCACTTGGATAAATCTCTGCAGTAGCTGTGGCCCCTGCTCCATCACCACCAATGGTTACTGTAGTAAGAGCTAAAGTATATCCAGTCCCTGGGTTGGTGATATCAATTCCTGTAATCTCGCCAGTAGAACTAATGATAGCGGTCGCTGTCGCGCCAACTCCGTCACCGGCAATTACGACTGGTGCAACAGTATAGCCGGATCCTTTTGCCGTAACATTAATTATAGCCAACGATCCATCAGGCCCTTGCCCTGCCGACCAGTCAAGTTCCCATACGGGGGGGCCAGCCAAAGGTGTTCCACCTACCGGAGTAGTGTATGCAGGTGTTGCCGTTACGGTGCCATCAAAATCACCTACGATAATTGCATCACAGACAGTATTTGGTGTGGTTGCTAACGTAACCGTTGGCCTCACCTGGGCATCGGCTACCTGCAGGGTTAACTCATTGCGACAGCCATTGGTCGTGTTAAACACCAACACCGTGTACTCTCCATTCAAAATCAATGGACTGATGGCGGCTGTTAAAGGACTGGGGCCGCCTTGTATTCCTGTTAAGGTGAAGGCAGTCTCGCCAGCCAGTTTCGAACCTATTGCTGTCGTGTCCGCTCCCATATACCACTGAAAAATGTAGTTCGGGTCTGGTGGATTAACTACCCCTGGCAACAATTCTAACTGTGTCAGGGATGCCGTACCATTCTCTTTTCCTGCTATACAGTTGGTAGAGGCTGTAGCCGATCCTAATAACTCTGGCGTGTTAAATGCATTGTCTACTTCAATTGATTCATAATCTGAACTACAGCCAATCTCATCTATCGTCACCCTCGATGTATAAAACTGTGCGCCATCCAATCCCGTCAATAGACTGGTTATCGGGTTGGGAACATGGGCAGGAAGTCCAAATACTCCTCCAGAATATTCACCATCATACCACTCATGTGTAAACGTAGTCGGTCCAGCGTACGTCCCGGCATAACCTGGATTGCCCTGTATCTCACCGGAGAATGCTACGCCTGCAATTACCGGATTGCAAATGCCATTGGCCGTGGGCACCAACACCAGCGTTGGCTTCACCTGGGCATCGGATATCTGCAGGGTCAACTCATTGCGACAGCCGTTGGTTGTGTTGAATACTAGCGCAGTATATTCACCATTGACAATTAAGGGACTGATAGCAGCTGTTAACGGGCCAGGGCCTCCTTGTACTCCTGTTAAGGTGAAGGCAGTCTTGCCAGCCAGTTTCGAACCTATTGCTGTCGTGTCCGCTCCCATATACCACTGAAAAATGTAGTTCGGGTCAGGAGGGTTAACTACCCCTGGCAACAACTCTAACTGTGTCAAGGTTGCCGTGCCATTCTCAAGTCCGGCAATACAATTGGTAGAGGCTGTGGCCGATCCTAATAACTCTGGGGTGTTAAATGCATTGTCTACTTCAATTGATTCATAATCTGAAAAACAACCAATCTCATCTATCGTTACCCGTGATGTATAAAATTGTGCACCATCCAATCCTGTCAACAGACTGGTTATCGGGTTGGGGACATGGGCAGGAAGTCCAAATACTCCCCCGGTATACTCGCCATCATACCACTCATGTGTATAAGTAGTCGGTCCAGCATAGGTACCGGCATAACCTGGATTGCCCTGTATCTCACCAGAGAACGCTACGCCTGCAATTACCGGATCGCATATGCCATTGGCCGTGGGCACCAACACCAGCGTTGGCTTCACCTGGGCATCGGCTACCTGCAGGGTCAGCTCATTGCGACAGCCATTGGTCGTGTTAAATACTAACGCAGTATATTCACCATTGACAATCAATGGACTAATGGCAGCCGTTAACGGGCCCGGGCCTCCCTGTACTCCTGTTAAGGTAAAGGCTGTCTTGCCAGCTAGCTTCGCTCCAACCGCTGTCGTGTCAGCTCCCATGTACCACTGAAAAATGTAGCTCGCATTCGGTGGGTTTACCACTACTGGCAACGACTCTAACTGTGTCAAGGATGCTGTGCCATTCTCAAGTCCGGCAATACAATTGGTCGAGGCTGTGGCCGATCCCAATAACTCTGGCCTGTCAGCCACATCTTTAACTTCCACTGATTCATAATCTGAACTACAACCAATCTCATCAATTGTAACCCGTGATGTATAAAACCCCGCTTGAAGATTTGTTAATGGAGTCGTTATTGGGTTGGGAATATGAGCAGGCAGAATAAATGGCCCACCCGTGTAATCTCCATCAAACCATTCATACTCATATGTAATTGGTCCGGCATAGGCCCCGGCATAAGCAGGAACCCCTGCCAATTGACCCGAATAGGAGACGCCAGCTACAACAGGATCACATATACCATTATCCGTTACGATTAAGCCAAGAGTAGGTTTGACTTTGGCATCAGATACCTGAATGGGTTGAGAAAATTTACATCCATTTGTTTTATTGATTACTAAAACGGTAAAGGTTCCAATAGGGTCAATTCCTCCTTGTACATTCGGCAATTGAGCGTTTGTCATACCACTGAGCTTAGCCCCTACCAAAGTTGTATCGGTTCCTGTGTACCATTGATAGCGATAGTCGGTAGTCGTCACTACTAATTTTGTGTCCACAGAAACAACTTCAGCTAATCCGTTTTCTTTGCCTGCAATACAGTTGGTTGATGCGATAGAATTCGGAATAATGTCTGGCAGGTCCTGAACATTATTGACAACACCTGTCGTTTGCGTCGATTTGCAGTTCAGGGATGTGATCGTGGCAGTAAATGTGTAGAATCCTCCATTAATATTGATCAAATCTTTTGTGATTGAAGAAATATTTATTGCATCTGTGATCAAAGGTCCATTGTGCCACTCAAAAGTATATCCCGTGAAATCTACTACCGCAACTCCTTTATAGGTAGCTGACGCAGTCACCGTACCTGAATATTGTGTAGAGGGAATGGTTAGAGCAGGATCGCAAATCCCATTGGGAGTACTGGTCCAAGAAACTATTGGAACAGCACTGTCATCCACAACCAATTTTGGCTCGCTATACGGACATCCGGTGATATTATTAGTTACTAAAACAGTATAAATTAATCCACCCTGAATACTGGTAATGGCAGCCGTATTACCACCATTGGCGATGGGCACAACAGGATCGTTAACGTCATCACCGGCAAACCATTGAAATGAAAAAGTTTCCCCAACCCCTCCATTGGTGACTACAGTCGTTGCGCTTCCGTTGGGGGTCCCTCCGGCACAGTTAGTTGACGAGGTTGAGGTAATGGTAATGGCGGGAGTAGTAGGTGTATTAGTGACAGTAGCTGTAACAGCCGTTGAAAGGCATGTCAAGTCAGTACGCGTTACACGCAGTGTATAATTTCCTCCATTCAATTGAGTAACAGTTGCCCCGGTAGCTCCGGGTAAAACAGGATCTGTCATAAGACTTCCCTGCCTCCAGTCAAATGTATAGTTGGTAAAATCAGCAACTGCCACTCCATCAAAAGTTACAGATGCTGCTACTGATCCATTAAAGGCGCCACCACTTGCTTTCGCTGGATCACATATTGAATTTGGAGATGGAGTTAACGTCACCACCGGCACATTCACATCTTCAGCAATCGTAAAGTCGATGAAGGCTGAGCAGTTAAGTGATGTTGTTACTTTCAAAGTGTACGGTATTCCTCCACCTTCGACTTTATTGACTACTTGCCCGTTGGTCCCGGAAACAGTACTGACCAGGTTAGCTGGCAAGGTATTTTGTCCTTTGAACCACTCGAAGGTGAAGCTTGCTGGATCTTGCAACACGCCTCCAATTAAAGCCTCTCCCTGTAAAATTCCATTCGGATTGCTTGTATCACACGAAGTTTGAGGCGCTATCTGCGTGATCTGCGGTGTTGGGAATACCGTGGTAGACGTCACCGTTATGGGAAGCGAATTGGAAATACATCCAGTAGTGTTGTCCTTAACCAGGGCCTGATAACTACCCACGGCCAAAGCTGTTCTGGTCTGGCCCGTACCATTCGCTGGTGGCAAAATACTTCCCCGGACTCCAGTTCCCAGATTATAATAATACCAATCGAAGGTATAGTTGGCCGGATTTTGCACTACTCCTCCAATGGAAGCATCTGCGTTAATTGAACCGCTGTTGGGATTACTACAGTCTACCACATCTTGAAGGACCTGAGCAAGGGCATCCGGATATGGAGGGCCCGTTACTGTTTGAGCAGGTGAAGTTTTGGTACAACCACCTTTGGAAACTAAGACAACATAGGTTCCCTGCATTAAATTATTGGCCGTGGGTCCGGTAATCCCCAAAGGAGTCAAACCAACATCGTACCATTCAAATGTGTAGCCTGTATTGCCTCCTACTACTGAGGCCTGGAGTTGTCCATTAGGTGGTGTACAGGAGGTTTGGTTGGAGATTACTGAAATTGATACGTCCGGATCAATTACCGTCCTAATCAATGAACCCGAAATAATACCACTCTGACAACCCTTCGCAGTGTTGGTGACCACTACTGAGTAAGTTCCGGCATCCAGACCGGTAAGGTTATAATTGGTGGCTCCGGCAATGGGCGATGCGGTAGTAGTGCCGGTGTACCATTGAAAAGTATAAGGGCTATAATCCAAAACTTCCACACCGCCCTTAAAAATCCGAGATCGCAACTGACCATTGTCGGGCGCAGAGGCGAGACACTTGAAATTATCATTGACTGTTTCAACCGTGACTGTAAATGGATCAGGAGTGATCAGAATGGAATAGAGGTTATTGCTGATAGAACATTCTTTGGTACTTGGTCCTGTCAGTACTATTGGCAATGTAGCGCCATCATCGTATAAAACCACATATAAAGTGAAGATGGTGCCAGGGCCGTTAAATGAAAACTCCGGAGAGGTATAGGTTTGATCTACTCCAAGGTTATTGATCGGTAAAGTTGTATTGAATAACCTGTTGGCGGTAGCTGGATTAAGTTGTGGATCCGCATCAAAAAAGCTTACAGGCACATTGTCGGATATGGGCAAATCCCCACTGTTCTTGATATTGAACTTGGCCTTTATGTCAAGGTTTCCGCAGATAGGAGGCGTAATAGATACGGTCGGGTTAACAACGCCATCACCGTTCGTATCCACTCCCGGCTGGGCAGGATCATCTCCATAAAACGCCAGGTCAGGTGCTGGAAAAATCGGACACCCATTCGCTCCTAGATTCGGTACCTGATTAAGGTATACATTCAACGGACGAACTGGGCCGGTCTGTCCAGGGAAGCAAGGTGTTTGTCCAAATATTAAATTTTGGTCGAGTTGAGGAAAAGGAAGGGTCAGGTTGTCATTGATATTCACCACAAAATAACCCGGCTGATTCCAAACTTTTCGTGTAGGCAGCCATGCGTTGGTGCTTGAAAAGAACAACCTGATTTCACCTAGTGCTTGTTGCTGAATGCCCTGGTTGATGTCAAAAGAATTATTTCTGTAACAGGTTACGCAGATATCAGTTCCTCCATCACCGTTGACATCGGCAATCACAGGACCTTCAGTATACGTGTGCGACTGGCACACGACAGACCATAGTTTGTTAACACCGGTCAAGCCATCCACTACCACCAACTCTTCCGAGTCGCGATATACCAATTCCGGCTTACCATCATTGTCGAAATCATAAATGGTACAGGTCAAAACCCCTGAGCGTGAGTCGTTAATTGTACGAAAACCAAGGGGTATAGATCCAGCAACATTAATTTGGTTTTGGGTCCAGGCTGTTTGCAACCCTGTTCCTGCCCCATCGCCTGTTAAACAGAACAACTGGTTACCGGCCATGAAAGTGAGATCCAGTTTACCATCACCTGTTGGGTCGCCTAAATTGATCCTGCCAGGTCCCCAAATCCATCCGCTTAAATACGCACTATAATCAGGATGGGCTACTCCAAAACCCAAGTCAGCACTGCTTGGGGTAAGGACCGTAAAGACCGTATTCTTCTGAACATTCCAATAAAAGATAGCTGATCGACCGGTGGCAGACCCAACAGCTCCCGCCATAAAAATATCTATGAACCCGTCACCATCAAAATCTGCAACACTATTGCTGCTGTGTGTATCAATGCCATATTCTACCGGGTCGTTCATCAATTTGACAAAACCCTGGTTGGCAGGTGCCAGGCTGGTATTCATATCACTCAACAGGGTAAGGGCAGTTGGCGATGCAGGACTTCTGTTAGTTAGGGTTGGAATGCCATAAATTTTTGTGCCCACAATCAACTCCAATTTATTATCATTCATAATATTTATAGCTGCCGGAGCGGATGAGACGCTAACATCCCACAAAGCAGTGTTAGTCATGGCGTTTGCGCCTTCGCTGGCCAACAGTTTTCCCGTCTCGGCAGCAAAAATCCGATCCCGCAAATACAGTTCTGCCTTGCCATCACCATCCATATCAGCAAGGCCCGGAATACCAGGGCGATCCGGCCCAATTTGTACCGGGTAGCCAGCCATTAAAACCAAATCAGCCTTGGCGTATTTGTAGGCTACCAGGAAAAAACAATTTGGTGGCGAGTCTGGGTTTCCAGCACGGTTACTTACTACCGCAAATATTTCTGCAATCTTGTCTTTATCGATATCGGCAAATAAAATCTCATGTTCAAACAAAAGATTTTTTGGTTTACATCCACCTGTTCCATCGAAAGGTGCTGCACCCTGGCCTGTTAGCTTGATATCGGATTTTATATCACCAGGTGCATATGAAGTGCCTGACACCGTGTGTGCACGTGTTGCAACCACCCGGATCTCAGCATTCCACTTGGAGGTAATTATCGCATCAGGTATACCATCTCCATCCACATCGCCAACGGCCACTTTGGATTGAGTATCCGCAGTATTTTGCCCGGAAACGATTGGGGCGCCTAATCCTACAAATGGAGTGGCTGAGCTCGGGGGAGTAATGCTACAATTAGATGACGCGCCCTGGTAGGTTAGTCCATAATATGCAGCGCAATTAGCATCCGCAGTATCAATGAATCCATCTCCATCATTATCTGCATTATCGTAGCAATTGCAGCCTTTTTCAATATTGGCTGCAAATGTACAATCGGAGTCGTTGCAATCGATTAGGCCATCGGCATCATTGTCGATACCATCATTGCAAACTTCAGACGTGGCTTGCGCATTTGAACCAAAACTTATAAAGACAAAGCCAATTATGAAAAAGGCCCTGAAGAGTTTAAAAACGAACATATTTTAAATCTATCCATCAACTTTAATATCCCTGGGTGAGAAACTGTAACACCCCAAAATTACATCAAATCAGCACAATAACTTACCTGGCTAACAGCACATGCCCTGTTTCAGGCTGCTTATCGGGGCAAGTTAATACATAATAATAGGTCCCCTCCGGTAATTCCTTTCCCTCATAAGTGCCATCCCAGTTATTGGAATATCCTTTTTGTTCAAAGACCTTACTTCCTTGCTTGTTAAAGATGGATATTGTGCAGTCAGAAAAGCTTTGAACTGCTGGTATTGTCCACAAATCATTGGTGGCATCGCCATTGGGAGAGAATGCATTGGGTGGGAGAAAGGAATTGCCCGCGGGATCAAATTTGATATTGAAAGAAAACACCCCATCGCAAAAGTCTGTCGTTGAACCTGTAACCATGTAGGTGGTTTCCACTAAGGGAGTTAGTAAAGGGTTGGAGATGGAAGGATTATCAAAGCCATCAGGCGGAGCCCAACTATAGCTATCTGCACCAGTGGCTACCATTTGAACAGCAATACCTGCAAAGACAATGAGGTCTTCTCCGGAGGCGACAGGCAAATCATCTGCAATCACCGAAAGTTCCACCAAAGGTTTTGTATCGATAATAATCTCAGCGGTAGCAGAGCAGCCACTCGCCTCCTGCGTGTTAACCACATAGGTGCCCGGCTGATCAATGTTCAATGTTGCAGATGATCCTGTTACCGGCCCCGTCCAGGTGTAGGTGGTAAAGGTCCCTGTCACAGACAGGACAGATGCTTCACCTACGCAAATGGGATTTAGGGTCGCATTTATGACGGGTATTTGCGCAGCGGCCACTTCAATGCTTTTTGTCGAAGCATTACTGCATCCGGTTACACCTGTATAACTGATAGTTAACTGAACATTTTGTGTAGCAGCTGTGGTATATATTTTAGACGGTTCTTCAAGAGTAGAATTAGTACCATCTCCAAAATCCCATGCGTACGCAACTGTTGCCCGACTGTCAAAAGTTGATTCGTTATTGAATGTTACTTCCTGCCCCATGCATGTTGAATTTGTGCTCGGTATAAAGTCTGATACAGGCATGGTAAATACTCTGACAGTTGTTGTATCTGTTTCTACAAAGCAGCTTAGAGAAGTATTGGTGACCCGCACCTGATAAACCCCTTCCTGATTTACTATCAGAGTGCTTGACGTTTCTCCGTTCATATCAACACCATCTTTAATCCATTGATAAGTATGCCCGGAAGCCGTGTTGACTAATAAATTTAAACCTGACCCCTGACAAACCGAATTGGCAGCCACTGAACTGGAAACAGAGAAATTTTCAAGATTGGCAACGTCTACCCTTATGGCTGACTCTACTGTGCAAGTGCCATCGGATAATTTCAGGGTGTAAAACCCCGCATCTTCATTGGTTACAGATGGCCTGCTTGGATTCTGAAGCGTTGAAGTAAAGCTATTAGGACCCGTCCATTGATACGTGGCCCCGCTAACGGATGGCACACTTAAATTTAGTGTCTGGCCACTACACAAAGGTGTGTTGGCACCAAGTACGGGATCAGGGGGTAAAGAGCCAGTGCCAAGTGCTACCGCTATTGAGGTTGAAGATATTATACAAGAAGATGCTTCGCTCGTTGCCGTAACGGAGTAATTGCCGGGTGTGGTGATATCCAAAAAGGACTCATTTCCATTTTTAGCTGATGTCCCGTCTTTTATCCAATCAAACGTTGCCCCCGCATTCGCAATAGACTCCAGGCTGATCGTCTGTCCTGCGCAGATAGTTGCCGGGGGGTTGGTAATCAATGGCATAAAACAATTCATGTTTCTCAGTATATCAACCGAGTTACCGGTGTCTGTTGTAAACGCAATATCTGGCTTACCATCTCCATCAAAATCCCCTACCCTTAGATTTCTTGACTTCTTTCCTGACGTAATACTTACTTTTGAAAATGATGGATTTGGTGCACCGTCATTCTTAAAAACAGAAATGGTAGTCTCTGCGCCTCTGTTTCCAACAATGATGTCAACGTCCTGGTCCCCGTCTATATCCGATACATCAATCCCCCATGGAGAATCACCGGTTATTAATTGTGTGGGCGTTCCAAATGAAATTGAACTTCCTGAACTCTGATTGAGAAGAACATATAAAAAGTCGTCAAATGTACTGGTCACAGCAATGTCCAACTTGCCATCTTCATTAAAGTCCGCTGTTGTCAACTGATTTAGTGTTCCGGTGAGAGTGATCTTTTGAATGGTGGAAGAGAATGCCAATTCTCCAACTGAGCTGGTATTTTTTACAATGAAAATATCATTGCTTGTAAATTGGTTGAGTATGATTTCAGGTTTTTGATCACCATCCAAATCCTGGGCATCTATTCCGTAGGTGGTGGCTGCCCCTGTTATTAATATTCTGGTAGCAGCAGCGAAAGTGATGTTGCCCCCGGAACTTGTGTTACCAAATACATAGACAGTATTCACTGCGCTAGTCGCAGAATTTGAAACTACAAGGTCCGGTTTGCCATCCAAATTTAAATCCCGAATTACGGGCTTAATGGCGTTATCCCCTGCATCCAGAGATATGATAGTTGGCGAGGCAAAAGAAATAGTGCCTGCGCTACTGGTATTCTTAAATATGAAAATTTGATTTCGCGAGGCGACAGCACGGGAGGCAATGAGTTCAGGTTTCCCGTCTCCATTTAAATCGCCACAAACTATATTAAAAGTAGGAGCTCCAACGATTACCGATGCCTGACTTGTAAATGCCAGATTACCGGGAGTGCTTGTGTTTTTCAGCACCATCATAGAGGCAGAGGTATTGCCACTTTTTGTACTTACTAAATCAGGCATATCATCACCATTCAAATCACAAGAGCAGACATCAAATGATTCTTCCGCTGATCCAGAAGAAAAAGTTGTCACATTGGCTGTTGGTGCAAGGAAAGAAGCTTCATTAAAAGTATTTCCACTATAGTACAGAACAAATTTCTCCAGGGTCCTGGCCGAGAACCCACTGGATAGATTAATTACTTCTATGTTAGATATACGGGCTTGAGGTGGTACGGCCACTTCGATTGAAAATTCTGAAGAGGCCGTAATGGTCCCTTTCACCTGATCGAACCATACCTGCAATTGCGATACATTGTTGTTAAAGCCCGACCCCGTTATCAATACCGTATTTTGCGGGTAAGTTGTTAACGGAGTGACGTTATTGATAATGGGGACCTGACCAACAACGAGTTGGCAAACAAATAGTGACAGAGCAAGAAAAACTATAATTCTCATCTTTCCTTATTTATGAACAGAAAGCAACCAGGCTTCCCTGAACATTTTCATTTTTCTGAATTTGTCCCTATGTTGTCTAATGATCTCAAGGTCGTTAGACTGCGCAATGTGAACATACCAAAGATTTTTTTCGGTGAGGTAGCCATAGTCGGATTCCTTAAATCCAAGCTCAAGTAGTCCATCACTATATTTCTTTGCATTCCCCTCCATTTTAAAAACGCCCGCAATCACATAATCACCTATTCCAAGTTCTGCATGGTGTCCTCCTTGTTTTACAAATTCATGCCTTTCGGCATTGGGATGGCCTTCTTCATTATGTTCTTCCAATGGATTCGCTGCATGATCCTCCAGGCGTTTCAAATGGGCTTGCTCTGCCAAATGAATAGAATCCACGTTTACATTTGCTATATGTATTTCAGAATCTTTTAACCGCGTACCGCCAGTGGGGATTGGTTTGATCGCAGAGGAATCCGTTTTAGTTGTTGTGACTTTGGCCAGTTCCTTTGCCTCCTCTGCTTGCTTTGCCTTTGCTGCCTCCTGCTTCCTGGCTTCCTCTTCCTTCTTTTTGGCGAGGTCGGCTTCATGTTTTTTCTTTTCTGCTGCGATCTGTTGAGGGGTCTTATGATGTATCTTTTCCTTCTCCGTATCAACAAAAGAATACACTGGAATTTTCTTATCATGCTTTCCAAGAAGGAGCCCGATATGAATTTCATGACTTGGAGCACTCAACTGATTGGTCCCTGTATTCTTCAAAGAGTAGGAATAGCCAATGGCCGTTTGACCTTTCAGTTTAAATCCAGCCAGGGCGGAAATCCCAAAATTCTGTTTATAGGATCCCCCAAGCCAAACCAGGTTTTGAAGATGCACTACGCCAGCTACTTCAATCTGCGAAGGACTGTTTTGATTGTAGCGATAAACTAAGTAGGGTTCAAAAATGTTTTTATTGTCTGCAAAATAAAATCGATTGCTGGCGTGTGCGATAATCGTTCCAAATGGATTGAGTTTTGAAACTGAGAAAGATTCAGAAGAGAGATACGCTGGTTCAAAAATATTAGGGACGGAAAGGCCTGCATGAAAAGTAGGCGAATGAAAGGAAAAACC
This sequence comes from Bacteroidota bacterium, assembly GCA_038043425.1. GTDB lineage: Bacteria > Bacteroidota > Bacteroidia > Cytophagales > Cyclobacteriaceae > ELB16-189. The sequence continues at coordinate 93,360 of JBBTBZ010000005.1, forward strand.
AACATTACCCATCACCTGGAAATTGCTAGACAGTAAACTGGCCTGAACCGGATCACCTGCTGTGCTGAACTTCAAGGCATTAAGGTCGATCTTATTCCATGCCGCACCAACGGAAATACCAAAACGAAAAAAGTTGCCTCCAGCCACAGGTAATGAATAGCCACCTGTAAATAAAACGCCAGAGGTAGATAACAAACCATTTTTATCATTGCTTGCATTGAGCCCAAGATTCAATTTATTGGGCAAAGCAGTTTGAATGCTAAAGTTGCCGATAGTAGGTGCACCTTCTATTCCTGCCCATTGTTTCCGAAAAGATGCATACATCGCAAGCCTTCCATCACTCCCCGTCATTGAGGAGTTGAGAAGTGCTGGATTAAAATAAAATTGCGTGAAATTGTAGGTGTCTTGAGCAGATGAGGACAATCCACAAATGGCCAATAAAAGTACAGCAAGACCTGCTTTTTTTTGATTTTTCAATTATCGCACAATTATTCCTTTCCAAATTACCAATGAATAATTGGTTTTACAAAACCATATGTAAATTTTGGCGCCTTTTAAACCAAATGATCGCTAACTTTGAACTATGATGCGACTAATTGCCATACTATTCATAACTATTTCACTTCTTAAAATCACATTGCTTTCGGCTCAAGAGAAAAAGTCCGCACCTTTGGGTCAAAGATATTCTATCGGAATTAAAGCGGGTCCATCTGTGACCCTCGGTGTATATCCCGACAAGGACCAACGGGACCAGTTTACAGCCGAACCGAAGTTAGGATTTGGTGGCGCCTTCTTCATAAACTTTCCGCTAAAAAACGATTACTCCTATCTTGCTGAAGCTGGGTACTCAGTTAAGGGTAGAAGGGTCAAGCTTAGTAATGGAGATTTCGTGAATGACCAAACATTTCAATTTGTTGAAATGTCAATGGCGCTTCGGAGATCTTTCGATCTAAGGCTTGTAAAAAATATTCCTTCCAGGTGGTTTATCAATCTGGGACCAAATATTGGATACTGGGTGAGCGGCAAAGGAAAATTTGTGGAAACAAAGTATACCATCAAATTCAATGTTCCTCCCGATGGAGATCTTTATACTAATTATCTGACCAATCCCAACCGATGGCTGTTTGGAATAGACGTAGGCATTGGCGCAGATGCTCCAATAAACAGGAAACAAAAAGTAAGACTGGAGTTGAGAGCTACTCTTGGCCAAACTTATCTGGGTAAAAAAAATAGCGGCAGTAGTTATGCTACTCTTTCCTGGGAGGACACGCTCAAAACCAATTTGAAAACGCTTTCACTTACAGCGGCCTACACGCTTGACTTTGATAGTCGCGCTATGAAGATGGGCAAGAGCACAAAGAACAAAGAGATCAAAAAGAGAAGGTGATACCGGAAAAAGTAAAGGCCGCTTTTTCATCATTGTTCATTGCAAAATAGTGATAGTTCCTAAATCGGTAACATTTCCGATCGTTACAGAAACGGCATCCTTTATGGTAGCCTGGAATCCGGTCTTGGGCTCAATTGTAATTTTATAAGTTCCGGCACTTAATCCATTTATCAGGAATTTACCGGTCGTCTGATCAGCAAAAGCTGTACCCAAAGTGTCAGAACTTTGTATGGCATAAACCGCGGGTGATGCTTCAACAGGTGACACCATACCTTTGATCGCTCCACTCTCAGCTTCAACAATCGTGCGAATGACCGGCTTAAGATTGTAATTGCCACTTGACCCGGCCCTGACCACAGAACGGGCCGCATCAAAATCTAACAAAAGTTTATAGGTAATGCCCTCTACCAAATCTGCATTCACTTGAAGCTTAAGTCCCGATTGCTGGCCACTTGGGGTTGAAAGTGAAATGGCCTGCCCATCGATACTTAAGGAATTATTCTCGCCTAAAATCAGGCGCACTTGTGATACCCTGCCTGCAGGTAGTTCAATTTTTCCCAATAGCGTGTCAAGGCCGTTGGTGAGTTTAAGCAGATCATAGACTCCCTTGTTGACATCCAAAGATTTCCAGCCATCTTCATCGGCCCCGGAATTCACCTGAACATCTGCAATATCAATATTTACAGCCTCGTAATCTCCAGGAGCATCGGTGAGACGTACTTCCAAAAAAGAAGTTGTTTCGCCTGCATTGCTACAGGAGAAAAATAAAAACGCGCTAAAAGCCCACGTGGCAAGTGTTCCAGTTTTTTTCATAGCAATCAGGTTTTAATACTTCATTAGACAACCCAAGTATCCAAAGGTTTAATTGGATTTATATTAGGGCATGTCCCGGGCCCCTGAATACTCGATTTATTGAGTACCTGGTCGCGGTCATAATTAACCCTCAGGTTTGGCGGAAGATTTATTATAAAACTTGCAGATAAGATCCGAATTTAATTCAAACGAAGGAATTTTCGCAAGAGTGTGGGTAAACTTATGCCACTACTTCGAGTTTCTCTTTTTTGTCAAGTTTTGGTGGCTTCGCTTCCTTTATTTTTTTTGTTTTAACGGCAGAATGTTTTAACTGGCGTGAAACTTTGCTCGCTATTTTCTTTGACGAGCGTTTAATGATCTTCTTTACTTTCTTAGAAGGTTCTTTGACTTCCAATTGGCTTATGGCTGTGCTAACTGAATCGCTGATTTTTCCTTGTATCTCTTTCCTGGAAATTTTGTTTTTCATAGTCTTGTTAAATTTGGGAATCAAAACTAAGTCTTATTACCCGAATGTTAATCATCACAGAAAAAACTTAATATTGGAAATGTAAACTGCTTATTTTCAGGCAAATAGGGGTATCCCACATCGAATCCAAATTTAAAAAGACATTATAGATGGACTCCCATGTGATCGAATGAGGCATCCATCCAATCGCCTTTCTCTAGTACCTTGATTTTTTCAAATCCAATTGATCGGAGGGAAGAGGCTACTTCCGGAAATTGATTCACCAAATTATCGGGATGGTGTGCATCCGAACTTAAGGTAATTGGAATGCCTCTCTTGAGAATAAGCTCAAGTATCCAGGGGCTTGGATAGGTGGTCAACAATTTCTTTTGATACAATCCCTTGGTGTTCACTTCTACAATTGCACCTGATTTCCAAATAGCCTCAAGAGTTTGTTTTACCTGGTCCTGATACCATGGGTCTGATTCCTTAAAAAAAGATTCGCCCTGGTTCTGAATTTTAATCCTGTCCATGTGACCAACAATAGTTGGACAAAAATCCGTTACCATCTCCCTGGTCAGTTCAAAGTAACGAGTGACTACGGCTCGAATGTCTTTCTTAAAAATAGTCGTATACCCTTCCAAAAAGAAAGCGTGCGTGCCATCAATTTCCCACGCTCGCTCATCCTTAAAAAAATCTACATAATGAACTGACCCAATGGTATAGTCAAGCCTTGATTCAAACTCTTTTGGTGAAATTACACCAGGGATGTAATCAATTTCTAAACTGGAATATATCTGTGGGCTTGAACTAATGGCCTTTTGGGTCTCAATTTCATCCAGATAATTTTCCAGGGACGACCTCTTCATACACCATTTGCAATCGATCGGAATTGGGGCATGTGAAGAAAAGCCAAGGCTGACAACGTTTTGAGTTAGGGCAGAGGCAACCACTTCGGTAATAGAAGCTTTACCGTCACAATAATTAGTATGCGTATGATAGTTGGTCCACATTTGCTGAAAGTTAAATTAAAAAATTACCTCTTGAAAAGTTAATTATACGATAACAACAAACTAATTCTCTGTAGATTCAGGTTTGTTAATATTACCAATATGAAAACATTCCATCTACTCACCGTAACAGCAGCACTTGCAATCTCCTGCTCCCCTAATAAAGAAACTGGTGAAATACGGTGGGTTGCGTCAGCACCAGCTGGTAGCCAGTATACACAGATAAATAAGAACGGCACTACCGTTTTACCAAACGGTCGGCTAATTACACCTGAAGGCAAACAAGTGCTGGTCGCTCCGCATCCCTTTGGAATGATACTAAGCCCTGACGGAAAAACAATCATCACCTCAAATTCGGGTACCGGACCATTCTCTATCTCTATCATCACAGATTTTGATCAATCCACACCAATAGTGAAGCAAATACCGGAAGGTGTAAAACCAGACGAGGGACTTTTGGCGGCCGTATTTATGGGGCTGGCGATTTCTCCTGATAACAAGATTGTCTATGTATCCGGTGGGCAACAAAATAAGATTTACATTTTCGATCTTACTACAGGAAAGAAAATGGGAGAAATTAATTGCAATACCTCTTTTGACGACTCAGATTATAGCGATGGCTATATCGGTGATATGGTGATGACGAGTGATGGCAGTAAACTATTTGTAGTAGATCAGATTGGTTTCAGAATAGCGGTCATCGACATAAAGAAAAGGGAAGTGATAGCCAATGCTAAAACCGGTCGTTATCCCTTTGGCATTACTCTCTCACCGGATGAAAAAAATCTCTATGTGGCAAATGTTGGAATGTTTGAATATAGCTATGCCAAATCAATTGACCCCAAACGATTAAAAGAAACGGCCATGAAATTTCCAGCCTCTGCTTTCGGATCGGAAGAGATGAAGAAGGGAATTAAAAATGATTCACTTGAAGTTGAAGGCTTGGGAGACCCTAATGCTCCGGAATCATTTTCCGTTTGGAATTTTGACATAAGCTCAGGTGTACCAAAAGTTTCTTCAAAAATAAAAACAGGCGTATTAGTTGGGGAAGCGATCGATGGTATTCCTGCTGTTGGAGGATCAAGTCCTAATTCGATAGTGGCCACGAACGAATTTGTTTTTGTCAGCAATGGAAACAATGATAATATATCCGTGATTGACTTTAAAACAGAAAAGGTTATTGAAAATATTGATCTTCCGTTGGATCCCCGGCTTGGCAAACAAAAAGGAATTATTCCCTTTGGCATCGCCATATCTCCGGATCAAAAAAGACTATTTATAGCGGAATCAGGGATCAATGCCGTGGCGGTAGTAAATATCACAACACGAAAGGTGATGGGCCATATACCTGTCGGGTGGTTCCCCTCCAAATTGAAGATTACACCTGATGGAAAAAAACTAATTGTCGCAAACGCAAAAGGTTATGGATCAGGACCAAATGGCGGGACCAACTTTGTGGCCGGCCCTGAAGGGAGTTACATCGGCAGCCTGATGAAAGGAACGGTATCGGTTATCGATGTTCCAACTGATGATCAGTTAAAGGGTCTAACCGAAAAAGTGGTGCGCAATAACTTTAAAATTGAAAAAGCGGATTTCAAAAAACGAAAAGAAAATCCAATTCCATTGTACACAAGTGAAAAAGCAACACCTATAAAATATATTGTTTTCATTTCAAAGGAGAACAGAACGTATGATGAGGTTTTTGGACAGCTAAAGAATGGAATTGGAGATTCAACCATTGCCCGTTATGGAAGAAACGTTTCTTTTAAAAATGACGAAGGAGATCAAGAAATAACAGGAGCTACCGTTATGCCGAATCATCTTGCCCTGGCAGAACAATTCACAATTGGTGACAACTTTTATGTTGATGCGGATGTATCAGCTGACGGCCACAAATGGTTGGCGAGCACATACCCTAACGAATGGATCGAAACGCAACATCCTGCCTCATACGGAGGTCAACGCAGCCAAAATTTTGATTCCAAAGCACCAGGCAAATTCGCGATGACGGGCGCTTCTGGAGCAATCTATCCGGAAGACTATAATCAACACGGTTCAATCTGGGATCACCTTTACCGGAATGGAAAGGAATTTTACAACTTTGGATTTGGTGTTGAGTTTGATGCAGGGGGCTTTGCAGACTCTACATTTAAATATGGTGGTGTTCGGTATCTGGTAAATTATCCGCTACCAGGTCCATTATACGAACGCACCTCTCGCATGTTCCCCACTTTCAATATGGCTATACCGGATCAATTCCGTGCAGACATATTTATAAAAGAGGTGACCGAAAATTGGTTGGACAAACAGAAAGACTTACCGGCTGTTCTCACCCTTCAACTTCTCAATGATCACGGAGCTGGCGAACGACTTCATGCTGGCTTTGGTTTCCATGAAAGTTATATGGCCGACAATGACCTGGCCCTGGGAAGGGTCGTAGAATTTTTATCGCATACTCCGTATTGGAAAAACATGATGATCGTGGTGACGGAAGATGATGCGCAGGGTGGTCGCGATCACATTGACGCTCATCGCAGTTTGCTCCTTGTCATTTCTCCGTATTCAAAACGGAATTTTGTGAGTCATGAGCACGTCAGTTTCGGAAGTATTTTTAAAACATTCTGGAATGTGTTAGGAATACCCTACCTGAATCAGTATGATGCCGGAGCATCAGATCTTGCTGATTATTTCACAGGCGATGCTAACGAAACACCTTACAACGCCTTGCCTGTTGACGCAAGAATCTTTGATCCCAAAAAGGCTATGAGTCCGCTCGATGAAAATTTTGATTGGGAAGCAGCTATGAATTCTCCCGAACTCGATGATCCCGAAGATATGAAGAAGGCCATTGATTCTGATCAAAAGAAGCAAGGAAAAATTAAACATTAGGATTTGGCTTACTTCTATGTGAATCCAGGAATTGTAGATACATGACATCACCTATGACTCTGTTACCCAAAGATGGATAGGAAGAAACTGATGGAATACTCAATCATTAGCAGAGAGTCTTAATATTATTGATTTTGTCTCAGTTATGAAACTTGGGACCGGTGAATCGCTTTTTGGCAGACAAATGCCACCAAACCCAAAGTGTAAAAAACAAAGCTCCAACAAGAATCGGTGCATAGTTAACAGCAAGCCAGCTGAAGTTTTCGTTTCCAGGTACGGCTGAGGGTTCAAACGGCAAAATGAAATAAATTGAGATCACCAGAATTTCAACAATGGCAATGAGGTTCATCCATTTATATTTTTTTCCCAATGTCCATGGGCCAGGAATGAATTTACTACCCGCCTGCCATCGCAACCAAATGGGTATCAGAAAGGCCACGTAAAGTCCAATTACACCAATGGAAACGACAGCGTAGAAAGCAGTAGGTATCCCCCTCGGGCTCTTCCAAAGTGCAGGCAGAGTAATGATCACGCCCATAATGGCTGAAGCTAACACTGCATTTTCAGGAACATGATATGTATTAACCTTTGACCAATACTGATACCCAGGGATCCCTCCATCACGCGCAAAGGCAAACATCATCCGTGAGCATGACGTCAGGCAGGCCAATGCACAAAAAAATTGTCCAGCGGTGGAGATCACTAACACGAGTTTGAACATCATTGGAGTTAAGGCGATGTACAAAATTGAAATCACCGAACCACTACCAAAAGGGTTTACTTCAGGATCAAATGAGCTAACAATCTCCGGCTTTGTAGCAGCATACAAGAATGCCAATAATAGGATATACCCACCAATCGCTGAATAGAAAATGGATTGCCATATACCTTTGGCAGCTGATACTTGAGCTTCTTTTGTTTCCTCCGACAAGTTCGCAGAAGCATCATAACCTGTGATCGTGTATTGGGTTAGTAAAAAACCTATTGGTAATACATATAACCAGTAAGTAGTTCCGCCAGCAAAGCCAGAATTATTTATCTGAGTGGTAAATATCCATTTCAGGCTTTGGTGCTCAGTTGGCACAATGATAAGTATGCCAATTATAAAAGCAGCGCCAAAAACATGCCACCACACCGAGATGTTATTTAACACTGCCATGATCCGGCTGCTGAAAGAATTCAGCACAGTAATTAGTATCATGATTAGTACAAACCAAAAGAACTGCTGATTAATGTAGTCCCCTCTTAAAAAGCTTGACGCATAATCTGGATAATAGGAACCCAATGTGATGTTCAAAAACGTTGCGGCTCCATAGCCTACAGAAGCTGTGACGGCCAACAGGCCAATAAGATTTAACCAACCTGTAAAAAACCCTGCTTCCGCTCCGCCCAATATTGATGCCCACCAATAGATTCCGCCTGATGTAGGGTAAGCAGATGCCAACTCCGCCATGCAAAAACCAATAATTAAAATCAAGGCCGATATCAGAGGCCAACCAAAAGCAATCGCTACCGGCCCGCCATTATTCCAGGCTTGACCAAAGGTTGTAAAACACCCGGTCAGAATGGAAATAATGGAAAATGAAATCGCAAAATTGGAAAAACCAGACCATGTTCGATTGAGTTCTTGTTTGTATCCAAGTGCTGCTAATCGCTTCTCGTCTTCGGAAGTGGGAGAATTTGATTCGTTGTCGTCTTTATTCATGGTAGATAATTCTCGCAGCGGCTAAGTGAAAGATTCAGGCTACCGGCAATTTGGCGAAAGCGAGGGGAAATTTAATGCTTATTCTTTCGAACTTGAAAAAACCCGGCCTACTATTGTCCCATCAACTCGGTCAGGCTTGTTGCCAAACACCACTGCTTCTGAATCATCAAAGGGTCATGGTCACAGGTTTATTCTTCGTGACCTTCGCAGCAGTGCTTTCTTCCAAGATACTCTTAAGTCGCTTCGCAGTAGCTTTAGAAGTTGAAAGTTACAGTTTCTATGGTTTATTAATAGTAGTTATTATTGCATCACCGGGCTTTGGCTCGTTGACATATGGTATTCCCAGAAAAGTACTAACGGTTTAGCTACCTGATTTTGATAAAGTTGTTGTTCTGCTTTTACTTCTCCTAAAGCGGGCGTATCGGGCCCCAAAAAAGCAAACCAAATCTGATCTGCCTCTGGCATTTTACTTCCATGATGTTTCCAATCCTCATCCCTATTGTTTCCCCTTCCATGATCGGTCGTGATCACCAGCGTAGTCTTGTCTTTATAGTCAGGTACCGACTGAATCCATTCCCACATAGACCTTATCATATCGTCAGTGTAGCGGGCCGACTTCAAATACCGATCGTATTCTCCTTCATGGGCATAATGATCAGTCTCATCAAAGGAAATAAAAAGAAGGTGAGGATGATTTAGTTTCAGATGCTCAAACGCATATTGAAAGGTAAGCCCATCAAGCCGGGTCTGTCCTTCATCGTTTGGGAGTTGAAATGAAATATCATTTAATAATTTTTCCTGGTCACTCAATTTTCCTTTCGCACGGACTACTCCAGAATTAACAGCAATTTTGTTGCGGTCTGAATTAATAATAAAGGGAAACGCTTCCCACGATGTAAAGGCTGCTACCCTGCCTCGAAACCCTTTTTGTGATTGAATAAATTCCAGGACATTTCTGTTCGGGTTATTGAATTTATCATTGCTTGTGATATTCACATCATCGGCAAATCCGGTAAGTATTTCGTTATATCCGGGATATGAAAACCACATGGTATTAGTCGTATTGACTTTATTACCCAACGTCCGGTTTCCATAAAGTTGGCCTTGCTTGCCAATCACTTGCCAAAAAAAAGGGCATTAATAATTCACGCCTTTTCTCAACAGATTCATTCCAAAATAATTTTTTTAAACTTGCGGTGTCATCGACAAATTCTTTTTTCACTATCAATCTCTTTTCGGCTCCATTAAAAACTTCTTGCCAGCGCATTCCATCAAGCGTTATGAGTACTACGTTTTCAGTTTTGAGTTTTTGTTGGGCGATCAGTTGAACTGCCAACAAACAGAAAATAGATATAAGAAGTGATTTTTTCATTTTTATAGTATTGACTTTGCTCTTTTAATATAAAAAACTCCGGGCCACACGGCCCGGAATCAACTCACTAAACTAAACTATTGGCACTAACTAAGAGTTTTTACCTTTTACTTTACCCTGAACATCTTTAATTCTTTTCAATCCATAAGTCAGAATTCAGATTATCACCCTCGGCACCAAACTGACTGCTGATTGCTGATGAATAACTCTCACCGTTATTTGTTTTCTCGGCAACAGGATACAACCATCTTTTTGGGATTACACCATTATTGCCCGTACCTGGTCCGAATAGAAAGGCAGGTATACCAGTTCTGCGGTAATTAAAATACGCTTCTTGTCCGGATTGCTGGAAAAAGCCGAGGTATTTCTGCTCAACTATTTGGGTAAGACCCGCCACAGTATTTCCGGCATACTTTACAGAAGGCTGGGTGAGATAGGCAGTAACATCTGCGATAACAGACCCGATCACAGCGTCATTGTCAGGTTCAGTGATCGTAATCAAAGCACCATCGCTGATTCCAAAAAATTGCATGGAAGCTATAATTCCGTTGTCATAAAAGTCTTCCGCATTTCCGGTTGCCCAGCCCCTATTGATTCCTTCTGCAATGTTAAAGGATTGCTCAACGTAACCAATTTGAACACCAGGTTCTGGCCCTATAAAAGTGGAATAGTATCGCTTTTGATTGGCGTAAGAATACTCTCCATTCTGCGCCTTAGTAGTCATGTCATCCAAGCTTTCCCCAGAGCTTGCACCTACATAGGCGGCAAAATCAGTTGGCGCAACACCATCGGTAATTTTTTTCTCTGCCGGGTTTGCTACTACAAATACACGGGGGTCATTCAATGAAGTGAGCAGACTCATGTAAGTCTCCGCCATATTATACCGGTTTTTATCAAATCCGCGATTACCAGGATTCAATGGATACAGGTTAGTTGTTCCATTGTAGACATACTTCATATCATCTGAAAGGCCTGACATCAACGGGTAGTTAGCAGGGTTGTTGAGTATTGCTGCAAACTTTGATTTTACACTCAACTCAGCATCATTCTCTTTTTTGCTTAGGCTAAGCAAAACGCGAAGCTTAAAGCTATTCACCACTTTTCTCCATTTCAAAAGATCATTTCCGAAATAGATGTCGCCCTGAAGGGTTTTATCGTTCGCTGCAATCAATTGACCGAGTTCCGTATTTGCCTGTTCCAACCAATCGAGTACAGAAACATAAATTTGCTTTTGTGTATCGTATTGAGGGGTTGTGCTTTCAAGTCCGAGAAGCGCCTCATCTAATGGCAAGTCTCCAACACGTTGACTCATGCGAACATAGAATAAGGCCCGGGCAAACTTACCAATAGCAGCATACGGATTCACTTCACCTGCTCCTGTACGAATTGCCTCTTCTTCCATTTTCACAACATTTTTAAGTGTTTGAAAATTTAACGTTGCCGCGGACCAGTATTCATTGGTACCATAGTAATTATAATTACAAGCCCAGAATTGATTCTGTCTGTGTTCTAAACTCCAGGGTCGTTCATACATATCATTAAGTACACCATTCAGTGCCAGACCCGCGGGAACCTGGTTAGGTTTATTCTGGTTTTTTTCTAACTCGGCAAAGTCCTCGCATGCTTCTAGAAGCGGTATAAACAAGAGCAAAGCGAATACAAATTTTATATTTTTCATTTTCATAGTGTTTAGAAAGTGATGTTTAAGTTGACACCGTATCTCCTGGTGGTAGGTGTTTGAAGGCCTGATCCAGCTTCACCTCCACCGTACTGTTCAATATCCAAGTCCTTTGTTTCAGCAAAGTAGAGGAGATTTCTTCCCACCAGAGAAACACTGGCACGATTGATAAATGTTTTATCTAAAAGTGTTTTAGGAAGATTGTAAGTGATGATCACCTCTCTCAGCTTTGCAAAAGACCGGCTGATCATGTTAGATTCGTTTGTATTATAGTAGCGGCTTATCCAATCCTGCAGGAAGGTTTTATTGGTATTGGCCGCAGAGAAGGTTAATTCACTTTCGTTGGTGATATTTCCCTCAATGTCAAGCTTAGGAGTGCCCGAGGTAATGTTTACTCCTTCCCCTACATACGATTTCACACCCAATACGTCCTGTTCACGTGCTTCTCCAAAAGTGCCCTCTATAGTTGAAATATGGCGGCCACCACGGAATGTTTGTTTTTGGATATAATTTTCAATCACACCACCTACACGGCCATCAAACTGAAAGCTCAAACTGAAACTCTTGTAACTGACTCTATTATTGATACCCCATGTCCAATCTGGATTTAAATTGCCCAAGTATCTTCTCGCGTTACCATTAATTGTAGTCAGTGGAATGGATCGTCCATCTGACCCAATAATCAATGTCCCATCCGTTTTGCGAAGCAGGCCTGTTCCATAATACTGATCCAGGCGTTCACCAACCTGTCGATAGGCATCAAGATTTACTATGTCTTCATAAATTTTAGTAATGGACTCTTTGTATGTTGACCAGTTTACATTCACGTCCCATCTAAAGCCGTTATTGGGAGACACAGGTGTTGCATTCAACATCACTTCCCATCCTTTGCGCTGTGTCTCAATACCATTTACAAGCGCATTAGTATACCCCGATGTTTCTGAAATAGGAAGATTGTAAATACCTGGGCCATCTAAACTCTGGAAATATGTGACATCAAGTCCAATCTTGTTTTGTAAGAACTTAACATCTAAACCTGTTTCCCATGCTGAACTAAAACTTGGTTTTAGATTGGGATTTGTGATTGTGTTAGAATAAAAAGCAGCAGGTTGGTTGTTATACAAGAGAGATGTGTTGTAAACGGGTGCATTCACATAACTTGGACCATCATAAGGCGATTGATATGTTGAGCCATAGCCAAGAGGGTTACCTGCAATCGAGACAGATGGAGTAGGCCCAACTGTTGAAGAGGTTAAGGCAGAGCCAACGTTGGCATACGATCCTCTGACTTTCAAGTAAGAAAAGAAAGCAGGCAACTCTACCACTTCTGAGATAACAACCGCTAAAGAAGCAGATGGATAGAAGTAACGATTGTTAGAAACCGGTAAGGTTGAATGCTTGTCTGTTCTACCGGTGAGGGATAATGTCAAGAAGGTTTTATAGGTAAGATCCGCATAACCATAAGCACTTAACACTGACATTGGCGCTTCAAAATTGTAAGCCTTGATAGGGTTAAGTGTATTCGAGAAGCTAAACCAGCCCGGAACATTTAAATAGTCCGTTGTGGTATAACTGGAGCGATAGATAAACGATCTTAGATTACCACCGGCAGAAGCACTTAATGTAAAATCTGTTGAAAGTTCTTTGTTGTAGGAGAGCATGAAGTCCGTATTGTTTTCAAACAAGTTCCGTTGGTCCTCGCGATAATCGCCTTTTGCCTGCTCACGCCCGTACGTAGTTGCGGAATAAGGAAACTTTTCAGTTCTCAAAATATCATACGAATTAATCTGCGTGCGTCCCATCAGACTCAGACCTTCAATTATCTCCCATTTCAATGACATATATCCATACGTATCCGTTTTATAATGACCACGTGTCCAATAGTTCGCCTGAAACCAGGGATTGTTATAACGGGTATAATCAGCATAAATTTGTTGCACGCCTTCTTTACCTGGCTGCCAGATTTGTTTCATGTCGTTTACATCCCAATCGGCACCACCCCAGATCACCATGTTGTAGATTAAACTATTAGGACCGTATTGAGCATCTGGGAAATTGTCGGTGTATTGCTTATTGTAATTTAGGTTTGTCTCGAACCTAACCTTGGGAGACAAATCAATGCCCGCAGAAATATTGAAATTATTTGAATTCAATTGCGAATTGGGCACTAAACCCTGCTGATAATTATAGGAAGTAGAAAAACGTAAGTCATAGTTTGCACCACTTGCAGCAACTGCAATGTTATTTGTACTTATAATACCATTTTGAATAAAGCGCTGTAAGTTATCTTTCCCTCTCGCGGTCCATGGTGCAGGAATAACATTACCTGTAAAGGATGAACCATTAGGAAAAGTAGTGGTATACGTATTAGTTGGATCAACAACGCCATCATATTGAGGGATTAATTGGCCCTCAAAACGGGGGCCCCAAATATCATAATCCGAATCATTCAAGCCTGCGCCTCTACCATCCGCAAAAGCGTAAGTTCCATGGTCGCCAGGGCCATATTCATCTTGCACTTTTGGTATCGCCAGAAAGCCATTCTCTACCATGAATGACGAATTGAAATCAACAGAAAATCCCCGTTTATCGCGCGATCCTTTCTTCGTTGTAATTTGGATAGCGCCATTTTGTCCGCGTGAACCATACAATGCAGAAGCTGCCGGGCCTTTAAGAACGGTGTAAGTCTCAATATCATCGGCACTAATATTCCAGGTGTCGGATTGAATAGGTACACCATCCACTACAAAAAGAGGTTTACGTCCCCGAAGGTACAATCCTGTTGAACCCAACAATTCGGGCGAGGCAGCAACGGTTAACCCTGCTACTTTGCCAGCTAAGTTGTTAATTGGATTTGGATCGCGTGCCTTTATAAGGTCTTCACCTTTTACATCCTGAACGGCATATCCTATTTTTGATTTGTCTTTCTCAATGCCCAGCGCAGTAACAATAACTTCTGAAAGTTGCCTGGCATCGGAGGCAAGGACAATATTGACAGAGGACCGTCCTTCAATGGTAACCTCTTGCGAGAGAAAACCTACAAATGAAAAAACAAGGATGTCATTTGCAGAATTAACAGTGAGCTTGTAATCACCATTAACATCAGAGATCGTACCATTGGTAGATCCCTTTACCAAAATGTTCACGCCTGGAAGTGAACTTTGGTCCTCTCCGGAAGTCACTCTTCCGGAAACATTGATCTGGGCCAAGACAGCAGAAGCTGACAATAGCCCAACAAGAAATACAAGTGCTATCTTCAGATAGCCACGGTTTTTCTCGCCATTCTGGTTTCGTAAAATTTGTTGCATACGTTGTGGTTTATGGTTTGTTTGATAAGAATTGGATGAAAGTCCCTTACCTCATCACGCCACAAAAGTTGGAAACTAGTTTGACGAAAACCCACGCCAAACATTATTGATCAATTAAGAAAACGAAGAGTTGTAGGGTCAGAAATTAACGAAGGCTTAATCGACATTAATAGAATCTACTTTTTTTGAAGCAGTCGTAAGCACAGACTTAACATGAAGTAGTACTGCGTAAATAAGTAGGCAATGGGCAATAGGCAGTAGACAAAAGGGAAATAGAATGCAATAGTCAGACAGATTCACTGTTAGTTAGCAATTTGCCTACTGATTTACATATTGAACATTGCCCTATTGCCTACTTTAGTGTCGTACTAAAATCAGAGTCTACCAACGATTTCCTCCGCTATCCCAAAAGATAACGTCATCCCCGCCCCCCCAAGTCCATTAATAATAGTGACACCAGGCTCGGGTTCAAACTCAAGATTGATACTTCCGTTTAGCTTGGGGTATACGCCATGCCAGCGTTCAATAATATCAAATTCAACTTGCAGGAAAGTTGAAAGGTATTTTAATATTAGCTGGTTGACGGCTTCACTGTCGAATGGCTCTACTGTTTTAAAGTAATGATGTGAGTCTCCGATGATCAAACCACCGTCTGCATGTTGAGCGAGTAGGACATGCACACCATGCTCTTTAAAGCCAATCTCGAGTTCATCATAGCGTTTGTCAAGGGCATGCAATGATTTGCATTTTGAAAAAGCCGCGTAATGACGAAGCGTTAAACCGGCACAAAGGGAAGGCCCCAGCGTAAAAGACTGACGAGGCATGGCTTTCATCATTTGGAGTTTACATTTTGTAAGATTTTGTTGCCAATAGAGATTGGGATACAATGTTTCAAAGTCAGATCCACTGCACACATAAATTTGAGAAGCGTGCCATGTTTCATCTTGCGTACGCAAAAATGGATGTGTGATTTCATGTACCAGTCTTCCGAATCTAAGGATCAAACCATATTTTTCTTTCAGATACAATGGAATTTTCCGGATGGCCTCCCTCGGATTAACAATGCACTCGGTACTACTATACACACCTCCGCGCAATCCTTTCCCACTCACGGCTGGTGATTTCTGTACCACCTGATCTGAAGTTAACCATTCGCAATCAAAGCCAGAGTGCTTATATAAATCCAAAAATTCTGTTAACACCGCCTCTTCATCTTCCTGATAAGCTAAATGCACCGATCCGTTTTTCTGAAGCCAAAAATCTGCTTTCTGCGATAAGTCAATCCAATGTTTACGGCTGCTTATTGCGCACTGTAAACCTATCTCTGGCTCCTGACCAATAGGCCAAACCAAACCAAAATTGCGGACGGAGGCACCTACTGCAAAGTGTTCGCGCTCGAAGAGCACAACGCGGTATCCTTTTCTCAGTGCCATGTAAGCATGCGCAAGTCCTGCGATTCCTCCACCTACTATTGCAATATCTGCTGATTTTTCCATTTAGTATTTTAAGCAAGAACATGATTGAAATGACTTCAGCCAATTCCCAGAGGTTATATTAATATTATCACTGCATCAAATAAACTGCTGAAATTTTTGGATAGCGTGCTCAACCGCCTTGTCTGCTACATTGGGAAAATTGAAATCGGGAACATAGTCGCTGTCGAGCCAGGCTTCAATTTTTTCGAGTGATTTGCGCTTCAATTTTTTTATGCAATCCACGCCCATCTTTTTTAAGGCAATAGCGTTACATTGTTGCTCATACTGGTGCTTCATTGGCACCACCATTAATTTTTTTTGCAGGTATATAGCTTCCGCAGGGGTTTCAAAGCCGGCCCCGCACAAAACCCCGGTGGCGTTCACCATGCTTTCCACGAATATCTTGTCGCTAGCAGGAAAAATATGGGTGTTCTCTGCACGATAGGCTTTTGTACAGTGCTTGGAAAATACCTCCCAGCAAATTTTAGGAAAAGTGGATAACCATTTAACCAATTTTTCATCGGCATAAGCAGGAAGATAAACTGTGTAGTGTCCTTTATCCAGCGCCTTCGCTTGCCTGATGACCGAGCGGATTACAGGGGTGTAAATATTTTTATCGTATTCCTTAAAATGGAAACCCACATACTTCTTAACTGGGGCATAGTTTTTGAAAATCCATTCGGCTAATGGGTCAGCTAATTTGGGGCGCGGGGTTTTCTTTGAGAGAAACGAGGCCTGATGGCCAAGGCCAACTATGGGAACATCTTTCTTCTTTGCCGCCCATGCAGAAATGGGCTCGAAATCATTTATCACCAGGTCATATTTTTCAACCGGGAACGAATTAATCTCGATCACCAGATCACGGGGACTATTTTTTTGCAAAGTTTTGATAAAGTCAATTCCTCCATTTTTCCCGAAATAAAAACTCAGACCCTTCGATTTGTATTTAACAGGAAATGGCAAAGCAATGTCTGCCTGGACACCGCTCACAAAAAGATCCAGATTACCAAACTTTTTAAGTTCAGGAACAATGTCTTGTGCGCGGGCCAAATGTCCGTTGCCTGTGCCCTGGATGGCATATAAGATATTCATGCTTGAGGCGAGAGGAATTGGTTAACGAGGTCGTTGAAAATTTCTTCGTTGTTCTTATTGTCTTTGAACCTTTTAGGCAACTTAACCCGGTGGGCTTCTGGGTCATCTTTGTAATGGTAAATCTTCCACTGACCTGAATTATACTCCAGAGACGTCAAGTTTTCAACCCAATCGCCAGAGTTCAAATACATCACTGCTCCCTTGGCCGTTGAAATTTTTCGCATTTGTGGCTGATGAATATGTCCGCATATCACATAGTCAAAATGGTTTGAAATGGCTATATCGGCTGCAGTCTTTTCAAAATCTTGAACAAACTGAACAGCCCTTTTCACACCATCCTTAATTCTTTTGGAAAGTGATATTTTTTCGCGGCCTAAGAGCCTCAGTATAAAATTGATGAAGGTATTGATCAATATGAGTGTATCATATCCTATCGAACCTAATTTGGCCAGCCACTTGGAGTGCTTCATGGTAACGTCAAAAATGTCGCCATGAAAAATCCATGCTTTTTTTTTGCCATACAATGAGATGACCTTTTTATCAGCCAAGTGAAATGAGCCTAATCTTAACCCGGAAAACTTTCTAAGGTTCTCATCATGATTGCCGGTGAGGTAGGTCACTTTGGAATTCCGAGTTAGCATTCCTGTAATGTGTTTCAAAACCTGGGTGTGGGTTTTAGGCCAATAGAGCTTGCTGAACTGCCACATGTCAATAATATCACCATTCAGCACGAGGTGTTTTACTTTGATGGACTTAAGGTACTTCAGTAATTCCTCTGCGTGACATCCGTAGGTGCCTAAGTGCACATCGGAGATCACTACGAGTTCTATTTCTCTCCTTTTACTCTTGCCCATCCTTTATGGATTTGTTTCGCAGTAAAGGTAAGGAATAAAGAAAAGCCAGACGTTCACTTTTCGTTAAGGCAATGTTAAGACAATAACAAGTTAATGAAGTTCCAGTATTACTGGCTTTGAATTGAACAAATGCAATCATTAATCAAGACTTGACGCGGATTTCATTTTTAGTTTTTTATGGAGAAGTAGATTGCACCTATGATTATCACTTCACCCAAACTTGCTAGAAGATTGAATTCATCAAGCCCCATTCAACTCGCTATGTTCGCTTCTATCACTTCATTTTGTTTATATAGTTGCATTTATACCTTTAGAAGGACTTTTGCCGTGGCCACCTTTCATGATCTGATCTTCCTGGGTGTTCAATACAAAGTTTGGTTGGTTATTTTTCAAGTAGTGGGTTATGCTCTGGCCAAAATCATCGGTATAACAGTGGTGGCCGAATTAAAGCGGGAGACTCGGGCCAAATACATAGTGACGATGATTTCCCTTTCAGCTTTGTCTTGGTTTTTGTTCGGATTGATTCCAGCTCCATGGAATTTGCTTTTCCTTTTCTCAAATGGATTATCATTGGGGATGATTTGGGGAATCATTTTTAATTATTTAGAAGGAAGGAAAACAACAGAAGTACTGGCGATTGGGTTGTCCATCAGTTTTATTTTCTCCTCAGGCATGGCCAAATCGGTCGGAGGTTTTCTAATGCTTTCTGGCATTTCCCCTTTCTGGATGCCCTTTGTTACCTGCTTGTTATTTGCGCTCCCCTTGCTTTTCTTTCTTAATCTTCTCAATCATCTTCCTCCTCCAACTTCTGAAGATGAGGCTCTTCGAACTAGACGCCATCCGATGAGCGGACAGGATAGGAGACTTTTCTTTTTTACTTTCTGGCCGGGGATTCTTCTCTTTATTGCATCCTACATTTTGTTAACATCTTTTCGTGATTTCAGAGACAATTTTGCTTCAGAAATTTGGACCACCTTGGGGTATGGAGCCAATCCTGAAATTTTCACTACTGCCGAACTTCCCTCGGTAATAATAGTTTTGGTGATGGCTATTGGGATAATGTTCGTTCGCGGCAACATGATGGCCTTTTTGCTAAACCATCTCTTAATATTTATAGGATTTGTGGTAATTGGCATTGGTTGTTGGCTATTTCAAACGTACCTTATTTCTCCCCTTTATATGATGATTATTATTGGAACAGGTTTGTACATGGCCTATGTTCCATTTAATAGTATTTTTTTTGACCGAATGTTAGCGGCTTTCCGCTACTCGGGAACAGTTGGGTTCATTATGTACCTCAGTGATTCATTTGGTTACCTGGGAAGTATTGGCGTTCTTTTCTTCAAGGAGTTTGGTTTTGTTAAAATAAGTTGGTTGAATTTCTTTATTTCTTCAGGCTATATAATTTCAATTGCCGGAAGCACATTGGTATTAGGTTCCATGCTATACTTCCATAAGAAGCATATGTCCTGGAGCAAAACTCAAGTGCCTGCGACTAAGGTCTCGGTGTAGGTTACTCTATTGTAGAATTGAATTATTTGAATAGCATCGGCTTTATTATTAGGATTAAAGTGATGGCAACTGATTAAAACCTCCATTTGACTAGAACTGGAGATCAAATTCGGATAGACTTTACTCCTGAAATGTCTTAGATTAACGAGATTGTTTTGAAAGCAAATAAAATAATCATAACCATCTTTGTCAGAATTTTCTTGATTTGAGATAACCTGGGACTTAAGCTTTCTCATAACACTCACTTCTCCCCACACAACAATTTCATAAAAAGAAGCTATCCTGCCAGTCTGGGAAGCCCGTGAAACAAACTTCCTGTTGATATTTTCTTCCTGATCATAATTGCGAAATGAACGGACTTTGTTAGCCGGAAAAACCGTAACCACACCCGCGTCCCTAAACAAAACAATCTCCGATACCTGGAAAGCGAGCTCTCCCTGACGGACTTCACCATCCACCATCACAATAATTCCCTGGCTCCATTTTACCAAATCGGAAGCAGCAACGTTTGCTCCCCAGCTTATCAGTACAACTAAAAGCAGAATTCTCATCTCATGTTAAGTTTGCTTAACATGAAATTAACGATTAGATAATATTAATCAAAGAGATTGAAATACTTTCTCTCCTCCTTCATTCTGGAAATCAATGAAAGACTTTTAGATGGGACTTTAATCCAAGTATTTCCATTATTTCTGGAATTTGTTTAATCAAATGAGTGTGCTCTTCTTTTTCCAATTCCTGTTTCGAAAATGCTCCGGTCGTTACTCCAATTACCAATCCGCAGCCCGCAGAATTTCCTTCCTGAAGATCAGAGACTGTATCTCCTACTTTGGCGACCTTAGAAATGTCACGAATACTTGTAAGTTCCATCGCCTTGAAAATCATATCCGGATAAGGTCTGCCTCGAAGAACTTCATCGCTGGTCACACTCGCATCAATCAAATGATTTCGCTCCCAGCCCATCCTTTGCAAAATCGCATTTGTTATCGGCCTGTCAAATCCAGTATCCACGACTACTTTAATATCGTTTGCCTTTAATTTCTTGAAGGTTTCTGAAACTCCATCCTTCTCAGCCACAGACAAATCAGTGCGATAAAAATAGATCATCTCTTCAACAAACAGCTCATGAATCTCCTTGATCCAGTCAGAAATAATATCCATGCTACCATGATATCTCTTCCTGATTAGTTTTTCTATCGCAATGGGTTTAGGGATGCCCATGACTTCGTTGGCATCTTCAATGGAGATGTTCACATCAAAATTGGCCAACGCCTTTTTTAAGACACGATGCACGTCCTTATTATCATTAACTGTTGTGCCTGCCAAGTCGAATACAACCAACTGTGTTTTCATAACTATTTTTTGGCAAGGTAAATAGTGTTATCACTGTGATCCAGCTTTTCAAGTGAACGTTGTTTTATGAAATCCCTCACTAAATTTAATAGTTTAATAAAACGGATGGACTGCAATCCAAAATCAACTTGTCTAGTTTTGAGCAAATTCAATATATGGAAACAGTATCCAATAGCATTGTAGAAGAGGTTTTTGGACTTTACGAAAAGTTTGGTAGTGCCGACTACATGGGAGAACCAGTGTCACAACTTGAACATATGTCACAATCGGCACAACTGGCGATTGATGAAGGTTTTGACGATGAAGTTGTACTGGCTTCTTTTTTCCACGATATAGGTCACATTTGTGTGATGCAGAACCAGCAGAATAACATGGGTGGCTTTGGCGTAAAAAGCCATGAGAAAATAGGAGCCGACTTCTTGCGCACGAAAGGGTTTCCTGAAACCATAGCTAAATTAGTGGAGAACCATGTGCAGGCGAAAAGATACCTTACGTTCAAATACCCCGACTATTGCGAACAACTAAGTGAAGCCAGCAAGAAAACGTTAGAGTTTCAAGGCGGAATAATGAACGAATCTGAAGCCGAGGCCTTTGAACGTGATCCCTTGTTCGAAATCAGTATTCTCATGCGCAAGTGGGATGAACTTGCGAAAGAAACCAATCTTCCTATTATGCCGCTTGATCAACTTAAAATAAAAGCTCAAAAAATTCTTCACAACACTAACAAGAAGAGTTCAATTGTCTTCTAACGGGAATACATTTATATAAACCTTATTTCTAGAGCAGTCTTGAAATCAATCTTTACTTCGGAGGTAAAATTTATATCCTTCAAACCAAATAACACTTAAGAAACCAAGTGTTACCGCCTTGATAATTAGCAGGTTTTCAACCCTTGCAAAAGAAAAAAAAGTCCGGACAGGGGTGACACTCAGCATTAACATCACCATCACTATAGTGAAGAAGATTATGCCCAGCAGCATCCAATTTTTATATCGGAGCGTGCTGATGATGGAGTAATAAAACGAACGATTTACTAACGTTAAAAAAACGTTGCCTGATATAAGGGTAACAAATACAAGGGTGCGGACTTGATCCTCTGTGCAACCTGAATGTAACGCCATCTGATAGCAGATCAACGTTCCGGCAGCAATCACAATACCTTGAATTGTGCTGACCCCTAATTCCTGCGTTGAGAAAAAAGTCTGAGTCATTTTTCGGGGTGGCTGCCGCATCGCATTAGCCTCCAGGGGTTCGCTTTCATAAATGATAGAGCACGTTGGCCCCATGATAAGTTCCAGAAAAATAACATGTACAGGTGTGAAAATATTTGGATATATCCAACCCAACAACAACGGAATGGCTACGGTAAGAATGATGGGGATGTGAATAGAAATAATATATTGTATTGCTCTTTTTAGATTGGTGTAGATGTGCCGTCCGCTAGCAATGGCATCCATCATTTTTCCCAAATTGTCATCTGTCAGTATCAGTGAAGCTGCACTATGCGCCAGTTCTGACCCTCGCTTGCCCATAGCAATTCCAATATGTGCTGCTTTTAGTGCTGGGCCATCATTGACGCCATCGCCAGTCATAGCCACTATTTGCTTACGATTCTTCAGAGCGTTAATTATTCTCAACTTTGCTTCTGGAAACATTCGTGTGAAGATATTGGTGTTCATCACTTTTACTTCTAATTCAGCATCTGTCATCTTCACCAAATCTTCTCCATCTAATACTTGTTCAGCACATTTAAAGCCAGTTTGAGCAGCAATTGCAGAAGTGGTTAATGCATTATCTCCCGTAATAATTTTTACTGTTATTCCAGCCTTATAAAATTTTTGAAAAACCTCCCCTATATTGGCTTTAGGAGGATCATAAAATGCCACCAACCCCATGAATACAAATGGAAGTTCCTGCTGCTTTCCTGGAAAATTATTTCCAATAAAATTACTTTTCGCAATACCTAATATTCGAAAGCCCTGGCTTGCCAATGTCTCAGCGGAAACAAAAACTTGCTTTCGTGAAACTTGATCCAGATTTGAAACAGCCAGTATTGCTTCAACTGCTCCTTTCGCTGCAATAATTCTTCCTCCACTACCGTTTTCAAAAATGTGTGTCATCATGGGTGGCTTACCATCCAATGGATATTCGTGAACGATCTTAAATTCATTTCTCTCATCCAATACTTCTAACGTTCCATACGCCTCATGCAACGCCTTTTCCATAGGATCAAATGGAGTTGTCTCACTGCCAAACATAGAGAACTTAACTAATTCTTTCGCCTCAGGAACTTTTTTCCAATCCGCGGGCTCAAGAAATTTAGGATTACCCGGTACAACAAGATAGGCCAATTCCATGCGGTTCTCTGTAATCGTCCCCGTCTTATCAATACAAATAACGGTTGCCGCACCCAGGGCTTCCACCGTTTTTGTTTGCTTAACGACAATTCCTTTTTTCATTAGACGCCATGCACCTAAAGCCATAAACGTACTGAACGCCACCGGTATTTCTTCAGGTAAGATTGACATGGCAAGTGTAAGGCCTTTCAAGAGACTATCCAGAAAATCATAAGAGTTGAAATAGTTTATACCCCACACGAGTAGAAATACAACAGCCCCAATGAAGGCCATTTTTCTTACAAAGCCTCCAATCTGAATTTGGAGAGGTGTTTTTTCATCTTCAATATTCAGCATCGAACTACCGATTTTACCCAAAGCGGTCTTGTCACCTATTGCAGTAACTCTGAAAACACCCAGGCCAGATACAACTTGTGTTCCTTGAAATACGATTCCATCTTTCGTTCCGCTTGATTTCTGAACAGAAAAAGATTCACCTGTAAGCAATGATTCATTAAGGGCAAAATCATTTGACTTAATGATTATACCATCCGCTGCGATCATGGAACCTTCCGAGGCAACCAGGCAATCTCCTAACACAATCTCAGCAGTGTGTATGTCTACAAGCCGGCCATTACGAATGCACTTCGCCATAGGGGCCGTAACCTTCTTTAATGCTTCAAGCGCCTTTCGGCTTCGATTATCTTGATAGAAAGAAATGGCAGACACCAGCAAAATGGCGCCAGTCATAAACAAGGCCTCATGCGTTTGACCCAATACAAAATAAATGGAAGACGCCCCTACCAGCAAAATAAACATCGGCTCAGTAACTGCCTCTTTCAGACTTTTTATCAATGTGTTTGGTTTTTTTCCAGAAGATTGATTACTGCCATGCTGCAGCCTGGCTGCTGTCACTGCTTCATCATTCAGTCCTTCCAAACCAAAAGGGTTGTCCATCATGTTTCTGCTACCAAGTCCGAATCAATACTTCGATTAAGATACTCAAAGTTGTCACAAAAAATGTATTTCTATAAGGCCACTTTCCAGTAACTGAATTATTTACAATCTCTTATTCAAAACAAATAATTCTTGTAGATTTGCCCGCTGAAAAACATAAGGTCTATGCAAATCTCCCAACACAAAGTTGCTTCCATACATTACACACTTACTGATAATGATGGAAAAGTACTTGACTCAAGTGTCGGTCGTGAACCGCTAACTTATATACACGGCACAGGTAATCTGATTCCCGGAATGGAAGAAGGGATGCAAGGAAAAACCAAAGGGGATAAATTTAATTTGAAAGTTTCACCCGAAAAAGGATATGGTGTGAAAAGCGATAAATTACTGCAGCAAGTTCCACGCTCTTCATTCGGGTCTCAGCCTGTCCAAATTGGGATGCAATTTCAAACTAACAATGGGCAGGTTGTTACGATTACAAAAATTGGTTTAGATTCAATCACCGTTGATGGCAACCATCCACTTGCGGGAGTCGAACTTAATTTTGCGGTGGAAGTATTGGATGTACGCAGCGCTACTACCGAAGAAATTTCCCATGGACATGTGCATGGCCCTGGAGGACATCATCACTAAAAATCATTTTAGAGTTTTGATTTATGAATTTCGAATTCTGGCGGAATTTCTAAATCATGCATCAACAAGAGATTCTATTTGATCAACATTAGTTTACCTTGCTGATTTAGCTCCTTATCCTTGACATTTATTTTCATTCGATATAGGTACATACCATTGGGCAATAGACTGCCCGAAAGATCTCTGGCCTGCCATATCATTTCATTAATGCCTAACTTGAAATCAATCATATCCCCGTCCGAGAATTTCTGTACTAACTTTCCCTCAGAAGTAAATATCTGAAGTGAGAAATAATCTGGAAGAACATTCCCGGTTAAAAGGAATTGGAAAAAGAAATCACTGGAAGATGGATTAGGGAATACCGACTTGAAGGTTAACATAGTTTCATCGTTAATCAGGAAAGTAACTTCATACGGTTTATCGCCACTGGCATTTCCAGTTTCATCCGTTGCTTCGATCAGAAGAGTATGCTCGCCATCTGTCAAGCCTTGAGGTTCGTACTCGATACGGAAATCAGAAGTAACGGATGCCGGAAACCATTTAAGTTCACTGCTGCTAAAGTTGATACGAACAAATTCACATTCGCCCATACTGCAAGGAGAGCGCAAAAATATATTAATACCCAAAGTATCTGTTTTAAACAGAAATTGATTTTCATCTTTTACTGTTGCCAAAATGAACGGGCTGGACGACACATAGTCAAAGTTACGAACATAACGTCCATCAATTGAAACATCCAGCAAAGGGCGTGTGTCATCAGGAGTTACCTCAATGTAGTCCTTCAATACAATTCCGTTGTTAACGTAATATTGCTCAGGTATAATTTTTCGATTGACATAAACGCTCAGGTCATTTAATCCTACTTTTGACCTGGAGTCGACTTCAACCTTGAAAATCGTGCTATCATTTTTAAGGGGTGCATCAATAACTAGCCGTTGAACTTCCTTACGTAATTCCAACTTGTTGAAAACTTCAACTTCAACTGCAAGGGCTGTTTGAAAGTCTTTGTTTGAAATATTGATAAACTTAAACTGGTCGGACCATAGTGCGCCCTCCTGAATTGTTTTTGCTACTGGCGTACCCGAATGCAGTAACAAACCTTCTGCGGTAGGTTCATATAACACCAACCAACTTTTTAGTTGAATTGGCGTAAGGTTAATTTCATCTTTTGTAATTAACTCAACTCGTACATACGGATAGTTGGCAGCGTTTAAAAATGATAAATCAAAATCATCGGAAATATTTTCCTGAATCAAAGAATCTGTCATGTCCATCTTAACTCCAAAAATTGAAAAACTATAACTGGCGCTCACTTCTACTTTTGAAACGCGTGTTAACAAT
Organism: Bacteroidota bacterium; assembly: GCA_038043425.1. Lineage (GTDB taxonomy): Bacteria > Bacteroidota > Bacteroidia > Cytophagales > Cyclobacteriaceae > ELB16-189. Next base: position 119,523 of record JBBTBZ010000005.1, read on the forward strand.
TTGCTCCAGCTTTGAGCAGGGCCAATTAAAACCGAATTCATTTTTCCTGAAGCAGCGCGTCCCGTGATGCTCTCGTAAACTTGGAGCTCTTGCTCATTTTTAGGAGTTGTTGGAGAAGTGAAAACTTTGGCTGTACCAAGGCTGGCTCCTTTCCTTCCAAAAACTACTACGGGTTCACCTTGTTGGAGTGACGTAATATCACTTGGTTTTATTCCGAGCGCACTAAGTTTATCCTGCACACCGGTAGACCATAAAGAATAACCAGGATCTCCAATCGAAAATATTAAAACAGAATCGCTAACGCCAATATTATCGATATACGTCAAAAGGTCATCATTAAGTCCGGTTTCAATTTCGGATAAGGTAAAGCTGTTGATCAGTTGTGGTTCACGTCCACACGTTCGTGGATCTTGAAAATTGAACGGGATACCTGCATATGGAACAGTGGTTATCTTATTAAACGCGATCAGGTTAATGGTATTATTTCGGCAGGGCTGCCCTTGAGTATTCAGATTATATTCAGAATTATTTATCTTAACAGAGACAGAAGTATAGGGAGTCAGGTTGTTGCTGCCAAATGTCCTTACAAAAATATCTGATGATGACTCAGTAAAAGCCAAACCTTTAACCGGATCAAATATTAAGTCCGTCAACTTATTTTCCTCCAATTGGTTTCCCTCAGCTTGCGCCCATCCTTCGGGGCTGTCCTTTATGAAGATGAATGACGTTGTAACCCAGTCCTGACTCTCGCCAACATTTGGCATATCAAATTTTGTTCGCCAATAATAAACCAAAGAATCATTTGTCAATAAATTCGAAGAAAGATTGACCAATACTTTTCCTGAAACTTTCTGCTTCTTTAAATAAGGGCTGTTGAAAGATGTAACGGTATCAATTTCGAATTGAAAGTCTCTCTTCTCTGACAATAAATCAGTATCCTGAAATAAGAAATTAGCATTTTCATTGCTGACAATAGAGTACGCTAAGGGATAGAGATTTTTAGTACCATTGGAAGGAATTGTGATAATGAGCTTGCCGTTATTATTGCTTTTATTCAACTCTGGTAGCTTCTGGTCAGGATCCAGTAGTATCGAAAATTCATTGCTACCCGATCCATCCTGTTGTCCTTTAAAAAGTTTAATGACAAGTGTGTCTTGAAAAAAAGGACTTGAAAAAACAGAATTGTAATCCACGCTGGAACCGTCATTAAATTTTCGAGTGAGTCTTACTTCGAGCGGGGTCTCGCGTGCCGCGCCAAAGTTTTTTACGATTACATGTATAGCAAAGGAATCACTCAAGGCAGTGATAGGGCTACCATCAAGTGATTGAAGATAAACTGAATTGTCATTGGTCTCATAGTCCGGTTTCGAAGAACCAAAAAGTTTCATGGCAGGATCACCCAGCAACAACATTTGTTGAACCTGTGTAATTGTTGGTATACTGGCACCATCCGATCCGATATAACGCCTTGCAACTTCTTTTTGAACATCACCAATGCCTTTGGTGATAAATGTTGAGTCGCCATAACCAACCTGGTAAAAATAATCTGAATAGCGTTGCAAAGTATTGACAAAACCAAACGAGCTATGGGCAATAAAGTTACGGGCTCCTTTGTTTGGCGCCATCATCCAGTCTTCACCAAAAGCGATTCCGTTTGAGAAAGAGTTGCCTGCATTGCATCCGTTTATTAAAAAAACAGGATACTTTCCCGGATTGTTGTACCCTAATGTGGGGTCTGTTACATATCCTATGTCAATATCTATTGTATTGGGTGAAGAATGACCAAAAAAAGTGACGATGTTTACACCTTTATTAATTTCATCCGAGGCATTTATTAGCTCTACAGGATTAGGCTCACGCTTGGCAAGTGTAATGATTCTCCCTCCCCAATAATAATCTTCTGCCACTGCTTTAAAACCATCGACAATATCTTTAAAGTTGGTTAATTCAAAAGGCTGGATACCTCCACTCAGGTGAAGACCTTCTTTCCTCCACACATTATCGCCCGGAGCATCAAATCCGATTTCTGTCTCCTTCACTTTATTAAGATAAGCAGCCACTTGTTCTGGTTTAGTGGCCGTTAACCTACCAGTGGGTATAGCAGGTTCATATGTTGTTCCATTCAATCCAGCTGAAAACGCCATGTCAGAGCCCGGAACTCCTGCAGCCGGCACTAAGTCTTTAAGTTGGGTAGAAGATAATTCGGAGCTTCGGTGAGAATAAACATCACGACCTTTGCCGATCAGAAACATATAGCGGGGGGCGCCACCATTTACCATGAATTTTACAAACTCATAAATAGCAAGCGAAGAAGTTTCTCCATAATTGAATTGATTATAGAGTTGGTCAACCGTTACGACCAATGTATCATACTCACCACCTTCGGATGAAGCCCGATAAGCGGCATATGCTTTTACGACATCGTTATATGAGCCAGCCGGCTTCATCAATGAAGGATGGGTAATAATCAGATAATTATGGTTTGGCGGATTAATTTGCCGAAAGGAAATTGCTTCAATTGCAGGAGTAATCGTACTATTACTCACGTAGAGTGTTCTTGAATCTTGTGTTCCCTTAATAATGGCACTTGTTGTAGTGGCCGAAGTTTGAGTGCCAATCAATATCAAATTATTTGAATCCGTTATATCCCACATCCGCAACTCAGTCAAAGGATTTTCCAGTTCTATGTAGGATACATTTGATGGATTAGGTTTGAGGTGAACTACTTTTTCTGTGGCTGCTGTAATATCAAAACTTTGAGGAAAACTTACTTTTACATAAGAGGCGCTCAGCTGATATCGATTGATGCCACTTCCAACCGCCTCAACCCGTACCACCATTTTACCATCTGTACCAATGTCAGTCCAATTAAGGGCAACGGAAACTTTTGGCGTTTCATATCCGAAAAAATCCTTCGTACTGACCAAACGAAGAGATCCTGTATTAGGACCAACACTGATGTTAGCCGTGTGAGGAATATTGTCCCTGCCAACCAGCAAAACTTCCAGCTGAGGAAGGTCAGGGCCCTGGACAGTATTGGTTAACAAATCCAACACATACTCTGCTTTTTGACCTTGCCTGAGTGCGACCCCGGTCCATCCTTCGCCCTGATCAAATTGGGTGTATTGCAATACATCACTTTGCGTGTAGCCACCTGAATACTGATCGGTAAATACGATTAATTTTTCCTCGGTGTGAAATGTCTCCTTTGGAATATTTAAAACATTGACTTCCGAAAATGAAGCCATTCGCTTTCCCTGAGTTGTAAAATTCCAGGTAAGAAAATAAGCCGATGTATCTGTATAAATATTGTAATAAGGATGTGGTTGAAGAGAAGATGGCTTATACAGATTTGCATCCCTTGTGCCATCATTCCTTTGACCATAAAATTCAAGATAGTCACCATTGTTCAGGGTAGCATCAGCTTGTCCCTGAACATAGATTGCCTGCTCTATACCGCGATGAAAGATTTGCATCCTTCTTGGGTCTACTGAACCCACGGGAAAGCCGGCAGCTTCCAAATCAGAATACATGAGCTTATAGATACCCTCCTTCGAAACCGGGATTTTATAATACGTCTGGCTGAAGTCGATCCAACTGTTTGGGGTTTGCGCCAGAGTTAAAAAGGGCTGTGAGAGTAGGAAGAAGAGAAAAACACCCTTATTCACCATCGATTTGCAACAAAAGTTAATCACCACAGCTTGATACAATCCAAAATTCACAAGTAACAACACGCAATATCCTAATAAAGTATGCCCCAAAAAATTTTACCAGACTGTTGACTACGAATTGCAGAAATCAATCAAACCTTTAAAATTTGACGAAATTCAAAAACTTTGACCTATGACCAGAAATAAATCAAAATATTTCTTCATAGTACTTGGCCATACATAGTACTTTGCCGTATATATGCTTAAGAATCACTTAATAATGGATGTATGAACCTTGAAAACACGCAAGTACAGATGAGGAAGGGTATTTTGGAATATTGCATCCTCCATATTATTGCCCGTGGTGAAGTGTATGCCTCAGATATGCTGGAAGAACTAACTTCAGCCAAAATGATTGTGGTGGAAGGAACTCTTTACCCCCTCCTTACACGATTAAAAAATGCCGGGCTCGTAGAATATAAATGGGTGGAATCAAAATCGGGGCCACCACGCAAGTATTATAAACTAACAGAAATTGGGACTAATTTTCTGAAAGGACTGACGGACACCTGGAATGAGCTTATCAATTCCACGGAGATGATCACCAACCACACCAAAACCAACGTATAACTTTCCTATCTCACAAACTGACGTATGAAAAAGAACATTAGCATCAACATCAGCGGCATAATCTTCCACATCGAAGAAGATGGATACGATACACTCCGCAAGTACCTCGACTCCGTAAATAAATATTTCGGGGCATTCGAAGATAGCAGTGAAATCCTGGCCGATATTGAAGGAAGGATTGCCGAAATTTTCTTAAGTAAACTTAATGAAGGCAAACAGGTCATTACGGCTGAAGATGTAAGCTTCCTGATTGCTACCATGGGTAGTGTAAACGACTTCAAAGCTGCGGAGGAACAAGAAGTACCTGTAGGAGATTCAACCAACCGGGAACAGCGCAGTCAAAAGTCAGGAACGTATAGTACTACCGGAAAGGCAGCAGCTAATAAAAAACTATTTCGTGATCAAAAACATAAAATCTTAGGTGGAGTGTGTGCGGGTCTTGGTCACTATTTTAACATTGACCCGGTTTGGCCGCGGTTGTTATTTGCGCTGCTTGTCTTGGGTAGTTATGGTGGCTTAATTTTAGTCTACATCATTTTCTGGATTGCCTTACCCGCTTCAACAGAATTGGAAGATGAACCTACCGTGAAGAAAATGTTTCGCGACACCAGCGATAAAAAAGTGCTGGGTGGCGTTGCCAGTGGCGTGGCAGCTTTCTTTGGTGCTGACATCACTCTGATCAGATTACTTTTTGTAATCACTGCCATTATCGGTGGTCTAGGGTTCATTATTTACATCATTTTATGGATCGCGCTGCCTGAAGCAAAGACCCTTACGGAGAAAATGCAAATGCAGGGAGAGGCTGTTACGCTTTCCAATATTGAATCGAGTGTAAAGAAAAGCTTGAATGAGAAAGATGAACCAGAAGAAAGCACCCTGGCCAAGATCATTCTCTTTCCTTTCCGCGCCATTGCTGCTGTTATTAATGCATTGGCAAAAGTCTTGGGACCGCTCTTCAGAGTGGCTGTGGATATTATGCGTATTGCCATTGGAATTATCATTCTATTAATTGGTTTAGCGCTTGTGCTTTCATTGCTCTTCGTTGGAGGTGTTGTATTAGGTCTTTTCACCGTAGGATCTGTACCGTTGTGGGGAGATCATGTTAGTGGATTGAGCCTTCCATTAGAAGCTATGTGGAATGCATTCCCAACATGGACATTGCTATTTGCCTTCCTGGCAGCATTCATTCCAGCGCTGTTTATCCTTTTCATTGGGGGCTCCATTATTAGTAAGAGATTTGCCTTTAATTCTTTAGTGGGTTGGACGATGTTCGTCATCTTTTTCGTCAGCGTTGCCGTAATTAGTTTCACGATACCACAATTTGTGTATTCGTTTAAAGAAGATGGCGAGCATAGAGTGGAGAAAGTGTTTGACCTGGGTGGGAAAACGCCTGTATTTAAAATTAGTGAAGTAGGCCTCGATGACTACGATGTTACTTCTCTCGCACTGAAAGGCTACCCTGGAAAAGAAATAAAATTGATAGAGCGCTTTGAGGCACAAGGTGTCACTCGAAAAATAGCCGGAGAAAATGCACAAACCGTAACCTATACCGTTACTCAATCCGATAGCATTTTAACATTTGATTCCAATATTATCTTTAAGCCAGGTGCAAAGTTTTATGCTCAACGTCTTGATGTAGATATCTTTATACCTTATAATCAGCCGTTTGTGGTGGATGCCGAACTGTGGCGATATATTGATACCAACATCATACATGGTTATGGCAGTAATTACAGATCACTTAATTTTGAAACCCAAACCTGGATTATGACAGAGCGAGGATGTGAGTGTGTTACATGTCCAAAAGACGAAACGGAAAATGAATACAATGAAGATATTCCAGCTCCAGCGGATATCGATGCTCAGGATCAATATGGCTATAAGGATTTCAATGGTATTGATCTTAATGGAATTTTCAAAGCCACCATTCGGCAAGGAAATTCATATTCAGTTCGGATAGAGGGCAATGAAGCCACGAAGAGACACTATAATGTTTCCTTAGACGGTGAAACCCTGGTTGTAGATTATGATGACGACCGTAAGTTTTTCTGGAAAGGGAATTTCTTAAACGAAAACGACCTTAGAATAACCATCATTACACCTAGCCTTACTGAACTGAATGTGCGTGGAGCTGGCAAAGTTGATATTCGAGGATTTGATGAAGACGAGATGGAAATTAAATTTCTAGGTGCAGTAGAGGGGGATGGCGAATTTTTAGTACGCAATCTAGATATTAACCTGACAGGCGCCTCTTCATTGGAATTAAAAGGAGAAGGGAATTTTCTGGAGGCAAACATAACTGGCGCCTCAGGCCTTCGAGCGTACGGCTATGAAGTAGAGCGAGCTGTGGTAGAAGCTCACGGTGCCTCTACCGTCAAAGTTAATGCAACAGAAACCCTTGAGATCTCGAAAGGGGTAGCCAGCTCTGTTTCACATCGCGGTAACCCTGATATCACCAATCGAGATTAAGAATTCTTTTTAGTAATCGGAGGCTGTTTCAAAAGTAAATATAGGCGTCATTGCGAGGGAGGTACGACCGAAGCAATCCCCATTTTGGTTTCAATATTTGGGGATTGCTTCACTCCGTTCGCAATGACGGTGCCTTTTGAGATAGCCTCTTTTTGTTACTTTCTTACTTCTGGTGTGTGCATTTCAAATTGCCGCACACTGTAAATACTGACTTTATGCATTCCTTGCGTTTTCCTTTGCGCCTCAGCGCTTTGCAGTTATTTTTTTACCGCAAGACGCAAATAATACACGAAGTAGTTTCAACCCAGAATACGCATTAGAAAATCCTTTTGCAATTTTGTTTAATCGATTCCTTTTCGTGCGTACCATCTTTATGCAGAGCATTCATGAAATTGCCTGCCGGTAGGCCATAGCCGTCAGGCTAAGTTTTAAGTATTTGGTAATGAGATGTGTATTGAC
>JBBTBZ010000006.1:0-29941 GCA_038043425.1 Bacteroidota bacterium
CACCGAGACGGGAGACACTGCTGAGAAAAAATGACCCCGCAATAGCACAAACCTTTTTGTTGGCGGCTGGCAATTTTACTTGTCTGGAATAGTCATATAGTTCATTTTGTCGGTAGGATAAACTGTTGTCCTTTTCAGTTTTGATTCATAGTAGAATAAATAGTTTTCAGTTTTTCCAATTACAAAATTTGAACTGTCGGATTTAATAAGTCGACCGTCTATGTCAATATTCACCCCATAATTTTTGCCATTCTTAACTTTATCTGCATTAGACATTGCATTGAAATATGCTGATGTCAGTAATGAGACAAGGCCATAAATGAGCATGAATAGTCTGAAGTCTCTTACAAAGTAACCAATTCCAAAACTTATAAATATTGGTGTAACAAATCTTAAACCACTCAACCAACCAAATTCGTATATGAGCCAAATAAGCTGTCCAACAATAAGAAGTCCCCCAAACAATAATAAAATGTTAATTCTATTATTTCGCTTTTGTCGCCTTACTAACTTCTTCCGAAATTTTGTCAGATAGGTTTTTAGCCTCCTCTATTTTTCGTTCATCTTCTGGTTTAAGGTTGTCCTTATCAATTGTAGTCAAAATGTCCTTGACTTTTTTTTGATTTTCTTTCCATTGGGGGATTTGTGTCTCAAGATTACCGACAGTTTTTAATTTAAAATAATTGAATCCAATGATTCCAAGAAATAAAAGAACAACATGTGCTATAATGATGTATAAGTCTCGAATGAAGTAGAAAATTATTTCCGAAAAGTTGATAAAGTGAATGATGCTAATATTAAACTCCTTGTAAAATGTAATCAAGTCAACTGAACCGTACAGTATAAAATACGCTCCTAAGAATGGAATAAGATTCGTGTTGTCCTTTATGTCGTCTATTTGGGTCATCACTTTATTAAATTGCTTGCCGCCAACGTTTATGTATGTGACGTTGTGGGTTTAAGATTAGTAAATTGTCCCACGACACCAAACGTTATTTGAAAGATAAAACTAAAAACTTAAACCGAGGCCCACAATGGCACATACATTTTTGTTAGCGGCTGCCTTTTTGTTTTCACCCCTCATAAATCTGTTTAATGTATTTTGCTTGTTGCTCCAGCTCTGGATAAAGAGTGCTATCATTTATCCCCAATGAGTCTAGGTCTTTAAGAATACTGGTTTTTCTGTCATTAGAAATTTTAAAGTCAAAATCTTTTAAAGATTTATTCAGTATCCAAGAATTTGGGACTTGTGCTGGTTCTGATTTTTTATTATTAATTCCAAACAATAAAAAAGCTCCACTCTGTTTAAGAATTCTATTGTTGTTGAGTTTTACTCGCACAAGCAATACGCGGTTAAAATCACTTGGATATATTATCGGAAGAAATTGGGGTTTTTCGTCCTTAATTTCGTGTAGCAAATATGGAATAGGTTCCTGCTTGTTGAACCACATTATATTATCTGGGTTGTCTGGCGAGTGCTTCTCTCGTTCCTTAAACTCCTCTAGGATTTCAGAAATGTCAAAATCAATAGTTCTTCTTGCAAGATTTGAAAGAACACTTACCGTGTCACTATCATAAAATTTTGTCTCTTCTTTTGGTATTTTGATAACTACAACTTCTCCATCTTTGTTCTCCGAATTTTGAGCGCAAGCAAAATAAAGTGCAACTAAGGGATTAGAGGTAATGTCCAAAATTCTTGTAGGTAGTCCATAGTGTTGCATTTTTACAAGTTTTTCAATTGTTGTTTTTTCACTTGAAAAGTCGGCAGGCGTCCTTATTATTATTTCACGAAATATTTTCTCCTCATTATTTATAAGGGCAACTTTCTTTTTTTTTGGTTTTCTATATATGCTAGGGAGCAAACTAAAATTAAAGTTTGAATGTCCTCGATAATAATATTCATATCCTTCGTCACGAGGAAATTCTTGTATTGTTTTAATAAAGTTTATTATACTTTTAATTGCCATTTATAGTCTAAAAGTTATAAATATTTCCTTGTCCCAAAAGGTTGCCGCTAACACTTGAATATATACAATTGCATATATTTCAATTACATCATTCTAAACTAGCCCGCCTTCACCACAATCGGAGCAGCCAAACACCTATCAGGAATGTTAAATGAATTCACCAATGGCACGGCCTCCTGCCGAACATCCCAGCAAAGTTGGTTCATTAGTTTGCGGATGGCTTTTGTTTTCACTCCTTCCATATAACCCGATTCCAGATACCATCCTTTGTTTTTTTCAATTTGTGAAAGTGCAAACAAATCACATAGTTTTTTCAATACGGTTTTGCATCCGGCATCTTTGGTTTGGGCTATTTGAAGGATGAATTGCTCGAGGATAATCCGCTCAACATAGGCCAACCCCACCTGCACCAGATGATTCTGGCTCACATTGAAGGCATCAAATGAATCCATGCCTTCGCTGATGTGACGCTTCAAGCGCTTGGCAGCCGAAGTGAGTATGTCGCGCTCGCGGTACCTGAAGGCGTTCAATTGAAATTCCGGATCAAGCAGATGGTCTTCATCGGTGTTGCGAATAATGATGGGGTTCAATTCCGATAAAGATGTTTTGGCCTGATCGGCCACATAATTTAAAATGCCAAACACATTCATGTTGCTGAATTCCTGTTTGAATTCGGTGAGCCTGCTCTTGGCCACCAATTGCATCAGCACCGTGTTGTCGCCTTCAAATGTGGTGTAGATATCAGAATCATTTTTGAGAGTTTCAATTCTGTTTTCTGATAAATATCCTTTTCCACCACAACATTCGCGGCATTCTTGCAAGGTTGCCGTTGTGTTCCAGGTAGAAAAAGATTTTAGTCCCGCAGCAAGCGCTTCAATCTCCTGCATGTCTTCTTCCTTGCGGTTTATAAAACGCTCAGTCAAATAGTTGAGCGCGAAATGCAAGGCATAAGCATTTGCCAGCAAGGGCATTAACCTTCTTTGATGGGTGCGGTAATTTAAAATAGGCACTTCTGTTCCGCCTTCAGGGCCAAACTGCTTTCTCTGATCGCCATACCGAATGGAAATAGTCAAGCCCGACTTGACAGCACTAAGGCCAGAGCGCGGTATTCCAATACGTCCACCCACCAATGTTCCAAGCATGGTAAAAAATCTTCTATTGTCACTTGAAATCGGACTGGCAAACTTTCCATCATCGGTGATGCCGGCATACCTGTCCAGCATATCTTCTTTGGGTATCACTACTTTATTGAAATGGATTTTTCCGTTGTCAACACCATTTAATCCCATCTTCCGTCCGCAATCTTCTATGGTGATGCCGGGCAATGTCTTTCCTTTTTTATCACGCAATGGGACCACAAACGCACTCACCCCATAATCCTTACCATCCAAAATCAATTTTGCAAAAACGGTTGCCGCCTGACCGTGCCTGGCCGCATTGCCGATGTATTCTTTTTTCGCATTGTCATTGGGCGTTTGAATGACAATGGTTTTAGTAGCGTGATCGTACGTAGCGGTGGTTTCAATTCCTTTTACATTTGAACCGTGATGTGTTTCCGTCATGGCGAAGCATCCGGGCAATTCCAATGTTCCAATGTCTTTCAAATATTTTTTGTGGTGCTTTTCAGTCCCCAGAAAATAGACACTCATCCCCCAGAGGCCAAACTGCACTCCGAACTTTATCACCAGGCTAAGGTCATGATAGCTCAACGCTTCCATGATGGCGAAATATTTGCCCATGTCACCCTGCCCGCCATATTCTTTTGGAAATGCCATAGACCCAAATCCCTGGTCGGCAAGGAGCCTGCACCATTGTAAAACTTTCTCTCTGTATAATGTCAGGTCGCCCGGCCCGACATACTGAAATTGCGGATCGGATATAATCGTCTTCACCTTTCTAATGATATCGGCATGAGGGCCATCCAGTAATTTTGCAAGCGTGTCAACGTTAAATGTTTGTTGTGTGCTTTGCTGCGATGTGAGGGTGCTTCGGCCACCCGATTGAAAATTGAAGGAAGCTTCGTGGCTGATAAAGCCCAATGTTTCTTCGATGTTAGATAAAGACAGCCTGGCATTCATCAACGATTCATTGACCTTGCCGTCTCCATACCTGGCAGCCAACTTGATACCCAAATCAACAAGACTATCCTTAGTATCCGAATTCTCAGCTACTTTTTTTATTTCCTCCCGCCAGTTCATGAACTCATCTGGAGACGGAGGCGATGCCGGATCAATTTGCGCTAAGAGAAAACTCTTTTCAGTTTCGGTAAGCCATGCCTGGCTGTGAATAAGTCCTTCAATGGTTGAAATTTCACTGGGCGTAAGCACGGCATCGGACCACACAGTATAAAAAATAGGGAGGAAGACGTACAGAGAAGGGTTGGCCTTCAGTAGATTCGAGTTGAGCATAGGTTTTTTGTTTTGGTACTTTAAAAATAGTAAATCCAAACCTCACCCCATCTAAGTTCGTCCGTTTTTGCAGAGCATCAAACCCCTCTCCTTTTGGAGGATAGTATAAAATGGGATTTTAAAAAGGGGTAACATGAACAAGAAGCATTTATGCGTTTATCACCCCATCCCCAACCCTTCTCCTTTAGGAGAAGGGTTGGGGATGGGGTGATAAAATGAGAGGGGTTAGAAAGATGTTCTGACGCATACTTTTAGATGGGTGAGGTATACTCGCTTTTGACACTTATAATCCTTAATTTTCTTTCCTGATTATAATTGATGGAACCCATCACAACAAAAACTTCAATTCAAATCTCCGAAAGCATTGGAAAAGTGTCTGCTTTAATTGCGGTCCCGGATAAACCGAAAGCGTTAATGGTGTTGGCGCATGGCGCTGGAGCGGGGATGACACATCGTTTCATGGAAGAGTTATCAATAGAGCTGGCTGGTAAATCAATCGTAGTAATCCGCTATAATTTTCCCTACATGGAAAACAAAAAGGGCAGACCTGATCCTCCCGCGATTGCTGAAAAAACGGTTAACTCTGTTATTGAGGAGGCGCATAAACGATATCCAAAACTTCCTGTATTTGCTGCCGGAAAATCTTTCGGTGGACGAATGTCATCACAAAAACTTTCAAAAGAGTGCCCTGAATTTGTTAAAGGAATAATTTTCTATGGCTTTCCATTGCATCCCATTGGTCAACCAGCTGTAGACAGAGCTGCTCATTTAAAAAATATTTCAATACCGATACTTTTCCTTCAAGGCACAAAGGATAAACTTGCAGAGTTAGCGTTGATTGAAAAAGTAATCGCAGAACTCCCTGAGGCCACGCTTGAGAAATTTGAAGGAGCAGATCACTCTTTTAAGGCAGGCAAGCAAAACTTAATACCCGAACTGGCGAGTAAGACATTTGAATGGGTACACATAAAAACTAAGTAATTTATGAAAGAAAAATCAGGTAGACGCTCTTTCTTGAAAAAATTGAGCATAGGTAGTGTGACTGCAACAGTAGTCCCTTCAGCATTTCTTGATTCATCAGAACTGCAAGCTGCATCATCAAAGACCGGGCGTACTAAAAATTCCATTCAGACAGCAACAGGTCGCAAGTACAACGCGCCCTATACCGGAGAGTATCTTAAGCGTGTAGCTTTTCCCATTGGCGGTTTGGGTGCAGGCATGTTTTGCCTCGAGGGGACGGGCTCTATTTCGCATATGTCTGTTCGCAATAGACCGGAGATATATCATGAACCCGGTATGTTTGCCGCACTTTGTATAAAAGGCTTGAAGAACGGAACGAAAGTAATTGAAGGACCTTCGCCTGACTGGAAAAAATTTGGTCAACCGGATTCCGGCAATGGTTCAGGCGGTGCTGTTTATGGACTTCCACGATTTCATCAGGCAGAGTTTATAACGAGGTTCCCGTTTGCCAACATTAATTTGGCGGATGATGATCTTCCGATAACAGTTACAATTGAAGGATGGAGTCCCTTCATTCCAACCGATGCCGATAACTCAAGCCTTCCGGTTGGTGCATTGGAATATAAGTTTGTGAACAAGGGAACAGAGGTAATTGATGCTGTCTTTTCTTTTAATTCGCGAAACTTCATGCGTAAAGATGAAGCTAAAGGTTCCATTCAGAAAATCGCAAATGGGTTTGTACTCTCATGCGAAGAAACACCTGAGAAGCCTTACTTACGTGGAGACTTCGCCATCTTCACCGATCAAACTGAAACGGTGGTCGATCATTGCTGGTTCCGCGGTGGATGGTTTGACCCTCTCACCATTGCATGGGAAGCGATTCGAAGTGGAAATATGAAAAGCGTTGAACCAGTGGAGTCAGGCGCGCCAGGAGCGTCACTTTTTGTGCCGTTCAAACTTGCAGCAGGTGAAGAGAAAAAGATCCGATTGATGATGTCCTGGTATGTTCCTTCTTCCAATGTGCGCATTGGTGAGGATGGAGCAATCGAAGAAAAATGTGATCCGGCTTCAGGTTGCTGCAATACAACTGCCGATCTTGGAGTGGATCCTGAAAAACCGTTTGACGGAAAGAATTACAAACCCTGGTATTCTAATAAATTCTGGGACGTTTCTAAAGTGGCCACCTACTTCCAAAAAAATTATGATGATCTGAAGGCGAAGTCTCAACTCTTTCGGGATGCCTTTTATGCCAGCACATTGCCACCTGAGGTAATGGAAGCAGTAGCGGCTAATCTTACCATTCTAAAATCGCCCACAGTAATGCGCCAGTTTGATGGACGCTTGTGGAGTTACGAGGGCTGCGGAGATAATTCCGGCTGTTGTCATGGTTCATGCACACACGTTTGGAATTATGCACAAGCTATTCCACACCTTTTTCCTTCACTGGAGCGGACGCTCCGCCATACCGAATTCTGCGAAGACCAGAATGCAGAAGGGCATCAGACGTTTAGGGCAGCCATGCCGATCCGTCCGGTGAAACATGATTTCCATGCAGCAGCAGATGGCCAGTTAGGAGGCATCATGAAAGTGTATCGCGACTGGCGTATTAGTGGTGATAATGAGTGGCTGAAGAAAATGTATCCGATGGTAAAAGTGAGTATGGATTATTGCATCCGTACGTGGGACCCCCGCAGCAAAGGAGTTATTGAAGAACCACATCACAATACCTACGATATTGAATTCTGGGGCCCGGATGGTATGTGCACCAGCTTTTACCTTGGTGCGCTTAGCGCGATGATGCAAATGGGTAAATTTTTAAAGAAGGATGTTTCCTCTTATAAAAAGTTATATGATGCCGGCAGGAAGTTTATGGAAGCTGAATTGTATGACGGTGAATACTTCTATCAGAAAATTCAAACAGCAGGCTTAAATGCCAAAAGCCCGACAGATCAGTCTGTGAAATCTTATGGTGGAGATTATTCTGCTGAAGCCAAAGAGCTGTTGGAAAAGGAAGGGCCTAAATACCAATACGGAACTGGTTGTCTTTCTGATGGAGTTTTAGGAGCGTGGATTGCCCGCATGTGCGGATTGGAGGAGCCCCTCGATGCAGAGAAAACAAAAAGCCATCTTTTGGCGGTTCACAAATACAACCTAAAGGATAATTTGAGTGACCATGCCAATCCACAACGGCCTTCTTTTGCAATGGGTGATGAAGGGGGTTTGTTGTTGTGCTCCTGGCCGAATGGAGGAAAGCTTTCACTGCCATTTGTGTACAGCGATGAAGTGTGGACGGGAATTGAATATCAGGTAGCCTCGCACCTGATGCTGATGGGAAAAATTGAAGAAGGACTTGAGATTGTGCGCACTTGTCGCGACCGTTATGATGGCCGCACACGCAATCCATTTAATGAATATGAGTGCGGTCATTGGTATGCGCGGGCGCTCTCGAGTTATGGATTTCTTCAAAGTCTTACCGGAGTGCGCTACGATGCTGTAGACAAAACTTTATTTGTCGATTCTAAAATAGGGGATTTCACGAGTTTCCTTTCCACAGAAAAAGGATTCGGAACGGTTAGCCTGGCCTCGGGCAAACCATCGCTCAAAACAATGTATGGAAGCATTCAGGTTGAAAAGGTGATGGTAGGCGGGAAACCAACAGTGTTAAATAATTAATGGACGAGATCTACCTCGGCTTTGATTCAGTCCGGTTGTGTGAAAGGTAGAACAAGGAAGAAAATATTAGTAGCAAATAATAACTGATGTACGCATGAATTGTACTTCTATTATTTCTTTGTGAACCTTAGTGACTTAGTGCCTTTGTGGCTCAAATTCATTGCCACAAAGACTCAAAGGCACAATAAAATTACGAAGTGTGTAACATCAATTAATAATTAAAATTCTCAATTCACTGTGCCTTCTGAAATTAAGAAAGGAATAATCTGGCTGATCGCTTTTAGCATTGCCATGGGTTTTCTCGAGACGGCCGTTGTTGTTTACCTGAGGGCGCTTTATTATCCAAATGGGTTTGCATTTCCACTTACGGTGATGGATCAACAGATCGGTAGCATTGAATTGCTTCGCGAAGCAGCTACCGTTGTTATGCTGGCTGGCGTTGGTATTCTCACGGGCAGGTCCGTCAATCAACGTTTTGCTTTTTTCCTGGGAGCTTTTGCCATTTGGGATATTTTCTACTATGTCTTTCTTAAAATCCTGCTCGGGTGGCCGGAATCATTTTACACCTGGGATATACTCTTCCTCATTCCCGTTCCATGGATAGGACCCGTGCTGGCCCCAATTATTGTTTCTATCACCATGTTAAGTCTTGCTGCCGCTTTGGTTTTCCGCGATCTTCAAAATCCTACTCATCGATTATCTACAAGGGAATGGTTTTTTCTTTTAGCTGGAAGTCTTGTGGTTGTATCCTCCTGGACGGGTGATTATTTATCGTACAGCAGAGTCATAGGCTCCGTAACTCAAGCCATTTCAACTTATGTTCCAGGGAATTATAATTGGTATTTGTTCAGCGCAGGAGAAATATTGTTGATTCTTGCTATTCTTCTTTTCTGGAGGAGGACTTCGGGTGGGTTTCGTACCCAATAGATCAAATGTTCATTGTCAAGATCGAATCAGCCATCGTTCGGCCTGATAATTTTATATATCTTTAACGTTGGATTAATATAGTGTTAATGTGATTTCAACGTGCAGTACCGTTATAAGAATCGCTTTGCTATGTGTATTACTTGGTTCTTGTGCCAAAAATGAAGAACCAGAGCCTATAGTATCCGTGGATGAAAATATTTTCATTAACGAATTATACGCTTCGGGTATTGATTGGATTGAACTATACAACGCGAATCAGGAGGCAAAAGATATTAGTGGTTATTTTATTTATGATGACCCGATAAATAAATACACAATTCCCTCGGGCACGTTAATTCCTGCAATGGGTTTCCTTGTATTATTTTGTGATGATCAGGGCACAGGCCTTCATACTAATTTTAAGCTAACCGAGAATGGTGAGATTATTTACCTTCAAAATAAATCAATGGAGGTTATTGATCGGGTTGAGTTTCCTGCCTTAAGCGATGGGCAATCCTACGGAAGATACCCTGACGGTTCATCCACATTTGCCACCTCCGGTAATTCCAGCCAGGGATTTGCAAATGAAGGCTCTCAGGCGCCTGCCATTTCCAAGGTATCGCGCGAGCCAATTGTACCAGAACTCTCCACACCGGTTATTATAATGGCTGATGTTGTTTCAATTGATGCAATTTCTCTTGTGAAACTATTTTACAGATTTGATTCCGAGACCTACACTGAAGTGATCATGGTCAAAGGTGAAACTTCCTATAGTGGTATCATTCCCGCTCAAAATAAAACTGGTAAAATTGAGTATTATATTGAATCACAAAATACCCTATCAAAAACTAGCCGAGATCCATATGATGCACCGTCTAACGTGCACCACTATTTGCTGAATACAGATATTTTACCAACTCTTTATATTAATGAGTTTATGACTGCCAATACTTCATGTTGCCCTGACAAAGACAGTGGCGTAGATGAGTTTGATGATTGGATTGAGATTTACAATGCTTCCAGTGTGGTGGTTGATGTTGGTGGTATGTACATTTCTGATGATAAAAATAAACCCTTTACTTACCAGATTCCAAACACTGATCCTGCCAGCACAACTCTTCAGCCGGGCGGCTTTCTGCTGCTTTGGGCTGATGGTAGCCCAGATCAAGGTATCGACCATCTTGACTTTAGGCTTGGGAACGGTGGAGAAGATATTGGACTTTTTTATATTGACGGAAGAACAATTGATGTTGTTACCTTCGGTGCGCAGAATGAAAACGTCTCATATGGAAGAACAACAGATGGAGCTCTAGCCTGGAAGGTTTTTACACTGCCAACGCCAGAAAAATCAAACAATTGAACAACATTTACAATTAAACATATACAATGTTCGAATTATTTCCAGATGGCCCGGTATATGAATATCCTCAGTTGGTCAATATCACCTATTCTTTTTTATGGGCTTTTTTATTTTCCTCGCTCATCGCGATCACACACCGCATAACGTTTACAGGTGATCATTACCCTAAGAATTTTTTTCAATCACTTGTTTTGGGAGCTGTGGTCACCACTATGGTCATGATGGCAATCGGAGACAGTCTTGCCCGCGGTCTTGGCGTATTTGGAGCTATGGCAATTATCCGTTTTCGCACACGCATTGATGATCCCAGGGACGTTCTTTTTCTTTTCGCTGCACTTAGTACAGGCTTGGCTATAGGTGTTTATGGTTTCACAATTTCGTTTGTCGGGACTGTACTTTTTTGTTCTGTTGCTTTTGTGCTTCATTATTCACCTTTTCGGAGTTTTAACCAGTATAAGATGGTTTTCTTCACCTTAAAAGATGCACGAGAATTAAATCAGGTTTTAGGTGTCATAACCGGGCATTGTGAAGAGTTACGCTCAGTAAGCATTACAGTGACAAAGGAAAATGCGTTGCGCTATCAATATGCAGTTTCAATGAAAAAGGGAGTTACAAAGGAACAATTGATGGAAATATTGCGGAGACAAGAAGCTATTACCCAGTTAAGAATTACCGATAATGAACCCATTAATTTATAATCGTTTGATATGAGAATAAATGGATTTTATGCTTTAATAGGACTTCTTTTTGTGGGGATGTTGTTCATCAGTTCCTTTTTTTTTAAGGGCAGCAGCAATTCCACCGTTGGGATTACTTACGCGAAAGAGTATAAAATAACCAGTGAAAAATCAGCGTTGGTAAAATCGATTCGAGTGGTGCCAGGGCAACAGATTAAAGAAGGGGATTTGCTTGTCGAATTACAAAGCAATGGATTGGAAATCGAAATTGAAAAGATGACAAACCGTATTGCGGTCTTAAAATCTGAACAAATAGAGAAATCAAAGCTAGTCCAATATGAGATTGAATTGATTAAGGCACAAAACAGTATTGAGGTCGAAGACATTGATTCAGATATCGCTCAATTAAAGAGTCAAATGAGTCTCAATCAAGTCTTAACAAAAGAGTTTACCACGTTGGATACAACGATCGATAAAATGGGGAGTCCACAGGTATTAAAGGTTAACTCCTTACTGGAACAAAAGAAAAATCGTGAAAAGGCAAGGGATATAAAAATTAAGGATGTTCTTCTTGAAAATACCACTGAGCAAACTCTTCTTAAAAATCAGATTGGATTGCTTGAACGTGAGCTTGAATTATCAATGAATGAAAGAAACGCACTAACCAAGGTAGCGTCTTCAGATGGCGTAGTGGAAAGTGTATTAATTAAAAGCGGTGAACAGGTAAACGCCTTTTCACCCTTGCTTTCCATTAATCCAAAACACCCAACTACGGTTGTGGGATACCTGATTGGAAAAAACGAAACAAACTTGCCGATTGGTAAAGTGGTAGAGGTTGCCTCATACGAATTTAGGAACACGGTGGTGTCTGGAACCGTGATTGGCTATGGTTCAGTTGTTCAACTTCCTGAGATTTTACAGAAGTCAACAGCTGTAAATGCGTTTGGTCGTGAGGTGTTCATCGCAATCTCTGCCGATAATGTTTTTGCAACTGGTGAAAAAGTCTTGATCCATTAGTCATGCGGTTAACCGTTCAATTACTTGGTATAATTTTATTTTTTTTGGCATTTCTTTTTGAAGTGAGTGGTCAGGTCACGGTATTGGAATTTTTACGTTCGGCTAAGGATGACCCTGAAATAAAACTATTTGAGGAGCAGTTAAATTATCTTCAACAAAAGCCCTACAAGCTATCGGCTTTACAAAAGCTTGAATTTCGTACACGCAGCAATCAACTTGATCCTACACGTCAGGATTATGCAATTCGGTTAAACCCAGCAAATCCTTGGCAGGTTCGGAATAACAATAGTTACTTCAAGGAATACCAACTCGTTTTGGCGTCAAAGAAATCTATTGTTTTGAAAGAAGTACTTGCAGCCCGTTATCAGCTCGTAAATAATTTTATGTATTACCGTGAATTTAAGATGTTGGCAGAGGAAGACAAGAATCTTTCGGAAGCTGCGTTGACCGTTTTAGGTAAGCAACAGTTTTTTGATTCATTTAAAGGGGACGATTATGTAAAACTCAACCTGGAGCAAATGAACAAAACAGTAATTTGGGAGGAAGCCTCATTTGAAATGGACAATCAGTTAGGCCGGATAGCCCAAAAATATCCAGCTGCGTTTGACCAAAATTTAGAATGGGATTATCAGCGGATAATCACGGTTGACATGATTGAAAACGCTGTGGATAGCCTTATTAACGAAGAGGGAAGTATCACAACATTGGCTTATCAGGAAGGAAAAGTAAATTTAGCTAATAAGCAATTTGAACTCGAGAAGTCAAATATTAATGTCGGATTTCTTCAAACTCAATATGAGCCTTATCGTATTGAGCAAGACCGCAAGCCGTGGAATATTTCACTGGGTGTCACAATCCCGATCACTAACCCAAATAAGGAAGACATGACAAAACGAAAATTGGATGTAATTGAAGCACAATACGATTTAGTTGAAAAGAAAAGTGAAGTTCAATTACAAAAGTTCGTGCAATATAGAAGCCTTAAAAATCAGATTGTTCGCTATCGCCTCATAAAATCCAAAATAGATGAACTTAAAAATAGTACTCTGGCCAAGACACTCACTGAAATAAAAAGCAGCAATCCGCTTGCAGCTATTCAGTTTAATGGCAATATCCTTAAATTACAGGGTATCGCTTTGAAACTTAGGCAAAATATTAATGCTACTTATGTGGAATTTCTGGGTTCAACAGACAGGCTTCAGCAAAGTCCAATTGTAAATTATTTTTCAACTGATTTTGAAGAAATAGGATTTTAGAAAAATGAGAAGTTCCCTAAAATATATCTTATTTCTAGTAATCTGGATGGCGCAAATCAATTGCGGGCATGCTCAAGGCCAAATGATCGATCACTGGGAGACGGTTGTTTATGATAGTACTTTATGGAAATATTTTCCTGGAACGTCAGACCCTGGCAATTCCTGGAACAATAGCGATTTTAATGACAATGCATGGCTAACTGGCGTTGGTGGAATTGGATATGGCGATAATGATGACCGCACAGTCATTAATACAACCATTTCTGTTTTTCTTCGGAAGATATTTTCTATCGTTGATCGTGATAGGATAGAAGACATGATACTGCATGTTGATTATGATGATGGATTCATAGCCTATTTAAATGGAGTTGAAGTCGCACGTGCTAATATGGGCAGTAATGTAACGATACCATTTAGTCAGCCGAGTGCCGGACTCCACGAAGCATCTCTGTACCAAGGCTCTTCCCCAGAGGCTTTTTTCATCGACAAGGCAATTGTTGAAAACTTACTTACAAATGGTGAAAATCTATTAGCCGTGCAGGTCCACAATGAAAGTTTAAATTCATCCGATTTATCTTCTTCTGTTTTTCTCTCCGTAGGCATAACTGAAACAGCAAGGCATTATTTTCCAACGCCATCCTGGTTTGTTCCGCCCTCTGCGTCCTCGACAGCACAATTCACTTCTTCCAACTTACCACTAATTGTCATCAACACTAATAATCAGTTAATTAGGGATGAACCCAAAATTGAGGCGGATATGGGTATTATTGACAATGGCATCGGTGAACGAAATGACTTGACGGATACATTTAATAATTACAATGGCAAGATCGGAATTGAAATTCGTGGCTCTTCTTCTCAAATGTTTCCGAAGAAACAGTTTGGGATTGAATTGCACGATGAAGCCGGCAATAGTGTAGAATCAACATTGTTAGGTTTGCCACAACAGTCCGACTGGATTTTGTTTGCCCCATACAATGATAAGAGCTTAATGCGTGATGTCCTGGCATATAAAATGGGCCGTGACCTGGGTCGTTATGCTCCACGAACAAAATTTTGTGAACTAGTATTGAATGGGGAATACCAAGGGATATATGTTTTAATTGAGAAGATAAAGAGAGATAAAAACAGGGTCGATATTAGCAAGTTAGAACCAACTGAAATAGCTGGGGAAGATGTAACCGGAGGTTATATTATTAAAATTGATAAAGAAACCGGGACTGGAAATGGAGGATGGACTTCTAATTACCCACCGCGTGGTCGGAGCAATAATCAGGTTATTTATTTTCAGTTTGATTACCCTAAAGCCAGTACGATTGCAACCGAACAAAAGCAATACATCAAGCAATATGTGGACGAATTTGAAACCGCTTTGATTGGCTCAAATTTCAAAGACCCGGTTCAAGGATACGCCAGCTATATTGATGTGGATTCGTTTATTGATTTTTTCATTGCTAATGAAGTCAGTAAAAATGTGGACGGTTACCGACTCAGCACGTATTTGCACAAGAAAAAAAATTCGGATGGCGGCAAATTATTTATGGGACCTCTCTGGGATTTTAATCTGGGTTTTGGGAATGCAGACTATTGCACAAAAGGCAACCCCGAAGGATTAGTGATTGAATTCAATTCAATTTGCAATCAGGATTATTGGCTAATTCCATTTTGGTGGGACCGGTTACTGGAAGATGAATCTTTTAGGCAAAAGCTATCTGAAAGATGGACAACGTTGAGGCAGAGCAAGTATAAGTCTTCAACAGTTTTAACCTATATAGACTCAATAGCAACAGTATTGAATGAGGAATCTCAACAACGTAATTTTCAAAAATGGCCGGTATTGGGCCAATATGTGTGGCCGAATTATTATGTAGGTCAAACCTTTCAACAAGAAGTGGACTGGCTGAAGCACTGGACAGAGCAACGAATGGCCTGGCTTGATGTTAATTTTTCAGACCTTATTACCGGTGTTTCTAAAATTGAACCGACTGGATTTTCGGTCAAGGCCTTTCCAAATCCTTTCAAGAGTGATTTTCAATTTGAATACTCATTGGAAAAGCCGGCCACCGTTTCATTCGAGTTATGGGATATAATGGGAAAGAAAGTGAGCGAAGTGCAAGTAGAACATAATATGTCAGGAGTTCATGTTATCAAAATGGATCAGCATGATTGCGCATCTGGACTATATTATTATAAAGTACGGTTGAACAATGGGGCCTTTGTTACTGGAAAAATAGTGCGACAATAGATTTATTTCAAAATTAATTCCTCAATAATCATTGTAATATCATGATAAGACAATTCCTATTCCTGGTGGCTTTACTGATATCAGATGTACTTTTCGCGCAAAGCGGAAAAGTATTTGACAATCTTTCTTTGCCCAGTAAGTTATTGAAGGGCGAGCGAAAGTATGCGGTTTATTTGCCGCCCGATTACGAAACGTCACAGCGCAGCTATCCGGTGTTGTATTTGTTGCATGGTGGAGGTGACGACCAGACAGGGTGGGTACAATTTGGGGAAGTGCAAAACATTACTGACAAAGCTATTGCAGAGGGAAAGGCGACACCCATGATCATTGTAATGCCTGATGCCAACACAGGCCAGCGAGGTTATTTTAATGATGTGAAAAATGAATGGCGGTATGAAGATTTCTTTTTCGATGAGTTTATGCCATTTGTGGAAAAAACATATCGCATAAAAAAGGACAAACGTTACCGCGCGGTGGCTGGCCTTTCGATGGGAGGCGGAGGCTCTTTTGTTTATGCATTACATCACCCTGAATTGTTTTCTTCTGCATGTCCTTTAAGTGCATCTACAGGACCGCTTACTTTGGAGGCAACGAAGGCTTGGCTGGAACAACGAAAGCAAAGTGGAACCGATGCTGAGATAGAAGCATATTTCAAACGCTACAGCGTGCTGGAATTGATCAACTCAATTCCGGATGATCAAAAGAAAGCATTGCGTTGGTACATTGATATCGGTGATGATGATTTCCTGTTTGAAGGAAATTCGTTGGCACATATTGCCATGCGCAAAAAAGAAATTCCGCATGAGTTTAGGATTTATGATGGAGGGCATTCCTGGACGTATTGGCGTACGGCTTTACCTACAGTGTTGAGTTTTGTGTCAGATGCTTTTCATCAATATTAAAGTGCCTGAGAAACGTGATTAATTTGAGAATGAGAAAACTAGTCTTCCTTCTCTTGCTTTCCACTCCGTTGATGGCCCAGAAATTTATGGGTGAAGAAATCGCACGGTGGAAAAACCAAGCCAAACAGATTACAATTATCCGGGATACCTGGGGCATTCCTCATGTGTATGGAAAGACTGATGCTGATGCGGTGTTTGGATTACTGTATGCACAGTGTGAAGATGACTTTGAACGGGTGGAGATGAATTATATAAATGCTGAAGGAAGATTGGCTGAAGTGGAGGGAGAATCGAAGCTTTTTAATGATTTGCGCACTCAGCTTTTTCAAGATACTCTGAGAGCCATCGCCATTTATAAAGACAGCCCGCCTGATTTAAAGAAGTTGATGGATGCTTTCGCAGATGGTGTGAATTATTTTATTTACGCACATCCAACCGTAAAGCCTAAACTTCTGAACCGATTTCAACCCTGGATGCCCTTGTTGTTTAGTGAAGGTAGCATTGGAAGTGATATTGAAAGTATTTCACTAACTGATCTTAAAAATATGTATGGTAATGGGACGGACATATCCCATCACAATGACCTCAAGATCGATGGCAGTTCTTCACTTAAACCTGATTTACGTGGTTCAAATGGTTTTGCAATTGCTCCTTACAGAAGCGCAACAGGAAATGCTATACTATTAATAAACCCGCACACGTCTTTCTACTTTCGACCTGAAGTTCATGTAACGAGTGAAGACGGTTTGAATGCCTATGGTGCTGTTACGTGGGGACAATTTTTTATCTATCAGGGTTTCAATTCTCATTGCGGCTGGATGCATCCTTCCAGTGGGGCAGATGCAATTGATGAATACAGTGAGACCATCGTCAAACGAAATGATTCATTGTTTTATAAATATGGATCCACACTCAGGTCTTTACCTCCGGAAAAGATTACACTTGCATACAAGAAGGGCAACAAAATTTCATCCCGGGAGTTTACAGTCTATCACACCCATCATGGGCCAGTCATTACCAAACAGGGTGAGCAATGGATCAGTGTCAGATTGATGCAAGAGCCACTTCAAGCACTAACTCAATCCTTCATTCGAACGAAATCAACTGGTTTTGAAGATTTTAAAAAAGTCATGGACTTACGAACCAACAGCTCTAACAATACAGTGTATGCAGACGATAAAGGAAACATTGCGTATTGGCATGGCAACTTTATCCCAAGGAGAAATCCATCCTTTGACTGGACCTCACCAGTGGATGGAAGCAATCCGGAGACGGAGTGGAAAGGCCTTCACACAATGGAGGAAACAATCCATCTTTATAATCCTGCTATCGGATGGATACAGAATTGTAATTCAACACCTTTCACAGCGGCAGGAAGCAGTAGTCCGGATAAAACAAAGTATCCTGCCTACATGGCGCCTGATCCGGAAAATCCTCGCGGAATAAATGCGGTGCGTGTATTAACTAGAGAACCCGCTTTTACCCTTGAAAAGTTGATTGCCGCAGCTTACGATCCTTACTTAGTATCCTTTGAAGAGTTAATTCCGTCACTGATCTCTGCTTATGAATCAGCTGCGATGACCGATGAAGAATTAAAAACAAAATTGAATGAACCAATCAATCTGCTTCGCCAATGGGACAAAGGATACTCGGAAACTTCTATACCAACCACGCTAGCCATTGTTTGGGGAAATGAATTAAAAAAGATTTTGAATCAAATCCCGGAGCGAAGCGAATTGGATATAATTGAATTGATGATAAAGACTTCGGCATCTGATAAAATAAAAGTGTTTTCATCTGTCATAGATCAGTTGCAACTTGACTTTGGAACCTGGAAAGTGGCATGGGGAGAAATTAATCGTTTTCAGCGCCTGACTGGAAATATTACCGAGACCTTTGATGATGGTAAGATGAGTATTCCTGTTGCCTCTGCTTCCTCATTTTGGGGATCGTTGGCTTCTTTCGAGAGCTCGAAATATCCGGGAACTAAAAAGATGTATGGCAATACAGGCAATAGTTTTGTAGCTGTTGTAGAATTTGGAAAGAAGGTAAGAGCAAAATCTCTTTTGGCCGGTGGAGAAAACAGCAAGCCATCTTCACCGCATTTCAATGATCAGGCCTTGATTTACAGCAAAGGACAATTCAAAGATGTTTGGTTTTATAAAGAAGACGTCACCAAACACGCAGAACGAACTTATCACCTGGAGAGGTTAAATAATTTTTCCCCTTTAAATGGTAAGCCTTGGGATGAGTGAATACGCGAATACCGGCATGAGAGAGTGTAGCTCCAATACCTGAATCTTTACGACCTGTCCATGGTAATGCTGCACTAACTCTGTCACAGCAATTCCAGTAGGATGTGCCTGTGTTCAACTGGGATAATATTGTCTCAGCTCTTTCCAAACTTTTGCAATACACGGATGCTGTAAGGCCATAGTCTGTATCGGCCATTAACTTAATAGCTTCCTGGTCATCTTTCACTTTCAGGATACCAATTACAGGACCAAACGATTCGTCTCGCATGATTTTCATGTTGTTTGTAACATCTGTTAATACTGTTGGTTCGAAATAATACCCTTTGCGATTCATTCTCTTTCCTCCAAGTAAAACCCTGGCGCCTTTTGATTTTGCATCAGCAACCTGGTCATCTAGCACTTGCAGTTGATTTTTCCTGGTTAACGGACCAATATAAATTCCTTCTTCCGTGGGTAAACCAATTTTATAGTCTGAAACTTCTTTGACAAATCCATCTATATATTGATCATAGATTTTTTCATGAACGTAGATGCGCTCTACCGAACAACAGCTTTGGCCGTTGTTATAAAATGCACCATCAGCAGTTCCCGCTACAACTGATTTTAAATCTTCAACATCATCGGCCACGTATAGTGGATCTTTGCCTCCCAACTCCAGTTGGCAAATAACCATTTTTGGAGCGACTGTAGTATAGATGTATTTACCGGTACGGTTGGAGCCGGTAAAAAAGAACCCATTGAATGGCATCCCCAGCAAATGTTCACCAACATTTCCTGATCCAACAGCCAATTGGAAAGCGTTATCAGGTATTCCTGCTTTTTTTAAATGCTTCTCAATTTCTATTCCTGTAAGGGTGGCGTATTCTGAGGGTTTATACATCACGGTGTTACCCGCCATCAGTGCCGGAACAAAGGCATTGACACCAACAAGGTAAGGATAATTCCATGCGGAGATATTACAAACAACCCCGAGTGGTTCATAGGAAATGCGTTCGCCTAATCCTTGTTCACGGGTCATCCATTCATCGGCAAGGTATTTTTCTCCGTTAAGAGTCAGCCATTCTATGCGAGCGATCGCGCCATTGACTTCGTTTCGTGATTGTTGTAAGGGTTTTCCTACTTCTGAAGTAAGAACTGCAGAAAGGGACGTGATGTTTTCTGAGAGAAGGTCTTTGAACTTTCTCAAAATGGTAATTCGTTCAGGTAAAGTTTTTTGAAACCAAAATAGTTGTCCTTCCTTTAATTTTTTAAATTTTTCCTGAAGCATTGAAAACGTGTCTTCAGATATGGTTGTTATTATTTCTTCCGTTGCTGGATTTATAATATTCATATTGAGTTGAATAATTAAACTAAGTTTTAGTAGCCTTGATAAATGCGTCCCGAATATTCCGAACGAATGGACTATGCTGATCTTTCATCCGTTCGGGATGCCATTGCACTAAACAAATGAAGTTATTTTTTGGATCTTTTTGGTCGATGGCTTCAATGATGCCATCTTCCGAGCATGCACTCACCACCAACCCTTTCCCGATACGGTCTATTGATTGATGATGATTGCTGTTTATTTCGCCTTGTGATACTCCGATAAGTTTACTAAGCCATGAGCCCGATGATAGCGTGGTGGAATGGTAACTATCCAATCCATCTTCGCTTTTTGCATGAATAGCATTTCCTGCAGACCAACTGGGGATATCAGGAATAAGCGTTCCACCTCGAAACACATTATATAGTTGAAGACCCCGGCAAATACCAAGAACAGGTACTGTTTTTTCTTCTGCGTATCTCATCAACTTCATTTCAAATTCATCGCGTGCCTCATTAATGTCGTCTTGATGGCAATAGGGAAGATATTCTGGCTTGTTATAGAAGCGTGGATGAACATCTTCACCACCTGTGAATACAATTCCCTGGCATTTTGCTGCATCATTCAGATTTTGCGTTTTCTCACTAAGTTTAATTATTTCAATATCCGAACTGTATGATTGTATCCATCTCGAATAGTTTTCATACTTATGACAGTCAGTAACGCCAATTGTAATCGCTTTCATGCTAAGGACTCGCTCGTCAAATGATTATTGGTAGATTGATTATTGAAAAAATAATTATAGAGCCTTCAGATAAAGTTGCTTAAAATCTTCGCGACTAACAGGTTTTGGATTATTGGGGTGAGCAAAGTCGGCAATAGCCAAATCAGCTAATGCTTCAATGTGCTCGGCCTTCACGCCAATCTCACGCAACTTATGCGGAATACCAATTTGTGAGTTGAGGTTGAATAAATAGTTTACAACAGCCTGGCCATTTTCATCTTTCAATTCCAGCGTACGCGCTATTCGTCTGAATTTATCCTCACATCCTGAAATATTAAATTCCATACCATAAGGAATGTTTATGGCATTTGCCAGACCGTGATGTGTATCTAATAACGATGACAGAGGATGTGCCAGAGAATGGACCACACCTAATCCTTTTTGAAAGGCAATGGCGCCCATCATCGATCCCATCATCATCATGCTTCGCGATTCCAAATCCGGATTATTAACAGCTCTCTCCAGGGATTGGTTTATCAATCGAATACCTTCCAGGGCAATGCCTTCGCAAATCGGATGCGGTGTTTTTGCAATAAAAGCTTCCATGTTATGGGTAAGCGCATCCATGCCGGTGGCAGCCGTAATGAAGGGTGGCAATTCCGCAGTGAGCAATGGATCAGCAAACACTATTTTGGCCAGTAGCTTTGGCGAAAACAGAATCTTCTTTTGCTTGGTCTTGTCATCCGAAATAATGGCACTTCGTCCCACTTCACTTCCTGTACCAGAAGTTGTAGGCAGAGTAATAAAATGAGGGACATCATTCGTCACATAAACATCTCCGCCAATCAAATCATCATACTTAAATAAATCCTCGCGATGATTCACCCGTAAGAGAATGGCACGGGCCACGTCTAAGGCAGCCCCTCCACCAATTCCGACAACGCAATCCCGTTCCGTTTGGTCCCAATGGTCCGTTCCGGAATACACATCAGACTTCACAGGATTCTTGTGAATACCCTTAAAGGTTTCAATCGAAAATCCTTCTGAAATTAATTGCTTAATAATGTTTTTAAAGAAAGAAAGTTCAGCAACGTTGGGATCGGTAACTACAAGGGGTCGTGATAGATTATTACTTTTTAAGTAAGCACCAAGTTCTTTACTTGAGCTTGCACCAAATCGTATGGTAGTCGGAAAATTGTATTGGTAAATTTTATCGAAAGTCATGTTTGTTATTTTAATCAATTCCATATTAAACCTATCATGTGATATTTTTTTGCAGACTGCCTACTGCATCCTTGCCTACTGCCCACTATTCGTGTCAGATGATTTCAAAATACCTCTTCAATTCCCAGTCCGTTACAACTTTAGCAAATTGTTTCCATTCCCATTCACGTGTCAAGCAGAAATGTTCTACAAACTTTTCTCCGAGAAGTTCTTTAGCCAAGGGTGATGTTTTCATTTTTGCAGTGGCTTCAGGAAGATCTTTTGGAAGTGTACCATGAGATACATCCCGATATCCATTTCCGACCGTAGCGTCCTGCAATTTTAATTTATTTTTGATACCGTATAAACCAGAGGCGAGGCAGGCAGACATTGCGAGATATGGATTGCTGTCTGAGCCTACAACCCTTGTCTCAAGGCGTGAGGATTTTTTGCTGCCAGGTAGCGCCCTGAGGGCGACCGTACGATTATCAATCGCCCATGTAATTGTTGTAGGTGCCCAAGCACCTTCCACTAGTCTTTTGTAGCTGTTAACAGTAGGGGCATACATGGGCAGTAAATGAGGCAAGCAATGTAGTTGACCTGCGATATAACTCTTCATGATACTACTCATATTGTTTGTAGCATTTTCATCGAAGAACAAATTTTGTTGATGGTTGCTATCCCATAAGCTTTGGTGTACGTGACCACTGCACCCCGGAAGGCTTTCATTCCACTTCGCCATAAACGTTGCCAGTATGCCATGGCGATAGGCAATTTCTTTTACCGATGTTTTGAAAAGTACTGCGCGATCGGCAGCTTCCAGAATATCACCGTGCGCAATGGCAGCTTCATAGGTACCAGGGCCTGTTTCCGTGTGAAGACCTTCAATGGGCACTTTAAATTTTGTGATCAGCTCGAAGAGATCGGTGAAGAAAGGATTTTGTAAGGAAGTTCTGAGGATTGAATAGCCAAACATTCCAGGCGTGAGTGGCGTCATGCCGCGAAAATCTTTTTCATGCACACTCTCCGGAGTTTCTTTAAAGTTGAACCATTCAAACTCCTGCGAAAAGGTGGCACTGAAACCTTCTTTCTCCGCTTCAGATTTGATTTTTTTAAGTAACTGCCGAGGACAATAGAACGCTGGTTTGTTATCCTTTTCAACAAAATCTGCAAGGAAGAATGGCACATCTTCCTCCCAGGGTATTTGTCTGAACGTATTCAGATCTAATTTTGCGCTCGCATCCGGATACCCGGAATGCCACCCTGTAACTTTCCCGTTATCATACGCCACATCCGATGAATCCCATCCAAAGATCACATCACAAAAACCAAGATTACCGTCTAGGGCCGATAAAAACTTTTCAACGGAAATATATTTCCCCCGTAAAATTCCATCAATGTCCGTGACCGCCACCTTCACTTTAGCTGAAAGATGACTACGGACAAAACTTAGGATTTCTTCAGTCTCTTCAATGCTCATAGAATCTCGTTGTTAAGTTTGTACTAGCAAGTTTTTCTCAATTCGTCTTTCAATCTGAAAAAAAATTTAAACAATACAAAAGCAATAAACATCAAAATAACAAAAGTCAACATCGCCACAATGAAAACAATGATATGGCTAGCATTGGAATTACAGTAATCGAAAATAAGAGGGAAACACAGTGTTGCAGGAGGGTAATAGACGCAGGAGAGAAGGACTGTCTGAACTGGGACATTGCTTGGATGTTAATAGTTTACAAGATATGAATTATATAGTATGGAAATGATCAGAATTTATCGAGATTGAACGCTAAAACCCGAAACAGGCGAACTGAAACTCTTTCCCATGACAAATGACCTTTATGAACGAAAAACATTTAATCATTCCATACTTGTCTTGCCGTCTGATATTGATGAATTAGGCCACACGAATAATGTGGTTTATTTGCGATGGGTACTAGAGGTTGCTGAGGCCCATTGGAAACAGGCAGCTTCAGAAGAGTTGCAGTCTAAGTATGCCTGGGTAGTGCTGCGTCATGAAATTGATTATATAAGCCCGTCAGTTTTGAATGATAACTTGATCGCCACCACTTGGGTAGATTTACCGGATGGTGCGCGATCAACTAGACATGTGGAGATTTTCAATCAAACTAATAATAAACTTTCTGCCCGGGCGAAAACAATGTGGTGCTTGTTATTGGCAACTACGATGAGGCCAAAGAGGATTGAAAAAGATATTACGGATGTTTTTTGTTAGTGATATTTTTATCATGATAAATTTATGAAAGTTCGAATTACATGAATTATGGGCTATTGATAAGAAAACTGGATGGCCTCCTCTGAGATTAAAGTAAAAAAAATGGCGGTCAAGTTGGCCTTCATTTCTTATAACAAGCTTTTATTATGCTAACTCTCTCAGGTCAACGGGCACTACCCTTGAGATTCCCTTCTCAATCATAGTAATTCCATAAATAACGTCTGTTGTGGTCATCGTACGTTTATTATGTGTCACAATTACAAACTGACTTTCTTTACTAAAGCTGCGGATGATGGTGTTGAATTTGTCAATGTTTGCGTCATCCAGCGGAGCATCTACCTCATCAAAAATACAGAATGGTGCAGGCTTCAATAAATACATAGAAAAAAGAAGTGCAGTTGCCGTCAGTGTTTTTTCACCACCCGAAAGTTGATTGATGGTCAAAGGCCTTTTACCTTTTGGCTTCGCTATAATATCTATTTCAGAATCCAATGGCTTGGAGGGATCTACCAATTTCAAATCGCAATCATCGCCTTCGTTGAAGAGGGAACGGAACACTTTTACAAAATGAGCTTTGATTTGGTTGAAAGCAAGCATAAATGTTTCACTGGCAACGGCTTCGATCTCACCAATGGTGGTGAAAAGTGATTCCTTTGCTTTGAGTAAATCATCCTTTTGAACATTGATAAAATCATTTCGTTCCTTGATTTCATTATACGCCTCCATGGCCATGGGATTAATAGGCCCCATAGTATCAAGCTTTTCGCGAATTCTCGAAACATCATTTCTTAGTTTCTCTTCATCGAGCTTCAAAAAGGCTTTGGCTTCTTCGGGTAGTGCATTTTCTACAATAGAATCAAGATCAATATTGAATTCAACGGACAATCGCTCTTTAACTGAGTTAAGTTGAAGTTTGCTTTCATTTAATTGGTTTTGCAATTCCATCAGCACCGTGTCAATGTTTTGGCGCTGATGGGAAATTTCCCGAAGGTCTTTGTCAAATTGATCAATCTCTCCGCGGCCTGAGTAGTATTCTTTCTCCGCTTCTGTCAAACCTTTTTCCATCTCCTCCTTTTGGGAATAAAGATTGACCAGTTCTTCATCACTAAGCTGTGTTGTCTCAATAATGAGTTTAACCTCCTCATCACTTTTTTTCAGCTCTTCCCCGTTGACCTGAATTCGAAGGCCGCTCTGTTCCATCGACTCTTGCTTGAATCGAATCTCTTGTTCAACACTTTTTACGCGGTTCTCCTGCTGATGGAAGAAAATATTCTGCTCATTATAAGTAGCTGATTTTTGACTAAGCAATTCATTCTGTGAGGTCAAATCACTCACAATTGCTTTCATCCTTTCTTCTTGTTGACGCAATTCGTGTTGAGCATTTTGCGCCTGAGGTCTCAACTCATCCAACTCTTTTAGCAGGCTGTCAATTTTTTCAAGGATATCTTCCCTTCTTAAATCGGCATGAGAAAGCATGTGCGAAAATTGTTCCTGCTTGGTCTTTACAGAAATAAATTCATCATTGACATACTTGATTGAGTTCTGCGCCTCCTCAATTTGTTGTTTCAGTGTATTATTGCGCAATCGTTCTAATTCCCGTTGACGGTCGATTAAACTGAAGCGTATATCATCTACTTTTTTACTAAGTTCCTTAATCTCCTTTTCGAGTTTCTCAAGGTTTTTGGCCCGTCCAATTTTCTTTCCTTCAAATAACCCAACGGAACCACCAGATAAGCTGAATTTTCTTTTGGTAACCTTGCCACTCTTTGTAATAAAAGTATTGTTGTCTTCTGCAGGAATGTTTTTAATATCCCCTTCATAGAAATATACTTTGTCAAGTATAAAAGACATTAGCTTAGTATACTTTGGGTCAAACTCTATGATTTGAGTGGCTGGAAATGAATTTTGCGGATACATCTCTACCGGTGACGATGCAAACTTCTCGAAAGAATCTAATATGAAGAAGTTTGCTTTGCCCTTCCCTGCGTCACTTAATATGTTAATCGCATCGTATGCTTCAGATTCGTGATCAACAATATAATAATTGAGATAAGGCTCCAGATAATTTTCAATAGCAACCCGATATTCTTCGCTTGTTGAAAGAATGTCAGACAAGAGCGGAGCATTTTTTGTCCAGGCTACATTCTTTTTCAAGAATTTGATTGCTTCTGGAAATCCTTCCAGATTTTCGACCAGGGATTTGGTAAGCTGATATTCATTTTGGCGCGAATCAAGTTTGCGACCTGTTTCTGTCATCTCATCACGAATCATTTCGATGGTCTTTTCCATCGAGCCGATTCGTTGAATTACGTCATCCTCTTCATGCTTGAGTTTGTCGAGGTAGATATTTTTCTCGTTAACCTCATCTTGAAGTACAACCAGTTTTTTTTCAAACTCCTGTAAGCTTGCACTTTGTTGATTCGTATCGGTTGCAGTTCGTTCCAACTCTTGTTTGAAAGAGGAAACCTGAATTTCCCGGATTTCAACTCCTTTATTTACTTCAAAAGATTCTTCCTGGCGTGTGCGGTGAACTTGGCGCAAGGCATCCGCTTCGCCTTGCAAGGTGTAGGTAACTGTTTTTTGGTTTTCGTATTCTGCCTTAAGAGATTCAACTTTGGAAGTTATCTCAGCATGAATTTCCCGGGCAAGTTGATGCTCACTTTCAAGACTTTGAACACTAAAACGGGCGCGTTCGTTACTTTTTCGGTCCTGGTCGATTTGGTCTTTTAAACTCGCTGCGCGGTCGTTGAGAGAACGCAGACGTTCATTCTTAATTTGTTTATCACTTTCCGTCTGGCGAATATTCGAAACGTGCTCGTTGATTGCTTTCTGCCGTGATGAAAGAGTTTTCTCTTTTATCACTAAATCCGTTTTTGACTTTTCGATCAACGCTTCTTTCTCTGCAATGTCAGCGGTTAATTTGGCCTTGCGATCATTCTCCCCTTCAATTTGCTTATTAATAGTATTGAATTTTTCTTTTTGTTTAGTGACCACCAACTTCGCCAGGCTGATGCTCTTGTCTTTATAGTCTTCTTTAATTTTATAGTACTGCTCCGTTTGCTTAGCCTGTTTCTCCAGGCTTTTCATATTTTTCTCAATTTCAAAGAGCAAATCTTCCACACGTTCAAGATCCGCATCGGTATCTTCAAGTTTCTTCAGCGTTTCTTTTTTTCTCTTCTTGAACTTGGTAATACCTGCTGCCTCTTCGAATAACATCCTTCGCGAGTTATCACGATCGTTCAGAAGGTCATCTACCATGCCCAGTTCAATGATGGCATAACTGTTGGAGGCAATGCCAGTATCCAGAAATAGGTTGGTGATGTCCTTTAAGCGGCACGCCACATCATTTAAAAGGTATTCACTTTCACCAGAGCGATACAGTCTTCTGGTAATAGTGATCTGAGAATATTCAGTTGGAAGAATATTCTTTGTATTGTTTATGGTGAGCGATACCTCGGCCATCTGCTGTGCTGACCGTTGGCTGGTGCCATTGAAGATAACGTTCTCCATTTTTTCAGAGCGCAAGGCACTGGTCTTTTGTTCGCCAAGTACCCATCGAATGGAATCTACTACATTCGATTTCCCGCATCCATTAGGCCCAACAATTCCCGTAATCCCTTCGTCAAAGTTGATGACTATCTTGTCTGCAAAACTTTTAAAGCCTTTGATCTCCAACTTGGATAATTGCATGAATATTGATTGAATTTAGTAGTTGCTGAAAAAATAAGGAGGCAAAGATAACGGTAGCTTTGGCATTTGGAAAATTAGCTATTCTCAAATCATCCACATTACATAAGTATTGGCTTACCGTAATATTCTCAACCAAAACATGGTTTTTAGCCTTATAAACAGATTTTTTCTATATTTGGATGTATGGACGACTTCAAAATTATTTTCTGGATTATCGTAGGGTTGATTTATATCATATCGAAGGCCAGGGCCAGGCAGAAAAAGCAAGTTGAACCCACTGAGGATAGAACTGAAACTGCGCCTGAATCAAAGCCCATTTCCTTTGAAGAACTGTTGAGGGAAATACAACAGGCTAAGAATCCAAAACCTCAGCCAGATGTACTGCAAAAGCCTGTATTACAGACTACTACCCAGCGTCCGGCAAAACCTTATGACTATCAGGATTACGATGATGATATAGAAGAGGAAGAAAAAGGTCAGGAAATTAAACGGCCCGACTATAAAGCGGATGATAAGATTTATGACGTTTATGAAGAAGCTAAAAGGCAAGCTTTTGTAAAGCCTTCTTTGGAAGAATCCATGAAGTTGGAAGATACCGTTGTGCGATTTGACCAGTTTAAAGGATATAAACAAGAAAAAGTGAACACTTTAGGCATGACTTACTTAAAGGATCTTAATGACCCTGTAGGATTTAAGAAGGCATTTATACTGAGTGAGATATTGAAGCGGAAATTCTAGAAAACGACATTTTTTAAACTAAATATTACCTGGATGGGTTAAGGGGACTTTTCAAAAGGCCTATTTTTTTACTTAATGCCATCTTTACAAAAGCTTATAGGGTTACGATAATGTTTTGAAGGTTATCTATAATTGCGTATTTTTTGAATTATTAATTTAGAATATGCTGACTAAGACCTTCTTTGGCAAGTACTTAACGTTAGGTTTTCTTTTCCTTTCACTGTGCGCTTTTGAGGAATCAGACTGTAAAGAGATAAATGCCTCCATCGAAGTCTTTGATGCGAAACAGGATGGGCAAAATGGTTCTGTTAAAATTGACTTTAAAGGACAATCCTCATCTTCTTTTGTGACTTCTTTAGTTGGTCCTAAAAAATATTTTAAAAAAGATATTCAAACGGATGAGGTGACAGAGTTGAAAAAAGGTATTTATACTTTGGTTTTAGTCGGAAAGAATGAACGGGATAATTTTTGTCCTAAACATTTTGAATTCACTGTTAAGTAAAGAATGCAAAAAGCCATTTTCATTGCCGCTCTTATCTCTGCAGTTCTCTTAAGTGCAACAACTGGTTTTTCCCAACTGCCAAATTTTACCATTGATAATAAGAAAGATGCGTGTAATGCGTTGCCCAATGGATCATTTGATATCAATTTAATTAGTTCAACTGGATCTACAACTGCAATTATTTTTAGTGTTGGCCCTTCCATAGGACCAATAGTACTTTCTCCTGGATTAAATCCTATAACTGGTCTCATTGGCACTGTTGGTGGCAGGGCATACCTCGTGGTTGTTTCAGATGATAATGGATTTAGTAACAACACCACAACAATATTTCTCATATCAAATGTTTCAGCATCTATTACTTTAACCACAAATGTTTCTTCGTGCAGTTCTCCGGATGGAGCAATTGATATTTTGGTTTCCGGAGGTACAGGTACATATGCCTATGTATGGTCTGGGCCTGGTGGTTTTGTTGATCCAGGTACTGAGGACCTGTTATCGATACAGGGAGGAAGTTATACCGTTACGGTTAGCGATGCAGGAACGAATTGTTTTCAGACATTGGGACCAATTGTCATTACGATTCCTACTCCTACGATTACGTTGGGGGTGAACCCTACGGTATGCGGTGGAGTGACGAGTGCTAACCTGACCTACAGTGCAACAACA
Organism: Bacteroidota bacterium; assembly: GCA_038043425.1. GTDB lineage: Bacteria > Bacteroidota > Bacteroidia > Cytophagales > Cyclobacteriaceae > ELB16-189. Next base: position 29,689 of record JBBTBZ010000006.1, read on the forward strand.
AATAGTCCAGATCAGTACAGCATCGATTTTAATCTGGCAGCAAATACGGCCGGGTTCATGGATATTGTTAATGCCGTTCTGACGGCAAGTCCTATTGTGATTACAGTACCCGGAGCAGCACCTGCGGCCGTGTACAGTGGTAATCTTACGGTTCTCAACAGCACGTCCGGTTGTGTTAGTACAGTAAGTGCGGTAACAGTCACAGTTGTTGCCAATCCCACGATCACGTTGGGAGCCAGTCCGAGTGTATGTT
>JBBTBZ010000006.1:30041-168149 GCA_038043425.1 Bacteroidota bacterium
GGGCAGCAGCTTCAACCTACAATGCTACTATAACGGTTCGAACAGTTGGTGGATGCGTGAGCAGTGCGACAGCGTTTACCGTCACAGTTGTTGCCAATCCCACGATCACGTTGGGAGCCAGTCCGAGTGTATGTTCTGGTTCCACGAGTTCGAGCCTTCCTTATACAGCGACAACGGGAAGCCCCAATCAGTTCAGCATCAATTACGATGCAACGGCCGAGGGCCAGGGTTTTGTTGATGTAGGTTTAAGTGCGTTGCCAATAAGCCCGATTAGTTTAGTAGTACCCGGTGGGGCAGCAGCTTCAACCTACAATGCTACTATAACGGTTCGAACAGTTGGTGGATGTGTGAGTAGTGCGACAGCATTTACGGTAACGGTGGTGGCTAATCCCACGATTACGTTGGGTGCAAACCCATCGGTATGCAGGGGAGTGACGAGTGCGAACCTGACCTACAGTGCTACAACAAATAGTCCGGATCAATACAGTATAGATTTTAATGCGGCAGCAAATGCGGCCGGGTTTGCGGATATTGTTAATGCCATTCTGACTGTGAGTCCTATTGTGATTACAGTACCGGGAGCAGCGGCAGCGGCCGTGTACAGTGGTAGTCTTTCGGTTCGTAACAATGTGGCTGGTTGTGTGAGTGGTGTGAGTGCGATCACAGTTACAATCAATGCTCTTCCTACCGCTTCGATATCAGGATCAAACACCATTTGCTCTGGCTCAAGTGCCAATTTGCAGATAGCGTTAACTGGAACTGGTTCCTGGGACTTCACTTATTCAACTACTGATTCTGGAGGAACCAATAACTCATCTTTAATTGGACAATCAACTAATCCCTTTCCAATAAGTGTTTCTCCAACTGAGAATACAACCTATACAATGGTTTTTGTCAGCGATGCGAATTGCACTGGTACAATTACGGGAGCTTCTGTAACGGTGAACGTGGATAATCCTCCTGATATTACTCTCCCAGTGAGTGCTGGGGTGAGCCCACTTTGCAGTGGAGGAAGTACCACTGTGGATGTCGGAAACTCTGAAAATGGAGTTAGCTATCAGTTGAGAGACGGATTAACCTCTATAGGTGGCCCAATTGTTGGGAATGGAGCAACCATTAATTTACTAACCGGAGCACTTATTACAACAACTACTTTCAATGTTCTGGCAACACGGGGAGTTTGCCCACCCCTTCAACTAACGAATAACACTGTTATAATAACGGTAGCGGCAGCAATCAATGCAGGGCTGACCGTAACACCACAAGCTGCTACACTATGTTCTGGGTCATCTACTAACATTCAAGTGGCGGCTTCTGAAAATGGAGTGACATACCAGTTAAGAGATAATTCCAACAATGCCAACATAGGAGCTGCGGTACTCAGCGCTGGAGGGAATATTGATCTTCCAACCGGCAACCTTAATATAAGTACAACCTTCAACATCCTGGCTTCTAATGGTGTGTGCTCAGTCCAGCTAACTAGTCTTGCTACAGTAAATGTGGATATCAACCCTACAGCAGGCCTTCCTCTTGCGGCTACGATAGATCCATTATGTTCGGGTGGCTCGAGCGCTATTACGGTGACAGGATCTGAGATAGGTGTTTCCTATCGCCTGAGAGATAACTTAACTCCAGTAGGAGCGGCTGTTGCCGGTACAGGAGCAGTTATAAATCTTCCAACAGGAAGTCTTGCAGCAACCACCACTTTTAATGTTCTGGCAACCGGGGGTGCTACATGTGCACCAGTTCAATTGACGAGTACTGTTATGATCACCGTTGCGGGATCGATCGATGCAAGTTTAGTGGTGAGTCTTCAGAATCCTACGATTTGTTCGGGATCAGGAACAAATATTCAAATTGCGAATTCAGAAGTGGGGGTAGACTACCAATTGCGTGACGATTCAAACGATTCAAATATTGGATTGGTGGTGTCAGGTACAGGTGGATCTATTGATCTGCCTACGGGTATCTTAGCATCAGCAAAGACATTCAATGTTCTGGCTTCTAATGCAACGTGCTCCATTGAGTTAACCACTTTGGCAACGGTTAATGTGGATATTAACCCTAACCTAGGACTGGCAACTACCGCTTCGATTGATCCTGTCTGTTCAGGTGGAAGCAGTTCGATTACAGTTGCAGGATCAGAAGCAGGTGTAAGTTATCAATTGCGGGATGATTCAAATGACTCGAATATTGGAAGTGCAGTAGTGGGTACCGGAGGTATCATTAGTTTACCCACAGGAGCATTGGCTATTACTACTACTTTTAATGTTCTGGCTTCAAGAGGTGTCTGTACTCCAGCGCAATTGACGAGTACGGTAACTGTAAATGTAGGTGCGGGAGTGATCAATACTGGTTTAACTATTACGGCACAATCTGCGGCTATTTGTTCAGATACCTCTACCAATATTCAGATAGCCGTTTCTGAAGCAGGGGTAAACTATCAATTGCGCAATGATTTAAATGATGCGCTTATTGACACTACTGTTCCCGGAACAGGAGCTACTATTAATTTGCCAACAGGCAATCTTTTTTTGAACACAACTTTCAATGTACTGGCGTCAAATGGAACTTGTTCAATTGAGATGGTCACATTACCCAGTGTTGCTGTAATTCCTCTACCCGATGCAACTTTAGGGGTTTCTGCTCAAAGTGCAGGAGTTTGTACGGGTGTTGGCACTAATGTACTGGTTGCTATTTCTGAGATTGAAGTAAGTTATCAGTTACGTGATAATTCAGACAACACCTTGATTGGTGTTGCTGTTGTTGGCACAGCCTCGACAATCAATTTGCCTACCGGTAATTTGATAGCCGCCAAAACGTTTAATGTGGTGGCAACAGGAATTAGTTCTTGCTCAGTTCAACTCACAACCACAGCTTCTGTTACTATTTTATTAGCGTCCGATCCATTATGTGGTGGAGTCACAGGCACATGTGCTACCGTTGTAGTCGTTCCTAAACCAAGCCCCGCAACCTGCACAAGCTCAAATGGAAAAATAGTATTCAGCATCAAACCATTTGTTCCTACAGTTAACAACACAGGGGTGAAAATTGATATTCAAGGTGTATCCGCAACAAACCTTGCAATATCTAGAACAAATTTTAATGACTCCACTTTTTTAGGTCTTGCAATTGGTACGTACGATTATACAATTGAATATGGTGATGTCACGTGTGTTAAGTCTGGTCAGGTCACGATTACTCAATCGGGCACAGTTGGAATTCCGGTAGCATCCAATATTGTAAACTCTGTATGTTTCGGTCAGGCTACTGGTTCGTTAACATTAGATGTTCCAGGTGAAACTGGCAATCTACTTGAATGGTCTTTGGATGGTGTTACCTGGACCAAGTTTACCGCTGGCAATGTGATAACCGGTGTCCCAGCCGGAGCTGCGCCATTGTTTGAACGTGTCATAAGCGTTCGCAGGAACTCAGCCGATCTTTGTAATGCCGCGGTCATCGTTGTTATTCAAGAAGACAATCCTGTTATCACAGCTACTGTTTCTCCTATTGATGCCACATGCGCAAACAATGATGGTAATTTAGTTATCAGTTCTATTGGCGGAGGTACAGGTATTGCCAACTTTACGTATGCACTTAATGGCGCTGTCATCGCACTCCCTGGGGATAACACCATCACCGGATTGAGTTCAGGAACGTATACCTTTTCGATAATAGACAATGTAGGTTGCCAAATAGATTTTGCGGCTGTGGATGTTAAGTTCCCTGGTTTTGTGAATCACACTACACCAGTTGTCGTGGCACCTGATTGTACAGGGTCCGGGAGCAACGGTAGTATCACATTCCAGATTACGGATGTAGGTACATTCGAAGTTGGATTTACAGTTGATCCTGTCGCAGAACCCACTAACTATTTTAATACCGGTGGTACATCTGTTTCCATCGCTAATTTAACCAATGGTAGTTATTACATATGGATTAAATCGTCAGGATCACAATGTGTCACTAAACTGTTACCTGTATCCATTGATGGAACGTATTCTGTTGATTTTGCCTCAGCGGCAACAAATGTGATTTGCTTTGGCGATAATGCCGAAATAAGTCTAACAGCAATTACAGGCGCACCTGATCTTGATTTTAAATTTGAGTTAGTAAAGGATGGTGTGACTTCATCAGGGACCATTAGTGTCGCTCAGTCCTTATCGGAATTTAAGATTCAGGATCTTGTACCCGGTAACTACCAAGTCAGATTAACTCAAAATCAATCTTCGGTTGTTGCAGCTTGCACTACCCCGATTGCCTCACCCTTTCAAAATCTCTTAATCACAGGCCCGGCTGAGGCTTTGGATACTTTATATGTAAATCGGGTGATTTCATTCCCTGATTTGGCAACAGGATCTATATTGCTAGGCATTAAAGAAAGTGAAGAAGAACCTTATGAAGTTCGCCTTGAATTGACACAGCCTCTTTTCCCAAGCCAGAGTTTTGTTTTGGATTGGACAGCTGCAAATCGCAATCCACAGAATTTAAAAGTGGAATTAGAAATTAAAAATCTATACGCAGGAGATTACCAGTTGTCGCTTCGAGATGTATTAGGCTGTGTTAAAGATTATACCATAACACTCAACGTGGATACAAATATTTTTGTGCCTAATGTCTTTACACCAAATGGTGATGGCGTAAATGATGTCTTTTACATTCGTAATCTTCCTGATGATGCTAACCTGATTATCACCAATCGATGGGGAAAGGAAGTTTTTTCTTCAGGCAATTATCAGAATGATTGGACTGGGGGCGAAATTGTAGATGGCGTTTATTTTTACAGACTAGGTCTTACAGGCGAATCCATAACAGGTTGGATTGAAATTATGCGTGGCAAATAATTCGGTAAGGGTTCGACTTTAGACCTTACTCTTGAATTCCAGAAACTTCAACGTATCAACTTTATCAGCATAATCCCAAACGTAAGGAAATTGTGCCTCTCCAAAGGCGACACTTTCTTTGTACCAGGCTTTTGCAGAGACGAGGCACTGTAGCTTATCACGATGCTTTTCTAATTTGTAAGCAAGATCACTTTGGTTTGCATACGTCTCAAAGTATACAGTAGATATGGGAGAGACCAGCGCTTCATTCTCGGTAATTAATACAAAGCCATTATCCATAAAATGAATGCCATTCACCAGTAATATTGACTTTTGATAATCATAATTATTGCAATACTTATGGTGATTAATAATGTTTTCATACGTTCCCCAGCTATCCAGCATTCCTATAAAATTGTAATCTTCGGGTACATAGAGTTTAGAAACATTGCGGCAGCCTAAGCCGAAGTAACTAAACACGTCCTGACCAAGTACTTTTAATTCTTCCATAGATTCTTCTCCAAGGAGAATGCCGCACGAGGATCTATTTTTTCGAATAATGTGTGGTACTTTTCTAAAGTAGTATTCGAAGTAACGAGCCGTGTTATCACTGCCGGTAGCAATCATGGCATCAACCCCATTTAATCTTTCTTGAAAAGTAATGCGGGACGCGAACCTAGGCTCAATTGAAATAAGGATTTCTGTAAGCCATTTTATTAGAATCGAATCTTGTGAGCTAAGTTTTGCAGTCAAGTTATGCCCGGAAATTAAAATACACATAAAATCATGAAACCCGACTAGTGGAACATTCCCAGCCATGGCAACGCCAATATTTTTTGACTCTTTTGGATTAAGATCGTAATTGGAAGTCCATTTTTGTAGATCGGTCTTCGAAAGGAATTTTGTTATGCCAGTTAATGCAAGCTTTGAATTTGCTTCGGTAAACCACGGGTTTTGGTTTTTTGTGTTGACCAGAATAGTCTGAAGTTCTTGGTGAGGAACCTGATTAACTTTCTCCCCTAAATGACTGAAAGCATCTATTCGCTCAATTAAATTCATAAAGACCTAAACTTTTGAGTGGGCCAGACTGTTTTGATGCCAGGCTTTTGTGCCTTATTTTTGTAACAAAATTACGTCTGAAATAGGAAAAATAGGATTGCATGGCGATAAAGATAACAGATGAGTGTATTAATTGTGGTGCTTGTGAGCCAGAATGCCCCAATACCGCTATTTATGAAGGCGGTCGCGAATGGACTTGGGCTGGTGGCACTACACTGGCCGAAGTAGCAGAGGATGACGGCTCCATGGTAGATGCAAAGTCAGCTCAACTGCCTGTGTCGAATGAATTTTATTATATCGTATCCGGTAAATGCACCGAATGTACTGGTTTTCACGAAGAGCCACAGTGTGCTGCCGTTTGTCCCGTAGATTGTTGTGTTCCAGATCCTGACCATGTGGAAACCAAGGAGGTATTGTCGGCTAAGAAGGCCTGGTTACACAATGAACAATTACAATCTTAAATGGTCATAGGCCTGTTCTAAATTTCAAATCTCGAAGTCCTAATTTTATCTCATCTTCGATCTTTTGATTAAATACGATTGAAGTACTGTATGGTAGTCAGTACGCGTATTAGCTGAAATGAAATCGATTTTTAATTGGTTGCATTTCAGTTGTAGTTCTTTATGAAAGGCTTTCAATTGAACTGTGTACTGATCGCGAATTTCAGCAGGATTTAGTTTTAAGCGTTCACCGTTTTCAAGATCTATAAATTCATAGGGCTTTTCGTCAAAATTAAAAGCCAATTCCGTTTCATGATCGCTGACATGGAATAAAAGAACTTCGTGCTTGTTGTGCTTTAGATGTTGGAGCGCTTTGAAAATTTCATTAGCATTTTCACCTTCAAACATATCACTGAAGATGACTACAAGAGATCGCTTATGAGTCTTTTCCGCTACTTCATGAAGAACAGTGGCAACTTTTGTGGGCTTGAGTTCACGCGTGCCCCGCTGAATTGTATTCTCAAGTTTGGTGAAGATCTTATCCAAATGGGATGCCGTAGATTTGATTTGTGTGTATTCTTCTATCTTATCAGAAAACAAGCAAAGTCCAATGGCATCACGTTGTTTGTGTAGGAGATAGGCCAGGGCGGAAGCGGAGTAGATACTGAACTTTAATTTTGCCAATGTATCGGCAGGGTAATACATGGACGAGGAAATGTCAATTGCAATCAGACATCGCAAATTGGTTTCTTCTTCATACTGTTTTGTGTACAACCTGTCTGTTCGGGCAAAAACCTTCCAATCGATGTGTCTTGTACTTTGGCCTTCGTTGTAGAGGCGATGCTCAGCAAATTCAACAGAGAATCCATGATATGGTGATTTGTGAAGCCCCGTAATAAACCCTTCAACCAGTTGCCTGGCCAATAATTCCAGGTTTCCGGACTTCTTTATATCATTAAAATTTGTGTTCAGCATGTTATAAAAGATGACTTGCCTGATCTGATTTAGTCCGTTTTCCTAAGAAATCAATCAAAAATAACTGTAAATAGCTTAAATATTGCGGGCTTAGTTTGCAATAATTTTTGAAACTGCTATATTCGATCAACCCAAAACCTAACACCTAACCTTAAAACACCTGAGTTGTGGAAGAGAACAAGAATAATGGAAGAGATGAGATCTTCTCGGAGAAAGTAAAAGCTGGTAAGCGTACCTATTTTTTTGATGTAAAGTCCACTCGTTCAAATGACTTTTACCTCACAATCACCGAAAGTAAAAAACGGTATAATAAAGATGATGAGGGTTTTACCTATGAGAAGCATAAAATCTTTTTGTATAAAGAAGATTTTAACAAATTCATAGAAGCACTTAACCTTACCGTAAACCATGTAAAAACAGAACTAATGCCCAATGTTGATTTTACTCAGTTTGATCATGTTCGTGAAGAGCAAGCTGAAAATGCAGAAGAAGTTGCCAAAGCAGCAGTCGTTAATAGTGAGCTTAAATGGGATTGAGACTTTAACCTAACCTACCTTGAAAAAGCCTTCTGATGAAAATCGGAAGGCTTTTTTTCTTTTAAATAAATTGGTACTCTTTCAATAAATACTTGAAATCAAGCTAAATAATTAAAAATCATTTTTAACGAGTGGTTATATTTGCGCCCTATTTTAATCAGAACACTTATTATGAGTCTTAAATGTGGGATTGTAGGGCTGCCAAATGTTGGAAAATCAACTTTGTTCAATGCCATTTCTAATAATAAGGCCGAAGCTGCCAACTTTCCTTTTTGCACCATCGAACCCAATGTGGGCGTAATAAGTGTGCCAGATAAGCGTTTAAAAGAATTGGAGAAATTGGTAAATCCTCAAAGGGTATTACCCACCGCTTTCGAGTTCGTAGATATTGCGGGTTTGGTAAAAGGGGCGAGCAAGGGCGAAGGCTTGGGTAATCAGTTTCTGGCAAATATTCGTGAAGTGGATGCCATCGCCCATGTTGTACGTTGTTTTGAAAACGATAACATTATACATGTTGATGGCAGAATTGATCCGGTCTCGGATAAAGAAGTGATTGATATTGAACTTCAACTGAAAGACCTTGAATCAGTTGAAAAAAAAATAAACAAAGTAGAACGTACTGCAAAGAGTGGAGATGCAAAATCCAAAAAAGAACTTGCTACTCTTGTATTGTATAAAGAGACTTTGCTCAGCGGAAAAAATGCCCGGACGGTTAAGATTGCTCTGGATGAAAAAATGGCAATTGAAGATTTGAAGCTTCTTACTGACAAACCTGTAATATATGTTGCCAATGTCGATGAAGCCTCAGTTCTAATCGGTAATAAATATGTTGATGCTTTAAAAAACTTAGTGAAGGATGAAGAGGCTGAAGTGGTGATGGTAAGCGCGGCCATTGAAGCTCAAATTGCTGAACTTGAAAGCGAAGAAGATCGCGAAGTGTTTTTGAAGGAATATGGGTTGGAGGAATCGGGTTTAAACAGGCTGATCCATGCTGCTTATCATTTACTTGATTTGATAACGTATTTTACAGCCGGTGAAAAAGAGGTTCGTGCCTGGACGATACACCGCGGCTGGAAAGCTCCCCAGGCTGCTGGTGTTATTCATACCGATTTCGAAAAGGGATTTATACGGGCCGAGGTAATTAAACTCGCGGATTATCAGAAATACAAAACTGAGGCAGGCTGCAGGGAAGCAGGAAAGTTAGCCGTTGAAGGCAAAGAGTACGTAGTAGAAGATGGAGATATTATGCATTTCCGTTTCAATGTATAGGTATAAACTGCCAAATCAGGGTTTTTAAGAATTTTCCATGGACTGAAGGCAGATCTGCCGTGGTAAATTTATTATTTGCAAGATTCCTCACAGGATAGCCTTCAACTTAGCTGATTTTTAGTACTTTAGCCATCCAGAGTTCATTTTTTAAATCGGAGTTTTAAACTTTGACTATTACCCTTTAATTTTTTAGGGCGTGAGAATCCGGATAGTTTTTTCGTTAATTAATAGGGGTGCCTACGTACCTTTCCACCACCAGTTTTTACTGGCGCAAACCATTAAAGGTTTAGTGGCACTTGGCGCGAATAAACAGTTTATAACCTATACTCAATACAATTTTTCTGGACTAAAAGGCCAGATTAAGATCAGCAGGAAAGGGTTGCATTTTTATTCATCAAAAGTAACACTTGTTTTTGCAGCGTCTGATCAAGAGTTTCTTGATTACTTTCTGGCAACTTTATTTAATCAAAAAGAGTTAATGATTGGCAATCTCCAATTAGTGCCAGAAGCTTATGAGAAGGAAGATTCAGTCACAATCACTGATTCGGTCAAGTTCCTTTGCCTATCACCGGTTGTACTTATTCCGGCATCATTTAATGACGAGCGCAGTAAACGATTTATTTCTCCGGAGAGTGAAGGTGATGAATTCTCCGATTTGCTGTATGATTCTACCATTGCCAGAATGGAAGCCAGTGGAAAGTATAAACCTGACCAACTGGCTCAATATTATAAGTTTCAGTTGGTACCGGATATAGATTATATTAATAGGATTCAAACTTCCCACAAAAAATTCGCGCGAATCTATCCCATGTTTGATTCTGACATAAAATATGAAGTCCGTGGTTACACGTTCCCATTTACATTGTATGCTCCGCAGCCTGTCCAACAATTTTTATACGAGAATGGTCTGGGCTATTTTTCCTACAAAGGATTTGGAATGTTGGATGTGGCAAATGCGGATACCATTAAAAAGGCTTCCAGTCAGGAAATGAATTACGCTTAACGCGGATTCACTGGTAATACAAAATATCCGATTAGAAGGTCTGCGTTTGGACGAAATGGCCGGTAATACACCATCACCTCATAGATATTCTCTGTTTCATAATGACTTCCTTCAAAATAGTCAGGCGATAGTTGTGGACTTTCAATAGAATAGACATAGTTATACAATCCTTGCTTTAAGTAGAGAGTGGCTTCATACATTTGTTTTGTTGAGTTATAGGTCATTCGGTTTTCATCTTCTCGAATCCAATTATTGAAGCTTCCGATTACGTAAACATCTCCATTAATTTGAGTTGGCGCAGATAAAGAGAATAGAGTTTCAATGTAATTCCCGCTAACAGCAGCTTCGCCATAATCCAGATTTTCAATTCTGTAACCTCCATTCAAATCAGAATATTGGCCATATGCCTGATGGGTACGCGCTTTGTCATGTTGTACCGTTAGTTGAAAAGGTTTAACACTTCGATCCAACTTTCCAGTGTTTTCGCCAGGAAAGTTCAACGATCTGAAATCGACAAATCGGAATTCATTTCCAGCGGTAAAGTGCTTGTCTTGTTCAAAGAACCGGTATTCCAATTCCTTTCTGTCATCCCGGACAAAGGAAGGCTTTACGTCCATCCGGGCATTGTCCCATCTTTGATTTTGCCGGACCGCCACATGTACAGACTCCAGGGGATTCAATATTTCAATATTTCCATAGTCTAACACAAAATTAAGTTGTTGATTACTTGTGCTAAGGGTGCCAGCACCTACGAAAGTATTCTCTGTTTGAAGTGTAATCTTATTATCAACTACAAAAAACCGCCTGGAAAGAATGATATCACTTTTATCTCCATCACGGTAAAGGATGAGCAGATAATTTCCCGGAATTTTTACTGACGGAATCTGAAAGCGATAATGAACATAGGCGGGATATATATTAGTTGAGATGGCGTACTCGTTTAATGTAAACTCATTGTATTCTTCAAGGAAATCTAAATCGTGTAAGTCGGATTTTGTCCAATCAAAGTTGCAATGAATCAATTTTGCATAGTAATTATTCCGGTTTTCCTGAAGGTCATCAAATTCGATGGAGAGGTCTGGGAATAATTGTACGGTTTTGATTTGAGATTCATACACCTTATCGATGAATTGAAGCTTTTTTTGAGCTTCCGAAAAATGGCTGGAAAGCATTAAAATGATTAAAAGAGGGTACTTCATCGTGTAAAACTAAACGTTATTTATATGAATTTTGTATTCCAACCCTCTGTTAATTAAGAGTGTCTAAAGACTAGAAAGTATTAATGCTGAGCGAACAGGAGCTTATCAAGGGCTGTAGTAAAGAGGACAGGGCTTCACAAAAAGCTTTATATGAACGGTATTGTCGTAAAATGATGGCTATTTGTTTGCGTTATGCACGCTCAACTCAGGAGGCAGAAGATATTTTACAAGAGGGCTTTATTAAAATTTTCAATAGCATTAAATCTTTTCGAGCCGAATCTAAGTTGGAAACATGGATTACGCGGATCATGATTAATACTTCGCTGAATAGTCTTCGTCAAAAACTATATGTTCTGCCAATGGTGGATGTAAATGACATTCAAATTCCGGAAGCTGACGGAGTGAATCTTTCTGATTTTAATTTGTCCGAATTGATTTCAATTGTACAGTCGCTCCCCGATGGTTGCAGAATCGTATTTAATTTATTTGCCATTGAAGGATATGGACACAAAGAGATAGCTGAAATGCTATCAATTAGCGAAGGGACTTCTAAGTCTCAGTATAATCGGGCCAAACATTTATTACGATCAAAACTTATGCAGGAGGAGGGAAGGTATGAAAGATTTAAGTAGGCAAAAATTTGAGGAGAATTGGAAAAGCGTCTTTGATGGGGCAGAGGTAGATCCATCGGGTTCTGTCTGGTCTAATCTTGAATTGGATCTTGTGAGTATGGAAAGCAATTCCATGAAAAAGAAGGTCGTCTTTTACAAATGGCTTGCGGCTGCTTCAGTTTTTTTGATGGTCTTTTTTGCAGGTGCGTTTTATTATGTTATGCAAATGGATGATAAGCAAAGTGCTACAATTACTAATTCTGCCAATGAGGGATCGTCTGAATCGGGTAGTGTTCCCAAAGAAACTGATCAACATACTTCGAGCATTTCAGGTAATGAAACCAGTTCAAATGGCTCAGTCGAAAACACAAAAAATGGTGAGGAAGGTAATCAGTCTGAAAAGACCGATGTGACCATAATCACAAAGAAAGATGAAACGAATAATTTCATAACAGAAAATAGGGAATCCGCAGGAATCGATAATTCTTTGCTTTTGAAATCACAGCAAATCTCTTTCTTGAATTCAATAAAGGAGGTTCCAGCCGAGGTTCATGGAAAAATAGAGTTGCCCAGACTGGTTTTACCAGCGATGCCAGCCGTATTTATGAATAACTCCAAAAAAAATAGCCAAACTGAAGATTTGTGGGCTTCGGTTGGTTTTTCCGCAGGAAATTACAATCCAGGCAATGTATCTGGCACAACCGCTTTTAGGAGCAGCAGCCAGACTTCAGGTGCTTATTTAAATAGCGTTGGATATAGCGAACCATCAGATGTTGGTTCAGCGTATTCGGCAGGTTTTGCCATGAGCAAACGCGTATTTAGCAGATGGGTATTGCAAACTGGTGTCAATTACATCAATCAAAGCATTGGTTACACTTCAAATTATGTTTCCTATTCAGCAACTAATCAATCTAAAGTTTTTGTTGCCGAATATGCAGATTTCGCCAATAGTTCGGTTACCATTACAACTCCATATCAAATCAATAGTGCGATTGAGGTAATTTCTTTGCCGATGCAGACTGGATACTTGCTAATAGACCGGAAATTCGGATGGCAATTAAATACAGGAGTGGCGGCAGATTTTTTTGTTCGAAATACGCTGACAGATGAAAGTGGAAGAGCACAGCAATATTCTCAAGGTTCAGGCGAAGAATCCCCCTATCGTGCAGTTAGTTGGGCTGGATTATTAGGTACTGAAGTAAGTTATAAGCTGGCAAAGCAATATCGGGTTTCTATAGTGCCTGGCATGCGTTACTCATTGAACTCTGTTTTGAAATCAACTTCAGGTCAGGCAAGTAACCCACTTGTGGTGGATGTTGGATTTAGATTCCGGTATATTTTTAACTAGTGTAATAGTTCTGTTATGCAAGCGATTCGGCTTAAAATTCAAAAGAGAATCAAGACATCACTGTATGCACTTCTTTTTATCACCCTTCTCTTGGCGATAAGCATTTTGTTGGAAATCGGAAAAATTTAGAAGATCCGATCAGTCTTTCCAACTTAACTCTTTCTAATGGTGTCAAATGGACATACTTAAAATATTGTGCCATGAAAACACGAGTTGGAATTTTCCTTTTTTTGTTAGTTTTTACGCTTCAAGGTTGCGAAGATACGTGTTCGGTAGAAAGCAAGTATTTCTACTATGAGCCAGTTTTCTCCACCTCGGCTCAGATCAAGGCAGCTGTCGGACTTATCCCACCAACAAGTATAAAGGAGGCGGGGAAAATTTACTTTTATGAAGGAAACCTATTTATTAATGAAGTAGGATCGGGCATTCACATCATCGATAACCACGATCCCAGTTCACCTAAACCATTGTCTTTCCTAACGATTCCCGGCAATTACGACCTGGCCATTCAAAACAATTTGCTATATGCCGATAGTTATATTGATTTGGTGGTATTTGACATTTCCAATCTCAGCGATATCAAGGAAGTAAGCCGGATAGAAGGCTTGTTCAATGCCTACAATAGCCTTGGTTTTTTTAGTGATACAGAGAAGGGCGTTGTAACCGATTGGGCAAAGAAGGAGCAGGTTACATTGTATACGGGTTCATGCGCTATGCCTATGCAGTCATGGGGTGGGGTTTATTATAATTCGGGTGTTGCATTTGCTGAGGATGTACGGTTTAGTTCCAAGGCCGCCTTAAGTCCTTCAGGTATCACTTCCAATACACAGGGTGTTGGGGGATCCATGGCCAGGTTTACCATCGCTGAAAACTATTTGTATGCGATGGATGGAGGAAATATAGATATTGTAAGTCTGGAAGATCCAACTGATCCGGAATCAAAAAAGGAAATCAATATAGGATGGGATATTGAAACACTTTTTCCCTATGAAAAAAAGCTATTTATAGGATCGCGTAGCGGCATGTATATTTTAGATATAAAAGACCCTGAAACTCCTGTGGTTCTTAGTCTGTATCAGCATTTACAAAGTTGTGACCCTGTTGTGGTGGAAGGTGATTATGCTTATGTTACGCTGCGAAGTGGCAATTCCTGCCAGGGATTTACTAATCAACTTGAAGTCATCGACATCAAAAATCCAGAATCCCCAACACTTTTAACTTTTTACCCGATGACAAACCCGCATGGACTTGGAATAGATAATGGGGTATTGTTTATCTGTGATGGAGAGGCAGGGTTGAAAATTTACGATGCTCTTGATGTGAACGCAATAGATGAAAATCAGCTTGCCATCTACGATAATATTCAGGCGTTGGATGTAATTCCATTTAATAAAGTAGCTATGGTGATTGGCAAGGATGGTTTGACTCAATACGATTATGCGGATGTTAAGAACATTAAACTTTTGAGCACCATACCAATTCAATTTTAAACATGAAGGGGCTGGGTATTTTTATTTTAATGGTGTCGGTCACAGTCATGGCGTTGGCACAGGACTTTGATTCGGATTCGATTTATTATACACCTATCGAAAAATTCTCCAATCATAATTTAAAAGAAGAAAAGCTACCTGTGGTCACGGATCAAAACAAAGTTTCATACTTCTTCTTTATTCAATCAGGGGCATTAGTAGGATGCAAGGATTGCACTTTCAAACGTGAGATTTCATTTAGTACATCTACAGTTCATGGTATTACTTTAGGTAATAAGCTAAGGATTGGCGCAGGAATTGGTGTGGATACTTATCAAAATTGGCAGACACTTCCAATTTTTGGATCGATCTCCTGGGATCTATTTGGGAACAAAAACAAGAATGCGCTATTTATCCAGTTTAACTATGGTTGGGCAAAAGCACGCGAAAACAAATACACATTTGCTAACTATCAGGAGATAGACGGAGGAAGCATGATCAGTACGCAGGTTGGCTATCGTATCAGATATCATGACCTAAGAATTGCCCTGGGCGTTGGCTCAAAATATCAGAAGGTAAGCGCTTCTTATCAATACCCGTCTTATTATTATGATTATATCAATAATAGGTCTATCGAGGGAGATTTAAATACCGTAACATTGCGTGAGAGCCTAAAGAGGCTTTCGCTGATGATGACGATTGGATGGAAATGATGGTCAGGTGCTCTCCAATCCATCAATTTCAACAGCGAGTATCTCCCATTTCTTGTTGGCATCCTCTAATTGTTTGGTAACTCGTTCAAATTCTTGCTGAGCTTTTATAAGTTTATCAGGTGATGAATATGTTTCTTGAAGGGCAAGGTCATTTTCGATTTTAGATTTTTCGACTTGTACACTTTGAATTGCATTTTCAACTTTCTTCAATTCCTGCTCTAGCGATTTTATTTTTTTCTCATTTAGATTTTCCTTGCTGACAACTAAAGGTTTTCCAGTTTTTATTTCAGTTTTTTTGAGGGGCATAACAACCGAGACACCCGCTTCATTTTTCTTTTTCCAGAATTCGTATTCTTCATAAGTGCCTGGATACTCTTTTATCTGTTTATCCTCGATATACCATATTTTATTGGCAACCTGACTCACAAAATAACGGTTGTGTGAGACCACTACAAAACTGCCTCGGTATTGCTGTAAGGCCTGGATTAGGATATTTTCCGATACAAAGTCCAGATGGTTGGTAGGTTCATCCAAGAGAAGAAAGTTGGCTTCCGAAATTAAAGTCTTGGCAAGGGCTACACGTGACTTCTCACCACCGGATAATACTTTGATCTTCTTAAACACATCATCGTCCGAGAAGAGGAAACAGCCTAACACATTCCGTAGCTCTTGTTCAGTTTTCTTACTCCCCGCCTGCTTAAGCTCTTCAAGCATTTCATTGTCAGCATGAAGATCTTCCAGCTGATGCTGAGCATAAAAACCGTAAGTTACATTGTGGCCAACTACTAGCTCGCCCCCGATGGGTTCGGTATTGGCAATAATTCTCAATAGGGTAGACTTCCCCTTACCGTTTGCGCCAATTAGTGCAATTTTATCGTGACGATCAATACTGGCATCGGTGTGCTTCAAAATATCCAAAGATCCATATGATTTCGAGATGTCTTTAAGTGTAACTACATGGCGACCGGAAGTTTGACTAAACGTAAAGCGGAAATTTACCGCTGCGTTATCATTCACTACTTCGTCCACACGATCCATTCTATCTAATGCCTTTACGCGTGATTGTACTTGTCGTGCTTTGGTAGCTTTAGCCTTGAACCGTTCAATGAAACGCTCTGTTTGACGAATTTTGGATTGTTGGTTTTCATAGGCTCCCTGCTGGATCGCTTCCCGCATCTCTTTTTCCCGCAAATAGAAATCGTAATTGCCTTCGTAGGTGATTAATTGTTCATTTGTTACATCTACTGTCTTCGTGATCACATTGTTTAGAAACTGTCGGTCGTGTGATACAATTACGACCGCGCCTTCATAATTTCGGAGATAGTTTTCTACCCACTCAATGGAAGGCAAGTCCAAATGGTTGGTTGGTTCATCCAATAAGAGGCAAGAAGGTCTCTCCAAAAGGAGTTTGGCCAGCATCACGCGCATACGCCATCCACCTGAGAATTCCCTTAAGGGCCGATGCAAATCCTGGGTTGTGAAACCAATTCCTTCGAGTACCTCCTCTGCTTTAGACTGCATCGTGTACCCATCCAGGTGTTCAAATTTTTCCTGAAGTGTAGTGAGCTTGTTTACCAGGTCATCCGAATATTGAGTTTCTAGTTGATGAAGTATTTTTTCAATTGTGCGTTGTGTATCAACGGCATCTTTAAACGCTTCCATGGCTACCGTCAGAATGGCATCATCTGTTTGATAGGAGAGGAGATCCTGGTTAAGAAAGCCAATTGTACAATCTTTCGCTTTACTAATACTCCCTTTGTCAATACGGAGTTCTCCATTGATGATTTTAAGTAAAGTGGATTTACCTTTTCCGTTTTTTCCAATCAAACCAAGCTTATCATCGGGTTTGATAAACATTGAAGCATCTTGGTAAAGGGCACGACCTCCTATAAAATAAGAGATATTGGATACAGAGATCATCAGTTAGGATTCAAAAATTCGGTTCAGGACTATTTTCTTTAGTAAAATGCTTAAAATCATGTTAATTAGATTGATTTATAAATTACGAATACAAAAATCGCCAAAAAACACAAGATTTTTAAAGTCACCTGAAAATCCCCTTTGAAGTCATCCGAAAAGATTATCTAGCGGTAAAGAATTAAGTGAAAACAAGCCTTAACTTTCTGTTCCAATAACAACAACTATGAGACGACAAATTTATGTTTCTTTCATTGTGCTTACTGGCTTCTTGTTCTTCACAAATGGGGCGACACACGAAGCTACGGAGAGGAACCCCTCAGCGGTATTAGAAATAAGCCTTACTTCGGAAGACGGGTCGGTGCCAGCTATAACTGAGTCTAGCAAAGAGCTTCCGCTAAGCAATATTAAGATGCCAAAGGGGTTTGTAATTAGTGTCTTTGCTGAAGTGGAGAATGCAAGGTCGATGGCGATGTCACCTAATGGAACATTGTTCGTGGGCAATAGAAATGAAGATAAAGTTTATGCCATTAAAGATACCGATGGCGACTTTACAGCAGACAAGAAATGGGTGATTGCTTCAGGACTAAATATGCCGAATGGAGTTGCCTTTAAGGATGGGAATTTATATGTAGCTGAAGTTAGTCGTATTACAAGATACTCTGGCATTGAAAATAAACTCGGTAACCCAGGAAGGCCCGAAGTTGTATATGATAAGTTTCCAACTGCGAGTCATCATGGTTGGAAGTACATTGCGTTTGGCCCTGATGGGAAATTATATGTACCTGTTGGTGCGCCATGTAACATTTGTGAATCAAAAGATCCGATTTACGCAAGCATTCATAGAATGAATGAGGATGGAACAGGTTTAGAGTTGTTTGCCAGCGGGGTTCGCAACACAGTTGGATTTGCGTGGCATCCTGAATCAAAGCAAATCTGGTTTACCGATAATGGTCGCGATATGTTAGGTGAAGATGTGCCACCTTGTGAGCTTAATACGGCTCCGACAGCAGGAATGCACTTTGGATATCCGTATTGCCACGGAGGCACTATTAAAGATCCTGAATTTGGTCAAAAGCGGCCTTGTGCAGATTTTACAAAGCCCGCTCAGAATCTAGGGGCCCATGTTGCGCCTCTTGGTCTGAAATTTTACTCGGGCAATATGTTTCCTGAACAATATAAAAACCATCTGTTCATAGCAGAGCATGGTTCATGGAACAGGTCGAAGAAAAATGGATATCGAGTAAGCTTGGTGAAAATTCATAATGGAGAATCTGTTGGGTACGAAACATTTGCAAGTGGTTGGATGGATTCGGCAACCCAAAAGGTATGGGGTAGACCCGTAGATGTTCTTGTAATATCTGATGGTTCAATGCTAATTTCTGATGATCAGGCTGGCGTTATTTACAGGATTAGTTACAAAAACTTATAATTCACCAAGCTGGACTTAGAAATCGTCAGCAATGTCGTCAACCTTTTTTGCTTTATCTGTTCGCATCATTCCCAGGACAGGGTAACTGCGATAGGTAAGCAGTATTTCATTTTTTGAATGGTTCTTAAAAGTAAGACTCAGATTTTCAGTTATCCAATTGTAGGTGTCGCTTGTGATAATGTATTTCGGCTCCCCAAATGATTTAACCATTCCTTTCATTAATCGAACGTCCTTCTCTGTTGTCACATTGATCTCATAAATTAAGTCTTTGTAGGTCTTTAATTCCGTTTTTTTTACTCTTACTTCGCCAATGTTTTTATACTCCGGGTTATCTACCGAGTACAACTTGGTGGCGGAGACATCTTTTTCTTTAATATCTTTTTTAAACTTTGTTCCCTTTACACTGTCAATATGGTTGCCCAGTTTAATACTTTTAAATCCATTTCGTCTTGCCAGTTCGGAGGTATCCTGCGCGTAAGATGAGATTGAAATTGTGATGAGAAGCGTAAGACGTACCAAATTCATGAGAATATTTATTAGAGCTTGATTTCAATAAACTGAATGGGGATGGATATTTTTACGTTATCCCAGAATAAATTAATGTCTGCCTGACTACTTTTTTGATCGATCGACATAGTGAAGGCCTCATAGACTACATCGTTCATCAGCTGAACGGGTATTTGCAAACGAAGGGTATCCAACTTTACATTATAATTATAAGAACCCCACAATCCTAGTTCGCTGTTGAATATAATTGTCCAATTCTCTTTTTCCGGAATGGTGAAAATGGAATAAGTTCCAGCCTTCATAAGGGTAGCGCCAATGATTATATCTTTCGTAAACGTGATTTCGGTGGCTTCATTGGCCCCCGTTCTCCAAATTTCTCCGTAGGGTACGACCTTACCAAAAATTTGACGGCCCCTTTTGTGTGGTTGGCTATAGATAATCTTAAGATAGGTATCTTTATATCGGGTTGATATCATGGCCAGAGGACTTGGCCGGGGTTTAACTACGTCCTGGGCTGCTGAATTGAATGTGAAAGTGATGATGAACAAGCCAATCAGACGAATCATGAAGGATACTTTGCTGCTAAGATAAGAATTTTGTTTTCAATCTTGATTTTTTGGAAGTTTACCCTTTCGTAGTATAGCATTTGAAGCACCAATGATTATTTCAAGACCCGAATTTGACGATATCTATATGGAGCTGGCGGTAAATCTAGCCAAACGTTCTCATTGCATTAAGCGTCATGTAGGAGCTGTACTTACAAAAGATACCCGCATCATCTCAATCGGGTATAATGGTCCACCATCCGGAACGCATAATTGTGATGAAGAATGGCCAGAGACAGGTTGCCCGCATGACTCAAAGGGAGGATGTTCGCTAGCCATTCATGCCGAACAGAACGCCATTTTGTATGCAGTTAAGAATAAGACTTCTGTTGAAGGAGCAACTTTATATGTTACGCTTTCACCTTGTCTAGCGTGTGCCAGAATTATCTATAGCATGGGGATAAAGCAGGTAATCTATTTGAACTCCTATGCCGAGTATAAAGGATTAATAAGCGATGAAGGAGTAGACTTCTTAAATCGCTTTGGGGTTGAATGTGCGAAATATCAAGGCACCCTCACGAATGTTACCCACATGAACTAGTATCCCCAATCCGTTTGAAGGATTAGGGATAGTCACTGCTTATTAGCGATTCTTTAAAGCTTTTTCTACTTCTTCTACTAGTTTGGAAGTAATTCCTTTTGTTTTCCTTGCTTGTTCAGTTTTGAAGAGGCCAAAAGCTCTTTCCGCCATCTCGTAGAGACCAGCAGGATTTTTATCGTTGCGATAGCTACCCAGACACCATTCGATATCAGCTTGTAACTGTGGTTCCAGATTTAGGGCTTTGAGTTTTGTCAATACATCTTCTGCAACCTTTTCAATATTGGGGGTGGTTGCCTTAATTGTTTTTGTTGTGGCCTTTTTAATAACTGCTTTTTTAACAGTTACTTTTTCCGATGTTGGTTTAGCAATTGCTTTTGCCATAGGATTATTATTTAATTTCTGCAAAGTTACGTGCGTTGAGTATTGGTAAACAAGGACTTGAGGTTTAAAATCTACGCAATCGTTGACGACAATTAAAGTGGCGAATCCGATTCTTAGGATAATGAATCAAGGCTTGTACCTGGATTTTTTTAAAAGAGGATTGAAATAGGTAGGATAGTATAGGCGGAGCGTCTTGTCCGTAACACTTTTACAAATCATTCTTTCAAAGATGGAATGTTCTACGTGTAATAAAACAAGAAGGGAAGTGATCCTGGATCACTTCCCTTCATAAAAGTATCAAGCGATGCTCGATTACTTCTTCTTCTTAGCAGCCTTCTTTGCTTTCTTAGCTGCTTTCTTAGCGGGTTTTTTTGCCATAGCGTTTTAATATTTTTGTTTAAAACTGTACGAAAGGTATAATAAATAATTAATTCACAAAAATATTTTGCAAATAATTTTATAATGACAAAAGAATTTCAGTAGTGATGTTTTTTTATTTGAAGCATAACTGATCATTCAATAAGATCAAAAAATATTCACTTCAGTCATCAACTTCACTCCAAATTTTTCTAGCACACTGCGTTTTATTTTCTCTGCTAATAGAAATATTTCATCTCCTTTTCCTCCACCGTAGTTTACTAATACAAGCGCCTGATGCGCATGAACTCCGATATTCTGAAACGTTTTTCCTTTCCATCCACATTGTTCTATCAGCCAGCCTGCTGGTACTTTAACATCTTGATTTATAGGCGAATAACCAGGTATTGTAGGATAAATTGTTTTAAGTGACTGATATTGTTTAGCGGTGATGATAGGGTTCTTAAAAAAGCTTCCTGCATTACCAATAACTAATGGATCAGGTAATTTATTTTTACGGATATTAATCACAGCATTACTTATATCACGAATAGTGGGATTATGCACTTCAAGTTGTGATAACGTCTCTTGAATTGCACCATACGTTGTCATTAGCTGATGATTTTTGTTGGTCAGACTTAAAGTAACACTTGAAATAAAATATTTTTCTTTTAATTCCTGTTTGAAGACACTTTCGCGGTACCCAAAGCAACATTCTTCATTATTGAAGTGCCGTATTGAACCGGTGTCGATATTAATACACTCAACATCTTCGATGACATTTTTAATTTCTACACCATAAGCTCCTATGTTTTGCAAGGGTGCGGCCCCAACTGAACCAGGTATCAAAGAAAGATTTTCAATTCCACCCCAATTATGATCAATGCAATGCATCACCAGGTCATGCCAAACCTCCCCCGCACCAGACTTGAGCCATACATGCGTGTCAGTTTCTTTTACTTTGCTGATTCCTTTAATAGCCATCTTCACTACAAGTCCTTCGAAATCATGTGTGAACAGAATATTGCTGCCGCCTCCGAGGACTAATCGCTTTTCACGTTTATATACTTCGAATTGAATGAGTTCTTGGAGTTGATCAATAGAATCTACCTGAACAAAGAACTTTGCACGGACGTCAATGCCAAAAGTATTGAATGACAGTAGGCTAACGTTTTCTTCTATCCTGATCATGAATATAGTACCAAGGAAGAAAAAATGAATGAAATAATAAAATGAACTGGACTCTTATTTATAAAATGAAGCTGAAAGCTTGCTTCAAAGAGTTGGAATCAGCAGATTTAAAAAGGATACAAGGAAGCAGTGGAATAAAGTATGAGCTACAACCTTCCTATTTTCATGTTGGTGTTGCAACTTGGAGCACTGTTAACAAAATTGCAACTTATTAGTACAAAGCCAGGAACCTGCAAATCTAAGTAGTCACGCTTATTTTGACTTTCAATGCTGGTTAGTTTGCTTACTGCATTGTACTTTTATTTTGAATTTCATTTCATTCCATTCAACTGCCAATTTTAGATAAAAGACGATTGTATTGTTAAGATCACGAAATCCACTGCAATTGTCAGTATTTTTTCATCCCATTTCATTATTGATATTTTGTTTAAGTCTTAGATTACTATGAAAATCATCGAATGCCCTCGCGATGCCATGCAAGGACTGGACGAATTTATTCCAACCGTAAAGAAGGTGGCATATATCAACCAATTATTGAAAGTTGGGTTCCATACAATTGATTTTGGAAGTTTTGTTTCCCCAAAAGCGATTCCGCAGTTGCGCGATACCGCAAAGGTATTAGATCAGTTAGACCTTTCAACGACTCCATCAAAACTCCTGGCTATTGTAGCCAATACCAGGGGGGCCAAAGAGGCGAGTAGATTCGAAGCAATTACATATTTAGGTTTTCCTCTTTCTATTTCAGAGACTTTTCAACAGCGCAATACAAACCAATCAATAATGGAGGGTTTAAATTCCTTAACAGATATTCAGGAGATTTGTAAAGAGAAGAATAAGATACTAGTAACCTATATTAGTATGGGCTTTGGTAACCCTTACGGGGACTTATATGATGTGGAAGTGGTTGGCAAATTTGTTGACATTCTCTCTACGCTGGGGACAGAGATCATTTCGCTGGCAGATACCATTGGCGTTTCTAAGCCTGATCAAATTCACTACTTATTTACTACTCTTAGCAGTCAGTTTCCTGCAATAGAATTTGGAGCCCACTTGCATTCCAATCCTTCCACGGCTGAAGAGAAGATTGAGGCTGCATTTAAGGCAGGCTGTTACCGGTTTGATGGCGCTTTAAAAGGTTTTGGTGGTTGCCCCATGGCAGCAGATGAGTTGGTGGGCAACCTTGCCACGGAAACAATAATAAGTTGGCTTAAAAAAAATGGAAATTCTCCTGTTCTGAATGAAGATGCTTTTAACAAAGCTTTGACTATGGCGGATTCATTTTTCCAAAAACATTAAATGGGTGGTGAATTATTTGTTCAGTTTAAATTGCTTCCCAGGAAGGGGAATCACCATATTTTTAAATTCCAGATTTAGAAGTAATGAAGCAAGCAGGCTG
The DNA here is from genome assembly GCA_038043425.1 of Bacteroidota bacterium. Classification (GTDB taxonomy): domain Bacteria; phylum Bacteroidota; class Bacteroidia; order Cytophagales; family Cyclobacteriaceae; genus ELB16-189. The sequence continues at coordinate 53,814 of JBBTBZ010000006.1, forward strand.
GGGGTTATTTCAGATTTCCAACTCAGTTCATCAATCATCATTGGGGCATTTTTTTCCCGCAATAGTTGAATTACCTTTTGTTCATCTGGTTCAAATTGACTGATATCCAATGGAGAATTGGGCTCTTTTTTGAGTGATGATATTGTCGTACTCCAATTCATAATGTATTCAATGTCTTTTATAGAAGTAAGGAGGTTAGCCTTATTGGTTTTGATTAACTTATTGCATCCATCTGAATAGGTTTGACCAATGCTTCCGGGAATGGCAAATACATCTTTATTATAACTGTTAGCAATTTCCGCTGTGATCAAAGCTCCGCCTCTTTCTGCTGCCTCTACCACAATCAAAGCATCACACATACCTGCTATAATTCTATTTCGGGCCGGAAAGTTGTGAGCATCCGGCTTAGTACCGAATGGATTTTCCGTAAGAAGCCCACCGTGAATCAACATCTTTTGAGCTGTTTCTTTATGGGAAGCTGGGTAGATCAGATCCATTCCACTACCCATTATCCCAAGAGTGGGTAGGTTGTGCCTGAGTGATTGCTTGTGGGCATGAATATCGATTCCATAGGCAAGTCCGCTGATAATGAGTGGCACGTAGGGCATTAAGTCTTCGACTAATTTTTCCACCATTTCTTTTCCATAAGAAGTCGCCTGACGGGTGCCTACAATCCCGATGGTCTTAGCTTGATTAAGATTTACATTTCCCTTCAAGTAGAGAAGGGTGGGTGCATCTTCGATACTTTTTAGCCTGGAAGGATATTTTTTATCAGTATAGAATAGAATTTCAGCATCATAGTTCTCAGCTTTTTTTATTTCCTTCTCAGCCAGATGAAATACATTTCCGGTTTTTATGGCTTCGGCTGAAGCAGAACCAATGCCCGGGATTTTCATAAGTTTCCCTTTGGGAGTTTTAAAGACTTGTTCGGCAGAGCCACAATAACTCACCAACTGCTTCATCAAATAATTGCCTATACCTGGAGTAAAATGTAATGCCAGAAAGGAAAGGCGTTCTTGGTCTTCAGACATAGTTTGATGTTTGAATAGTTAACGAATTTGAAAGCGGTAAGTCATTCCACTCACTTTCAAATCTTAAAATTGATAAATTTTCGAAATAATTAGGTGAGTTTTTCGCGCACTTCTACCAGGAATTGGCGAACTCGCTTCAGAGAATCCAGTAAGTCGATCTTATCTCGAACATCCTGCGTATCAAATTTTAGCATTTCTTTTGCTCCTTGAAGGGTAAATCCCTTTTCTTTCACCAGATGATAAATGGTACGAACACTATCAATGTCTTCTTTGGTAAATTGACGGTTGCCTTTTCGGTTCTTTTTAGGCTGAATGAGATCAAACTCCGATTCCCAGAAACGAATTAAGGAAGGTGCCACATTAAACATCTCGGCTACTTCACCGATTGAATAATATAACTTTTCAATTTCCTTTTCTTTGTACGCCATGAGGGACGGGACTGAGCGATTAATGCAATTTTAAATTGAACTCATGCAAAGTAATAATTCTTTGCTCTTCAAGCAATGATGCTAATTTTTTTTAATCTACAAGCTGTCAACATTAATTTGTGGAATTTTTTATTAATCCTGAATCATCAATAGTCATCTTAGCTTCCGGGAAATCCTGCTTTGTTAGCTCTTGAATGCGTTTAACCACTTGTTTTTGCGGGTCAATGTGCACGTTTGACAAGTTTGTTTGGTAAGTCGATGTGATTTGCGCTTTATAAAAAATACCTTTTACATCTGTATAGACCTTAATAATTGGTGCAAGTCCGTTTACCCCGGAAACATTAATTCCACCATACGTGCAGAAATTTCCTAGACTATAGGCGATAAAACGATTTTTATAGACTTCAATTGCACGAGTTACGTGAGGTCCGTGGCCGAAAATCACATCAGCACCGGCATCGATAAGACTATGTGCGAATAAATATACGTCACCGCGGTTTTCACCATAAAAAATTTCGGTTGCCCGTGACACATGCTGATGGGATGCGCCTTCCGCACCTCCATGAAACGAGACAATGACAATATCACTTAACGAATCCAAATGTTCTATAATCGCCTTAGCCCCCACTAAATCATTTAGGCTAACACATCCGCTATTGGGAGCAAATGCAGCAAAGCCATAGGTAATACCTTCCTTTTCAAATACAATTGATTTAGTGGGCAACTGACCCGCATAGTGAATGCCAGCGGTATCGAGTGTCTTCGTGCTGCTATTTTTTCCAACCTCACCGAAATCCCCTGCATGGTTGTTTGCCAGGCTCATCACATCAAAGCCAGCGGCCACTAAATTTTGAACGTATCGTTCCGGGGTTCGAAATACATAACAAACTTTAGGGTTGCGGCAGGATTTAGGAGTTCCGCCTTCATCAAGCAGAACGCCTTCCAGATTACCCATAGTTAAGTCAGCACTTCTCAAAATGTCTCCTACTTCTTCTAAAAGAAACTGCCCATCGTTTGGTGGAAGCACTGCATTATCCGGATAGTTGCTACCCATCATAATATCGCCAACACCAATTATTGTAACGGAATCTTTATTCTGGGCTTGCAGCGGATTGATTATAAGATTAAGTACGAGCAACGCAGCCAAACGAATCATAACAGGGATAAATTAGGCTGCAAAGAAATGGAATTTTTGCGGGTAAATTGTTTAAGGTATAAAAGAAGAACCTAACAATATCGAACCCGAAATAAATATTAATCTAACGAAATAGTCTCACGGCTTCCAAGCTCTATTAGCTTTTCGTATTCCTTGTTGCTTAAATCGCGCTGGAAGAAGTTTATTGGATTTATTTGTATTCCCTGGTAAAGAACTTCATAATGAAGGTGCGGACTTACCGAAAGACCTGAGTTTCCAACATATCCTATAACTTGACCACGTTTAACAGTTTCGCCTCTTGATACGATGAACCTGGTTAAATGGGCATACCGGGTTTGAAAATTATAGCCATGATTTAAATAAACGACCTGCCCGAATGAATCTGAGTATTCGGCATACTCTACTTTACCATCTCCCGTTGCATAAACAGGGGATCCTTTTGGAGCCGTAAAGTCCAGACCTTTATGCGGCCTAACATAACCCAATAGCGGATGGAAGCGCAGGCCAAATAAAGTATGGAGATGTTCCAGATCATCATTGCTTACAGGCTGAATAGCAGGCCGTGCAGCCCACATTTTTTCTTTTTCGGCAAGTTCCTTACTTAGCTTATCAAAAGACTGCAATTCAATGTCAAGTCGGTTCTTAAGTTTTTCAACTTTTTCATAAACAACACGAATGAGTGGATAGGTAATGGTAGCGCTCTCCACTTCACGACCACCCACACCTGCCTCTCTTACAGATTTAGGAAGTGGCTCAAGATCCAGGATTACCCTATAATTTTGATCATCACTTTGCTCTAAATTGGCCAACGCATCAGAAGTTCTTTCCAATTTGTTATTGAGGACCCGCCATTGCATTTTCAACGCACGATTTTCCTCTTGAAGCAATGTTTCATCACGGTAAGGATACTTCTGATTATGAACAAGTACTCCCATCACGCCTATCAAAAAGGAGATGCATATAAATAGTCCTGCTTCCTGTGAGAATTTTTTTCCGGTAACTACGATCGGTTCGTATTTACAATTCTCTGGGTTATATGTAAATCGAATGCGGGCCATCAATCCAGGGATTGGTTTACTCTTTTACTCACCTCAATAAGAGTATGGTACTGCGAAGAATTCAATCCTTCCAAAATGAAATTTATGGGATTAAGATTTTTACCATCACGGATAATTTCATAGTGTAGATGCGGAGCGATGGCCCCACCGCTTGTGCCTACAGTACCTATCACATGTCCGGCATTTATTTTTTGACCCAGTCTGACAGTAATTTCTTCAAGGTGAGCGTAACGTGTTATATATCCAAAGCCATGGTCGATCTCTATATAATTTCCAAAGCCGGCTAATAGATCACTTCGCTTAATCATCGAAACGTTACCATCGCCCCCGGCTAATATTTTAGATCCACGTGAGGCAGATATATCCACCCCATCATGGTGATAATTTCCTTTGTGAAATGGATTAATTCGGGTTCCAAATCCTGATACTAATCTGCCAACTTCAAAATTTTCGATGGGTTGAGTAGCCGGAAAAGCCTTTAACATCGCCAGATCTTTTTTGTCAACACGAGCACTTTCACTAAAAATAATGTTACTTCTTAGTGCTTTTGCAGATAACGATTTGAATTTTTCATCTAAAGCAGTGGCCCATCCGTTAAAATCTGTCATCCCCGCTATTAATATCTCTTCTTTGTTATCTTCTTTTACTATTTCGGGTTGACTTTTAGTTTCAAATAGATTTTCATAAAGTTGATTGTCCTTCGCCTTCAAAAGATCTAATTGGGTGTTTGCTTCTTTTAGCTTAGAAGTTAGAACAGCTTTGTGATACGAAAGTGCAGCGTTTTCAGCACGTAGTGATTTCTCTAATGGAGTTTTAACAAGGTAGTTTTGTAAAATCACAAGGCCAATAAAGAATAGTAAGCCAGCAGAAAGATATCCGAGTATGCCTGATAGGATATTAAACACCGACAGCCCAGCCCGCTCGTACCGTAGTGTCTTTGAATCATAGTAATATTTAATTTTGGGCATGCTATTCCTTAAATACTGCTAAATTTGTAAGCTCTATGAGGTTTTAAGGGCTCTAATATAAAGAAAAAATCAAGTTGTAGAGGATTAAAATGAGTTTAGAAGTGATGGATTCGGCCACAATCAGGCATAAGTTCTTGGATTTTTTTGAAAAGAAAGGACATCAGATAGTGCCCTCAGCTCCCTTGGTGCTAAAGAATGACCCTGCGTTAGTCTTTACAAATTCAGGGATGGTGCAGTTTAAGGATTTCTTTTTGGGTAATGCCATTCCTAAGCATAAACGTGTTGCCGATACACAAAAATGTCTGCGGGTAAGTGGCAAACACAATGATCTGGAAGATGTAGGCCATGACACCTATCATCATACCATGTTTGAGATGCTGGGCAACTGGAGTTTTGGGGATTATTTTAAAAAGGAAGCGATTGCCTGGGCGTGGGAATTACTCACAGAAGTATATGGACTTCCAAAGGACAGATTATACGTGAGCGTGTTTGGTGGCGATAAGGATGATAATCTCTCAATAGATCAGGAAGCATATGACTTATGGAAATCATTTGTGGAAAAAGACAGGATAATACTTGGAAACAAGAAAGATAATTTTTGGGAGATGGCCGATGTTGGCCCTTGCGGCCCGTGTTCCGAAATTCACATTGACCTTCGCCCTGATGAAGAAGTAAAAAGGAAAAAGGGAAAAGAATTGGTGAATGCAGATCATCCACAGGTGGTTGAAATATGGAACCTTGTTTTTATGGAATTCGAACGCTCATGGAATCCTCAGAAAGGAGGCTCGAATGCGGTGATGCAATTTGATTTAAGTACGAGTAACACCGATAAGCAGGCCAGGGAAAAATTGCGTTCTGAATTAACTGTCCTTAAACCTCTTCCCGCTAAGAATGTAGACACCGGTATGGGCTTCGAACGTCTTTGTATGGCTATACAGGGAAAGACGTCTAACTATGATACGGATGTTTTCAGTCCAATGATAAACTTCATTGCTAAAGAAGCTGGTGTTGCCTATGGACATGATGCAAAGAAGGATGTCGCTATTCGTGTATTGGCGGACCATATTCGTGCCGTCTCGTTTGCAATTGCAGACGGACAGTTGCCCTCTAATACTGGCGCGGGATATGTGATTAGAAGGATTTTGAGAAGGGCGGTTCGTTATGGATTTTCTTATTTAAATTTCAAAGAGCCATTTATTTATAAACTCGTTCCGATTTTAGCTTTACAGTTGAAAGATGCTTTCCCTGAGTTACATCAGCAGATGGATTATGTTGGACGAGTGATACATGAAGAAGAGAATTCCTTTTTGAGGACGCTAGAGAAAGGCTTAAGAAGAATCGACTTACACATTACTGAAATTGAAGGAAGGATATCTTATCAAATGGAACAGTTGAGGAAAATACCTGATCCAATAATGAGTCCCCAAAATCAAACAAGAACTATTGATGGAAATGTTGCTTTTGAGCTTAATGATACATTTGGGTTTCCTTTCGATTTAACCTCTCTAATTGCTCGAGAGAGAGGTTTTTCCATTGATGAGTTGGGATTTCAGCGCGAAATGTATTTACAAAAGTCCCGCTCCAAATCAGCGGCTGCAAAAGAAACCGGAGATTGGGTTGTCTTCAACGAAATAGACAAAGTAGAATTTATCGGTTATGAGTTTTTGGAATCAAATTCAAAACTGGCGCGCTACAGAAAGATCAAGCAAAAAAATAAGGAGCTTTATCAATTGGTGTTGGATAGAACACCTTTCTATGCTGAAAGTGGCGGGCAGGTCGGAGATACCGGTGTGTTAGAAGTGGGTGGAGAAAGGATTTCTGTACTTGATACTAAGAAGGAAAATGACCTGATCGTTCACTACACAGAAAAACTGCCAACTCAACTTAATGCCGATTTTAAGGTGAGTGTAAATTCTTCTTCGCGGAGACTTTCGATGTGCAATCACTCAGCTACCCACTTGCTACATGCTGCATTACGCCAGGTATTGGGCAAACATGTAGAACAAAAAGGTTCATTGGTAAATGATAAGGTTCTTCGTTTTGACTTCTCTCACTTTGCAGCCATGACAGATGAGGAGATTAAAAAAGTAGAAACGATTGTTAATCAAAAGATACGTGAGAACATTCAATTGAATGAGCAACGCAATGTTCCCATTGAAAAGGCAAAGACCTTCGGGGCAATGGCTCTCTTTGGCGAGAAATATGGAGAGTTTGTCCGCGTGATTACGTTCGATCCTAAATTCTCTGTAGAACTTTGTGGAGGAACACACGTTCAGGCAACTGGCCAGATAGGTTTATTTAAAATATTAGCCGAGAGTTCTGTAGCGGCTGGCGTTAGAAGAATTGAAGCAGTCACAGCCGATGGCGCTGAGCAATTTGTAAACGAAGAGATTACACAGCTCAACGAAGTAAAAGCCATTCTCAAAAATTCGAAGGATGTTATTTCTGCTGCCAAAAACTTAATGGAGGAAAAACATTTATTAGAAAAAAAACTAGACGTTTTGTATCAGCAACAAACCAACCTTTTGAAAGATGAGCTGGTGAAAAAGGCTGTGAAATCAAATGGACATACATTGGTCATGGAAAAAGTAACGGTGCCCAATTCTGAAGCATTGAAAAATATTGCCTATGCCCTGCGCAATCAGTTTGATGATTTATTAATGGTATTGGCTGCTGACGTTGACAACAAACCCCAAGTAGCAGTGATGATCGGGGAGGCTCTGGAGAAGACCAATAAATTTCATGCAGGAAATATGGTGAAAGAATTAGCGAAGGAAATTGATGGTGGTGGTGGTGGTCAGCCATTCTTTGCAACTGCAGGAGGGAAGAATTTAGCGGGCTTATATAAGGTGTTGGAAAAAGCACGTAATTTGATAGGCTAAATGAAGGCGTTATGAAAAATGAAGGATAAAATAGTTGAATTATTGCCTGGATGTTACACAAATTCGATGTCCTAAATGACAAGGTTGAAGTTTTAAATAATGGTGTAGACGGATTGAATAAGAGGAGTGACTCGCTAACAAACGAAATGAAAAGTGTTAACAAGAAGCTTGGCAGTGTGGAAAAAGAAATGGTTAAATTTAATTTCGTCTCAAAATTCCAGATCGCTTTTAAGCTTGCAGATAATGGTGATCGAATCAAAGGATTGGAAAAGGCGGGCTTTAAGTAATGGATAAGATCATAAGGGATAAATACACCGTAGTCATTGGTCTGGAAGTCCATGCGCAACTGTTAACGAAAAGTAAAATCTACAATTCAGATTCTTCGGAGCATGACAGCGCGCCAAATACGAATGTAAGTGTGATAACACTGGCTCATCCTGGCACATTGCCTAAGTTAAATAAACGCGCGGCTGAGTTTGCCATGAAGATGGGCTTGGCTTGCCATAGTGAGATTTCGAGATACCAGATTTTTGATCGTAAGAATTATTTCTATCCCGATCTTCCAAAGGGCTATCAGATCACACAAGACCGCACGCCAATTTGTATGGGTGGATACATCACCATCCAAACCAGGGAAGGAGTGGAACGGAATATTAGTCTTCACCGTATACACATTGAAGAGGATGCCGGTAAGTCGATACACTTAGAGGATGAAACCGATACATTGTTGGATTTTAACCGGGCTGGCTTTCCCCTGATTGAGATTGTTACAAATCCTGTAATTAGGAGTTCAACAGATGCCGGAGCTGTGGTGTCCGAAGTAAGAAAACTCGTTCGTTACCTTGATATTTGTGACGGCAATATGGAAGAGGGATCGCTTCGCTGCGATGCAAACGTCTCTGTGATGCTGAATGGTGCTAAGGAATTTGGAAGGAAAGTGGAAGTAAAAAATATGAACTCCATCCATAATGTGCAACATGCTATTGATCACGAGGTGGGGCGCCAGATTACTGAACTTGAAAAAGGAAATCCTATTGTTTCAGAAACACGGACCTTTGATGCGAATACTGGGATGACGCATAGCATGCGGACCAAAGAGGAGTTGAACGATTACCGTTATTTTCCCGATCCTGACCTGAGTCCACTTGTAGTATCGGAAAGTTGGCTGAATGAAATTAAGGCTTCAATGCCCGTTCTCCCTCGTGAATTGGTTCTCAAATACGTAAGAGAAATGAAACTGTCTGAGTACGATGCCCATGTTTTGACAGACTCTAAAGAAATAGCCGGTTATTTTGAAGAGGTTTGTGAACACACTACTAATTTCAAAGCCGCAGCCAATTGGGTGATGGGACCTGTAAAGTCAGCTTTACACGAGTTGGCACTTTCCGCTAATGAATTTCCCATACCCGCAAAAGAATTGGCCGAATTGATAGCGTTAATTGATAGTGGCAAAGTGAACTTTTCAATAGCCTCTCAACGTTTATTTCCTGAGCTTCTAGAACGCCATGGATCGCCATTGGAAGTAGCACAACGATTGAATCTTATACAAGACAGTAGTGCAGATTCTATTTTGCCCATTGTGGAAGACGTGATTAATGAGTTTCCCCTTAAAGTAGAAGAGTACAAGAAAGGTAAGAAAGGGATTATCAGTATGTTCATGGGCGAAGTAATGAAGCGAAGTAACGGAAAGGCTGATCCTAAAGTGGCCACAGAATTATTACTAAGAAAATTAAGTTAAAGGAAATATGAAGCAGATCTTAATGGTTTTTTTTGTTGCCGGTTTGTCAGCGATAGGCTGTTCATCATCATCTGAAAAGAGTGATGGAGGTTGGGACATCACCCTGAGGGGTAAAGTGGGGTTTCCATCTTCGGGCCAAATTTCTATTCAAAGAATGCAGCCTGATGGGAAAGGCTGGATGGATACCATTATTCTAAAAAACAATTTTACCTACGAAAAGAAGATCCACATGACCGAACCTGGCTATTATCAGTTAAGTTTTTACAAGACACAGCGTATTAACCTGATCCTTGATAAAAGCGACCTCGAAGTAAATGCGGACGGCAACAATCAAAATGGTTTTGTAGAGATAAAAGGTTCACCCGATCACGATTTGATCGCAAAGGTTCAACAGATAGCAACAGATGCCCAAAATACCCCGGAAATTGCGGCACTTACCACACAGTTTAATGAAGCGGTTAACACAAAAGACGAAGTTAAAATTCAACAGATACAGACAAAATACATGGAGTTGGTTGGACTTGGCAATGACAAAATAGCGGCATTGATTCGCGAACAACCTTTATCATTAGGAGCCCTTAATGTATTGCAAAGCAACGGTTTGCTTGACCCGGATACCTACGCATTCGTGTACTCAGAGATGGCTGATCGCTATAGAAAGGAGTGGCCTGCTTCTGTTTATGCAAAGGAGTTTGTTAGTTATGTTGATAAAATGAAAGCAACATCGATTGGCCAGTCCGCTCCTGAAATCGCATTGGCAAACCCAACGGGTGATACGGTACGACTCTCTTCTCTTCGTGGAAAATATGTATTGGTGGATTTTTGGGCTAAGTGGTGTGGCCCATGCCGCAGGGAAAACCCCAACGTTGTGAGGGCGTATCATAAATTCAAAGACAAGGGTTTTGAAGTTTTTGGCGTATCACTTGATCGAACGAAAGAAGACTGGTTGCAAGCCATCCGCGAAGATGGCCTCGTCTGGACTCATGTGTCTGATCTAAAGTATTTTAATTCAACAGCTGCTCAAGATTACAACATCAATGCTATTCCCTTTTCAATTCTTCTTGATCCCAAAGGTGTGATTATTGCGAAGAATTTGCGAGGTGCCCAATTAGAGAAGAAATTAGCCGAGGTAATGAATTAGCGGGATTCAATTAGGAGCGTTTAAACTCTCTGTCGCGCAGCCTGCCCTCTTCAATGTCAAATTTGCGTGACCTTTCATTGTCAAAGCACAGAAGTGGGAAGCGTATGAGGTTGCCGTCAATAATTGGTAGTAAAGCAATAACTTATAATATTAGCACCCATACGCAAAGCTTGCTGTCGTTTTTCCTCCGGATCGTTGTGGATGCGTGAATCTTCCCAACCATTACCCAAATCACATTCATAGGAATAAAAAACAACAAGGCGGCCTTCATGGAGTAATCCAAATCCCTGGGCGGGTTTTCCATCATGTTCATGGATTTTCGGTAGCCCTTTTGGAAACTCAAATTTTTGATGATACAAGGGATGATCAAAAGGTAGTTCCACTAATTCAAGTTCCGGAAAAACTTTCTTGAGCTCTATCCTGATAAATTTGTCCAAGCCATAGTTATCATCGATGTGTAAAAATCCCCCACCTATTAAATATGCCCGCAAATTAGTTGCCTCTTCCATTGAAAAAACGACATTTCCATGGCCAGTCATGTACAAATAGGGGTAAACAAATACGTCCGGACTTCCCACTTCCACTACATCTTCTTCTGGTTTCAGCTGAGTTCCCAATTCCTTATTACAAAACCTGATCAGGTTAGGCAAAGCAGTTTTGTTAGCGTACCAATCTCCACCGCCTTGGTATTTAAGTTTGGCAATTTTGATCTGATTTTGACCTAAAAGCCAATTTGCATTTAAAAAAAGTGATATTAGAAATAAGAATCTTGTGAGTTGGGTTACTAATATAGAGTGAGGCGTCATTGAGACCTGAAATTACTTACTTTATGTATTAAACCTTTGTTTGTTTATTGAATCAAAGCAACAAAAATCAACACAAAATTAACTTCTATATGAGAAATTTAATCAATTACAGTAAAAAAGCAGGCTTTGGCTTGGTTGTGCTTACCATGGCCTTCATTTGGTCATGTTCTGAAGAAGAGACGGCTGTTGTAACAAATGAAGATACTCAAAATGTTCAAGGAGAGTCAGTTACTGATTCGTATTATGATGAATCCAATGATTTTTCCTCCATTGCCATTATTGGAACATCTGAAACATTAACAGGGAGAGGAGGAAGTGCCTCTGGCCGTGAAGTGGCAGGACTAGGTGACCTGGACAATCGACTTGCATGTGCCGTAGTTACCGTGGTTAAGGATGCAGACAGTTCACCTAACTTGCCAAAGGGAACCATAACCATTGACTTTAAAGATGGATGTACAGATGCCAAGGGCAACATCCGGAAAGGCCAAATCATTGTTAAGTATGATGGAAGGCGCTTTATGCTTGATTCCAAGACTGTAACCACTTTCAGTAATTATTCAGTAAATGGAATTAAGATTGAAGGAACAAATACGCTGACGAATCTAACGGCTTCTCTTGAATCCTCACTTAAATTTAGAAATGAAGTAGTGGGGGGCAAAGTTACATTCACCGATGGCACAATGGCCACGCGCGACCATGTGTTAACACGCGAATGGACCAGGGAAACTAATCCAACACAAGATTCATGGACGGTAGAAGGCAGCGCTTCCGGAACTACACGTGAAGAAGTGACTTATCAAATGGAAATCACAAAACCATTGGTGTATAAAAGATCATGTGTGGCCAGCAAAGTGTTCGTAGCAGTGGAAGGAACAAAGAAATTCACCAGTGGAGATAGGACCATGTCCATTGATTTTGGTGCTGGAGATTGCGATAATAAAGTTACGGTGACTGTCAATGGAGTTTCTAAAGAAGTAGAGATAAAACCGGATGGTTCGAATTAAAATGCAATAAGCCTTTGTTGAGAGCCCTGTTCTAACAGGGCTTTTTTGTTGCCTATCACTGAAAGCTCTTGGCCAATTAAACCCAAATAACGCATTAGGATTTTCGAATGAAAAATATGCTGTTGGCGTGAAACTTATATTTTGATTATTCTATCAATTTAGTCTTATGTCCTTTCGACCGTAGGGAGAAATCTTATCTAATGGAAACAACTTGTCAACCAAGAGAAGATTTCTCGCCTGCCTACCGGTCAGGCAGGCAATTTCATGAATGCCCTGCATAAAGATGGTACGCTCGAAAAGACTCGATTAAACAAATATTTCTTGTCCATTAAACCTTTCAAGGGCAGACTACTCTAACCCATCAAACAAATAAAAACGATATGAAAACAAGAATTAAAATTTCTTACCTGTTGGCCTTCATGATTTCAATATGGCTGATGTCATGTAATGATGACAAAATTAACTTTACATCAAATGATTCAGAGAACGTGCAAAACGAAACCGTCTCCGATTCGTATGTAGACGATGCTGATGACATTTCCAGCGTTGCATTATCTTCGGATGATGCCACTCTCAATGGAAAAGTATCCAGTTCAGGCCGAAGAGTATTTAAGGTAATAGATGTGGCTAAACGCCTTGATTGTGCTGAGGTCTCAATCGAAAGAGACAGCCTGGCTACTGTTCCCACGGGTATTATTACCATTGACTTTGGAACAGGCTGTACAGATGTACGTGGCAATGTGCGCAAAGGCATCATCCGGATCAGATACAATGGTCGCAGATTCATCGCAAACTCTACTGTTGAAACTACATTTGATGGCTATTCCATTAACGACATCATACTGGAAGGAACCCGCACAATCACAAATATCACTGGCAGCACAGAAGAGTATCCAAAGTTTACGATTGTGGTAACAGGAGGGAAGACAACCTGGCCTGATGGAACCTTTGCTACACGTGAGGTTAACCGTACTCGGGAATGGATAAGGGATACAAATCCTTCGCAAGATTTATGGATCAATACCGGCACAGCCTCTGGAACCAACCGCAAAGGCTACAACTACTCTATGGTGATTACAAAGCCACTTGTCTTCAAGCGTGAATGTTCATCTGACCGTAAACGTAAAGAGTTTATTGCCGTGGAGGGAACCAAGGAACTGACCGTTGATGGCAAACTTATCGTCATTGACTATGGGGATGGTACCTGTGACAATACAATTACTATCACGATCAATGGAACCTCCAAAGAAGTTGAAGTAAATGGAGATAACTAATTGAATCTCTGATTAAGATGTATAAGCCTCATCCTGATAACCATCGGGATGAGGCTTTTTCTTTTAATAAACTAAGTTGAATTAATAAAAAATACTTCTTCATTCAGTTTGAGATTAATAGCTTATAACATTTACTTGCATAAAATTTACTCAATGAAGCAATACCTTCATCTTATGAAAGACATCCTTTCGAATGGTGCACGTAAGACCGACCGCACCGGAACTGGTACGCTTTCAGTTTTTGGGAGACAGTTGCGGTTTGATTTATCCGGGGGATTTCCTTTAGTAACCACTAAGAAGCTACATCTCAGGTCTATCATCTATGAACTACTTTGGTTTTTAAACGGAGATACGAATATTAAATACCTGAAAGACAATGGTGTTTCCATTTGGGATGAATGGGCAGATGAAAACGGGGAACTTGGTCCTGTGTATGGACACCAATGGAGAAGCTGGCCAGCACCGGATGGTCGTCATATTGATCAGATTTCACACGTATTGCATCAGTTAAAGACCAATCCCGATTCACGTAGGCATATCGTTATTGCATGGAACCCATCGGAGGTTGACAAGATGGCCTTGCCTCCATGTCATGCTTTGTTTCAATTTTATGTAGCGGGAGGAAAATTATCTTGCCAGTTGTATCAACGCAGCGCAGATTATTTTCTTGGCGTTCCGTTTAACATCGCAAGTTATGCACTGCTTACCCACATGGTTGCCCAGCAATGCGATCTTGAACCTGGAGATTTTGTCTGGACAGGTGGAGACACCCATCTATACTCCAACCATATGGATCAAGCCAGGCTACAGCTCGCACGCGAGCCTTATGCACTTCCCCGACTGATAATCAAACGCAAACCCAATTCTATTTTTGACTATGCGTTCGAGGATTTTGAGATTGTTAATTATTCGTCCCATCCATCAATAAAAGCGCCCATTGCTGTTTAATAACACACCCAGCTCGCTAAGAGATTTCAAAGTACCCTACGGTATCGCTTCCCAGTCCACTCTAAACAACCACTAAACCACTATACCTATGAGCTTTATTGAAACAATCGTTGAATCGGATCAAACAGAAGTTGCCGAAATACGGATCGATCCGATTACCAGCAACCGATCTCTTTTTTCCAAAAAAGAATTTATGCCTAATGAAGTCATCATAGGATTCTTTGCAAAGGAGGTCCATGAAACTCCGAACTATTTAACGGTCCAGATCAGCGATCATGAACATATTGAGCTTTTCCCCGAATGTCTCGAATGCGCCAATCATAGTTGTGACCCGAATTCCTTCTTTGATACAACAAGCATGCAGTTTGTTACCCTTAAGAGAATTGCGGAAGGTGAGGAATTTACGTTCTTCTATCCATCTGCAGAATGGGATATGGATCAGGTATTTCAATGCCATTGCGGAAGTAAGAATTGTATTGGTTTGATTCAGGGTGCAAAATATTTGTCAGAAGACATCATTAAAAACTATCGCTTCACAGATTTCATTCAACGAAAGTTAAACGCAAAGAACAGCTGACATGTGATCCACGGGAACACAGATGTATTCTTTGATCGAACCATCGTGAAACGTGTGATTGATTTCTTAACTTTATGCGGTATAACTTTGACCGAAAAAGATTTTATGTTCGTTTGTACCTTTTTTGGGAACAGAATTGTATTGAACTATGAGAAGTTATATCCCATCCTTGCCTGGCTAAAGTAGGTATTCCAATCAATGTCAAATGATGTGAATAGTGCAAACGCCATTAAAATCCTGTCTAACGATCTTTTTTCCTTTTCCAATAGTTGCATATGAGCTTTAAGGAAAGGAAGGATGATTATTTTGTTTGGGTCATAGCGCCCTACCTGGAAACGCAGGATCCCAACCTTCAATACTACTACGACTATACCCAAAGTATATTAGAGTATACAAAGGTGTTCTCTGAAATTGGTTGTGAATGGAAATGGGTAAACGTTACCTTGCCCGCGGTAGAGGAGGTCATCCTTACTATAAAAAACCACCCTACATCTAAAATCAAAGTAGTTATAAACTTATGCGATGGCGATGAATTAAATAGTGTTCCTGGGTTATCCGTAATAGCAGCGTTAGAAAAGCACAAACTGGCATATACCGGTTCGGATGATTTGTTTTACCAAATCACTACGTCAAAAATTCCGATGAAGGAAGCATTTGACAAACATTCTGTACCCACAGCCGCCTGGAGAGTAGTGCAACCCGATCAAGCTGATGTGGAGTGTTTATTTAATCAAATAGGCAAGGTATTGATTGTAAAGCCGGCCATTTCTGCTGGAAGCCTAGGGGTAAGCGTTAAGAATGTAGTTAGTAGTGAAGTAGAATTTTCATCCATTATAAAGGATATGCAGGAGGGATATCGCGGTTGGAAGCTAGATGCGGGCGGAATATTTGTTGAAGAGTTTATTAACGGGCGGGAGTTCACCACCTTGGTAGTTGGTTCTTCTACTCATCCCGAGAACATTCGATTTTATCCCCCGGTGGAAAGAGTATTCCACGCTTCATTACCTGAGAAGGAACAGATTTTATCCTTTGATCGGCTTTGGGAAACATATGATAAAGAAAGTCCAATGCCCAATAGTGGTGCATTATATAACTATTGTGAGCCCGAAGCTGAGTTGATTCCCAGGTTAAAGCAAATTAGCCTTCAGGCATTTCAATCTGTAGGTGGTATGGGCTATGGACGTTTGGATATTAGAATGGACAAACAAACCGGTAAGTTTTATGTACTGGAAGTCAATGCTCAATGTGGTTTAAGTGAAGATGAAAGCTATACTTCCATTGGCGCAATTTTGCGGTTTGCTAAAAAATCCTTTACTTATCTGATAATTGAGATTATCGAAGATGGATTGACGCGTTATGGGGCAAAGCATAACGCTGAATTATAAATGAAAGTTTGTGTATTACAACCCGATTATTCAACAACTGAAGTGGACTACAAGAATTATGATCCACCAAGAGAATTAAAAAGTTTACTCGCTGATGATGATGTTGTTGATCACGTCTTCTTAAACAAACTAACTACCTACCGACAACTTAAGGAACTTAGCACCAAAGGCTTTGACATTTTCGTCAACCTGTGTGAAGGTTACCTGGAATGGGAAGTCCCGTCTATAGATGTTATCCACACGTTGGACCTGCTCAATCTTCCCTACACGGGTCCGAATGCGGTGTTGTATGATCCTCCAAAGCCGCTAATGAAATATGTGGCCTACTGCGCGGGGGTTAAGACTCCCGCCTCGGTTGATGTTACTTCGATAGACGATATAGAGGAAGCCCTGGAAAAGCTGACATTTCCAATGTTTATCAAGCCTGCAAAGGCGGGCGACAGCCTGGGGGTGGATGAAAACTCATTGGTAAAGAATGAATCAGAACTCAGGGCTAAAATTAAGTCTATCCTTCATGAGTACGAAGAGATTTTAGTAGAGGAGTACATTGAAGGCAGGGAATTTACCGTGTTGGTGTCTGCTAATAAAGAGGGTAAGACTTGCACAGTGTATAAGCCTGTTGAATATATTTTCCCGGAAGGGCGGCAATTCAAAACCTATGCGCTTAAGACATCCGAGTTACATCCGGAAAGCAACATTCCTTGTGGCGATATCAGATTGGAGCGCATTTTAAGATCCGCTGCTCAACAAATTTTCATTGCCTTCGGAGGGGTCGGCTATGCAAGGATGGATTTTCGCATGGATGAAAACAATGTAATTTACTTTTTGGAAACAAATTTTACCTGTTCTGCTTTTTATAAGGATAGCTACCAGGGTTCGGCAGATCATATTCTGAACTTTGATCCAGCAGGTAAAAGCGGATTTTTAAAACATATCATTGAGGAAGGAATAGCGCGCCACAAATCAAAGCAGAAAAAATACAATCTGAAGGGGAGCGCCTTATCAGGATACGGCATTTTTGCCACTCAACGGATCCGGAAGAATGAAGTTATTTTCATGGGAGAAGCCTTATCTCAGCGCATTGTATCCAAGCGTTACGTTGAAGCCCATTGGAGTGAGAAGCAGAAAACAGATTTTAAACACTATGCATATCCTATCAGCAAAGAAGTATATATTTTATGGGATGAGGACCCCGTGAACTGGGCTCCGCAAAACCATAGCTGCAGTGCGAATACCCGGTATGAGGGACTAAATGTCATTGCAACAAGAACGATATACGAAGGCGAAGAACTAACCTTGGACTATGCCATGTTCATTGACGAAAGCATGGAACCATTTGCCTGCCAGTGTGGAAGCGACAACTGCCGCCAGATGGTATCCGGTATGAAGGAAAACACGGTCACCAGAATGCAGGTGCAGAGATAACGGGATGGCTTGCTAACGCAAGCCATCTTTCTCCACAGACCATTACGATCGCATTTCTTTGCCGACCCAGTTAATTGATCACAAATAATTTTCCTGTAGTTGTGATCTCACCTTGACGAAATAATCCTCCGTTTTGTGTGTTATCATTAGGCTGCCGCCACCCAGCTATTTCGGTCGGTATTGGGTCTGGCGACCTGCAAGAAGGTTGATGATGGAAATGATAGTTTCGGAAAATAAACGTACTTGGCACTCAACTACAAAATATGAAAAAATTATTCTCTGTTATTCTGGCGTTAATTTCAATTAACGCGTTCAGTCAAGCCTCTTCAGCTGGGATAAAGGTGAACGAAGAGCGTTTAGAAGGACGCATTTTTGAACTTGCCAAATTTGGCAAAGACATCAATGGTAAAGGTTACAGGGTGGCTTTTACGAAAGGAGACCAGGAAGGAAGGGCCTGGTTTATCAATATCATGAAAAAAGCCGGACTTCAGGTAAGTATTGATTTTGCAGGAAATATCATTGGGAAGCGAAATGGAAAAAATCCTTTGCTGCATCCTATTGCTTTCGGGTCACATATTGACATGGTTCCTGATGGTGGCAACTACGATGGTTGTGTTGGCTCTATTGGCGCACTGGAGATAATAGAAGTGCTAAATGACAGTAACACTGTAACAGAACATCCACTGGAGGTCATCATTTTTTCCAATGAAGAAGGAGGTACTATCGGCAGCATGGCAATGGCAGGGCATTTAACAACTGAAGGGTTGAAGCAGGTGAGTCAAAGCGGGCTCACCATGGCGGATGGCATCAAAGCAATTGGTGGCAACCCAGACAGTTTACAATATAGCATCAGAAAAAAGGGGGAAATCAAAGCATTTTTGGAATTGCATATCGAACAAGGAGGAATTTTAGAAAAAGAAAATGTACAGATTGGGGTTGTGGAAGGCATTGTGGGTATTGTGCACTGGGAAGTAACAGTTGATGGCTTTGCCAATCATGCCGGGACCACTCCCATGAATATGCGGAAGGATGCGTTACTGGCTGCTTCAAAATTAGTTATAGCAGTGGATGAAGTGATAAACAATGTGCCAGGTAACCAGGTGGGAACTATTGGTAAAATGGAGGTCATGCCAGGTGCCTACAATGTTATTCCCGGTAGGGTTACCATGGGTTTGGAAATAAGAGACCTCTCCTATGAAAAAATAGGGAGCCTATATCGCGATATTGAAAAAAGAGCGGCCACCATTGCAGCTGCTTCAGGCACAACCATTACTTTTCAACACCAGGCCAATGAATCAACACCAGCATTAACTGATAAAATCTTGCAGGGAAAAATTGCTGCCTCAGCAAAGGCGTTGGGCTATACTTACAAGTTTATGCAAAGTGGGGCAGGCCATGATTCGCAGGAGATTTCATGGATTGCACCGGTGGCTATGATTTTTGTTCCAAGTGTGAGCGGCATTAGTCACTCTCCAAAGGAATTTACAAAAGGTAAGGATATGGCTAACGGAGTTAAAGTATTATTAAATACAATTTTAGCATTGGATAAAGAATAACAGGGTGGAACCTGATAGTATCCATCTATATGAATAAATACGACATGACGCCTAAACATACTTTTATGAAAAAAATCAGACTTCTATTTTATCTTTCTGTACTGTCCATCAATTTGAGCGCACAGCAAACTATTATTCCTGCAGAAAATTTAGTTACAGAAGGCATTCCCGCATTATCGACAAGCATTATCGGTGATGTAAAAAACTATACGGAATCCAGAGGCGCATCATTGGTCAATTGGCATCCTTCAAAAAAGGAGATGTTAATATCAACTCGTTTTGCTAATAGTAATCAATTTCACTATATAAAGATGCCTGGTGGGGATCGCAAACAAATTACATTTTTTGATGAACCAATTGGGTTTGCCTCATTTGAGCCAACGAATGGAGATTACTTTTTATTCTACAAAGACATCGGAGGAAATGAATTTTCCCAGATTTACCGATACGACTTATCAAAAAAAACTACAACACTTCTTACGGATGGGAAAAGATCTCAAAATGGAGGCATCCAATGGAATAACAAAGGTGATAGGATAGCGTATAGTTCCACGAAGCGTAACCGTCAAGACAGAGACATTTTTGTCCTTAATCCACTTGATGGCGCTTCCGATAGAAAAGTTGCTGAAAATAGTGGTGGAGGTTGGAGAGTTGTAGACTGGTCGGCAGATGATTCGAAACTTCTTCTCGAGGAAGGAATTTCTGTCAACGAATCCCGATTGTATTTGATTGACCTTGCCAGTGGAATTAAAAGCAGATTGCTTCCTGAAAAAGATGAGCATACAACTTTTGATGGGATTTCTTTCACAAAGGACGGTAAAGGTATTTATTTAATCACCAACAAAGACAGTGAATTTAATAGACTCGCTTACTTTGACATCTCTGCCAGAAAACTAAACTACCTTTCTTCTCCTATCCCCTGGGACGTTGAAGACGCTGATCTTTCAAAAGATGGAACCCGACTGGCTTTTGTAACCAATGAGAATGGCCTGTCTAAATTATACTCACTATTAACTACGACAAACCAGTATACTCCAATCCCCAATCTGCCCACAGGCATCATTGGTGGAATTAGTTGGTCGGGTGACTCAAAATCCATTGGGATTACTTTTATTAGTTATAATTCTTCCGCTGATGTGTTTGAGTATAACACGGTAACAAATGAACTTTTACGGTGGACGGAAAGTGAATTAGGTGGAATGGATACATCAACCCTACAGGATCCTCAATTAATTTCATGGAAGTCGTTTGACGGAAAATCTATTTCCGGATATCTCTATAAGACATCTTCCAAATTTTCAGGAAAGCGACCTGTCATCATCAATATTCATGGGGGGCCAGAAGGACAATCTCGTCCTGTTTTTCTAGGGCGCGGAAATTACTACCTCAATGAACTGGGTATTTCAATCATTTATCCCAACGTAAGAGGTTCTACAGGTTACGGTAAAACATTTGTCGATTTAGACAATGGTATGAAGCGCGAAGAGTCAGTAAGGGACATTGGGGCCCTTGTTGATTGGATTGCACAGCAACCGGACCTCGATAAAGACAGGATTATGATTACGGGAGGAAGTTATGGCGGCTATATGACGTTAGCAGTTTCCTATTTATTTAATGATAAGATACGATGTGCCATTGATGTTGTTGGGATTTCAAACTTCAATACGTTTATGAAGAATACAGAGGCCTACCGAAGGGACTTAAGAAGAGTGGAATACGGTGACGAGCGTGATCCTAAGATGGCTGCTTATTTTGAAGTCATTGCCCCGATTAATCATACGGACAAAATCAAAAAACCGCTGTTTATAATTCAAGGTGGTAATGACCCACGTGTACCATTCACCGAGTCTGTTCAAATGAAAGACAAAATTAAACAAAATGGTGGTACAGTTTGGTTTCTAATGGCCAAAGATGAAGGGCATGGATTCAGGAAAAAAAACAATGTTGACTTCCAGTTCTACTCGACTATAGAATTCATTAAACAATTCCTGCTGAATCAATAAGTAACTCAAATAGGGCACGGGATAGCATCTCGACCACACTGGGTTTAACTATTTAGATGACATTGGTCAAATGAAACTATGGTAATCATAAACGCCATGGTGTATTTCTAATTGCCGCACATGGTAGATACTGACTCATGCATTCTTTGCACTTTTCTTTGCGCCTCAGCGCCTTTGCACCGCAGAGACACAAAGACGCAAATAATATATGAAGTAGTTTCAACCAGATAAACAATTTTAGACACCGCGACAATTTGAAATGCACCCACGCCATTGCAAGGCGCAGTTTAAATTTGTAGTTTAGTTTTCAAATTAAGTTTTTATCACTCGTAAGACGTGCGGGAAAATTGGTATTTCAATACTCCGCCCAGTCACAACCGCAACCATTGACGTTATTTCTTTTATAACATACTGTATACAACGATGGAAAAAAAAGGGATATCACGCAAGAAAAGTAAGACCGGCAATAAGAAAGTAGTCAAGTGGGATTACTATGATACCAGGGCCAAATTAATTACTAATCTAAAAGTAATAGAACGCTGTAATAAATTAGTGCTCCCACCTGCATGGGAGGATGTTTGGATCTCGCTGGATGCAATGGCACACTTACAAGCCACTGGTAAAGATGCGAAAGGAAGGTTACAATATCGTTACCATGAAAATTGGACAAATGCCAGGGCAGCGGAAAAGTTTGATGGCATGACTGAGTTTGCAAAAACCCTTCCTTCAATAAGGAAAAAAGTAGAGTCAGATTTAAAACTTGAACGAATGCCTAAAGACAAAGTGGTAGCCTTAATTATTAAGTTAATCGATCTTTACCATTTTCGGGTGGGCAATGATGAATACGCAAAAACGAACAAGTCCTATGGATTAACAACATTAACAAAAGGGCACATGACCATCGATCGTTCTAATGAGGCAGAGGGGGAACTTGATGCTGTATTCGAATTTGTAGGGAAATCCGGCAAGCTTTGGAAAAGAAGAATCTGGGAAGACGATCTGGCCCTTCTCATCAGTAAGTCAGGGGAAGTGGGAAGTAAAAAAAAGAGCCACGACCTTTTCCGATATGAAGATAAAAACGGCAATGACTTCGATATTAAATCAAATCACATCAATGAATACCTGGATGCCATTACTCCCAAAGATACAAAAGTGACGGCCAAGGATTTTCGTACCTGGGCTGCCACCTGGAAAACTGCTTTTCGGCTTTCCAGGCAATTAGATCCGGACACAGAAAATGCAAGAAAAAGGGTTTCTAACGAAGTCATCAAGACAGTTGCATTTGATTTGGGTAATACCCCCACCGTATGTCGGTCCAGTTACATTCATCCCATCATATTATCCGATTGGGCAAAAGGTAGCTTTCGGACTAAATGGAATAAAGCAAGCCGCAGTCGAAAACTGAATGGATTGTCAAGAGATGAAACCACAACGTTTCAATATTTAAAGTAAGGCCAGCTCTTGCCCATCTCACTCATTCCATAACACGTTGTAACTCGGAAAATAAATGAAAAGGACCTTAATTATTTCACGGTTACTTCTTCTTTCAGCGGGTATACTATTCTTTACGGTCGTTACAATCGATATGCACGAGCATGGCCGACAAATCCTCAGCTGACGATAAAATTATGAAAAAGATAGTTGGACTATTTTTTATTGTGGGGCAATTCCTTGGTACAAGCTGTAACACGGAGACAAAAAAAATTGATTATGGTTCAAATGACGGCAAACAGGTAAATGTGCTAAATACAAAGATTTACTATGAAGAATACGGACAGGGGATTCCGTTATTATTGCTATCCGGAGGAGGAATTAACAGGAGCATTAAAGATTTTGAAAAATGCATTCCTGACCTATCAAAGCATTACAGAATTATCGCGCCTGACACACCCGGACAAGGTAGGTCGGAACAAATGGACAGCATGAATTATGAAACGCTTACTGACTACATGTCTCATTTCATTGACTTATTAAAACTTGACAGTGCATATGTAATGGGCTGGAGTGACGGAGGAATTGTTGGACTTCTATTGGCTGAGAATAGACCGGATAAAATTAAAAAAGTACTGGCTGTGGGAGCAAACAACGGACTAAAGGGAGCTATTCCTCCGGATATTGACATCAATATCGTTAAGCCACTACCTATAGACGATTGGGAAAAGAATAACAAGGAAGTAATAGAGAAATACATGAAGACCCTTCCGAGAGACTGGAAAAAGCTGGTAAACGATTTGAACACGATGTGGTATAAGCACGAAGATTATTTTTCAAAATCAGTTTACGATAGTATAAATATCCCCGTTATGATTGTGCTCGGTGATAGGGACGAAATTATAGCGGAGCATGGACTGGAAATGCACAGACTGATTAAGAACAGTCAATTTTGCGTTCTTCCCAATACTTCCCATGAAGTGTTCTCTGAGAGACCCGATTTGATTAACAAAATCGCAATCGACTTTTTTAAAGATTGAATAGATGGTTATTTCCATTAGATAAGATTTCTCCCTACGGTCGAAGGGACATATGACTAAATTGATAGAAACAGTAAGGCAACCTTAATAACAATGATTCTGCACCAGACAATAGAGAAAATAGTTAACGACTGACTTAAGATTAAAAACCTGAACATGGTTGAAGTTATAAATACAGAGGTGAGTGACTTAACACAAATCTTCGAACTATTTGAATACTCAATTAATTATCAGGAAAAGAAAGGTTATCCGGTTTGGAGAAACTATGACAAGAATACAATAATTAAGGATATTGAAGATAGGGACCAATACAAGGTAGTCGTTGACTCAAAGACAGCAATCGTATTTAGTGTTCGCTATGCCGACAAAATAATATGGAGGGACTTCGATAAAGGGAACTCAATTTACCTTCATCGAATTGTCGTTAATCCGGAGTTTAAGGGACAAAGACTATTCGCGTCAATTCTGGATTGGGTAATTGAGCATTCAAAACAAAAAGGACTTAGCAGTATTCGTTTGGACACGTGGGCTGATAATCCGACTATTATTAATTACTACAAGAGTTTTGGGTTCACGTTTATAGAAAATTACACAACACCGGACAGCGAAGAATTACCCGTTCATAACAGAAATTTGGCATTGACTCTTTTGGAATATAAACTTTAATGACAAATGATAATGTAACGGATGAAGTGTGGAGTAAGGCCACACACCAACCCAAAAAGTGTTTATGATCGGTCTTAGTAGAGTAATCAACTTGATTCTGTTGAACGTACTGTTGCTAAGTAGTTGACGATATATTTTGTTTGGACAATTATTGAGATATTTGTTTTGCAAGCATTGATAGGCAAGAAAAACGTTGGACTTAAACATAATTTTATGACAACGGCTAAACCTAAGGACATTGACGAATATATCGCGGGGTTTCCAAAGGGTACTCAAAAACTTTTAGAACAAATTCGGGCGACAATTAAAAAATTGGTCCCTGACGCTGAGGAAACAATACGTTATGGAATACCAACTTTCAATCTGAATGGGCATTATTTGATTTACTTTGCAGGGTATAAAAAACACATAGGACTATACCCGGTGCCTGGCGGAAATGAAACATTTGCCAAAGATTTTTCTTCTTACAAAACATCTGGTAAAGGGACTATTCAATTCTCATTAGATAAACCAATGCCATTAAACTTGATTACTAAAATTGTTAAGTTTAGAGTAAAAGGAAATTTGCAGCGTACAAAAAAGGAAATGAAAAAGTGAAAGACAAGTGTCCTTGACAACTAATTATCTGTTAAAATATGATCTCAAATAAACCCTCAAGTACTTTAATAATTTCGCTTTTGCTGGTTATTCTTTTCTCATTCGAAATACGGGCTCAAATATCTACTCCTCCTGTTGGCGGTAGTCAGAAGTCTAAGGTAAACCAGTGGATGGGCATAGCAGAAGTAAGTGTGACCTATAGCAGTCCGGGTGTAATATCTCCAGCGGGTATAAACAGGCGAGGCGAAATATGGGGAAAGCGGGTGCCTTATGGATTGAGCCCGGAAAGGTGGCTGGAAAATGACGGAGAAGTGGTAGTACCAAAACCCTGGCGGGCGGGGGCCAATGAAAATACTGTTCTCACCGTTTCGCATGATGTGATGATGGAAGGAAAAAAACTTCAGGCAGGAGCGTATGGATTGTTCCTTATCCCCGGAGAAAAGGAATGGGAGCTCATTCTCTCAAATGATTCAAAAAGCTGGGGACACTATTTTTATAATGATAAGAATGACGCTTTACGGGTAAAAGTAATCCCTGAGAAATCTGAATATCATGAATGGTTAACGTACGAGTTTACCGATAAAAAAGTAGATGGCTCAACCCTTGTTCTTTTTTGGGAAGATTTAAAAATTAATATACACATCAGCGTTATTGATTTACATCAGGTCTATATAAACCAGATTAAAGAAGAGTTGGCAAGCAGGAAATTGCTGTACTGGTACAATTGGCATGAAGCTGCCAACTATTGCTTAAACAATAGCATTGAACTTGAACTTGGACTGCGGTGGGCTGAAAAATCAATAGACCAACCGTATATCGGCAATGCAAATTTTGCTACGCTAAAAACGAAGGCTGATATCCTTCTTGCATTGGATAGAAAACAAGAAGCAGATTCCGTTATGCAATTTGCAATGAGATATTCTGGCGGTGTTTTTGAATTGCATAATTACGGAAGAGAGCTGTTGGAAAAAAAGAAGTTGGAGGAAGCATTGAAAGTTTTCAAACTCAATGCAGCCAAACATCCTGACTATTGGGTTGTGCAACTTGGTTTGGCGAGGGCTTACGGGGCCCAGGGAGATTTTAAAACCGCTTTGAAATACGCCTATTCTGCAAAGAAGAAGATCCCCAAGCAAGAATTAGAAATAAGACAGATTTCACTTTATGTCTTCATTGATCAATTGGAAAAGAAGCAAATACCAGGTAATTATTTAGACAACAATTTGTTTCAGGCATATTGAAAGAATGATCCGACAGGATATGAAGTTCAGGAGCCAGCATCATCGCGCGATAAGGGCACGATTACACTTACAGCGGTTATGGGACGTGTTCATGCCGGCACCGGAAGTACAAGTAGCCCAGGATGAACTTGATTTTGTGAATTAACTATTTATCAACTTATAACCACCGAATACATGAGAGCACTACTCCTTATTAGTATTGGAACAATCCTGTTAACAGGTTGCGGCAATAACACGAACACCATAAACCATGCATCAGGCAAAATGGATGCACAGGTTGATTCTGTATTGAGTCTTATGACTCTTGAAGAGAAAATAGGACAGCTCAATCTCCCTTCAGCCGGTGCTTTTGTTACCGGTGCAGTCGGGAGCTCAGACATCGCTAAAAAGATTGAAGAGGGGAAAGTGGGCGGGCTCTTTAATATTAAGACGGTTGCCAACATTAAAGAAATGCAAAGGGTTGCCATCGAAAAAAGCCGCCTGAAAATACCATTGATCTTTGGTATGGATGTAATCCACGGTTATGAATCTGTATTTCCTATTCCATTAGGATTAAGTTGCAGTTGGGATATGAACTTAATTGAGCGCAGCGCCCGCATTGCAGCAACTGAAGCCAGTGCCGATGGAATTAACTGGACTTTCTCGCCTATGGTAGATATTTCGCGCGATCCCCGGTGGGGTCGTGTTTCTGAAGGAAGTGGCGAAGATCCTTATCTCGGTTCTGAAATTGCAAGAGCCATGATAAAAGGTTACCAGGGTGATGATCTCTCTGCCAGTAATACCATTATGGCATGTGTAAAGCATTATGCACTGTATGGTGCTTCGGAAGCAGGCCGTGATTATAACACCGTGGACATGGGCCGACATCGCATGTACAATGAATACCTGCCACCTTACAAAGCAGCGGTGGAGGCAGGCGCTGGAAGCATTATGGCATCATTTAATGAGATTGATGGTATTCCAGCCACTGCCAATAAATGGTTGCTTACAGAGGTGCTCCGCAAAGAGTGGGGCTTTGATGGGTTTGTGGTGTCGGATTATACCGGTGTGAGTGAAATGATTAATCACGGCTTTGGAGATATTCAAACCGTTTCTGCCAAAGCAGTGGATGCCGGTTTGGATATGGACATGGTGAGCGAAGGATTACTGACTACATTGGCAAAGTCGGTGCAGGAAGGAAAACTTACTGAACAGCAAATCGATGATGCCTGCCGTAGAATAGTAAAAGCAAAATTCCAATTGGGTCTGTTTGACAATCCTTACAAATATTGCGATGAGAACAGGGCCAGGAATGAAGTGTTCAGTGCTGCAAACAGGGCCGAAGCGCGCAGCATTGCAGCACAAAGTTTCGTGTTGTTGAA
This sequence comes from Bacteroidota bacterium, assembly GCA_038043425.1. Lineage (GTDB taxonomy): Bacteria > Bacteroidota > Bacteroidia > Cytophagales > Cyclobacteriaceae > ELB16-189. The sequence goes on from JBBTBZ010000006.1 coordinate 81,527, forward strand.
AAATAAAAATAATGTTCTTCCCATAAAGAAATCAGGGACCATAGCATTGATAGGCCCGCTTGCGGATGCAAAAGAAAATATGACCGGCACCTGGAGTGTGGCGGCAAGATTTTCCGAATCAATTTCTGTGCTTGAAGGCTTAAAAAAAGCCGTTGGAACGGATGCCAGAATTATGTATGCTAAAGGGTCCAACCTGGATGAAGATGAAGTGCTGGAAGCAAACTCAACGTTGTTTGGAAAATCGTTGCATCGCGACAAGCGTACTTCGGCTGAGTTGCGGGATGAAGCCGTGCTCATTGCAAAAAGTGCCGATGTAATTGTGATGGCCATTGGAGAGGCGGCCGAAATGAGTGGTGAAGCTGCCAGCCGCACAAATATTGAAATTCCGGAAACGCAAAGAGATTTGATAAAGGCATTGCTTAAAACAGGCAAACCGGTGGTATTGGTATTATTTACGGGTAGGCCATTGGTATTAAAGTGGGAGGAAGAAAATGTGCCTGCAATTTTGAATGTATGGTTTGGTGGCAGTGAGGCAGGCGATGCGATAGCCGATGTATTGTTTGGTGACGTGAATCCTTCCGGAAAATTAACCATGACATTTCCTCAACATGTTGGTCAGGTACCGTTGTACTATGCACATAAAAATACCGGCCGGCCGTTAAGCGGGCCGTGGTTTCAGAAATTTCAATCGAACTATCTTGATGTTTCCAACGAGCCACTCTATCCCTTTGGGTTTGGGTTGAGCTATACCCAATTTAACTACAGTGATATCCATCTTACTAAAACAGTAGTATCATCCTCTGATTCTATACTAGTTTCGGTTGATGTATCCAATACAGGTTTACGCGGTGGAAGTGAGGTAGTGCAACTTTATATTCGCGACTTGGTTGGGTCGGTTACAAGGCCGGTAAAAGAATTAAAGGCCTTTCATAAAATTTACCTGAATGCAGGCGAGAAAAAAACGGTACACTTTACGCTTACAAAAAAAGACCTGGCGTTTTATAACAATGATTTAAACTTTGTTTCCGAACCGGGTAAATTCCATGTCTATCTCGGGGGAAATTCCCGCGATGTAAAGCAGGCTGAGTTTGAATTGAGATAGATCAGGCGGAAACTGCGATCAAAAATTATCGGACACATAACCGAGGGCAATAATACTGTACTATGAACAGATGAGCGAATAGAGGGTTTTTTATTGCTAATAATCACATTAACTTTCTGGTAAGACACCGATCTCATTTTTGAAAAAAGGAGAGAGGTGGTCTTTTTGGAATAAAAAAGCAGCCTCTCCTTGAATCAAAACCCTGAGCAAATCGCCCGCGATCATATTGATCGGCTCCTTACAGAGAGTGGTTGGATTGTTCAGCCTAAAAGCAAACTTAACCTTGCGGCAGGACTCGGTGTTGCCGTTACCGAATATAGAACTGATAGCGGTCCTGTAGATTACCTTCTCTTCATTGATAAAAAACCAATCGGTGTTATCGAAGCCAAGAAAGCCGAAGAAGGGGTTCGTCTTACTTCCGTGGAAGATCAATCCCTCCGCTATGCCGAAGGCAAACTAAAATACTTTGATAACGATCCGCTGCACTTTGCTTACGAAAGCACGGGTGAGGTAACGCGCTTCACCGATTACCGCGATCCTAAACCAAGATCAAGACCGGTATTTACTTTTCATCGACCAGAGACTTTTCAGAAATGGTTGAAAGAAGAGGAGACGTTGCGCTCGCGCTTGCATGATATTCCGGCATTGCCTGTTGATGGCTTACGCGATTGCCAGATCACAGCGATTAATAATCTTGAAGTCTCTTTTAAAGAAAACAGACCGAAGGCATTGATACAAATGGCTACCGGTTCCGGTAAAACATTCACCGCCATCACGGCCATCTATCGCTTGCTGAAATTCGCGAAGGCGAAGCGCATTTTGTTTTTGGTCGATACCAGGAACTTAGGTGAACAGGCCGAACAGGAATTTAAACGTTATGAACCACAAGACGACAATCGTCTCTTTCCTGAATTGTATAGCGTAACCCGGTTAAGTAGTTCATTCATTCCTACGGATAGCCAGGTATACATCAGTACCATTCAGCGCTTGTACTCTATTTTAAAAGAAACTGAACTGGACGAGCGCGATGAGCAAGATAATCCGGAAGAAAAGAAGTGGAAGCAGAAAGAGCCTATGCCTGTGGTGTACAATGAAAAAGTGCCCATGGAGTTTTTTGATTTCATTGTGATTGACGAATGTCACCGCAGTATTTACAATTTATGGAAGCAGGTGCTCGATTACTTCGATGCCTTTCAGATTGGCTTGACCGCCACGCCCGACAACCGTACGTTTGGTTACTTCAATCAGAATCTCGTCTGTGATTACGGTTATCAGCGTGCCGTGGAAGATGGCGTGCTCGTGCCGTACAATGTTTTTGAGATTACGACTAAGATCACCCAACAAGGCTCAGCCCTTGCGTTAGGTGAATACGTGGGCAGCCGCGAGAAACTCACCCGCAGACAATTCTGGAATACATTGGATGAAGATGTAGTGTACACTTCCAAACAGCTTGACGACAAAGTAGTAAACCCCAACCAGATCCGTCTCATCATTCGCGCTGTGAAAGAGAAGCTTCCTGAAATTTTTCCCGACCGTTTCACCACTCCCTCTCCCCAGAGAGAAGGCCGGGGTGAGGGATTTGAAGTCCCCAAAACACTCGTCTTCGCCAAGAGCGACAGCCATGCCGATGACATCATCAATATTGTGCGTGAAGAGTTTGCCGAAGAAAATAAGTTCTGCAAAAAGATTACCTACAAAAGTGAAGAAGACCCGAAGAGTGTGTTGCAGCAATTCCGCAACAGTTATTATCCGCGCATTGCCGTTACGGTGGATATGATTGCCACGGGCACAGACATACGCCCGCTGGAAGTGTTGCTGTTCATGCGCGATGTAAAGAGCCGCACCTACTACGAACAGATGAAAGGCCGTGGCACCCGCACATGCAGTTTGGAAGAATTGAAAGCCACTGGCACCCCTGCAGCCAGATACACCAAAGATCATTTTGTGATCATCGATGCCATAGGTGTGGAGAGAAGCCAGAAGACGGATAGCCGCCCGCTGGAGAAAAAACCGGGCATGAGCTTAAAGGAAGTGCTGGAAGGCATTCACATGGGCAACCGCGATGAAGATATGCTTACCACGCTGGCCAACAGGTTGATGCGATTGGATAAACAAATCAACGAAAAAGAAAAGACTGCCTTCACTGAAATGGCTGGTGGAAAAACCATTCCACAGGTTGTAAAAGAATTACTGCATGCCTACGATCCGGATGCGATAGAAAGCATACGACTAAAGGTGGAAAGCGAAAAGCCAGGAGCAGCACCGGATGAAATCAATGCAATCTTTGAAAAACAACATGCTCAACTGGTGGAGAATGCCACCGCTGTATTCAACGATTACGAATTGCGCAATTATGTAATTGACGTGCGCAAGAAATACGACCAAACGATTGACCACATCAACCCGGATGAAATTGTAAAGATGGGTTGGGTGAAAGACTCGGTAGCAGGGGCACAAAGTATGATCATAGAGTTTGCAGCCTGGATGGAAGCGCACAAGAATGAGATCACCGCTTTGCAAATATTTTACGGGCAGCCCTACCGCAGACGCGAGTTAACGTATAAAATGATCAATGAACTATTTGAAAGGTTGACGCAGGAAAAACCCATGATGAAGCTCTCTAAACTTTGGGATGCATACGCCACTCAGGAAGATCATGATGCAGAAGGAAAGTTAGTGAAGCGATTACCCCGTTCTGAAAAACCAAAACAGGAATTAATTCTTTTGGTTAGTATTCTCCGCAAAGCCATTGGCCTTGACGATTGGCTCAATGCTTACGACCGCACAGTGGACATTAATTTTCAGGAATGGGTATTTAAAAAACAAGCGGGTACGATTAAGTTTACGGAAGAACAAATGCAGTGGCTGCGGATGATTAAAGAGTACGTATCTACCAGTTTTCACATTGATAAAGATGATTTTGACCTTAATCCATTTAACGCACAAGGCGGGCTGAGTAAAATGTGGCAATTGTTTGGTGATCGTACGGACGAGATTCTTGGCGAACTAAATGAAGTTTTAGCGGCATGATAACTCAAAAGGAAATAGAAGAGATCATTCAAGGTGGAGAAGGTTATACCATAGAGCTTAAGCGCAGTGTGAATTCCGACCTCGCCAAGGAAATGGTAGCATTTGCCAATTCATCCGGAGGCAGAATTTTGATTGGCATTGATGATAGTGGTAAGATTGCCGGAACCAAAATCACGAACGCACTTCGATCGCACGTGCAGGGAATTGCACATGACTGCGACCCCGCTATCAACATTGAGCTTGAAGTGGCCGGCACGGTTTTGATTATTCATGTGCCCGAAGGGAGGAATAAGCCTTATCGATGTACGAATGGATTCTATGTTAGAAATGGGGCTAATTCTGAAAAACTTAGCACTTCGGCCATTCGTGATTTCTTTAATGAGCAGGGAAGAATTCATTTTGATGAAATGCCATTTCCAAAAGTTGATTATCCGGCTGGTTTGGATAAGAACGCTGTTAAACAATTCATAGCCTTACTCGACCTGGCTAAACCCATTTTGCCCGATCACCTGCTTACTAATATCGGTGTATTGAATAAGAAACAATCAGTACCTGTTCTTAATGGTGCCGGTGTACTTTTCTTTGCCCAGCAACCCACCAGGTATATCCCACAAAGTGCTGTCACTTGCGTGGCTTATAAAGACAATACCAAAGTAGACATCATTGATAAGAAAACATTTGAGTTTAACCTGATTGATAATATTGATGAATCGCTTGCTTTTTTAAAAAGACATCTCAATCTGGCCTTCGAAATAAAAAGTAAACGAAGGGTAGAGAAACTTGAAATTCCGGAAGTAGCCCTGCGCGAGGCGGTTGTGAATGCAGTTGCTCACCGCGACTATTCAGAAAAAGGAGCCACGGTTATGATTGAAATATTTAACGACCGCCTGGAAATTTCCAATCCCGGTGGCTTACCGAAGGGATTAGATAAAAAAGATTTTGGCAAACGCACCCTGGCCCGTAACCCATTGCTGGCTTCGCTGCTCAACCGGGTAGGGTATATTGAAAAACTGGGTACGGGAATACAACGCATGAGAAACGCCCTTAAAAGCGAAGATTTACCTGCACCGGCATTTCTGTTTGATTATTTCTTTACCGTTACTTTTAAAAGAAGCCATGCCCCTGGCAATGTATTACTGGAGTTACAGGTAAGTGCAAACCGAATGAAGCGAATTGCCTTTATTGTGAAGGAGTTGCACCTGCGACAAATGATTGATATTGATAAAGTAGCCACTAAATTTAAAACTTCAGCGGGCAACATTCGAAAAGACCTAAGAAAAATGGAGGAAAAGAATTGGATTGTAAGCAGTGGAGCCACAACCAACAAGATATATCAACTAACAAGTGCGGGAAAACTCAAGGCAGAATTGATATGATCATGAGGCAATCACAGCATGTGTTGCTTACAGTCTGCACAAGTCTGCACGAGTTTGCACAAGCTGTTACAAGTTGTTACAAGTTGGCACAAGTTGGCACAAGTTGGCACAAGTTGGCACAAGCTGATATTAATTTCATAGAGCTAAAAGAAGTTTGAGAATACAAGGAAACCATGTCCCCTAAAACCCTCCATAAAAAACAACCAAAGCCGAAGCAAACAGCACTGGCAACCCCGGCCCAACCCCGTACCAACTTCGTTATAACTCCGTTCGCCAAGAACAATAATGGCCTGCCGGAAGGATGGAAATGGGTGAAGTTGGGTGAGGTTTGTAATGTTATTATGGGACAATCTCCACCATCAACATCTTACAATTTTGAAAGGATCGGTTTGCCATTTTTTCAAGGTAAAGCAGAGTTTACTGACCTACATCCACTTGTCGAAAAATGGTGTAATGCTCCAAACAAGATAGCTGAACCGAATGACATTCTCCTCTCTGTTCGCGCTCCGGTTGGAACTACAAATATCGCTGATCAAAAATGTTGTATAGGCCGAGGGCTTGCTGCTATTCGATTTCCGAACTATAAATATGCTTTCTATTTTTTAAGAAGCATTGAGCAACAATTAGATAAGAAAGGAACAGGTACAACATTTCGAGCAATTTCAGGAGAAACAATTAGAGAAACTTTGTTTCCACTTCCAGATGAGAGTGTTCAACACGCTATCGTCTCCAAAATAGAAGAACTCCTCAGCGAACTCGACAAAGGCAAACAACAATTAGAAACCGCACAGCAGCAATTAAAAATTTATAGGCAGGCTGTGTTGAAGTGGGCGTTTGAGGGACGTCTGAACCATGATTCTTCTGATTTTGATGATGCCCATGATTCAGAAAATCAAACCAATCAAAAGAATCAAAAAAATCACAGTGCAGACAATTTGCCCAAGGGGTGGAAGTGGGTGAAAACCATTGACGTAATTGAAACAATTAACAACGGTTATACGCCTACTAAAGAATTCTTATCTCAGGATGCTGGTGAAATTCCATTCATAAAAGTTTATAACCTGAATTTTGACGGAACTTTAAACTTCAAAAAAAATCCAACATTCATTCCTGCCACTGTACATGCAAAGGATTTGAAACGATCAATTTGCTATCCTGGTGACGTATTAATAAATATTGTCGGACCGCCTTTGGGCAAGGTTTCAATTGTCACTGACCAATTTCCCGAATGGAACATCAATCAAGCGATAGTTATGTTTCGTCCAAATGAAAAAGTGTCTTCAAAGTATCTTTCATATTTTCTACAAAACAAAGTCACCGTTAATTGGTTGGAGAATACATCAAAAGCAACCGCAGGTCAGTGGAATATTAAAGTCTCAACTTGTCGTGAAATTCCCTTCCCGATTTTTTCAATAGAAGAGCAGCATCAAATTGTTCAAGAAATCGAATCTCGCCTAAGTGTATGCGATAAAGTAGAAGAAACCATTACCAGCAGCCTTAGTCAAGCTGAAGTATTACGTCAATCTATACTTAAGCAAGCTTTTGAAGGAAAATTGATCAAGCCCCTCTCCAAAGGAGAGGGGTTGGGGTGAGGTCAAGCAGAAACCCTGCGGCAAAGTATTTTAAAGAAGGCGTTTGAGGGGAAGTTGGTGACGTATTGAATGATATGGCAAAAATTGACGAATCATTGAAACAAGCGGTTACCCAACTTTCAAAAAAAGAGTTGGAAAAACTGGTGATAAGGGCGGCTCAAAAACACGAACAGTTTCACGATTATTTACTGGTCAACTATGTGGATAAGGAATTTGGTGAAGAGGACCTGCTTGAAAAAGCAAAGGCAGATTTAGAAATATTATTTAGAAAACGGCACAAAGGGTTTTCGGAAGAATTACAGTTGGCAAACATGTTGGCAGCCTGCCTTAAAAGGATCAGCGAATTTGGAAAAGTATGCAGGAACAGCGAATTGGAATTACGACTCATTATGGAGGCACTATCCATTCCCTTCACCCTAAACTCCAATATGTTTTGCACTTGTTTTACGGCTTACAACCATAAGGTATATTTGTTGCTACGTAGAGCAGTTACTATTTTTCAAAAAAAACTTCATGAAGATTTTAGACTGGAATACGAAGCTCGGCTAAACGAATATCTGTCCATCATGCACCGCACATCGCGGCATCTGGACTATATTTTTAATTTACCCGATAAAATTTAAACAAGTTAACCAAACTGACTATCCTAACCATGATAGGGGTTATGAACTACTATCAGCCACGAAAAATATGAATCAGACAATTCCATCAAACAATTAATAACTGATGTTACGCAACGGTTTGAATTTCCTTGCTTCTCATTGTGAATACTTAGTGCCTTGGTGCCTTCGTGGCCTAATTTCAACACATTTCTTGCCACTAAGACTCAAAGGCACAAAGAAAAAATACATGTCCCGTAAACATCAGTTAATAACAAGATGACCACACAGTTTATAAAAGTCGGCTATAATATTACCACCGATCCGCAGTTTCAAAATAAACGATACGGCATTCCGCCCGCATTGGAAAAGCAATTGCAATCGCTGGCCATAGAATGCCAGAAAAAAAGTACCTCAAAGTTGGTTGACAAACTCAATCAACTGATTATTCAATACCCCACTGTGCCGCAGTTAAAAAATTATTTGTCGGTGACTTTTCATGTGCAGGGAAATAAAAAAAAGGCAGAAGAGGTAAACCAGTGGACACTCAGCGAGCATCCCGATTATCTGTTTGCCAGGCTCAATGCTGCCAACGTGTATATTGAAAGATCGGAACTGGAAAAAGTGCCTGAAGTATTGGGCGAGATGCTCGAAATCAAAAGTTTATATCCTGAGAGGGATTTGTTTCATTTGGCTGAAGTTACGGGCTATCTTAAAGTGGTGATCCGTTATTTAGCCGCTATGGAAAACGTGGAGCTGGCCGAGAACCGGCTGGAATTGCTCACAGGAATAGCCCCCTGCCATCCGGATACCGAACAGGCAGAAATTTTTTTATGGCCCTTGCGATTAAAGCTTGCTGGCCAACGCATGGAAGAGGAAACAAAAAACCGTATCACGCCTGCCGCTATTAAAGTGGTGCCTGAACTAAGCAACGACACACCTCCCCAATTTAAACATGTGGAAATACAAAACCTGTATCAATATGGGTTGTACATCCCGCATGAAAAACTAAAAGAGATAATCGCCTTGCCCCGGCACACGCTCATTGCCGACCTGGAAACTGTTTTATTGGATGCGGTAACCCGATACGGATATTTTAAGAGCCAGGAAAACACAGAAGAAACCAACTCCTTTGTGTTGCATGCTTTCTTTTTGCTGGCGGAAATACGTGCCGAAGAGAGCTTGCCCAAGCTGCTATCGTTTCTGGAATGCGATAATGATTTTTTGAATTACTGGTTTGGCGATCATATTACAGGAACCTTGTGGCAAAGCATTTTTGGGCTAGGGTTTTCGAACACCACACTACTTAGGAAATTTTTAATGCAACCGGGAGTGGATACCTATTCAAAATCATGCACCTCGGCAGCGCTTTGTCAAATGGTGCTTCATCATCCTGAAAAGAGAGCGGAAGTATTACATGTATATATGGAAACATTAGCCCGGTTTGCGATTGCAACGGATGATGACGATATTATCGATTCTGATTTTTTAGGCTTGACGATTGCCGATACCCTGGATTGCAAGCTGCATGAATTAAAACCTGTTATTAAAACACTTTTTGAACTGGGATATGTTTCTACCGGAATATGTGGCAATTATAAGGATGTTGAAAAGGCATTTGGCAGAGAAGAAAAGTTTAGCCACAAAAGGGATGTTTACAATATTTTTGATCTATATGATCATATAACAACAACATGGGCAGGATATACGGAAGAAGACGGTGACAGTGATGGCTATGATGATTATCTGCCTACTTTTAATCAACAACCCATTATCTCCGATAAAACTGGAAGAAACGACCCGTGCCCATGCGGAAGCGGTAAGAAGTACAAGAAATGCTGTATGGATAAAAATCAATAAAATGTTTGAAGCAAGAATTTTGAGGACCACTTCCATCGCTGAGGAACAAAAGCTTATTGTCCAGGAAATAGAAACCCGCCTGAGTGTTTGTGATAGAGAGCCCCTCTCCTTTGGAGAGGGGTTGGGGTGAGGTCAATTGCCCTTGTTTTGTTACAAGAATAAATAAAAACATGCTTTGTTTTGTTACATATTATCTATATTTATGCCTTTGCTTTGTTACAAACCTGTGTTTAGCCTTTCCTTTTCATGAATTTTGTTCGCCATATATTGCCCGCTCTTGAGGCGTGGCAAGTCAGCAACGGCCGAAAGCCCCTTATTTTGAGGGGTGCCCGCCAGGTGGGCAAAACCACTCTCATTGCCGATTTTGCTAAGCGCTATGATCACAGCATTTTATTAAACCTGGAAAAGCCAGCCCACCGCGCCTATTTCGATGATCTTGGTGAGGTAAAAACCATTACTGAAGCCTTGTTCCTGTCCAATAAAATACCTGCTGAGGCTTTGGGGAAAACCTTGTTGTTTATTGATGAAATACAGGAGTCGCCACGAGCCATTCAATTGCTCCGGTACTTTTACGAAGACATTCCTGCGTTGCATGTCATCGCGGCCGGGTCGCTGTTGGAGTTTGCCATGCGCAAAGTTCAGAGCTTCCCCGTTGGCAGGGTGGAATATCTCCATCTGCACCCTTTGAATTTCCCGGAGTATCTCCAGGCCATCGGTCATGAGGCTGCCCTTCACCAACTGGAACAAATCCCAATCAAACCATTTGCCCATCAAACGTTGCTCAACCTGTTCCACCGCTATGCCATCACCGGAGGAATGCCAGAAGTGGTGCAGCGCGATGTGGAGAAAAACAGCTTATCAGATTTGCCGAAAGTTTATGAAAGCATCTGGGAGACCTATAAAAATGACGTGGAGAAATATACCCGGAATGATACGGAACGGAAGGTAATTAAACATGTGATGGACACAGCACCCTTATATGTGGATCAGCGCATCAAGTTTCAGGGGTTCGGAAATTCCAACTACCGTTCGCGGGAAGTTGGCGAAGCCATGAGGACTTTGGAGGATGCCAGGATCATTAGGCTCATCTATCCCACGGTCGATATGGAACCACCCATAAGACCAGACCTGAAAAAATCGCCCCGGCTGCAACTTCTGGATACAGGGCTGATTAATCATGCACTCGGCATTCAAAGTGAAATGTTAAGGCTTAAAGATTTTAATGCGGCCCATAAAGGAGCCATCATTCCTCACTTGATAACCCAGGAACTAATATCTCTATCGGCTACCGCTAATCACAAGCCTAATTTTTGGGTCAGGGAAAAAACTCAATCCAATGCAGAGGTTGATTTGGTGTTTGTGCATAAAGGTATGGTCATTCCGGTAGAAGTAAAATCCGGAAGTGCAGGCGCCTTGAAATCCCTGCATCAGTTTGTCGAGGCATCCAACCATCCTTACGCAGTAAGGATTTATGGCGGTGAGTTTGTGGTTTCAAAAACAGTTAGCCCGAAAGGAAAGCCTTACATATTAATGAATATGCCCTATTATTTAGGCGCTAAATTGCCAGCCTATATTCAGTGGTTTGTTGAAAGTAACACCTATAACTTATGAGCAACAACAATTCAGCAATCGTTAGTAAAGTTTGGTCTTTCTGCAACACCCTTAGAGACGATGGTGTTGGCTATGGTGATTACTTAGAGCAGCTAACCTATTTGCTCTTTTTAAAAATGGCTGATGAGTACACCAAGCCACCGCACAACCGCACGTTCTCCATCCCTAAAAAATATAACTGGGAAAGTATCGTACCCTTAAAAGGAGCCGAACTGGAAACGCATTACAGCATTATGCTGCGCGAGTTGGGTAAAGAGAAAGGAATTCTCGGCCAGATATTCACCAAGAGCCAGAATAAAATTCAAGACCCTGCCAAGCTGAGCAAGATAGTAGCCATGATCGATAGCGAGCAATGGCTGATGATGGGTGTGAAAGACAAAGGTGATATTTATGAAGGCCTGCTGGAGAAAAATGCAGAAGACACCAAGAGCGGTGCCGGTCAGTACTTCACACCACGCGCTTTAATCAAAGCTATGGTCGAGTGCATCAACCCAGAGCCAATGAAAACCATTGCTGATCCTGCCTGTGGCACAGCGGGTTTCTTTCTGGCTGTCTATGATTACATCGTAGATCACAATAAACTGGATAAAGCACAAAGCAAGTTTTTAAAGTACTCTACCTTTTTCGGCAACGAGATTGTGGCCAGCACCAGGCGCCTGGCGTTAATGAATTTATTCCTCCATAACATTGGAGACATTGATAGTGATAATTTCATTTCCCCAGCCGATGCCTTAATTGCTCAATCAGCAGATAAATATGATTACATCTTGGCCAATCCACCCTTCGGCAAAAAGAGCAGTCAAACCTTTACCAATGAAGAAGGCGAGCAGGAGAAAGAAGACCTCACCTACAACCGTCAGGATTTCTGGGCCACCACCAGCAACAAGCAGCTCAACTTTGTGCAACACATCCGCAGCATGCTTAAAACGACAGGCAGCGCAGCAGTCGTCATTCCGGATAACGTATTGTTTGAAGGCGGGGCAGGAGAGACCGTGCGCAAGAAACTATTGGAGACAGCCGATGTTCACACAATATTAAGATTGCCTACAGGTATCTTCTATGCGCAAGGTGTAAAAGCCAACGTAGTTTTCTTCGATAACAAACCCAGCAGCAAAAATCCGTGGACGAAGGAAATATGGGTTTATGACTATCGTACGAACATCCACCACACACTCAAAAAGAACCCATTGAAGCTTGAGGACTTGAGAGATTTCATTACGTGTTACAATCCAAAGAATAGGAACAAGAGAATGGAAATCTACAATGCTGAAAAGAACCCGGAAGGTCGCTGGAGAAAATTCACCTATGATGAAATCATCGCAAGGGATAAGACAAGTCTTGACATAACCTGGTTAAAAGATAAATCTTTAGCTGACCTTGATAATCTTCCTGATCCGGATGTATTGGCGGAGGAGATTATTGAAAACCTGGAAGCAGGGTTGGCGAGCTTTCAGCAGATTATTATTTCGTTGAATGCAAGGAATAAATAGTACAGTGGGTCCATATAAATTTCAAAACAGACGGAGCAAATACACCAGACGTACGGAGTAAACTAACTACACGGGACGAGTAAATACACAAAGCGGGGAGAGCAAATACACTAAGCGGGGTTAGCAAACATACCAAGCATTATGGGCAAACATATCAGGCGGGGTGAGCAAACCTACCAGGCATAGTTAACAAACCTACTAAGCGGGGTCAAGTAATACACCAAGCGTAGTGTGCAAACATACCAGGCAGGGTAAGCAAACCTACTACGCGGAGTGAGCAACCTTACTAAACGGGGTGAGCAACCTAACCATGCGGTATGAACAAACTAACTACGCGGGGTGAGCAAACTAACCATGCATAGGGAGCAAACTTACAACCCTGTTGCGGGAAGTGCATGGGCTTCGCAAAGAAGTTTGATACAGCTATAACTAAATTTTTCGCGTAGTGATAAAAAATGCTAATGAACGTGCCAATGTATTTTCAGTTACAAATAGTAACGAGAATATACTTTTATAAATAATGAAAAAAATCACAACAAAGCCCATTCTGCTTTCCGTTGTATGAATAAAATAAATAAAAGTTTTATGACACATGTCAAAAACACAGAAGCATTCACCAGGTTGATTGGCTTCTGCTCAGGGTATGGAGGTAAGTATAACCCCGGTCGACCAACCCTCCAGATCGATGCATTGGTAAACAAAGTGATCGAAACACAGTCCGCCATGGAACAAGTAAAAGTGGCCAAGGCTGAGTACGACAACGATGTGAACCAACGGAAGCAGACATTCGATCAGTTATCTCGTTTGGTTTCCAGTATTCTGCGTACGCTGGAAGCATCAGGAGCAAAACCTGAAAAACTGGATGACGCCCGCTCGTTCGCGCACCAGCTTATCGGCAGCTCTCCTAAGAACCGTGCACCCATTCCGTCTGACCAGATGGAGCAGTTGGTGAAGAAAGCAACGGTCCAAAGGTCTGCCCTGCAGTTGGCGTATGTGAGCAAAGCGGATTCGTTTTCCAGGTTGGTGAAGGCGGTGAACACCGAACCCTTGTATCAGGCCAACGAGACTATGTTAAGTCCCGAAGGGTTGGAAGCAAAGGTGGAGGAGTTAAACCATCTGAACCGTCAAGTTGCAGATGCCCGCGCTCGTTGGAGTAAGGCGTTGATTGAGCGGAACCAGCTGATGTATGGTTCGGAAGTATCCATGACAAAAACAGCACAAGCCGTGAAGAAGTACGTGCGTGCCATCTTTGGTCATGACAGCGAACAGTATGCTTTGGTGAAGTCGCTTATGTTTAACCAACCACCTAAGAGGTGATGACATCCGCAATGAATTGAAAACCTCTGCGGGCCAGGCTTGCAGAGGTTTTTTTATGCCCCTTCATTTCATTCACCCAACACGTTTTTAAAAATTATGATTTATGAAACCGCTCACCTACATCCTCGCAGTTTGCTTAGTTGTAGCTGCCTTCATTGGTGGCTTACTCTACACCCGCTTCAAACCAGCCACCATGCCGCAGCCACTTAGCCTGGAACAGATTTTGTCCATCAAGGAGTTGCACCTGGTAAAACATGTCTATCAGGACTTATTTTTCCTACACAAGAAAAATGATAAGTCAAAGGCCATACGGGCAATTGTGTACGTACCCGTGGAGATCACGGCTTATCTGGACCTGAAAAAAATAAAAGTGGTCTACGACCACGATTCAGTCAAGCAAGTGGTGTTGCCACATGCCTATTTAAATGCTCCCCATTATAGAGTAGAGCAATTGGTCATCCGCAAAACACGTTCATTTCAAATTCATGCCGGCAAAGACCTCTATCCACTTGTCGGCCGCTACCTGGGCGACATTCTGGCGGAACGCATGGACACTGTGCGCAACATGGCGGTTGCCAATCGAATTCTGGTGCAGGCAGAAGCGGAAGGAAAAGAGTATATCACAGGATTATTAATAGCAGCTGGCCGTGCCGATGTTAAGGTGACGTTTGACAATGAGGCCACAGACACCGAAGTGATCAGGTTCAATGCAGAACAGCGAAAGATGTTGCGCGTTCCTTCGCGAACTCATACACATGCGCAGATAGAAAAAATAGCGTTTGGGTTTATTCCAATACGAGGCAACGATTAACAGGTTTATTCATCAATCTCTGCAACTTAAGCTTTTGTAGAGCCATAGGCTCGCTTTTATGCTATAGCAACGGATTTTAATCCGTTGCCAAAAATGATATTTTATTTGGAGTGCCATCGGCACGATTCATTTTATAATAAGTATTGACATGGTTCGAGCCTACGGCTCTCAATTTTTGTCTAGCAGCTTTAAATCAACGGATTAAAATCCGTTGTTAAAGTATCTGCCGAGCCTATGGCTCTGAAAATATCAGTCTATTCCTTAAGTTAACGACTATGGTGTTCTTCACCAACAAGCTAGATGAAATACCCTTTGGCGCAAGCGTCTCGCTTGTGCCTTCTAAAAAAATTTGCAATAAAATTTGTAAGAGATAATTTCAAGAGTGAGCAGGAAATATAAATTTGGGGATTCTACCGAGTTGTATTTTATCAGCTTTGCCGTCATTAATTGGGTAGATTTATTTATCAGAAAAGAATACAAAGCTTATTGGTATAGCAGCGCTCGAGATTTTTATGGAAAAATGGGGCTTATCGAACTGAGCTATATTGTTTGATAAAAGGGATAGAAGGCACAAGCGAGACGCTTGCGCCAGAAAAATTAAACTTTGTTTCCAAACCGGGTAAATTCCATGTCTATCTCGGGGGAAATTCCCGTGATGTAAAGCAGGCTGAGTTTGAATTGAAATAGAACAGGCGGAAACGGTGATCAAAAAATTATCGCAGACCTCAAATTCCCATCCAATGGAAAAGTAGTAATACATGGGTTACTCCTTCGTGCACCTTATTCCATTAACTGTTCTCTATTGCCAGGCCGCAAACCCTGGGTTGTTGCTGGTCGTTGACCAACAAGGTCCGGTAACCAGGTGTTGGCTTTTACTATCAACTATTTTATCCAAAAATGAATAAGACATTACATTTCGTCAAATAAGATATTTTCAATCTGTTTTGCGGCATGAATATTTAAAGGATTGATAACCTATCGCTTAAGGTTTCTTGATCGAATAGAAAAAAGCAGGTTCACAAGTAAACTTACTTCGCTTGGGAAATAAATTGAATACGTTTCATCTTTATTGGGGAAAGGCAAGGGGCATATTTTCAAACAATTGAAAGACAAACATCAGACGACCATAAAGAAAGGTTTTTTTGTTGACTAGCTACTGTCTCGATTCCTTTAGGATAAAATTTTAATTGTTGGCCAAGAAATCTTTCAAGAAGCCAAAAAAATTATTCGTAATAGTTATCATTTAAATTGAAACACATGAAATTGATTCGTTGCATTTATAGCATTGGTCTTGTACTATTTTTAATGAGTTGCAAGGAAGATGACGCACCAAAAATTCGTGTTGATGAAGTTAAGCCTGAGTCAGGAGTAGTGGGGGACACATTAATAGTTTATGGTTATTTTCCGGGTAATCCTCAAGTTTTAATTGATAATGTCCCCCTATCAATTGTTGATCAAAATGAGGATTCGATAAGATTCAAAATACCTAGCTCAATTTCCGCAGGCGTTAAATCAATCAATGTTAGTAACAATGATTCTGATTTTGGTCCAATTCAATTCACCCTTTATCCTGATTTATTGTCTATTGATAAATCTATAATTACCCATAATGACGAAGCAATTATAATTGGCACGGGATTCAGTCCTATTCTAGACGAAAATAAAGTTTGTTTTAATTCTCAATGCATTACAGTTTTGGAGGCATCCACCACTCAATTACGAGTTAAGGTACCAACGAACATTGATGTAGGAGAAAAAGTGCTTATTGTAAGTGTATCTTCCCTTGTCGGAATTGTATCTTCCCTTGCCTCTAAGTCTCTAATTGATGTAGCAGTATATGGTTGGCAAAAAATCACGGACCATCCAAGAGGAGTTTTTAACTCCATCGCATCATTTGCAATAGCAGACAATCTGTATTTCCTTTTGTCGGTAAATTTTAGTCAAACCGGGTTCGCTCACGAAGTCTGGCGATATAATCTAACTAATAATAGCTGGTTCCAGGTAAAGGATTTTCCGGGTGAGCAAAGCAGAGTTGAAACAACTTCATTTTCAATTAATGAGAAAGGATATGTAGGTTTGGGTTATAGTTATACTTTAAATCACGCAGTAAAGGACTTTTGGGAATATGATCCTGCGAGCGACTTATGGACACAAGTGTCTGATTTTCCAGGTGAAGCAAGGACAGGGCAATGTAGTTTTACTCTTAATGGAAAAGGATTTATTGGTACAGGGATTTCAAATGGAATAACATCACAAAAAGATTTTTACAGTTTCGACCCACTTTTAAATCAATGGGACCAAATTGCAGATTATCCGGGTGGGCAAATTTATGGAGCTTCCTCCCTGACTCAGAACAATGATGCATATGTTATTGGCGGTGTAATAAATAATGATCAGCCATTTAACCAAGCTTGGAAATACAATAACAACTCAGGCACATGGACAAGAATAAGCGATTACCCTGGAGTCACTTCAGCTGGCCTGGCATCTTTTGGATTAAATTCCTTTGGATATTCAGGACTCGGATGGATCAATGATAATACTCCGAGTCAAAGAATTTGGGCTTACGATCTATTAAATGATAATTGGTCTGAAATCAATGCATTCATAGGTAGTGAAAGATTCTCCTTTACCTATGGAACAATTGGCAAGTATGGCTATTATGGATTGGGCTTTCGGGGAAACACTGCGTTTTCAGACTTATGGGTTTATTTACCTAAGGATTTTATTCCCTAATCAAACCAGCTTCGAAACTGTGGCCGTCATAAGAACAGGTCGTTACATGCTATTGGGTCGGCTTTGTGGATAGTGCCGTATATGTTGATTAAGTTTTGTTGACAAAACTTCGCTTGGTTTTTTTGAGACTGTAAATTAAAGAGTCTCGAACGGCTTAACTATTAATCAGGTGGAAGCATCGAAGCTCTACTATTGAGTCTTCTTTTTAGGCGTTGACCTTTAATATCAATTTTTTTAGCAAAAACTGAAAATAGACATTACATGTTTCTAATTCAGAATCATTTTCAACCTGTTTTACGGCATGAATATTTAAAGGATTGATAACCTATCGCTTAAGGTTTCTTGATCGAATTTAAAAAATGTAAGATCGAGGATAAACTTACATACCAGTAGAAAGTATAAGGAAAGTTTTTAACATTACTGGGGAGAAAGGGGGAAGGTGGCGAGGATATTTTTTACATATATTAAAAATTATACTTATCAAATTGAACACATCATTTACTTACCTGGAATGATTAAAATAAACTTCAAAATATTTCTGCTGTTAATAGTGATTCTTATTCTGCCATCAATTTTGATGGCTCAATCTGATCCTGCGGCTCAATTTAAAAATTCGATATTTCCTCCATCACCTGAGGCTGCAAACTTCATGAGATACGGAGAGTATCCGATATCTCTTAATAAGGGTTTGGTTAGCATCTCGATCCCAATTTACGAAGTGAAGAGTCGTAAACTTTCGGTACCAATTTCGTTGAGCTATCACGCTGGTGGAATTAAGGCATATGATATTGCATCCTCAGTGGGGTTGGGTTGGTCATTGAATGCTGGTGGATCAATAAGCCGATCAATAATTGGTAACCCAGATGAGTCTCCTGTTGGTGTATTGAATAGACTAATGCCAGATCCTACTAGCAATGTTGAGTACCTCAGTTGTTTTGTCGCTAGTTTAACACACCAGGTGGTACCTTTCGATGGGCAATCTGATAATTTTGTTTACAGAGCGGGTCCATTATCTGGGAAGTTTGTCTTCAAAAATGCAAAGTCATTAAACGCTCCTTATGAGATAACTTCTATACCTTATAGCCCTATCAAAATTAGTGTCAACTCAACCTTTACAGCGTTTACTATTGTTGACTTGGATGGCACAACCCACATATTTGACAAAGTAGAACAAACCACAGTTACTGACAGGTATACCAGTATTCCCACAACCTGGTATCTTACTTTAACGATTTCTCCAGATAAATCTGACACTATTAAATTTACTTACACTGCTCCAGTCTACGTTACGACAGCGACTGGAACCAATACCTTAAGTGAAAGGCAATGTACGGCCCTATCGCCACCTATAACGGCTACACGCAGTGGTTCATTTAGCTTGCATGCCAGCGTAAATATTGCAAGCATCGTTTACAATAATGGTAAAGTAACATTCGATTATTCAACGAGGCTTGACAGCGATGCAAATCGGCTCACTGCTATTCACATTTTCCAAAAAAATGCTGGTGCATACTCTGAAATCAAACGATACACTTTTAACCATAGTTATTTTACTGCATCCGCGGGACAGAGTAGTCAGGTGGGTGGTTGGGTAAGTGCATCACAGCTTGACAAGAGGCTAAGATTGGATAGCTTTTATGAGGAAGGGTTTAAAAACGGTATACCTGAGCCAATTCCTTCTCATACATTTCAATATGAGGCTGGCCAATTTCCCGTCTACGGGTCTACGGCTCAGGACTTCATGGGTTATTATAATGGGGCTCACCTGAATAAAAATCTTTTGTTTTACGATCTCGGCCCCACTGGTGTTAGCCAAGCTTATGGCGCAAATAGAAATGTTGACCCACTATATATCAAAGCTGGTTCACTTAAGAGAATCACATATCCTACCGGTGGGTTCACTGAATTTGAACTTGAGCCAAATCAAGTAATGGATGGCGTCACTACCTTATATACAGGCGGACTTAGGGTCAAATCAATTACCAATAACGATGGTCAAGGAAATGTCTCCAAGAAGAAATTCGCTTACACAAAGTGGTACTACAACTCGAATGTCTTCAATGGAAATTTGACTCAAATGGCCAACACATTTCTTTCGATTACGAAACGATTTGCTGAAATCGGTCAAAGTCAGTATTCTCTCTGCAATTTTACGAATTATGGAGAGAACCTCACTTTTCAGGCTAACTCATCATCGGGGCTCGTGGCTTCCTATGAGGAGGTTGAAGAATATGATGTGGATAGTAATGATATATCCATTGGCAAAGTTGTTACAACGTATAATAAAGCCATTGACCAAATCCCTAGTTTAGGACCGAATTTCCGGTCCGATGAAGAGTGGAAAAGGGAACAGGTGGCAAACCGAAAGACCTTTAAGTTAAATGGAGGTGGGCAGCCAGTTCTGGTCAAAGAAGAAGTTCATGCTTATGAAGATACATTTCTGGACGCAGTAAAAAATTATACTGCTTTCCTCTATGCGGAGGGGTCAGCTCCTAATGACCTTCATCCATGGTTTCGTGAGTGCCCAACTGTTAACCTTTATGACCAGTATTCATGGATGGACTTTGATTCTAAAATTTATGAGTCCAATTTAATTTCAACCACTACTACAACCTATGACGTGAACGGAACAAATCCGTATACAACGCAAATGCAGTATGTATACGGGAATCCGAGACATCTGCAATTAACCCGTTCAATTCAATCAACAAGCGATAATAAAACTATTTTTACGGACACCAAATTCCCTTTGGACTATATGCTGTTGTCCACATGTGATGTACAACCATGTTATGCTACTTATAGCAGCGCCCTAACAACATTCATGGCTCAGAAAAAAACGTGTGAAATAAACAATTATCAGTTGTATGTGGCATCAGGATCTACTACAGATTTTAATGCATATATGGCATGTCGCTCGACATACAATAGCCAAGCTCAAACGGCATTGACAAATTTCAATAATTGTAAATCTAACTTCTCAACATGCATTAATACAGCGATTAATTCGTCAGCAAATCGCGAGAAATCTATTCTCATCATGCAGCGTGATGACATCTTTAATACCCCCATAGAACACTTGGCGGGATACACATTAGGCGCAATTGATTATGTTACCTCTGCCGTCAGAACGGATTTTAAGCCTTGGGCCAACAATACAACCGGACCTGATTTAATTTGGGGCTTTAATTCTTCAACTCCGATTGCAAAAGCGAGTTTTGATGTAAATCCAACGCCTTACTACAGAAAAATAGGATCGTTTACTAAATATAACAGCTCTAATAATGTGATACAGCAAGCAAAGGAAAGTGATATTAATACAAGTTTTTTGTGGGACTATAACCATAAGTACCCAGTTGCAGAAGTGGTAAACGCTAGTGTTGACGACATCGCTTATTCCTCCTTTGAGGCAGAGGGCTTGGGGAACTTCACTGCCATTGCCGGGACTCAGCGCAACACGGTTGATTATAGAACTGGTAAGCAAAGTTATTCGCTTTCAAGCGGTGCAATTTCCAAATCAGGTTTAGTCCTGAGTACTAAATATACCATATCGATGTGGGCAAAGACGGGTGCATCCATTTCAATTAATAGTGGACCGTCTTTAGTGCCAACTTCATCCATGATCAATGGATGGCAGTATTATGAAACGGTTGTCGCAAACAGCGCAACAGTCACAATTTCAGGAGCGGCTGTAATTGATGACTTACGTTTGTATCCAAGTGTTGCACAAATGAAAACCTATACGTATGAGCCGCTGGTTGGAGTCACTTCGCAAACCGATGCTAATAATCAAACTAACTTTTTTGAGTACGATGCCCTTGGAAGATTGTCAGTTGTCAAAGACGACAATGGGAATATTATAAAAACCTATCAGTATAATTATAAACAGTGAATGAGAATAACCTTTTAGAACAGTACATCAATTGGATTCAATAGGACAATAGTGAATGCAATGGCACATGAACATGGATAATCTCAGAATATTAACGCTTGCTGCAATTTTCATTACCTTCAATGCTGTAGAGGTGCTTGGGCAGGCTGCGCCACCAATAACAAATATTAATGGGACAGTCTGCGCAGGTGATAATGCTCAGTTTCGCGTAACAACATCATGCACGATTCAGCAATGGACAGCCAGCAGCGGTGGAGTTATTCAGGGTGCCAACAACCAGGCTGTAGTTTTTGTTAATTGGAGTGCGGCCTCTTCCAACGCCTGGGTTCAGGTTACATATTCAAATTGCAGTACTTCTTTTCTTGCATTAACGGTTAATGCAAAAACTACCCCCTCCGTATCTATATCATTGTCAGCAACAACAATCTGCCAGCCACAAACCATCACCCTTCAGGCTTCACCAATAAATGTTAGCGGCAGTCCAAATTATGGGTGGTACATCGATTCGCAGTTAGTCGCAACTACTACCACAACCAACTATAGTTATTCAGCTTCTTCCCTTACTTCAGGCACACACAATGCGTCAGTCACCATTTCAGCAATGAGTTGCTCCAATTTACCTACGGTGTCTGCCATTCCAGTAAATTTCACCGTTAACCCAAGCGTTGGGCAGGTATCCGCACCCTCCGGCATCCTTACAAGGTATATAGGGGCTGGCGGAGATACCTACTCAGCCAGTGCCACGAATGCTACGGGTTATGTGTGGAGCATTGCCGCTGCGCCTGGATATACTGGCATTCCAGGTAGTATAACTGGCACAAGCACAAGTGGGAGCGTCAGTTGGAGTTCCACATTTTCAGGCGTGGCAAGGGTTACGGTAGTTGCCAATGGATGTAATGGGTCAACCAGCACCGCATTCACAGACGTTACCGTTAATTCTCTATGTAGTTTTTCAGGTACATTGACTCCAAATTATTTATGCACAGGAAGTGAGGTTGAGTTGAGAATTTGCACAAATCCACCTAATGTAAACAGCACTTTTGTAATTTATAATGGTACAAACTCTTACGTGGGTTCAATTGTTTCAGGAGGGGCATGTTTGCTTACGGTTAGGTGGCTCAACGTTGCTTCAGGCAGTTATACTCTCAAAATTGACAATTCCGTTTGCTCCAGCTATACTGTTTCTGTAGCGCCACCCTCTCTGCCAGCAGTCACAATCAGCACATCACCGTCACCAAATATTTGCGCGGGTCAGCCGATTACATTAATGGGTGGAGGGACAAACATTCAAAGCTTTTCATGGAATACGACTCCAACTCAGACTACAACCAACATAACTGTAACTCCAGTTTCAAATACAACGTACACGGTAACGGGCACTGACGATTGTGGGAGGCTCTCAACTTCGTCCATTCCAGTTAACGTTGCCCCCATACCAACAGTTACAGCAAGCCCCATCACCCAAACTATCTGTTCCGGCAGTACAACATCTATTGTGCTTACGAACACCATTGCTTCTACTGTCAATGAATGGGCAATGTCATCGCCCTCCGTTACCGGTTTACTAAATGGCAGTGGAACTTCAAGCCCAACAAGCCCGTACACCTATTCACTCACACAAACCCTCAATACTTCTTCAACCGTTAACGGCATCGCAACCTATGCCATAACCCCCAAAGCAAACAATTGCCAGGGGGCGCCTATAACTGTCAGTGTTACAGTTGTCCCCACGCCTACAGCATCTTACGCTGGCCTCGACAGAACCGTTGCAACCACTTGCGGGTTGATGCTGGCCGGAAACACTCCAGGTGTTGGTACTGGAACCTGGAGTTATGTAGGTTCAGGTGTAGGAGGAACTATTGGCAATCCATTAAGTCCAACTTCAACATTCAATGGAACCGCAGGATCTACGTACACATTGAAATGGACGATCACCAATGGAATAACGTGTCCGGAATCATCTGACAATGTGGTTATCACTTTTAATAATAATCTTGCCGCAGCCAACGCTGGGCCCGATCAGACCGGAGCAACTACATGTGGGTTAACCAGCATTAGTTTGGCCGGCAATGCACCCATACCTACCGCTGGCACCGGAACATGGAGCATTGTACCTGGATCAGCAGTAGGTGGCATAATTACTAGTCCATCGAGTTCAATTTCTACCTTCAGTGGAGTTGCAGGGTCTATGTACACATTGAGATGGACTATAAACAATAGTCCTTGTTTGCCAACATCTGACAGTGTGATTATCAAGTTTAACCAAAACCCATCCACTGTTCCTACGGTTGTGGGAAATACCCGGTTTGGACCAGGAGCACTAACATTAACTGCATCTGGCGCTCCCAGTGGCGGCACGTATAATTGGTACAACCCTTCTAATGTTTTAACGGGTACAGGTTCAACTGATACAACAGACATTATCTCAGTTAATACGCCAAATTATGGTTATATCAAATCTGTTAGCAGTGCCGGCTGTCTAAGCTCACCTGTTTGGGTATCCTTAACCATTGTACCGCTTCCGGTTATTACTAGCAGCAACAACAGAGTAATTATGGGTGCCAATGTAATATTGGATACCGGCCCCGGCTACTCCTCCTTTAATTGGAAAAATAGCGCAGGTGCTTCTAAAGACACTACGCAAACATTCGGCACCAACGAAGCAGATTATTATACCGTAACGGTTACGTCCAATGGAGTTTCAGGCTCTGGTACTTCCATGCCATATCAGGTAATTAACCAGTTCAATGGATTGAACATGAATTATATTATAGCCAATACCATCCTGGTAGGGAATATATCCAATGAAAGCAGCACCACCAATCTCACAGTTGATCAACTTAGTCAGACGGTGCAATATTTTGATGGACTAGGCAGGCCAATTCAATCTGTAAACACCCAGGGGTCTCCTTTAAAGCAGGATGTTGTACAGCCCATCGTATACGATGCTTTCGGAAGAGAATACAGGAAATATCTGCCTGTAACTTATGAGGCCAATGGAATTTATAAGGCAGGCCTGTTGGATGTTTCTGGAAATTACACGGTGAGTTTTTATAATAATTCATCTGATAAAATTGCCGATGATCCAGTTCCTTATGCCGAAATAGTTTTCGAACCTTCGCCCTTAAATCGTGTACTCAAACAAGGGGCACCTGGTCAGGCCTGGCAGCCTATCAATCCCAATGGGGATATTTATTCCATGGCGGACCACACAGTTAAGAAACGTTATCAGACTAATATGGATAATGAAGTGCTATTGTTTAACTACGATCCTCTCACAGGACTTGTGGGTCTCCCGCCACTGATAGCGGATCAATATTACCTGGCCAACCAACTTTACGCCAATAAAACGTATGATGAGCACAATAATGATGTAATTGAGTATGTAGACAAAGAAGGGCGCACGGTGTGCAAGAAAGTAAAAGTCAATGCGACAGCCTACGCTTCTACGTACTACATCTATGACGATTTTGGAAACCTGGTTGTTGTTCTTCCACCGCAGGCGGTGGAAGAATTGATAAATGCACAAAACTAATGGAATGCAGCGCAGTAATTCCGGTAGCAAAAGCGAAAATGATTAACCTGTCAGGTGGTCATTGGAAATATTGCATGCTTTTGGCAATGGCTTTTTTGTTTGCTGGCCTTGCTGCTTTTTCGCAACCTGCTAATAATACGCAGGCCAATGCTATAACATTAACACAGAAAGATCATTGGACAAGTACGCTGGCTGCTTATACAAATGTAGGTGCAACTAGTGATGGACTAACCGGAACCTGCGGGTCACCCAATAGCAATGTCTGGTTCAAATTTCAGGCGGCTACCTCTTACATCAATTTTAAAGTATTGACAGGTTCATCAGAAGGTACTATTCGGGGACCTGGTATTGCACTTTGGAACAGCGCCAACGTTCAGGTTACATGTATAGCTAATTCCGGCAGTTCAAGTACAACAGACATGAGTATTGAAAGTTTGAGTCTTGTTGTTGGTGAGTGGTATAATTTATCAGTTCAAACTTATTCAAGCAGTTCAAGTTATCAAGGCACGTTTACCATTTATGTCAACGATCAAATAACGGAGTTAACAAACAAGAACAATTGGTGCAGTGGATTGGCAATTTATACTACTGTAAATGGTACGTTGGCTGGACCCACGAGCAGTTGTGGCAGTTCGTCTAATAATAAGAGTTGGTTCAAGTTTCAGGCAGCTACCTCTTACATCAGGTTGGATGTGAAGACAGGTAGCACTGAAGGCACGCTTCAGTACGCTGAGGTAGCGTTGTGGAGGAGCGATCTGACTGAGGTAGCATGCAACAACTATGGAGGAAGTACCAATGATAATTCGATGGAACGGTTGGACCTTACGGTGGGTCAATGGTATTATGTATCCGTCTTTTCGGGAATCAGTCCAACAGGAGGCACCTTTAGTTTGTGTGCAAACGACCAGCTTCCGGAATTAACAAATAAGAACAACTGGTGCAGTGGATTGGCAATTTATACTACTGTAAATGGTACGTTGGCTGGACCCACGAGCAGTTGTGGCAGTTCGTCTAATAATAAGAGTTGGTTCAAGTTTCAGGCAGCTACCTCTTACATCAGGTTGGATGTGAAGACAGGTAGCACTGAAGGCACGCTTCAGTACGCTGAGGTAGCGTTGTGGAGGAGCGATCTGACTGAGGTAGCATGCAACAACTATGGAGGAAGTACAAATGATAATTCGATGGAACGGTTGGACCTTACGGTGGGTCAATGGTATTATATATCCGTTTTTTCCGGTATTAGTCCAACAGGAGGTACCTTTAGTTTGTGTGTAAACGACCAGTTGCCGGAATTAACGAATAAGAACAATTGGTGCAGCGGATTGGCAATTTATACTACTGTAAATGGTACGTTGGCTGGACCCACGAGCAGTTGTGTCGCTTCTAGTTTAAAAAAGAGCTGGTTCAAGTTTCAGGCAGCCACTTCTTACATCAGGTTGGATGTGAAGACAGGAGGAACTGAAGGCACGCTTCAGTACGCTGAGTTAGCACTGTGGAAGAGTGATCTGACTGAGGTTGCGTGTAGCAACTATGGAGGAAGTACCAACGACAATTCGATAGAGCGGTTAGACCTTACCGTTGGTCAATGGTATTATGCTTCGGTCTTTTCGGGGGCCGGTCCAATTGATGGCACCTTTAGTTTGTGTGCAAACGATCAGTTACCAGAGTTAACGAACAAGAATAATTGGTGCAGTGGTCTGGCGGTCTACAGTACGGTTACTGCTACCGGGAACGGCCCGACTTCGAGTTGCGTGACATCGAATCGATTGGAGAAATGGTTTAAGTTTCAGGCGGGCACATCGTATATACGATTGGATGTAAAAGTAGGGGGCAGTGAGGGCACGCTTCAGTATCCGGAGATGGCCTTGTGGAGTAGTGACTTCACACAAGTTACCTGTGCTAATTCCAGTGGATATACAACTGACAATAGCCTGGAGAGACTGGATTTGACTGTAGGTCAATGGTACTATGCATCTGTTTTTTCAGAATATTCAAATGACGGTACATTCACTTTGTGTGTCAACGATCAGCCTCCGTTTGATCACCAAATAGGGGCGTTGACTTTGTCACAAAAAGATCACTGGACAAGCAGTTTAGCTGCTTACACCAATGTGGGAGCTACCAATGATGGAACAATAGGTACTTGTGGTTCACCCAACAATAATGTCTGGTTTAAGTTTCAGGCGGCTACCTCTTACATTGATTTTAAAGTATTGACTGGTTCATCTGAGGGTACTATCCGTGGACCAGGTATTGCACTTTGGAACAGTGCCAACACTCAGGTTACATGTATAGCTAATTCCGGCAGTGCAAGTACAACAGACATGAGTATTGAAAGTTTGGGTCTTGTAGTTGGTTGGTGGTATTATGTATCGGTTCAAACCTACTCTATCAGTTCAACCAATCAAGGCACTTTTACCATTTATGTTAATGATCAGCCTCCGTTTAATCATAAGATGGGTGCCGTGTTGTTAACACAAAAAAATAACTGGTGCAGCGGCCTGGCAGCGTACACCAATGTGGGGGCAACAAATGACGGAGCAAACAGTAGTTGTGGAGCACCCACTAGCAATGTATGGTTCAAGTTCCAGGCCTCAACTCCTTATGTTAAGTTTGATATTAAGACAGGAGGAACGGAAGGGACCATAACGGGTGCCGAAATAGCTTTATGGAACAGTGCCGAAACGGAAATAGCATGCGTCAACAGTTCCGGTTACAGCAGTACAGCCGATGTAAACATCGAGCGACTCGATCTGGTGGTTGGCGAATGGTATCATGTTTCGGTATTCAACTATAGTAGCTCCAGTACCACAGGTACATTTAAGGTTTGCATGAACGACCAGCCACCCTACGATTATAAGATAGGAGCAGTGGAGTTGGTAACTAAAAACTGGTGCAGCGAACAGGCCATTTATAATAACATAGGTACAACAGCAGACGGAGGCTCAAGCAGTTGCGGAGCACCCGACAATAATGTTTGGTTTAAATTCCAGGCAGGCACATCCTACATCCGGCTTGATGTTAAAACAGGTGGAGCGGAAGGGACGATCGACTACCCTGAAATAGCCCTGTGGAACAGTGCGGGCACAGCCGTTGCCTGTCAAAACAACACGGGTATTGCCGGTGACGTGAGCCTGATCAAATCGGATGTGATAGTGGGAGAATGGTATCACGTATCGGTTTATACCGGGGCGACAGGCTCAGGGGCACAAGGCACATTCACTTTCTGTGTTTTCGACAACGTGGTTTGTAGTCCTCTGCCTGCTGCATTCACCAAACAAACGACCACAAGTTGCTATGGCAGTTCAACAGGCTCTTTAACCTTGACCAATTCCGAAACGGATGTAATATATACATTAAGCAACGGACAGCAACGCACCGGTGTGACCGGTCAGGCGCTAACCTGGACAGGTTTACCGGCTGGCACTTATTACATCATGGCAGCGCGAGGCACCTGTACAGCTACTAATATAGGAAGCGCCACGGTCGCTGAATATGCTCAAATACAACCGCAAACTTTTCAAGTGGTAGCTGTTGGAAGTTCAACAGTTTGTTCAGGTGATCCGGTTCAGCTACAATTGAGTGGTTCGGTGAGCGGTTTTAATTATCAATTGAAAAGAACGCCCGCAGGTGGGACCGCAGAAAATGTTGGTTCAACTATACTTGGAAATGGTTCTCTCATAAATTTTCCAACTCAAACCCTGGCAGGCAACTATTCCGTACAGGCTATTGCGAGTACGGGCTGCTCCATAATGATAAGCGGATCGGTGAATGTTGTCGTAAATGCGCGGCCACTTAGTCAATCATTTATTGGCCCCTCTGTCTATTGTGAAGGGACCTCCGGTGCTACTCTCCAGTTGGAGAGCTCTCAGGCGGGGGTAAACTACCAGCTAACTGGTCCTGGCGTTGCAATTGTTAAAATAGGTGGAGGTGCTTTATCCTGGCCTGATATCACTGCGGGAACGTATTCCATGATTGCGACAGACGTTTCAACCGGCTGTCAGTTAACATTAAGTCAAATAATTACTTTAACCACTATCGCTCAGCCAGGCAGCTACCCGATTTCAGCAAGTGAATCAATCTGCAATGGCGGAAGCTCACTCATTTCTATAATGGGATCACAGGCCAATGTTAGCTATCAGGTGAAATCAGGTGTGGCCTATTTTGGAGATGCTATCGCGGGCCTTGGAAATACAAGTACTCTGCCCTTAACCAGAGTTGCCAACCCTGGCAGCTACGTTGTCGAGGCAACCAGTACGATCACAGGGTGCAAAAGGATTATGGATGGTACTTCAGTCATTATAGTTAACCCTTTACCAAGTCCCTTTGTTGTGCAGGGTGGTGGGATGGTTTCTGCCACGGCTACCGCTTTTCCAGTAGCACTTAGCAACTCGCAAACCGGTATCTCCTATCAGTTAATGCTGGACAATCAGCCGGTGGGATCATCACAGATGGACGGCACGGATGCGGCATTAACATGGCCTGACCAATCTGCCAAAGGAAATTACACCGTCAAGGCTACTAATACTTCCACCAATTGTGTAAACGACATGGAGGGTTCGGCTACCATTTTCCAATCCACTGAAACCATTTTAAATAACCTCGCCTTCCAGTACAAATACGATGCGCGCAAGCGTATGGTCGGCAAGAAAGTGCCTGGTGCCGAGTGGGTTTGGATGGTGTATGATAACCGGGACCGGCTGGTGATGACGCAGGATGGGGAGCAGCGTAAAACGAACCAATGGACCTACACAAAATATGATGTGCTTAACAGACCGGTGATGACGGGTATCTATACACATGGAAGTGCTGTTACGCAAGCGGGGATGGACTCACTGATCAGCATAACCAACTATTTCGAAACATCCAATGCAGATGTTACCAATCATGGATACACTAACACTGTTTGGCCTACAACTAGCTTGCAGTTGCTAACGGCCACCTATTACGACAATTATGATTTTGTAACCCCTCTGGTTAACAACGGAAACCAATCGGACACAACGTACTACTATCAATTAGGCCATCTCACCGGCCAGTATCAGTATGATCCTCAAGGCACGCAAAAGAATTTTCCACGTGTAGTAGGCCAGGTTACGGGGACGAAGATAAATACGGTAGGCACCAACACGTATCTTTACAGTGTTAACTATTATGATGATAAATACCGAACAGTGCAATCCATTACTCAAAATCACATGAACGGTAATGTCCGCGTTACTTCCAACTATGATTTTGTGGGGAAGGTTATGGAAACAAAACGAACCTATCTGGTAAGTGACGCTGCCACTACCTTGAAAGAAACATTTACCTACGATCATGCCGGTCGTCTATTAACGACTATGCATTCTGTTAATGGAGCACCAGATGTAATGATAACACTGAATGAATACAATGAACTTGGCCAGTTGGTGGATAAAAAATTATACAGCAATGATCCACCTGCAACTGTTATTGATCAACGTCACTTCAAGCAAAGCATAGATTACCGGTATAACATCCGTGGCTGGCTCACCAGATTAAATGATAGCAATGTAAAAAGTACCTCCAATCTTATGGAAGACAATTCGCTTATTCAACCCGATTTATTTGGGATGAATTTGCACTACAACGATCTCGTCACTGACCTGACCACATCCACCGATGCGCAATACAACGGCAACATCAGCGCAATTAACTGGAGTAGCAACCAGGGTCTTGGCCTGGCCATACTCAATCAACCAACTCAGAAAGGGTACAAATTCTCATATGATCCGATGAATAGAATATTGAGTGCAGACTACCGTGTTTATAAATCCGGTTGGGGACTTGTTAAAATTAAGCCCGTCAATGGTGACTCTTTATTTGTGAACTCTTTCAATGAAACAGGCATTAGCTACGACCTGAACGGAAATATTCTTGGCCTAACACGCAAAGGGGCCGATGGTGTTGACATGGATGTGCTCGCCTACACCTATTTCGAAGGCCCCAGTGCTACGCGCAGCAACAAGCTATTGAAAGTAACCGACAACGGAGATGATGCTAAAGGTTTTGTGGATGGTGTCAATGGCGGCCACGATTACACTTACGATGCCAATGGCAATATGAAGGCCGATAAAAATAAAAGCATTGAAACCATTACCTACAACTACCTTAACTTGCCGCTGAGGGTAACCAAACAAAATGGCGACTATGTGGAATATACCTACAATGCGGCCGGGGTAAAATTGAGTCAGACTGTTTATGAAGCTGCGGCAAATCCTACAACCAAAGTAACCGACTACCTGGGTGAGTTGATTTACAAAGACAATGTATTGGAATTGATCAACCACGCTGAGGGCCGGATCATCCCTTCCCTCTCCTCTGGAGAGGGCCAGGGTGAGGCGGAATACCAATATCACCTCAAAGACCACCTGGGCAATGTGCGGATGACATTTACTGCCAAAGATGATATTCAAACCAACACTGCTACGATGGAAACTGCCAATGCTGCCACTGAGCAAGGCCAGTTTATCAACTATGCTGAAGCGATAAAAGTAAATACGCCCATCTTTGACCATACCAATCTGGGCGCAACGTATTATTCTGCCAGGCTCACCGGAACTGGAAACGAGAGCATTGGTTTGGCGAAATCATTGAGTGTAATGCCGGGCGATAAAGTAGATATTGAAGTATTTGCAAAGTACCTTGATCCAAATAGTTCCAATTGGACAGCGGCCCTTACCACATTCATAGCCTCTATTGCTACAGGAGGAGGAGCACCGGCCGGCACGATCATAGACGGTGGATATGCGGGTAGTTTGGGAACAGGCACATTTCCGTACCTGGGCGCGATGGATTACAGCTCTGATAATGGAACCGGACCAAAGGCCTACCTTAATTATTTGGTTTATGACAGAAATTTCGTGCTCATGGATTTTGGTTTTCAGAGAATTTCCACAACAGCCCGTGAGACCGGCACTGACATAGCGCACGAGCGCCTGGCCTTTGATGGCACCGACCAAATCCTGATACGCGAGCCCGGCTATGTGTATATTTGGTTGAGCAACGAAAACGATACCCCCGTGGAAGTCTACTTCGATGACTTTAAGGTAACGCATACCAAGAGCTCGGTAATTCAATCAGATGACTACTATCCATTCGGGTTAACATTTAACTCGTATTCACGAGAGAACTCTCTTCCTAATTACTATCAGTATAATGGCAAAGAACTACAAGATGAATTAAATCTTGGATGGTTAGATTTTGGAGCAAGGATGTATATGCCGGAGATTGGAAGATGGGGAGTTATTGATCCTATGACAGAGAAAATGAGAAGGTGGGGTCCTTATTCATATGCTTTTAATAATCCAATTGTATTCATAGACATTAATGGTGAAATTCCGTGGCCAAAGATTTTTGGAAAAAATAGGACTGCAAGTGTTGGAAGTCGTGGATTTTCATTAACTCCGGTTCCTCATCCGATTTTGAAAAATGCTGATGGAACTGCCTTTTCCAGATCGCATCCAGCTGTGGATTTGAAGGCGCCAGATGGTACGCCCATACATGCACTTGCAAAGGGAAAAGTTACTAAAGTCGATTACAATTCTACTGATGGAAATTATGTGATCATCGATCATGGAGGTGGCTACACAACACAGTATGATCATATACGAAATAATGGGACATTAGTAAAAGCTGGGGAAGAGGTAAGGGATGGGCAGCTCATTGCTGAAGTCGGCAAAACAGGTGGAGCTACTGGAACACATCTACATTTAATAATGAAAAAGGACGGTGCTCCAATTGACCCTACATCCGTCTCAGATTTGCAAAAAAAACTTCATCCAGATGAAGTACCTACTGAAGAAACCTCAGCTGATTCAAGTGTTCCGGATTGGATTAAAGGAAGTAAGACTATGAGCTTAATTTATTTTCTGATTTACGGTCGCGAAGCTGATGTGCCTGATCGTGTTTATAATGCCTCTGGATCTCCGTCCAATAAAATTATGTTGCCGATAAATGATCGCTCTACAAAATTAGACTTTGGCCCTCCAGAATTTCATAATGATAGAACAAATAATTTTAAACAAGAGTAATATGAATATTGGTAATTCGATTCTTTCGTTTTAGAGTTTAAGATAGTAAATTGTGTTTATGAAATACATTTTTTATATTTTGTTTATATTATCATTACAAACTGGGTGTAGTAATAAAAAGTCGTTGGAACAAGGATCGGCAGCGAGTGAAAAATTTCAAGAGTTCTATATTCGCTTTAATAAAGATACGGTATTCCAAAAATCGAGGATAAGGTGTACAATACCTGGAAAGGTAAATTTTGACATACCAAATTTGGACAATACCATTTATAAAGTTAAAACTAATTATGAAGAGGATATGGTGACAGAAAAGGTTACTTATAAACCTGACACTTCATATTTCGTTAAATACAATTTTAAACTTGAGAATGGCAAGTGGTTTTTGGTATCTTACTTAGATACTTGGGATGATTAGCCTTCACTAAGTTATTGTTGGTCGCCTGACCATAGTCGTTAACCCCCTTTGACGCACTCGTCTCGCTTGCGCCTTCTAAAAAAAGTTGCAATAGAAATTTGTAAGAGGTAATTTCAAGAGTGAGCAGGAAATATAAATTTGGTGATTCTAGCGAGTTGTATTTTATCAGCTTTGCCGTCATTAGTTGGGTAGATTTATTTATCAGAAAGAATACAAAGATATTGTCCTTGATAGTTGGCGGTTTTGCCAAAAGGAAAAGGGCCTTGAGATTTATGGCTGGTGCATCGTGAGCAGCCATGTTCATATGATTGTTGGGACCACGGGAAGGCCATTGGAGAAGACAATTGGGGAGATGAAAAGTTTTACATCACGCAACTTGCGAAAGGCAATAGAAGGCAACCCGGGCGAAAGCCGCAAGAAATGGATCACAGAAATGATGAAGCAAACAGGATTGGACAATACTAACAACAACGACTGGCAGGATGTAATATCTTTCTTAATAATGCATTTTCCTGAGTCTCATAGAAGTCTATTTTTGCGTTTGATTTAAATAAGTAAAACCCGTTCCATGAAATTATTTACCATCTGGCCTAAGGTCAGATTTTTGATTTTGATTACAACCCTTTTAATGGTCAATTCTTGCAAGGAAACAGAATATGAAAAGACCGCAACCATAAGGTTTGAAGTTGCGGAAGCAACGTATGCAGAAGATGCCTCCAGCGTGAAAATTGGTGTATATTTAGATCACGTGAGAAACGAAAATCTTACTGTCAACACTAAACTTGTTGCGAAAGACACGGCCACTTATCGGGATATCGATTTCCAGCTTAGCCCCGAACTCCTCATCAAACCATTTGCTAAAACGAGTTACTTCCAGTTGTCAATACTCAACGACAAGCAGATCGACCGTGACGATTACATTGAATTAACACTGCTTCAACCTACTAGAGGCAACGTCAAGCTGAGTGATAACGCAGCCGAACAAAAATATAATCTTATCATAAGAAACAATGACATCATAACCCCGGATAAGTTTCAGGCCGATCTATCCTGGCGAGGGACAAAACCCGAAGCTAGCATCAGTATAACTAATTTTGATTTATACGTTCAAACAAGTCTTAGCATATCGAATGGTTTAATTACTGACATTGGCGACACGTTTACCTCCAGTACGGAAGTCAATGCTTTTGAAACCGTTAATATTCTTGAAAAGAATCCAGACCAGCCATATTACATTATCGTCTTTTTTGGTTTGGTATTTCAAGGCGACACCGTTACGTATACACTAACGCTTAATGGTTTTGGATTTAGTAATAGGAATTTTGGGAAGTCGTTAAACGATGTTGAAGTAGGATCTGCTATTGTCTATGGTCCATTTTACAAGTCGGGTAATAAAATCATAGGCGCAGGTCGTCAGACAGGATCGGTTAATGAATATCACGTATCTAAAGAAAAGCTTCAAACTCTTGGCTTCCGGAAATAACTAAAAATGTGCTGCCCGTCTGAGTGGCGGTTAGGGTTAAACCAAACGTCATTCGCAGCGGAGAGTTTCCGGGAGTGATTTTCTGTGCCGTTAGGTCTCCCCCCCTTTGGCGCAAGCGTCTCGCTTGTGCCTTCTAAAAAAAGTTGCAATAAAAATTTGTAAGAGGTTTCAAGAGTGAGCAGGAAATATAAATTTGGCGATTCAGGCGAGTTGTATTTTGATAAAAGGCACAAGCGAGACACTTGCGCCAGAAAAAGCAAATTGCGATCTCAAAATTGGATATCACAAATTGTGACATCCAATTTTATATTTTTGCACACTTAAAGAATCAAGATGAACAAAGCATTGATGATCACAGACGAAACGGTAGTCAGCAAGATATACCTGATACGAGGTAAAAAGGTAATGATGGACAGGGACTTGGCCGAGATGTACGGGGTGGAAACAAGGATACTCAACCAATCAGTGAAACGAAATAAAAAACGCTTCCCTAGTGATTTTATGTTCCAAATGACAGAACAAGAGTTGGAAGATTGGAAGTCTCAAAATGCGACATCCAATAAAGAAAGGATGGGGCTAAGAAAATCACCGAATGTATTTACAGAACAAGGGGTAGCCATGCTGTCAAGTGTTTTGAATAGTGACACGGCCATTGAAGTGAACATTAAGATAATCAGGGTGTTTACCCAGATGCGTGAAGTACTGCTTATTAACAAAGATATTTTATTGAAACTTGAACAGATGGAGCGGAAGATATTGAAGCAGGACAACAAATTGAACAAGCATGAAAAGGAAATGCAAATCATCTTTAAGGCCTTAAAAGAATTATTGAATCCTCCGTCAGAGCCCATGCGCAAGATCGGGTTTAGGCTTCATAAAAAGGAGTAGATTCATCTGTGAAGGCTTCACCGAATTTCCCTCCTTTAGCGCAAGCGTCTCGCTTGTGCCTTCTAAAAAAAGTTGCAATAATAATTTGTAAGAAGTAATTTCAAGAGTGAGCAGGAAATATAAATTTGGGGATTCTAGCGAGTTGTATTTTGATAAAAGGCACAAGCGAGACGCTTGCGCCAGAAAAAGGGACACGAATAAGTTAAATCCATTGGGATAAACTTGAGGTCGCAAATTGCGACTTCAAATTATAGCTTTATTTTTACAGGGCATGAGTAAAGTCAAAAATTTAGCGATACCCGATGAAGTGATGATCAGTAAAATCTATCTGATCAGGAACCACAAAGTGATGTTGGACAGAGACCTTGCAGAGTTGTACGGGGTCAAGGCAATCCGATTAAGGGAGCAGGTAAAACGGAATCAAGAAAGATTCCCTGAAAATTTTATGTTCCAGCTTACTGAAAATGAGGTCGTAAACCTGGTATCGCAAAATGCGATACCATCCAAGCGACACTTGGGCGGTTACCTGCCTTATGCATTTACAGAGCATGGGATATTGATGTTGGCAAATGTTTTGAAAAGCGATCAGGCAATAACGATGAGTATTCGTATAATAGAAATTTTTGTAAAGCTCAGAGAAGTATTGCTCACTCACAAAGACATCTTGTTCAAGATTGAACAGTTGGAAAGAAAGACAGTCCAATACGATGGTGATATAAAAGTAATATTCAAATACCTTAGAGAATTATTGAACCCTCCGTCAGAGCCCATGCGCAAGATCGGGTTTAAGCTTCATAAAAAGGAGTAGATTCATCTGTGAAGGGCTTCACCGAACTTCATCCAGGGAATCGCTAAAGGTGTAAGCGTTGCCAAAGGATGAGAATAGCGATGAAAAATCAAATGAGCACCTGGTATAATTTTAGTATCAATATAGTGAGATGCACCATGCATTTTTTGTATTTTTAATCAGTGAAAAAAGACCTTCTTTTATCCCTATGTTTTCTTTGTTCGCACATAGCATTTAGTCAGCTTTCATTGGATAGCATTGGGCTTATTGCCCCAATTGACAGCACAGCGCAAAAGAATCTGCAGAAGGTGGATTCCATCCAATCAGCCTTCAAATCAAAAACGGATAGTCTTCAGCAACTGTATAAGGAGCCGTTGACTAAAATCGATTTTGCCATCTCATCTGCACAGCATAAAATTGACAGCCTGAATACACTTCACCTGCCAACAGAAAAACTTACAAGAAAGATTGACAGCCTGACTAATCTGCAAAGCAAAAAACTGGCTGAGTTAAATCAAAAAGTTGATGACTTGAAAAGCAAAGCTACAGCGGGACTTAAAGAAGTAACGCTTCCTCCGCAGATGCAAGAGCCATTAAATAAATTAACACAAGCCATAAAGGACTATGTACCCACACTTCCTAACGGGAAACTGAAGGAATTCAATCTTCCGCTGGGCCAACTTACCGTGATTAACGATTTGAAATTGCCTGAGGTAAAGAATTTGAGTGAGCTGGGGAAGAATATCCCGAAGTCAGATGAGTTTGGTAAAGTTACAAGTGAGTTTGGTAAAGTAAAAGAACTAACAAGTGAAGTGGGCGGCTTGGCGAAAGATGCACACAGCATCGCCTCGGGAAAAATGGAGGAAGTAAATCACATCGATCAGGCTATTGAAAATCAGGCACTGAAAATAGATGAAGTCCAGGAACTTCAGAAACAGACAGGAGCGATTAACCCACTCGGAGATGCAGGCCTTACTGGCACTGATCCGGAAGCCATAAAAAAGCAAACAGCTGAAATGGCAAAGAAAGAAGCCATGGCTACCATTAAGTCAGAAGCGACAAACCATTTTGCAGGAAAGGAAGAACTGCTCCAAAACAGTATGGACAAGATGACCAAACTCAAAGGGAAGTATTCCGAGGTAAAAAGTATGGCGGAGCTTCCAAAGAAACTACCCAACCCTTTACACGATACTCCTTTTATTGAAAGGATCATTCCTGGCCTGGCATTCCAAATTCAAAAGGACACCTATTTTTTATTAGATGTAAACGTGTCGGCCCTGTATCGTATCACACCCAGATTTTCAACTGGAGTTGGTTGGGTGGAACGCCTGGCCTTTGATAATTTTAAATTTCAGAAGAATACTGAACGGGTATATGGGCCACGCGCGGCTTTTCAGTTTAACTGGACCAAGGGAATCAACTTCCGGTTTCTCCCGGAGGTTTTAAATACGTATGTTCCATCGCAACTGATAAATGCACCAACCGATAGTGGCCAACGCGAATGGGTGTGGAGTGCTTTTATAGGAATCAAAAAAGACTTCACGGTTTACAAAAACATTAAAGGAAATACAGAAGCCCTATACAATGTATATGATCCGCACAGTATAAGCCCTTATAATGATAGGTTTTCAATCCGTTTTGGGTTTGAATTTCCCATCCAACCGGCAAGTAGGAAATGAAGAGGCGGTAAGAATTAAACATTCGGGAATGATTTTTCATCCGTTACCTAATTTAATTAAACCTTCCCTTTCTTAACACCCATTACAGGTATAAACCCTATTTTTGCCGCTTAATCAAGAAATAGGTAATACCCACATCCTTTTAGGGATAATTTCCGTTTTGAGCAGTATGCCAGAAAAAAGCAGTGTTTTTGATATGATTGGCCCAGTGATGATCGGTCCATCCAGTTCGCACACTGCAGGGGTAGTACGGATAGGCCGGGCTGCCTTTAAGATATTGGGCGGCACCCCGGAAAAAGCAGAAATCATTTTCTACAACTCCTTTGCACGCACCTACGAAGGCCACGGAAGTGACCGCGCCATCATTGCCGGGCTCTTGGATTATAAAACTGATGACAAGCGCATTAAGGAGTCACTGGATTTGGCAGCAAGACAAGGATTGCAGTTTACATTCAAGTCGGTTGGCAACGCGTCCACCATGCATCCTAACTCCATTCGTCTAAAGTTGCAGAAGGGTGAGAGAGAAATTGAAGTCCTGGGTGAAAGCAGGGGCGGAGGATTGATCAATATTGCTGAAGTGAATGGATTTAAGGCCGATTTCAGCGCAAACCTGCATACCACGATCATCTTTGCCGATGATATGAAGGGCAGTATAGCGTTTATCGCCAACGTGCTGGCCCATGATGATTGCAACATTGCCACCATGTCTGTTTCACGTAAAGGGAAAAATGATTTAGCCTGCCTGGTGATTGAAATGGACTCGGGCATTAAACCTGTAACATTTGAATACCTGAAGAGTCTAAGTTGGGTAAAAGAAGTGATTTACATTCCTGAAATTTAAAAGAACCAGATAACGAACTATGAAAAGAGTTGTACTATTTAATATCCTATTCCTTTTGATGCTGGGTGGGTTGTATGCACAAGAGCCCAGGCAATGGACCTTACAAGAATGTGTGGATGTAGCCCTGGAGAAAAACTTACGGGTGAAGCGCAGCCTGTATAATGTAGAGAGCAGCAAGATAACTTTGCTGCAATCCAAAATGGCTTTCTTGCCGACTTTGAACGCGGGTACTGCCTATGGTCAAAACTTCGGACGGGCGCTAAATCCGGTAACTAACTTATATGCTAACCGTAACTCCAACACCATTAATGTGCAGGCAAATAGTGCGCTTACACTTTTTAATGGCTTGCGACTGCAAAATACCTTCCGGCAGAGTGCCGTTGACTATGACGCATCAAATGAAGATTTTAGTAAAGCAAAGAACGATGTGATCATTAACGTGGTGACGTTATACACCAATGTTATTTTTAATAAAGAACTTTTTGGGAATACAAAATATCAATTGAGCTCCAGTCAGCAACAGTTAGAGCGGATTAAAAAACAAGTGATTGCAGGTTCGCTTCCAAAATCAAATGAATTGAATCAGGAAGCACAGGTGGCTACCAATGAGGTAAACCTGATCAATCAGGAGAATTCGTTGAACTTATCTATGCTGCAACTCAAACAATCCATGCAGCTACCAGGGTCAACTCCATTTGATGTGGCCATACCTGAGCTTGAAACAGAAGACTTGATTTTAGAACAGACCCCCGAGGAGATTTATGACATATCTCTGCAAACCATGCCTGAGATTAAGAGCGCAATATTGAGAGTTCAAAGTGCACAGTTGGGCTTGAAAGCCAGCAAAGGAAATTTATACCCCAGGTTTACAGTAAATGCGAATGCAACCTCAAATTACTCTAGCGTTTCAGATCAGGCACGATATGCGTTTGATTCGGATAACCCGCCTTCTATTTCATCAAGTCCAATTGGGATTACACAGCCAGGCAATGAACAGGTGTATTCGTATGTGCCGGCCACCAAAAAAATTGCCGATGGATACGATGAAAGAGACCAATTGAAAGACAACGTATTCAAGAGTTTCTCATTTCAACTTTCTATTCCCGTGTTTAATGGTTTGCAAACCCGTTCGGCTGTTCAGCGTGCGGCTATAACAAATGAACTGGCGCAGATCAGCAAACAAGAAACGGAGAATACATTACGTCAAACCATCGAGTCTGCTTACAATGATGCATTCTCAGCGGCCAAAACCTATGCAGCGTCTCTCAAGCAGGTGAATGCCCGTGAGGAGGCCTACCGAATGAACAAACAACGTTTCGATCTGGGCGCACTCAGCTACGTAGAATATCAGATTTCTGAAAACGATTTGTTTCAGGCAAAGTCTGACCTAACCCGGGCGAAGTATAATTTTATATTCAAAAAGAAAGTGCTTGACTTTTATCAAGGCAAAACAATTTCCTATTAATCCTAAATAATTTCTGAACGAATGGCAAAGCAAAAGAAAAAATCAAACAAGCTTGTATACTACCTCATCGGGGGACTTATTGTAGTCATCATTTTTTTAGTGATTGGTAAATCACAGGGATGGATAGGCAAAGGCAAGGAAATTGAGGTTGACCTTGTCAAAGCAAAGAAGACTTCTATAACCGAAAAAGTAAGTGCGTCTGGCACAGTTCAACCAGTGACGGAAGTCAAGTTAGCACCTGAAGTATCAGGGGAAATTATTGAATTGAACATTGAAGATGGCGACTCGGTAATGTCAGGTCAGGTTCTTGTAAAAATCCGCCCTGAGGTATGGTTAAGTCAATTGGAACGGTCAGAAGCTGCATTGAATCAGCAACGTGCAAATGTGGAATCTTCAAGGGCGTCTCTTTCCCGGGCCGAGGCAAACTTTATGAGAGCCGAACAAGATTACAAACGGCAGGAAAAATTGTGGAAAGAAAAGGTGATTTCCGAATCGGACTGGCAACTCAGTCAGCAAAACTATAAAGTTGCCAGCAACGATTTAACATCGGCTAAGCAAATGCTTGAAGCAAGTAAATATATTGTAAACAGCACAGAAGCTTCTGTGAAAGAATCGCGGGAAAATGTGCGCAAGACTTCTGTGGTGGCACCCATGAAGGGTATTGTTTCCAAACTGAGCGTGAAGAAGGGTGAACGTGTAGTAGGAACAGCAACGATGGGTGGAACAGAGATGCTGCGTATCGCGGATCTGAATAAAATGGAGGTTCGTGTGAATGTAAATGAAAACGATATTGTACGCGTACACTATGGTGATACCGTGTTAATTGATGTGGATGCGTACTCGAATATCAGCAAGGAGTTCAAGGGGATTGTTACCAATATTGCCAATACGGCAAAGGACAAACTTTCAGCGGATGCGATCACGGAGTTTGAAGTTCGAATTTTGATTTTGCAATCTTCCTATCAGGATTTGATCAAGTTAGGAAATAAATTTCCTTTCCGGCCTGGTATGACCGCCAGTGTGGAGATCGTTACTACGCGTAAAGACAACGTTCTTTCGGTACCACTTGCAGCCGTCACCACTCGCAAACCGGATGGTGTTGAAGACAAACCGGAAAGCAACGATAATAATAATGGTAATGATAGAAAACCACAAGTTCAAACTGATAAGAAGCCCGTTGAGAAGAAGCAAGATAAAGTGGTGGTTTTTGTCAACGATAAGGGCGCAGCAAAAATGGTGGAGGTGAAAACCGGTATCAGTGATTATGATAATATTGAAATAATTTCTGGACTTACCGACAGCGTAGAAGTAGTAACAGGTCCTTTCCTGGTAGTCTCGAAGCGCTTAAAAGACGGAGATAAGATTATGCTGGCAAAGAAGAAGGATGAAAAAAAGGATGAAGAAAAAGAAAAGGAGGACTAAAGTAGAGCAGAAATAACGTTGAAGGCCCTGTCCCGATTTTATACGGACAGGGCTTTTTTATGGGAGATGAAGAACATTTCACATTTGTGCAACCTACTACTTTAACTACCTTCGCATTCGCAAAAACACACAAATATGGTACAACATCCATGGCACGAGGTTAGGATTGGTGACAACCCTCCCGAATTTGTTAATGGAATAATAGAAATCCCGAAAGGATCTCGTGCAAAATATGAAATTGATAAGGAAAGTGGGCTGATAAAACTTGATCGCGTCATCTACGCTTCCATGTACTACCCACTTAATTATGGGTTTATTCCTCAAACCCTGGGTGAAGATCATGACCCATTGGATATTGTGGTGTTAACGCAGGTTGCCGTAGTGCCACGTTGCTTAATACCATCCAAGGTAATTGGGGTGATGCGAATGATAGACAGGGGCGAGGCCGATGACAAAATTATCGCTGTCGCGGAACAAGATGCAAGTGTAAGTCACATAACGGATGTACGTGAACTACCTGACTATTTTAAAATAGAGCTGAAGCACTTTTTTGAAAACTATAAGGCATTAGAAAATAAGAAAGTAATAGTGGATGAGTTTCAGTCAAAGGAGAAGGCAAAAGAAATCATTTTGCAGAGTATTGAGCTATATAAGAAAACATTTCCAAAGTGAGAGTTGGATTTGATGCCAAACGATTGTTCAACAATTTTACCGGGCTTGGCAATTACAGCCGATTTGTAGTTAGTGCTCTCAGTGAATACTATCCCAACAATGAATATTGGTTGTACACACCTGATCTCAGAAATCATTCTGAGATAAATGGCATACTCAAAAAAAAATCGATTAGCCTTCACCCACCCTCTTCCTTGACAACTTCCTTGCGTTTAGGAAGTTTTTGGCGTTCATATCACCTGGGCAATGTTGCCGCACACGATTCTGTTCAGCTTTTTCATGGATTAAGTAATGAATTGCCTATTACAAAACCACGCTCATTAAAAACAATAGTTACCGTACATGATGTAATTTTTAAACGCTTCCCCCAATTATACAAACCAATTGATAGACAGATCTATACTTGGAAGCTTAACAACGCTTGCCGAACAGCTGATAAGATCATTGCCATCAGTAAGCAAACAGCTGATGACCTGGTTGAATTTTTAAAAATTGATCCTGCTAAGATCGAAGTGGTATATCAGGGATGCCACGCGAATTTCAAGAGAACCTATTCGAAGGATCAATTGAAAGAAGTTCAGACGAAGTATAAGCTTCCAAAGGAATTTATTTTGAATGTAGGCACTATTGAATCGCGTAAGAATGTGCTACTCTTACTGCAAGCGCTTAAATCTTCAGCAAATGATTTACCAGTATTGATTGTAGGAAGAGCTACTTCCTACATGAAGCAATTAACGGATTACATCACGGCTAATGGTTTGGAAAGGCGAGTGACTTTTATTCTCAACGTTGATTTTTCAGATTTGTCAGCGATTTATCAGCTGGCAAAGGTCTTTGTTTATCCTTCATTGTTTGAAGGTTTTGGAATTCCTATAGTGGAGGCGATTTCATGCGGTGTTCCAGTAATCACATCACAAGGTTCTTGTTTTGAAGAGGCAGGAGGGCCAGATTGTTTATACGTGGATTCCAAAAATCAGGAGCAACTTGCGGTTGCTTTAAATAAGGTACTTTCAAATGATGGCCTCGCAACGCAGATGACAGCTAAATCCAAAACTTATATTGAGAAGTTTGAACCGAGTGTAATAGCTGCTGAACTTATGAGGATATACAAAGGAATACTACAATAGATCTTTGAACATTCTCAGAAATTCAACAAATGAGAATACACCTTATGTATTGGCATTCCCATCACATTGAAATAGCTTCCGTTTATTTTCTCAATCCCATCCATTCCGCGCCCGGTTTTTACGGTGACTAAACTCTTTTCAATTAAATCCAGCTTGGCAATTCTTTTCAAGAAGTCTACTTCTTCTTGTGAGCAGGGGTTCATTCCGGCTGGCAGGCACTCCTGAACTCCATATGCGCCTGCCT
This sequence comes from Bacteroidota bacterium, assembly GCA_038043425.1. Classification (GTDB taxonomy): domain Bacteria; phylum Bacteroidota; class Bacteroidia; order Cytophagales; family Cyclobacteriaceae; genus ELB16-189. The sequence goes on from JBBTBZ010000006.1 coordinate 125,555, forward strand.
TGTCGAACGGTTTGCAGGTGTCAACATAAAACGAAATTTCTGCGTTGCTTAGTTTATTGAATGTCACTTTTGTGTGGTCATCAAAGCAGTCTATTTTCTTTTTACTAAAAAGACAGACTGCTGTGATCACCAGGTGTGTTTGTCCAGACAGTTCGGTAAGCATGGCAATGGCTTCCGCGCGGTCTCTTGGTTTGTTCAGAATTTTATCCTTTAAAATGACAATGGTGTCGGCCGTAATAACAATTTCGGTATTGATTTTCTCAGCGAATACTTTAGCCTTAGTCTCCGCAAGAAACGTTGGCACACGTTGCACATCCATGCCGGCAGGAAATGCCTCATCAATATCGGGTGATTCAACTTTAAATTGAAACCCAACTTCTTTCATCAGATATTGTCTTCGAGGAGAACTAGAGGCTAGAATAAGAGGACGGTTGAAAGATTTCACACTTTTCTAATATAGAATCCTTATTTCGTCCAGTGTCATTTCGATTATACTACCTGACTTAAATTTCTTTATGATATTTTCAAAATTTAACTCGAAAAGTGCAATTAACTTTGATAAGCGAAGATTGCCAACGCGAACAAATAGGATTTTAAATGGTTCTTTCTTCAGAATAAAAGAATAATAAATCACTGTCTTTGGTAATAACTATACGTACATCTTTTTTTGAGATTGCAATGATATCAGAATCTGGTGTGAGATTTTTTAAAGGTAGTTCAGAAGTGTGAAGAGAATCAAAACCCTTTTCCTTGATAAGTTCGCTTAAGGCTTTTGGAAATTGAGCGTCCACCAAAAACTTCATTACACAACTGTTGGGGATAACCCTTTTAGCTTTATCACTTCATTTGCGTAAGCGATGCAAGCCAGAATATCCTCCCGCTGTAAATCCTTGAATTCTTTAATAATAGTTTCAATATCATCACCACCGGCCAGATACTCTAAAATACTTTCTACCATGTACCTCGTGTTCCGCACGGTTGGCTTACCGTGGCAAATTTCTGGGTTTAGGGTGATCCTCTTTAATAATAGATTGCTCATACTCCACAAATTAACTTTTTGACAAATAAGTTCAATAAAAGAGAATATTATAGATAATTGAATTCGTAATAGTTTTGAAGGACTAATATCCAGAAATCATTTAATTTCTCCCAATAATTATAAACGATTTTTCCTCCATTTACTTTCTACTGATTTTGCCGACCCGGCCAATGATGTAGTATCACGGGAGGCATTCAAGAGCTCAAAAGCTAACACCGCAGCAATCATTTCTTCCTCTGCAATGGGTTTGGGCTGTAAGTATTCTGGTTTGAAATATTTTTCAATAAACATGGTATCAAAATTTCCACTTCTGAATGCTTCATGCTGTATCACGAATTTACAAAAGCCGAGCGTGGTTTCCAGGCCTGTAATCTCGAACTCATTAATTGCCCGAATCATTTTCTCAATGGCAACTTCACGGGTTTCAGCCGAGCAAATCATTTTAGCGATCATAGGGTCGTAATAAAATGGAATGGACATCCCCTGTTCAAAGCCGTCATCCACCCGAATGCCATGACCTTGAGGCCTTTTGTATGTTTTTAAAATACCTATGTCGGGTAGAAAATTGTTAACTGGATCTTCAGCATACACTCTTACTTCAATGGCATGACCATTGATTTTTAAGTCTCCTTGTTGGAAAGGTAGTTTTTCACCTTCCGCCACTTTGATTTGTAATTTTACAAGATCAAGGCCTGTAATTTCTTCTGTCACCGGATGTTCCACCTGTAGCCTCGTATTCATTTCCAGGAAATAGAAATTGAGTTTTTCATCCACAAGGAACTCCACCGTTCCGGCATTGTAGTAATTAGCTGCACGTGCAACATTTACAGCGGCCTCACCCATTTTCTTTCTCAGCTCATGGGTAAGAATGGAGGATGGTGCCTCTTCTATTACTTTTTGATGCCTTCTCTGAATTGAACATTCGCGCTCAAATAAATGAACCACATTTCCGTGTTGGTCTCCAAAAATCTGGAATTCGATATGCCGGGGCAGTGATACATACTTCTCTATAAAAACAGAGCCATCGCCAAAAGCGGAGGTGGCTTCGCTTACCGCCCGATCCATCTGCTCCAGAAATTCGTCTTCATTCTCAACCATGCGCATACCTTTGCCGCCACCCCCTGCACTTGCTTTGATGAGAACCGGATAACCAATTTCTGCTGCAATTTTTTTAGCTGTCTTAACATCTGAGATGGGTTCTGAGGTTCCGGGCACCAGCGGCACACCAAATTTTGCGACCGCGGTTTTAGCAGCGAGTTTGCTCCCCATCAATTCAATAGATTCTGCAGAAGGACCAATAAAGATGAGGCCCGCTTCTTTGACAGCATTGGCGAAATTTTCATTCTCCGAAAGAAATCCATAGCCCGGGTGAATTGCATCGGCACCGCATGCTTTTGCAGCGGCCAATATTTTTTCCATCCTCAGATAAGACTCTGATGATGGTGGAGATCCTATACAGATAGCTTCATCGGCAAATCGAACATGTAGCGCCTGACGATCTGCTTCACTAAAGACAGCTACTGTTTTGATCCCCATCTCGCGCACACTACGCATAATGCGTAAAGCAATTTCACCCCGGTTGGCAACAAGTAGTTTGTTTATTTTCGGCATTTCAATTCAGTATTGTAAGTCACAAATCTAATTTTTATATCGACTAATCTCAATTTAGGAATACATGTGTTCCTGGCGTGCAGACAGGTTCCATTCAGTGATTCCCTTGGCAGCTTGCCGTTTATATAATAATGCTGTCCAAAGTTTCGTTAATTCCCGCTGTCCGTAACTTTTCTCTTCACTTTTAGTATATGTAGTAACCCTCAAACCCAACTTGCATGAGACATTATTTGCTTGTCTTCTTCTTCCTGCTAAGTGCCTCGATTAGCGCCCAGGATAAGACCCCTCAAAAGTTAAAGGTGTTTATAGACTGTAGCAATGCCTTCTGTGATTTGCAGTTTATCCGAACGGAGATTAATGTGGTGGATTTCCTGTTGGATCGCGTAGCTGCTGATGTACACGTGTTGATCACTCAACAAAGAAATGGGAGTGGCGGAAGACAGTATCAGATGATCTACTATGGTCAAAATTCTTTCCTTCATACCAGAGATACTCTTCGATTTATCACAGATCCGAATGCCACTGACTTCGAATTAAGAGACAAAATGCTTAAGTACTTGAAATTGGGCCTCGCTCCCCTGGTGGCCAAAACCAATCAGGCAGACGGCATTTCGATAACCATGAAAAGAGATGTGTCCACGGATTCGGCACGTGATTTTAATCAGACTAAAGATGAATGGAATTACTGGGTGTTTCGCGTGGGGGGCAATGGACATATCAATATGGATCAAGTGTATAAGAATTCAGAGCTGCGCGGTAATTTTCGTTTCAATCGTACAACCGATGACTGGAAGATAAGCTTTGGTTTTTTTGGCGGACTGGAAAAATCCTCTTACGAATATGAAACTGACTCAGGGCCTCTTGAAGTGGTGGTAAAAAATACGAATTACAGTTTCGAGCACACCTTAGTCAAAAGTATAAATACTCATTGGTCCTATGGCTATCAGGTTTCATTTCTCAATAATACTTTTTCCAACTATAAGTCCAGGGTTTACATTCTTCCTCAGGTTGAATACAGTTTTTTTCCTTATAAAGACGTAAACAATAGGTTTGTTACCATTCGATATGGTATTGGTGCACAAAGCAATATTTATTATGATACCACAATCTATAATAAGACAGAAGAGATGTTGTTGGGCCATAATGCCGAACTAAACATCTCGTTTAATCAAAAATGGGGAGTAATCAACACAGGTATTAGTTACCGCAACTATTTCCATGATTGGAAAGTAAATAACCTGGGCTTGGCTACCCAAATGGAAGTGCGGGTAACGGGGGGTCTATCATTCTATATCTACCTGTTTGGTGGTTTAGTGCATGACCAGATCTATTTACCTGGTGAAGGGGCAAGCGGAGAAGAAGTTCTAAGCAGGCAGAGACAACTCGAATCCAGCTATAATTTCGAGACCTTTTTTGGAATTAATTACCGATTTGGAACCAAACTCAATAATTTCATTAACCCGAGATTCAACAGCACATTTGATGATTTTTAACCCAATTCAACATCGCGCATAATGGTGAGTGAATGAAGCGCGCAAGTGAAGCCTTGATATTGATGTTTTTTCCTTATTTTCGCCCCAATTTTTAATGGAAATTAAAGAAAAAAATAAATGGTGGACTTATTTGACAAGCTTAAAATGGAGGCCGGATCATTGGCCAAATACTCTCATCTTCCTGATGATTACTTCTTCTTTCCCAAATTGGAAGGGGATATTGGACCACGAATGATGTTCAACGGTCGGAAAGTGTTGAATTGGAGTTTGAATAATTACCTGGGGTTAGCCAATCATCCCGAAGTCAGAAAGGCGGATACCGAGGCTACAGCAAAATATGGGTTAGCAGCGCCAATGGGCGCCCGAATGATGTCAGGTAATTCCGTTCACCACTTAGAGTTTGAATCCCAACTAGCGGATTTCGTGAAGAAGGAAGATGTGATGTTATTAAACTACGGCTATCAAGGTGTGCTTTCTATTATTGATGCGGTGGTGGATCGTAAGGATGTTATTGTGTATGATGCCGAGTGTCACGCTTGCATCATCGATGGAGTTCGTTTACATATGGGCAAACGTTTTGTTTACCCTCATAATAATATTGAAAACCTCGAAAAGCAACTTCAAAGAGCCACAAGGATTGCCAACGAAACCGGAGGCGGTATCCTGGTGATTACGGAAGGTGTTTTTGGGATGTCTGGAAACATGGGGGATTTGAGAGGAATAGTTGCCCTGAAAGAAAAATACAATTTTAGATTATTGGTGGACGATGCTCACGGTTTTGGAACAATGGGCAAGACGGGCGCTGGGGCTGGCGAGGAGCAAGGTGTCCAGGATAAGATTGACTTGTACTTCTCAACATTTGCTAAATCTATGGCCAGCATTGGCGCCTTTGTAGCAGGTAGTACCAAAATTCTAAAATATTTACGATACACCGTCCGCTCTCAGATATTTGCAAAGAGTTTGCCCATCCCATTCGTGATAGGAGGGATGAAGCGCCTAGAGCTATTGCGAACCAAACCTGAGCTAAAAGACAATCTTTGGAAGATTTTCAGGGCTATGCAGAGCGGATTGAAGGAAAGAGGCTTCTACATCGGCACTACCCAATCTCCTGTAACACCGGTCATTTTCAAGGGTGGGGTAGGCGAGGCAGCTAACATGGCTATGGATCTTAGAGAAAACTATGGTATTTTCTGCTCGGTGGTGATCTATCCTGTTGTGCCTAAGGACATTATCATGTTCCGGATCATCCCTACCGCGGCCCATTCATTGGCCGATGTTGAAGAGACTTTAACAGCCTTTTCGGCCCTAAAAGCCAAGCTGGACAGCGGGTTTTACCGCAAGGAAGAATTGGTTACAGTCACGAAAGGAATGTAATAAAATGGGTTTCCACCTTGTTTTTAAACGTTTTTATTTAATTTAGCATTTGGAGAATGAATTCTTAATCTAAACACCCCATAACAATGAAAAAATTTGAAGAGTTAAAAGCCCTGATTGCACTCATCGAACTTGATGCCGACAAGTTTTATAACAAAGCTAACAGCGCAGCTGGTACCCGAGTACGTAAAGGTATGCAGGACCTCAAAAATATTGCTCAGGCTATCCGAGCTGAAGTTCAGGAATTGAAGAACAAAGAGCCTAAATAACAAGAAATGATCTTAAAAAGGAGCGCTAGGTGTGCTCCTTTTTTAGTTAAAGCCATTCAGGATTTTTTCAATTTTTTTCTGAAGGCTATCTGAGGCAGAGACTAGTGGCAGTCTCACCTGATTGCCGCAAATGTTCATCACTTTCAATACCTGCTTAACACCAACAGGATTGCCCTCCTCATACATGGGGCCATTGATTTCCAACAGTTTGAATTGTTCCAAAGCTGCTTTTGCAAAATTTCCTCCAGATGAAAACTCTTTTATCTTTTTAAAGATCACCGGAAAGGAGTTGGCCAGGACGGAAATAACCCCAACTGCCCCAATTGAGTAAAGCGGAACAACAAGCATATCATCTCCGGAAATAAGCATGAAGTCTTTCGGTTTTTCCTTAGCAATTCTCATGCACTGCTCCAAACTGCCGGAGGCTTCTTTTATACCAATGACATTTACGTGCTTAGCCAACCTTAGAGTTGTTTCCGCAGTTACATTAGAAGCTGTCCTTCCAGGAACATTGTAAATAATAATAGGAACCTGACTTTTATCGGCAATTGCTTTGAAATGCCTGTAGATGCCTTCCTGCGAGGGTTTATTATAATAAGGACTGATTGAGAGAACGGCATCGACACCCCTTAAGTCACTTTGCTCCAGAGTCTCAATAACTTCATTCGTATTGTTTCCACCAATTCCATACACGATAGGTAACTCCTTTGGATTGTTTTCTTTTACAAAAGACAACACATTTTTTTTCTCTTCTTTGCTAAGAGTTGCCGCTTCGCCAGTGGTGCCCATCACAACATAATAGTCGACCCCTTTGGCTGTATGCTGTAATAATTTTTTAAGGCTCCGGTAGTCAACCTGTCCAGTTTCATCGAAAGGAGTAACTAATGCCACACCGGTGCCATAGAGCTTTTTCATTCGATTTTATTTCAATTGTTTAGTGTACTTGTACATATTATCAATAAGCCCTTTGGTGGTGCCTTTGCTTTCAATCATAAACTCAAAGAATGAACTTTCATTTTCATAGAATTTGCCCACGCGACATCGGGCCTTGCATCGGGCCAGTAGGTTTAACACAAGAGGGTTAGACTGATTGTCTACGTAAAAAAGATAGTCAAACGGTGCTTCCGCAAATTTCTCAGCTGGTGAAGAATTTATAGTGCCCCAAAAGGAAAGATCAGTGATAGAAAAAAAATCAAATAGGAATTCATAATTCTCTTTCTTTTTTGGCAGGAACTCAAGCACTTGTACCCGTTTGCCATCTGTCTCCAAACGACTGATGAACTCCTTAATGTCGGAATGCTTTTGTTTATCTTCAACGCTAAAGATGATTCCGATACTAGAAGCCTTTTTATACGGTACATTTCTGCGCAAGCTTTTGTTTTTCTTCAACGCCAGGGAAGTGCGCCACCTTAAAAGATTCATTTTAAACATCCCGAAATATACTGGGATTAAACAGATTTCCGTAAGGTAGATTCTGCCATTATTTTGTGGTTAGGCATTGAGCAAAGTTTCGAATTCTGTTTCTGAAATCACTTTTACGCCAAGCTTCACGGCTTTCTCTGATTTAGATGGGCCCATGTTTTCCCCAGCCAATAAATAATCCAGTTTTCCTGAAACACCGGATAACACCCGGCCACCATTTGCAATAATAATCTCCTTGAGCTGCTCACGCTCATATTTTTGAAAGGTTCCCGAAATCACGAATGACTTATTTTCTAATATCGAACTAACTTTCTCAGGTTCCTTCTCCTCTGAAACCATTTGAAGGCCTGCTTTTTTTAGCCGGTCAATTTCTTTTATGTTTTCTGCTTTAGAGAAGAACGCCACAACACTTTGCGCGATTTTTTCACCTACTTCCGGAGTGCCAAGAAGGTCTTCGTAGGTTGCCTTGGTAAGGTTTGCCATACTGTTGAAATGGCGCGCAAGCTTCTCTGCTACTGTTTTCCCAACATATCGTATTCCAATTCCAAATAGAACTGATTCGAATGGCGTGGCCTTTGATCCCTCAATTCCTTTCAAAAGATTTTTTACGGAGAGATCCTTGAACCCTTCTAGCTTCAGGAGGTCTTCCTTCTTTAAATCGTATAAATCCGCTGGGCTTTTCACCAGGCCCAAGTCGTAAAGCTGGCCGATTGTTTTCTCTCCCAATGAGTCGATATTCATTGCTTTTCGCTGAATGAAGTGTTCAATTCTTCCTTTTATTTGAGGCGGGCAACCTTTTTCGTTGGGACAATAATGATTTGCCTCTCCCTCCACCCGTATAAGTTTGGTGTTGCATTCCGGGCATTGTGTAATGTATTGAATTGTTTTGGCTTTTGGTGTTCGTTGAGAAAGATCAACAGCGGTCACCTTGGGTATGATCTCCCCACCTTTTTCGACAAAAACATAATCTCCGATTCGTAGATCAAGTCGTGCTATTTCATTGGCGTTATGAAGCGAGGCGCGCTTAACGGTAGTACCTGCTAAAAGTACGGGCTCTAATTCGGCAACAGGTGTAATGGCACCGGTTCGCCCTACCTGATACGTTATGTCGTTTAATCTTGTGCTGAGACTTTCTGATTTATATTTATAGGCAATTGCCCATCTGGGGCTTTTGGCGGTGTAACCAAGCCTTGCTTGTTGGTCAAGGTCATTCACTTTTATTACGACACCATCGGTTTCAAGAGGTAGGTCTGCTCTGCGGGTTTGCCAATGGTTGATATATTCCAGCACATCAGTTATGCTTTTGCATTTCTGATAAGTAGGGGAGACCTTAAATCCCCAAGACTCCACTGCGGCAATTGCTTCAGAATGAGTTTTTACCCCGATAGCTTCGCCTAGTAAATAATACACATAACAATCTAACTTTCGTTTTGCGACTTCTGAAGAGTCCTGCATTTTCAACGTGCCGGAAGCTGTGTTTCGGGCGTTGGCGTATGTTTCTTCGCCAATGTCTTCCCGCTCCTTATTCAGTTGCTTAAAAACATTCTTTGGAAGAAAAATTTCACCACGGACTTCAAATTCCTTTGGAGTATTTTTTGATTTAATGCGTAACGGTAAACTTTTAATTGTTTTAACATTGGCTGTAACATCATCACCCTTAACACCATCTCCACGTGTTATACCATGAGTCAATAGTCCATTCTCATACGTAAGACTGATGGATACCCCGTCAAATTTTAATTCGCAAAAATATTCATAAGCGTCCCCATCCAAACCCTTAGCTACGCGTCCATCAAAATCTTCAAGTTCTTGTTGGGAATATGTGTTTCCCAAAGAGAGCATGGGATATTGGTGGGCGATGGTAACAAACTCTTTTGTAATGGTGCCTCCTACCCGCTGCGAGGGTGAGTCTGGAAGTTTAAGTTCTGGAAATTGCTCTTCCAGTTTGATCAGACTTTCTAGTAATTGATCAAACTCCAGATCGGTGATTTCAGTTGTATTTTTTTGATAGTAGAGTTCGTTATGGTAATTTATTTTTTCCGAAAGTACGTATATGGCTTTCCTGGCTTCCGTTGCAGTCATTATTTTACTATTAGTGAAGTAAAGTTATCAGTTGAGGTCAACTTTTGCCAAGCCTCAGGTTAGGTATTTACCATATTTAATAGATGGCATGCTGTAATTCCAGCGGTTTCCGTCCGGAGCCGGTTGGGCCCTAAACTCACTTTCAAAAATCCAGCTTGTTCTGCTAAGCTTAATTCTTCGTCACTAAAATCTCCTTCGGGACCAATGAGTACCAGGTAATCTTGATTTGGGTTTGCGACTGATTTCAAATGCTTAGGATTTGAGTGGTCCACGTATGCGATAAACTTTTGAGACGATGATGTGGAGACAATTTCAGTCATAGGCTTCACAGAAATAACTTCTGGCAGCCAACATTGTCCTGACTGTTTCATGGCACTGACTGCAATTTTTTCAATCCGTTCAAGATTAATAGTTTTCCGTTCTGAGTTTTTGCAAACCATGAAACTGATTTTGTCAACACCGATCTCTACTGATTTCTCTACAAACCATTCAAGACGATCAGCATTTTTGGTAGGAGCAATTGCTATGTGGATGTAGAAACTTTTCCGGGGCTGTTTCTTTCTTTCCAATATTTCAAAAACGCAATTTCTTACGTCTACTTTTGTAATTCTAACTTTAAAATAACTTCCCTTGCCATCGGTGAGATCGAGAATATCGCCATTTTCTGAGCGAAGTACTTTTATTGCGTGTCTGGATTCATCCTCAGACAAGGTGAGGTCGCCAATATCAATATCGGGTTGATAAAATATATTCAATTCTTATGATAGATGATGTTATGCGTATAGTTGATGAAGGCGATCAATAAGTTTGATATACTCTTGAGATGCGTGGTCTTTTGAGACTCCTTTCTTACCTTGCCAGGCATCGAATTTGGCAATTGCTTTGAAGTCAAAACCTCCAGGACGGTCGCCACTTGCATCGCCTTCGGTAGCTTGTTTATATAAGGCGTAGAGATCAAGGAGTTCTTCATTAGATGGCCGTTTCGTAAGTTCCTTGGATTTGACCACAGCAGTATTAAAATCATCTTGTAAGCTCATAAAAAAGGCTGGTTTAATTCCAGCCTTAAATATAAAGTAGTTTTTGTAGTCAGTAAATAGCTTACCTCTTTTTCAACTCCACATATTGACGTTGTGTTTGACCAACATATAATTGCCGAGGACGTCCAATAGGTTCTTTATTTTCACGGAGTTCTTTCCATTGTGCAATCCATCCAGGCAACCGGCCTATGGCAAACATGACAGTGAACATATCCACCGGAATTCCCAGGGCTCTGTAAATAATGCCGGAATAGAAGTCTACATTTGGATAAAGCTTGCGCTCAATAAAATAAGGATCGCGCAATGCTACTTCTTCCAACTTTTGGGCTATTTCAAGAACCGGATCATTTATCCCCAATTTTTTCAGGACATCATCAGCAGCTTTTTTGATAATTTTAGCCCGTGGATCAAAGTTTTTATAAACCCTATGACCAAAGCCCATCAGACGAAAACCGCTGTTTTTGTCTTTCGCTTTATTAATCCATTTGTCTGTATCACCACCGTCTTTTCTAATGTTCTCCAACATCACAATCACTTCTTGGTTAGCGCCACCATGAAGTGGACCCCAAAGGGCATTTATTCCGGCAGAAATAGAAGAATAAATTGTAGCTTTTGACGAGCCAACAATTCTAACTGTTGAAGTGGAACAGTTCTGTTCATGATCAGCGTGCAGGATTAGCAGTTTATCCAATGCATCCGCGATCACAGGATCAACTTCATATGGTTGGGCAGGGAGGGCAAATAGCATTTTGAGGAAACGTTGGCAGTACTCAAGTGAGTTGTCGGGATAATTAACTGGATGGCCCACTTCATTTTTATATGCCCAGGCAGCAAAAGTTGGCATTTTCGCAAGTGAACGAACAATGCTAAGATAAACGCCTTCGGCTGAACGATTGGGGTCAAGTGATTCGGGATAGAAAGCAGTTTGTGAGCAAAAAAGTGATGCCAAAACCCCCATCGGGTGAGCGGTTGAGGGAAATCCGTCTAATATTTTCTTTACATCTTCGTGAACAAGGGTATGGGTTTTGATATCATCGGAAAACTTTGCCAGTTGTTCTTTCGTAGGAAGTTCACCGTAGATGAGCAGGTACGAAACCTCAAGGAAGGTTGACTTGGCTGCCAATTCTTCAATTGAATATCCACGATAACGCAAAATTCCTTTATCCCCATCTAAAAATGTAATGGCACTTTTAGTGGCTCCCGTATTCTTATAACCGAAATCCAGTGTGGTTACTCCAGCTTCCTCCAAAAGGTTGGCAATGTCAATTGCTCTTTCTCCTTCTGTCCCTTCCACAATGGGGAGTTTGTATGACTTTCCGTCAATGATCAATTCTGCAGTCTTAGACATAATTTTATAAATACGTTGCCCCTAAAATAAGTGTAACAGTTGGTAGTTAAAAATGATCTTCCGAATTATTCCACAGGATTTATCGGTTAATTATTGCCCAAAATCATGGGCAGGCCATCCTTACCAGAACCGATGATTACAACTTTGCTATTAGGCGATTTTGCCAACTCCAGAGTTGCCTCTATACCCCTCATTTTCAATAATTTGTCACTTAAGCTATTGTTAATAATGTTATTTGCCCGGCTCTCACCTTCTGCGGCTATTCGTTTCCGTTCGGCTTCGCTTTTTTCTTTGTCTAGGCGATATTGGTAGGCTAGGGATTCTTGCTGTTGCTGAAGTTTGTTTTCAATGGCCGCCTTAATTTGTTCAGGTAAGTTAATGGATCTAATCAAAACGGCTGTAGCTGTTACGTTGCTCTCATGCAGAATTTTTTCAGTTTCAGTTGTGATTCCATTCTCAACTTCTGCCCGTTTGGTGGAGTAGATTTCTTCTGCAGTGTAGCGCCCCATTACCTGACGAACTGTAGATCGCACTTCCGGGATGATTAAAACATTCACATAGTTTTTCGTAAACTTTTCGTGGATGTATCCTATTTTACCAGGGATGGGAAAAAAACGTACGGTTATATCTACGTGAATTGACAAACCATTTTTGTCCAATACGTCCATGTTTTCATCGGATGAAACTTCATTTACAGTGTAAACATAAACATCATTCCAGGGAGCTTTCATGTGGAAGCCTGGCTCCATAACCTGATCCTTGTCTAATCCGCTCCCGAAAGGATAAAAGATAATGGCACGTTCTGTTGCCGAAATGGTATAAAACAAGCTTGATGACAAGGTCATTAGCACAATAAAGGCAATAATGCCCACGATAATAATTGGTAGTCTGCGGTTATTCATAGTTTGGGTTAATTAATTGTGTCAAGTTAATTCAATTTTCGCTCTTCTGCGCGGGGAAGTCCGAGCAGTTTTCCAATAATCAACATTCCGTACAAGCTGCCCCATACGGCTTCAATTACGCTGATATTTCGAATAAGGCGGTTTGGTTCAATGCCAGAATCAATTCCACCCAATATGCAAAAACTGTAAGTGAGGCATTCGGCATAATTTGGTAAGCCTAATTCTATGTTTACCCCCATAGAGCCAGGGATGGCGATCGTGATAAGGTCATACATGCTGCCAAACGAGAAGCCAAACATGAGGAAAACACACGCTGCTCCCCATAGTTTGTCTGGCGTAAAATATCCTCCCGAAAATATATCCCGAATGGCAAAACTGATTACAATTACTTCAATTGGAAATAGAGTGCTGTGGAGAATCAGAAGGTACACCTGACGGTTAGAAACTTTCAGCATCTGGTAGTATGGAAACTCCACTAGTATTCCTGTAAAGACGATACCACATAAAACAATTAGAATGGTGAGGATCAGGGTGCGATTGAGTGTAAAGTTTCGCAGAAGGTCCCACATAAGAAAAATATTCAACGCACCAAGGAAGGAAAAAATTGAGATGATTAATTTGGAAGTATCACTGGAGGGATCATCCAGCAACGGTTGGGAAAGGGTTAATGTTAAAACCACAATGATGGATTGAACGATTACCACATTTCTAAAATCTTTTTGTTTTTCGCGTGCAAGGTCAAACTTTGATTTTAGATTGATTAATTTAAACATAGAATCTTAAAGAAGGATTGGAAGTAGGGAAAGTTAAAAGTTTTAGGGCTTTCGAAAAAGGTTAAAAGCCGGAAGAGAGAAGAATGCCGGCACGTAATAACCTCCAAGTGATTGCTGGAAATAAAAATCGATTCCGATTTCCCTTTGTGTGCAGGGTTCGGAATCGATTTTACTTCAGATGACTAATCTAGAATCAATCACATAGATGAGCCCATTCCGCCCCCTGATCCAGAGTTTGTATCTGGTGCGGGAGTAGGAGTTGGTGTTGGCGCCACCACTGGAGCCGGTGCAGGAGGTGCTGGTGGGGTCACCATAGTCGGTTTTTTAGCAGGTGCTTTTTTAATAACTTTTTTAACTGCCTTCTTTGCAGGTTTAGCTGCTTTCTTGGCAACTTTTCTAACGACTTTCTTGGCTGATTTTTTCGCACCTTTTTTGGCAGCTTTTTTAGCTGGTCTTGCTTTTCCTTTTTTAGCAGCTTTCCTGGCTACTTTTTTCTTTGCTTTCTTTGCCATAGCATTAACGTTTATGTGTTTGTTTTAAGTTTAGGTTTTTGGTCATCTCGACAGTACAAGAGATTGACCACTAAATTTATAATATCTTGTTATTTTCTGAAGCATAAAGTAACAAAATTATTTAAAAGGTTATCGTTAAATAACCGAGGTTTTTGGGCTCCCAAGTTTGTTCCTTCAATTTAAGCCAGAAAGCGATAAGAAACCCTAAACAATTGTTTGTTGGTTGAACATGCTATGACTTGAGTTATAGAGCAAATCGACTGCGGAAATGTAGAACGCGGCCCACAAGGGGTAATTAAAGACCTTGTTGGTCTGTCAGAGAACGGAAACTTCCCTATCAGGAAGGTGGATTTTAGATCGATTTTAAAGTTTAAATTGTACTAAAATACAGCTATAATTTTATGAGTAAGGTATCCATTCTAACCATTTTTTTCGCAGTTACGGCTTCCAGTAATTTTGCCCAAATTTTGATTCCACTTTATGCGGATAAAATACCAAATAGTAAACCTTCACCAGATGAAGAAACCACAGAACAAAGGGATGGTATTACAATCGTTAGCAAGATCTCGATACCTGCACTTAGCATTTTTTTACCGCCAAAGGGCAAGGCTAATGGTACCGCAATAATCATTTGTCCTGGTGGTGGCTATTGGGTGAATGCCATCAGCCATGAAGGCACGGAAGTAGCTAAAAAATTTACAGAAATGGGCATAGCTGCCTTTGTATTGAAATACCGAATTCCAAATGAAGCAACCATGGAAAATCGGGAGATTGGGCCATTACAAGATGCCCAGCAAGCTATTAAAACAGTTCGGCAGCGTGCCAAAGAATGGAACGTAAATGTAAATCGGATTGGTATCATGGGCTTTTCTGCGGGTGGACATTTGGCCTCCACAACGGCTACTCATTTTACCCAGGCTATGATCCGGGAAGCAGGCAATATCAGCCTGCGCCCCGACTTTATGATTTTGATTTACCCTGTCATTAGTTTTCAGGATGCTATCGGGCACATAGGCTCACGTGACCAGCTACTTGGCAAGCATCCTACAGTAGAAAAGATCAACCAGTATTCCAACGAACTTCAGGTAACAGCCCAAACACCTCCTACATTTTTAGTCCATGCCAGTGATGACGATGTAGTTAATCCTGATAATAGCATTGCATTCTATCAAAGTTTGACAAAAAATAAAGTACCTGCCGAATTGCATCTCTATCAAAAAGGTGGACATGGTTTTGGCATGAACAATAAGACGACTGGCGATCAATGGATGGATCGCTGTAAAAATTGGTTAAAGGCCAATGGGCTGTTGAATTAAACTTGGGATAATCAAATCCACGCTTCATCCAATTTGTGATCAGTTTCTGAACAAAACCAACACCATTTAAGAGTTTATAATGAAATACATCTTTTCAATTATCCTCACATTACTTTTCCACCACTCGTTCGCAGTACTTCATCCCACTAAGCTTACATGCGAGTATCGCGAAAATCCATTAGGCATTGACATGGCAAAACCACGCTTTAGTTGGCAATTTGTCCTGGAAGGAAGAAGCCAAAATCAATCAGCTTATGAAATTATAGTAAGTGATCGTGAAGATGATCGTACCGGCAACCAATGGAATTCAGGGAAAATTGGATCAGGACAGAGCCTTCACATTGAATATAAAGGCTCTTCCTTAAAATCGTTCACCAAATATTTCTGGCGGGTGAGGGTGTATGATGTAAACGACACAGCTTCAGAATGGAGCGACCCAGCCACTTTTGAAACCGCTATGTTGTCAATCTCTGATTGGACTGCAAAATGGATAGATGACGGCCGGCATCAGTTTGAGCGCGATGAAGATTTTTACAAGGATGATCGCATGCCTTTATTCAAGAAATCGTTCGTGGTAAAAAAGACTATTCAATCTGCACGATTATATATTGCAGGGCTGGGTTATTATGAAGCTTATCTTAACGGAAAAAAAATTGGTGATCATGTTTTGGATCCAGGATGGACTACCTATCGAAAAGAGGTACTTTATGTTGCGCATGATATCACACACCTTCTTAAAAATGGAGATAATGTAGCTGGAGTCATGCTAGGCAATGGTTGGTATAATCCACTCCCAATGCGCTTGTTTTCACGATTCAATTTACGGGATGCACAAGAAACAGGCAGGCCATGTTTAAAAGCAGAGATCAGAATTCAATATGAAGATGGCTCCATCGATTCAATAGTGACAGATGAAACCTGGCAGACCGCATTGGGACCGGTATTACGCAACAATGTTTATCTCGGTGAACACTTTGATGCGCGCCTTGAACAAAAAGATTGGCTGACCGCAACAACAGGAAAAGCGTGGAAAAACGCTGTGTTGACAAAAGGACCTTCAGGCACCCTTTCTGTACAAATGCAACCTCCCATACGTATCACAAAAGTGTTGAAGCCGATAAGTGTGAAGGAACTTAAGCCAGGTGTATTCATAGCAGATATGGGTCAGAATTTTGCAGGAGCAGCACGGATAAAAGTAAAAGGTAAAGCAGGAACTCAGATAAAACTTAAGTATGGGGAAAACATTCATCCTGATGGTTCTTTGAATTTCCTTACCTCAATAGCAGGTCAGATTAAATCTATGTGGAAGGTGGATGGCGGCCCTGGTGCTCCTGCAGATGCCTGGCAGGAAGATAGGTATACACTGAAAGGTGTGGGCACCGAAGTATGGGCTCCTCGCTTTACGTTCCATGGTTTTCGTTATGTGGAAATCACAGGGTGGCCTGGGAAGCCTGACCTTAATTCAATTGAAGGTTTGCGAATGAATACAGACTTGGCTTCTACTGGTGACTTCACTTGCTCCAATGAAATGTTTAATCAATTACATTCCGTTATCAACTGGACGTTCCTGAGTAATGTCTTTAGCGTGCAGAGTGATTGCCCGGGCCGTGAGAAATTTGGCTACGGAGCTGATATTACAGCAACGTGTAATTCATTCAACTACAATTTTGACATGGCCAGTTTTTATCGCAAAGCAGTTAGCGACTTTGCTGATGAACAGCAGCCAGATGGAGGCATTACAGAAACAGCACCTTTTGTAGGCATTGCTGATCGGGGTTACGGAGGAAACTCTGGACCTCTCGGATGGCAACTTGCCTTTCCTTATCTGCAAAAACAGCTCTTTACTTTTTATGGTGACAAGAAAATCATTGAAGACCATTTTCCAGCTATTAAAAAACAAATGGAATTTCTTCAAGCGAATTCAGTTGATGGATTATTTCATTGGGATATCAGTGATCACGAGGCGCTTGATCCAAGGCCCGAAGCGTTTTCGGCTTCGGCATTCTATTACCATCATGCCTTATTAGCGGCTGAGTTTGCTACTATTCTGGATAAACGGGAGGATAAGGTTGCTTTTACAAAATTGGCAGAGCAAATCAAGGAACTGATTGTACAAAAGTATTTAGTTCCTAACACTGGTCGGTTTGATAATGCCACACAGTCTGCCCAGCTATTCGCATTGTGGTATGATGTATCACCGGAAAAAGAATTAACGTTTGAAATATTAATGAATGAATTCAAGCGTTATCAAAACCATATATCATCGGGTATTTTTGGTGTGATGATGATGTTTGATGTGCTACGTCAAACGAACAATAACGAATTGGCCTATACCATTGCCAATCAGCGCGGTTACCCAGGTTGGGGTTACATGCTTTCGAATGGGGCCACTACGCTGTGGGAAAATTGGAAAGGATCGGATAATGTTTACTCGCAAAACCACCCGATGTTTGGTTCAGTTGACGAATGGTTTTACCGATCTTTATTAGGGATAAATCCTGCTGCTCCAGGTTTTGAAAAAATAGTGATCAAGCCTCAACCCGCTGGTGATCTTACCTGGGCAAAGGGAAGTTATCATTCTGTTCGTGGAAAAATTGGAAGCGATTGGAAGATAGAAAACGGAAAATATACCTTGCGAGTTTCCATTCCGGCCAACACCACATCCGAGGTTTGGATTAAGTGCATGGAGAATTCTTTGATCATGGAAAAGGAAAAAGAGGTAAAACCCGATGCCTACGAAAATGGATATGCACTAATTCGGGTAGGCTCGGGTGAATTTGTATTTGAGGTTAAGCTCTGAATTTTCTTAGAATCTCTACTGCATTGCTGCTGGTTTTCACTCTTTCCATTTGATACATAATAAATCAACCCTGATTATTACTATGCACTGATTTCCAATGCAACTAGATAAAAATTAGCCAGATGGAGCTGACAGCGGCAATGGTTAGTACGGATACCAAAAATTTCAAAGCGAATTGACTATTCCCTTGAAGATAAGAATAGAGCGACTTACTTAATAAATTGGTAGCATTAATAACTAAGAATGTAACGAAGGCAAACTTATAGGTGATAGTATGCCCTGCCATATCCGCCAGGTTCACGATGATGGCATCAATACCAGCAAATGAAGCGATGACTGAGCTGATAATAAAACCAGATTGTCCAAATACAATTAAACAAATTTTTGTAACTATTTTAATGACAATCAAGATTCCGGCAAACTTCAATGCAGGCATCAACGAAAATATGTTTTCTGATTTTTTTTCCTGGGCACCTTCCTCTTCCTTCGGTTCCTTTTTCTTAAAGAAAATAAATGAAATTAAGCCAGCTGTAAGTATCATGAGTAAAATACTGGGAGTGATAGAGATCAACCACTTTGGGTTCAATGGCCCGATCAATAGAAATATTTGTAAGAAACTGGCAAGGTTGGCTAATACCGCGGCCCCTACCAAATGGTTAATAAAACTGGTTTTCTTGCTCCTTTGTGCCAATGATTGAGTGGCGGAAGTGGAGGAAACAAACCCGGCCATAAAACTGGTTAATGCAAAGCCACTTTTATTACCAACAATCCTACCTAAAACATATCCAAAAACATCAATGCCGGTTATCAGAACCACCACCATCCATATCTTCCTGGGATTGATTAAATCCAACGTATCAAATTGTCCCAATTCCACATTAAATCCTTTCATGATCTCATGTAAAAAAACCATGTCTTTTAGCTTGTAAGAATAATCCGGTAAGACGGGTAACGCCACCAGGGCAATAATTGCATAACTGATAAAGGATTGGACTTCATTCTTCGAAATACCCGCTACCAACTGTGTGGTTCTGGATTTCAGAGACATGACAAATATTAACGTAACAAAGATGGCAACTGTAATTTGCAAAGGAATAATATCGATCAGCACCAACAGGCCGATGAAAAAAGTTGCAAAGGCCGATAATTCACTTGTTATCCCGAAACGTTTAGTAGTAGAAGATTCTACGACATAAAAAGAAATCAAAAAGATCAAGAACCCAGCGACCATACATAGGGCCAAAGCAGAATAGTCGTGTTTAAACAAAATACCGGCCAATGCCCCTAATAAGGAAATGAGCGAAAACGTGCGAATGCCACCAACTGCGCCTGCGCTGGATTCACCATGCTGGCTGCTCTCGCGTTCCAAACCAATTGTGGCTCCGAAAATAAGTGCGAGTAATAGGTTTGTGAATAATCCAGAAAGCATATTTAACGGTTACGCAACTAAGTTAACATTATTAAATGTATAAAACCGGACGTATACGAAATATGACAAAGGTCATGTTTCAACTCTTTCATTTTCCTTAATCAGTGTTCCAAGTTCCCGATACAAAACATAAGAATTTGGTTTTAGAAGGGTTATTGGATGAGTCGCAAACAAAATGAAGGTATAGGAGGTAGGCCTTATAAGAGTGATGCAAAGAAAAGCGCAATGTCTGAAGCAGTTGAATTGAAAAATGAAGGGAGTAAAAACCTTTCTTTTTTCAATTTTAAATCCTCTAAACTTTCAAATCCGGATTTGTTAACACGGAGGAAAAAATATTTCTGCTGGCAGTTGAAAATAATCCCTTAACCGTTGTGCTATTTTTAGGGTTATTTCCCTTCGCCCTGAGAGAATAGACGAAACGTGTCCTTTCCTGCCAATAATGGGTTCAAGGTCTTTGGCTTTCATACCACGCTCTTCCATTTTTAGCTTTATTACCTCAATTGGGTTTACCTCTGGCAGGTGTATGTGTTTATCTTCATAATCCTTTACCAATACCAGCAGTAAGGCCAATTCCTCTGCTTCTGGCGTGTGTTCTTTAGCCTGAAAAATTGCAATTGTTCTACTAATGGCTTTTTGATAGGATGCTTCGGTTTTTATTACTTTCCAGTTCATTTTCATTTTGCTTTGTAGTTTAAAATTCGAGGATCAAATTCAAAGGATTATGTATTTATTTTATCGTACTCCTTGTGTGTGCCAAACCAGATTTCATTGAAATTGTGAATTTCTAATTTTTTTTCATTTTTTTACCGGGTTGCGAATAAGAATTTCAACACGCCTGTTCTTCCTTCTGCCTTCCTCCGTTTCATTTCCAGCGATGGGCTTGGAACTGCCAAATCCCTCGAAGGTTACCCTATCATACAAGGCACCCTTGTCAATTAAGTACTCAGAAACTGTCTCAGCCCTCCGCGCAGATAGTGTCACGTTATGACGTTCGTTTCCAATATTATCTGTATGACCTGAAACTAGAACCTCAAGAGTAGGGTGGGCCTGTAGAAACTTACCAATAGAATCCAATGCAGAAAAATGCTCGACTTTCAACTCATGGCTGTTCGTCTCAAACAAGAATTCATTCAATATAATCAGGCTATCGGCCTTTAGAATCGGAGCTTCGGATGAATGTATTGGCTCCTTAGTTGCAATTTGTTCGGGCTCATTACCCAACAGAATTGTATCTGTCTTAACATGCTTGATTGAAGGGGTAGCTTTTTTGTAGAGCCCTTTCTTTGCATTTTTTCTAATTTGTTTTTGAAATTTCTCAAAACTTATAGCCATTAATGCTTTTCTCCGCCCTATCATTCTTCTGCATACATAGTCAAAGCACACTATTTTCTGAATGAAATTGTGGTGGCCTGTTCTGCTTAAAGCCCATTGATTCTTTTCAGGAAGATGAGATAGAACCCAGGGCAACGTTGGGTTGCCGTGTTCGCGGCCTACATTAACCGGAGTGAATGGCCGTTTAACGCATGAGCTACATAGAAAGGCAATAATGAAAAAGGCCAATAAGCCAATCCTCATAGATCTTGAGCAAGTATGATGGCTCCACTAACTTTCAGGGATACATGACCAAGACCCACTACCTTAACATTCATTCCTACATGGCTGCTTAATGGAAAGTTAACGACATCACCGGCATAGAATTGTAATGTCCAGGTTAGAATGATGTTTTAATCGTTAAGTCGCAAAAAGTCGAGTTTTAGATTGCTCTCGCCCAAAGTCGATGAACCTAATTAATTAATACGTCCCAATACAGAAAGTAATTAGTTGCAAACAAGGCTAGTAATAAGGGTCTATTAATCCGATGTACAAATAGGGTGCCTCCTGAAATTCTTTATCAAGAATAATGGAAAAATCCTTAATGACTGAAACGACCTCCGTACTGAAAATTTGTAGCGAACAAAAAAAACTCAAAGCGCGGATTGAAGGCAAAAAGGATTATAAATTATCGTACCATCACCTAATTGTGGCGGTTCAGTTGTCCGAAAGTTAAAGCCACCAATCGGTCCTCGGTCATATACCGATGGCATCCTTTGTCGCTGCGATGATCCTGGATGCAGCGCATCAAGATATGCCGTGGTATTAAATCCAAAACCTGACGGATAAGCGGCTTCCGGTTATTTTTTGTACGTTTTGAATAGCCCATTGTATTTGAAAATTTGCAGGCCAAAGGTCGGGGCGCCTTTTGCTTTTTTCAAACTCTATTCCGGATAGTCATGAAAAATTATAAATCAAATCAGAGGGTATTCATTTAATCTGATATTTTTCCCAAATTCTTATGATTTCTGACTGTTATATGAAATTTTAACCATAAAACGTTACTTAGTCTTAAATTTTAACCAAATTGAATAAAAAATACTGACTTAATGGGAAAAATTTCCCCTTCCAAGATTCAGGAAATCATTTTCGCATCCTCAGAAAAGAGCGAATCAAGGCGAATCACACACCTTTTGAAGGAGAAATTAATCAGAAAAATTGCTTCCAGAATTTACACTTCAAATCTGCATGAAGATCCGGCTATCATTATAAAGAGAAATTGGTACCGGATTTTGGCTCACTTATACCCCGATGCCATCTTAAGCCACCGTAGTGCTCTCGAATTTAAACCAACTTCCGCAGGCCATATTTTCCTTACCTATTCGTATCCTTCCAATGTTCAGTTACCAGGTTTAAAGGTCCACTTGCTAAAGGGCTACGAAAGGATAGAAGGAGATAATCCATTTTTTGAAAACCTCTATGCTTCGCAGGAAGCCAGGGCATTTCTGGAGAGCCTGCAGGAGACAAGAAAAGGTGGTGCGGAATCAAAAAGTTTATCGGTTTCGGAAATTGAAGAGAAGCTTGACACAATCATAAGAGCGAGGGGTGAACAAGGTTTGAATACAATACGCGATAAGGCGAGGGAAATTTCCAATTCTTTGAAAATGCAAAAGGAATTCAAAAAGTTGAATCAATTGATTAGTGATCTTTTGGCTACTGGCAAATCAAAGAAATTAACATCTCCAGTAGCAGTGGCGCGCTCAATGGGAGAACCTTTTGATCCTGACCGGATAAAATTATTTGAAAGTTTATATGAAGAACTGGCCGGGAAAGTTTTTCCCGAACACAAAGTATCAGCCTCGATAAATGGGTATAAGACATTAGCCTTTTTTGAAGGCTACTTTTCAAACTACATTGAAGGTACCGAGTTTACAGTAAGCGAAGCCAAAGAAATAATATTAACAGAAACACCCATGCCCACCAGGGATGAGGATTCACATGACATACTTGGAACGTACCGCATCGTATCGGACAAAAATGAAATGGCTATTTGTCCTGTCAAAGCAAATGAGTTTCTTGATCTGATGCGGAGCAGACACGCAGTTCTTTTATCCACGCGTAAATCAAAAAAGCCAGGCGAGTTTAAAGACAGAAACAACAGAGCGGGTAATACTGAATTTGTAGACTGGAGTTTGGTTAATGGTACGTTGAAAAAAGGCTTTGATTGGTATACGTTATTGAAAGACCCATTTGCAAAAGCTGTTTACATGATGTTCCTCGTAAGTGAAGTACATCCGTTCCTGGATGGAAACGGCCGGATAGCAAGAGTGATGATGAATGCGGAACTTTCTTCAAAAGGGTTATCCAAAATTATTATCCCAACCGTTTACCGTGACGATTATACGGGCGCCTTAATAAAACTGACAAGACAACGAATTGCCGACCCCTATATCAGGATGATGAGGAGAGCATATGAATTCAGCTCCACCTTGAACCAGGAAAGTATAAATGAAATGGAGCAGTATCTGGAGACTTGTGACGCGTTCAAAGAACCAAAAGAAGGCAAACTGAATTTCTGATGACGCCATGGTTGTAAATCCCCCAAAAAAATTGAGTTAGGTTACTTCTCAGTTTGATTCGGTTGTTTACTTTCCGATGCAAAATATAATAATCCTTTTTTTGATAGCTATGGGTAAGGTTTTAAAGTCTGAGGTACAAATCAGTAACGAAACCCAAAATACTTATGGTCAAGGTTTGAAGACGGGGAAACAAAGATAGTCTTCGAATTTTCAGGAGAACACTTATTGCGTATTCAAAAAGCTTTACTGCTCGGTATTGATGTCGTTGGATCCCACCAAGAAAACTCGGGAGATAAGGATCACCAAATGGCTGTGTGGATACTAAGTACTTTGCTGAGGCAATGTATGCTTGACGAATCTCAAACAAATGTAGGACTGGGAGGTAGGCCGTATAAAGAGTGACCTTGAGAAAAATGCAAGCGCATCAGGGATTTGAAAATGAATGCGCTTCTTCAGTTTATCGCAAAAAACACGTGGTTTTTTTAGTATTTGATATTAGAATCTTTGCACAATTTTTCCAGTGCAGGCATTATGGGGCATTTGCCTAGCAGCCTGACTAAAGAATGGGATGGCGCTTTCAAAATATTTGAAAGATTGATGAACGAATCAGTTTTCAAATTCATGCTGAAATTTTCCTTTGATTTTTGCTCCACCCAATAACCAATTAACTGGCTATTTCTTCTGTCGGTAGAAGTTATTTGAGCAAGCATGTAATACGTTCCTTGATTTAGAACTTTCATCACCAATGCTGGCCTATTCGTGAACTGTGTGGGATCTTCGCGGTAAGGAAACCGACAAAAAACTACATCGCCAACCTTATACATCGAATGCGCAACAACTAATTGTACACATTCATTTTTTCATCCTCCCAATCTTCTTTCCAGCTTTTAAATACAGTCACCAATTCGCGTTCCTGTTCTTTGGTTAATGGCACGTTAGCGTTAGGGTACGCTTTATTAAAAAGTGCCTCTTCTGCTTTCAAAAATTCATAAGAAGTTTTTCTAAGTTCATTCATGATGGGCTTAAAAACGTAAAACGATGTGCCATTGCGTAAAATATCTTCCAACCGTAAACGTAAGGGTTCTACTGCGGCATGTAATTCCATTGCATCGCGTTCGCTCATCTTATCAATCGAGGCAATCAATGAATTCATTTGGTTTTTTGTACTGTGTCTGGCCCACAACATGGGCAAATAAAAAACGATTGTGAAAATAAGACCGAAAGTGATTAGTAAAAATAATCCTACCGCCCACATCACTATCGTTGGTAAACGTTCGATGTACCTAAAAACGGATATCACCACGTAGGTGAAATTGACCAATAATTCCTCAACGGGATTGGTCACCCGATTGTGAGCGTAGGTAGTTGTTGTCATTTTAGTGGTGGTAAAAAGTTAATTTTAATTAACATTTTTCTACATAGCAAATGCCTCTTTTTTGAGTCAAAGAAACTGCCATCAAATCAGGTTAAGAAAGTGCAACTAGTTTAGAGCGCTTCAAAAGTAACAAAATAATGGCATCAAAAACCAGTCCTTTTCCTTGACGTGTAACCAGTAATTATAAAAACCTTAAAAAAGTCACCAAAAAACGCATTGACAGCCAGACGATATACCTGTCAATTTGTTTTTAAAACGTCCAAATCTTTGCAATGTTACCATTGGGATTCATAATTCTACATGTCTATTTTGAAGTCTTTGCTCCTATGCCTGCATTTACTTTTTGTTTTAGCAGGGTATGTATAATTGTTTGCTTAACCTCTAAATTTTGAACCTCACACGACAAGGTACCAACGAAGGTAAAATATTCGCGAAATAAAAAGTCACCAAGTTGGTTGATTTGGCAGGTTACTTTCCTATGCAAAACTTCGAGAAAATATTTTCAAGCAAGTCGTCTGTTGTGATCTCGCCTGTTATCTCACCAAGATAATGCAATGATTGCCGGATGTCCATCGCAAGAAAATCACCTGTAACACCACTATCCATGCCAGTTAAAACCCGATCTAAAGAGTCACGAGTAAAGATCAGATTTTGATAGTGTCGCAAGTTAGTAACCAGAACATCGCCTTGCTTTACTTTGTTGATGTGAAAGTGTGATAAGATTTGGTCTTTCAAGTCTTGAATATTTGTCTTCTCCGCAGCTGATATCATTACAAAATTCTGATTTTCAAGGCTTCTAAGTATAAACCGATTTGCTTTGTCTATTTTATTACCCACCTTAATATAAGGGACACCGAGGAGTTTTAGTTCTTCTTCTTCCTGTCTGATTTCAGTAGAATTGGTCTGCGACAGATCGAACATATACAAGATCAATGCGGCCTGTTTCATTTTTTCTCGAGTCCGCCCAATACCGAGGGCTTCAACTTCATCTTGGGTGTGGCGCAAGCCTGCTGTATCTATAAAGCGAAAGGCGATGCCACCCAGTATTATCTCGTCTTCAATGGAATCACGTGTTGTGCCCGGAAGGTGTGATACTATGGCTCGCTCTTCGTTCAGTAATGTGTTAAGCAACGTTGACTTTCCTGCATTTGGCTTACCGGCTATAACCGTTGGTACTCCGTTTTTTATCACATTGCCCTGGTCAAAGGATTGAATAAGTGGCTGAAGGTGCGATTGAATTTTTAGAACTAACTTTTTAAGGTCATCACGTTTGGCAAACTCAACATCTTCTTCGCCAAAATCCAGTTCAAGTTCAACCAGGGAAGCAAAGTGAATGAGCTCTTGGCGAAGCTTTTTAATTTCCATGGAGAACCCACCACGCATTTGATTTAGTGCTGCCTGCCGTGCATTGTCAGTTTCGGCATGGATCAAATCCGCAACAGCCTCGGCCTGGGCGAGATCAAAACGGCCGTTCAAAAAAGCACGCTTTGTAAATTCGCCAGGCTGGGCAAGCCTCGCCCCATTTTTTAAAAGTGTTTTGATTATTTCTTTTATAATGATGGGTGAACCATGGCAGGAGATCTCTACTGCATTTTCATGTGTAAAGGAATTTGGCTCTTTAAATACGGAGACTAATACTTCATCGATTGTTTTTTCCCCATCCTTAATGGCGCCAAAATGAATGGTGTGAGAGGGTTGCTCCTCCAGCGTTTTACCTGTGAATGCCAACTGTGTGATCTTGATCGCATCTTCCCCTGAAAGGCGTATGACGGCAAGTGCACTTACGCCCTGTACTGTTGCCAACGCAACAATTGTGTCGTCATGATTTTTAAAAGGTTGACGCGCAGGGATTTTTGATTGCATTAAAATTATGGTTTACCATTTTTGGATTTCAAGGTTATTTCTTTTTGACAATAAGCACCGGAATATTTACGCGATGTCGTACTGTATCCACTGTGGTTCCGAAAATAAGGTCTTTAATTAATTTATGACCATGTGCGCCCATCACCAAAAGGTCTGCGTTAAATTCATTCACAAATTTTGGTATGTTCTTCTTGGGATTTCCATATCCAATTCTCATTTCTACCTGAAAGTTTTTCTCTTGCAATTGTTTCATATACTGCTGCAAGGCATGGGCATCTTCACTTGACTCATGGTCAGCAATTTCACTTCCATAAACTATGGCACCGGCCGTTTCAACAACATGTATCAATAAATAGTTGGCCTTTTCACCACCTTGCGAAAGGGCGCTTCGAATAGTAAGAGAATCAATCTCAGAAAAATCGATGCAGACAGCCACGCGATTGTAAAGAGGTTTCTCTGAAATATTAAGAACGGCAGCCGTACCATGAGGTACTTTCGCTTCGCGTTCCGCATAACGTCTATCCATAACAGGTTTGATGGTGATATAAAGTAATAATAGCAATGCGCTCAAACAAACAGGGACGACTGTATACCATATGATCCATTCGTTTTCTCCAGCCGCTACCATCCAACCTGTTACTTCCTGGAAAACCAGTTTTACATTAAGAGTTACAATAATGGTGGCTACCACCCATGCCGCTATCCTTGTCCACAAGTTGATTGCAAAAATACCCATCTTTTTCTTATCACTTGTGAAGTGAATTAATGGGATAATGGCAAACCCTAACTGAAGGCTTAACACCACCTGACTAAACACAAGCAATGCACCGGTTTGGCGCTCCCCATAAATCAGGATAACAATGTAGGCAGGAATAATCGCAATCAATCGGGTAATGAGCCTGCGAAGCCAGGGTGCAATTCGCAAATTCAAGTAACCTTCCATCACAATCTGGCCTGCTAACGTTCCTGTAATGGTTGAACTTTGCCCGGCCGCAATTAAGGCTATGCCGAATAGGAATGGAGCTAATTCAGTGCCTGTTAATGGCGCCAAGAATTTATAAGCGTCCTGAATATCACTTACTTCATGAAGACCTGCTTTAAAAAACGTTGACGCTGCCAGAATGAGAATGGCGGAGTTGACAAAGAAGGCGGCATTCAGCGCGATTGCCGAATCTATAAAGTTATATTTGATGGCAGTCCATATCCCTTTTTCTGAGGAATCAAACCTACGGGTTTGTACGAGGGAAGAGTGAAGATATAAATTGTGAGGCATCACAGTAGCCCCGATAATTCCAATGGCAATGTATAGTGCCACATCATTTGGAATAGAAGGAACAAATCCAATAGCAAGTTCTCCCAGGGCAGGTTTTACCAATATCATTTCGACCAGAAAGGCCACACCTATGATTGCTACCAAAGCAATAATGAATGCTTCTATCTTTCTTATGCCATAGTTTTGCAAGACTAACAAAAGGAGGGTATCCAAAACGGTTAAGCTTACACCCCAAACTAAAGGCAGGCCGAATAATAGTTGAAGACCAATTGCCATTCCAAGGACCTCGGCAAGATCACATGCCGCGATGGCTAATTCCGCCAAAATCCACAACGTAAAATTTACTATAGGCGGGAAAGTAGCCCGCGAGGCTTGCGCCAAATCCAATTGTCGTACCACACCAAGTCTGGCGCTTAAACTTTGCAGCAAAAGGGCCATTAAGTTTGACATCAAAAGAACCCAGATCAATGTATAACCAAACTTGCTACCACCCGCAATATCTGTTGCCCAGTTGCCAGGGTCCATATACCCCACACTTACCAGGTAGGCCGGTCCCATGAAAGCAAAGAGCTTCCTCCAGCCCCTCTGGTTGGTATTCACTGAAGCGTTCACTTCGCTCAAAGATTTTCTATTGATTGCACTATGGGCATCCATGGATTGGGCTATTGTGTTACTAAAATGTTTTTTGACACATCTTTCGAAATGAATACTTTTTTTTCATCGATTTGGATCTCCATAGATTCGTCATATTCTTCTTTCCCTGTCACTTTAATTTTTTTTCCTGGCTTTGCCCCAATCTTATCAAGGTATTTCAGCAGGTTGGAGTCAGAATCTTTGACGGCTGTGATTGTCCCCTGATATCCCTCCTTGAGTTGATCTAGCGAAACCTGTGGTTGTGCTTTGATTTTTCCTTTTCCATCCGGAATAGGATCCCCATGCGGATCAACCTTTGGAAAGCCAAGGAACTCATCCAGTTTATCTATTAAGTGGATTGAGCGTATGTGTTCAAGTTGTTCGGCTACTTCATGCACCTCGTCCCAAGTAAAGCCAAGTTTTTGAACTAAGAAAGTTTCCCAAAGCCGGTGCTTTCGAATCACCGAAAGTGCTTCCGTTTTGCCAGTGGCCGTCACATTAACCCCATAATACTTTTCATAGCTGATGACATCTTTAAGTGAGAGTTTTTTGATCATATCAGTTACAGATGCCGCTTTGGTACTCATCGCTTCTGCTAATTCATTGGTCAGAACTGATTTTGTACCACCTTCAGACAGATGGTAAATGGCTTTGAGATAATTCTCTTCCGTAAGACTGAGCATAGCGCATGAGGTTATTGGCAAAGATATTAAATTTAGACTAACCTAAAAAATAATTTAGATTCAAATCTTAATGAGGAGATCTATGAGTTTCGCTTCTTCTGAGATCCAGGATACATTGGAAGGTATAATTGAATAGAAATGTTCGGACTGCATTTTAAAAAGTAGTTCAGCTGGACTTAAGGTCTTCGTCAAAACTATCGCAGCAGGATAAGGACTACAGAATTCAACCCAGGCCTTGTGATCTTGAAGCAGAATAGGAAGTCTGGTGGCTACATATTCATAGAGCTTTGTTGGCATGGAGCTTTGAGTGTGAGGGGACAGTGGGTAGAAGACTATGCCAAAGTCGGCTTCCAGAATGGCAGTCATGACTTCAGAATGAGGTACAAGGTAATCTCCACCGGCCAAGGTTATGAAGTCACATCCCCTTATTACCTCTTGTATCCTCAAGTAAGTTTCATAACGGGCAGCATAACCAATAATCCGAAGCGTTATGGTTGAATCCAGATGGTGTAGACTTTTTGTTAATGCTATAGCCTGAAAAATCCCGGTGCTTTCACCCAAGGTGCCACTGAAAAGAAGTTGCGTTTTCTCTTGTTTTTTTACCCGGGTGAAAGGGACGGGAACCCTCGGTTTATTCTCGAGGATAGTAAACTTTTTTCCAGGAAAGCTGAACTCTTTAGTATAGCCTTTTTCGGCCAGAAGAAACCAGTGAAAGAAAGGAGCGGAGACCATCTCTTTAGCTCGGACCAATAATGCCACAAATGGCCTTATCAAAATTGGAAATGCATCTGTATGGAGAATATTTCGGTAGTAATTCTCCTGGATATCATAGAGAATCTTACCCCCAAATAATATTCTGTTTAGTATTGCAACTATCACTAATTCATGGGTATTGATGATAAGTATATCATGTTTTACTTTAGATAGTATTAGAAGAACTTTAATAGGAGCTACCAGCCTTTTTAAGCTGAGCCTCCTGAATGGTTTAAGCGCAATGAAATCAATATTGGGATAAGCTGGCTTTGCCCTGGATGGGTATCCAATAATTACAATTTTATAGTTTCCGGATTCACTTAGACTAATGCCGAATTTTTCGAACATCCTGGTGTCATCTACCGGTTTTAAAACTGAAGCGATGACTATTGTTCGTTTTTTCATTTATTATTGCGATCCGATTTAAAAGTAAGACTAAAAATGGAACTGAAGGAACTGATTGAAAACGCATGGCTTGATCGTGAGCTATTAAAGAAGGAGGAGGTAAAATCCGGCATCCGCCAAGTAGTTGAATTGCTGGACAAGGGAAAAGTACGAGTTGCCGAGCCTCTTACATTGCCTGCCCGTAGGGATGTCTCAAACTGGAAAGTGAATGAATGGATCAAGAAGGCTGTGATCCTCTATTTTCCAATTCAACAAATGGAGACAATAGAAGTAGGTCCTTTTGAGTTCTATGATAAAATTCCTTTGAAGGGAAATTATAAAGAATTGGGCGTTCGAGTTGTGCCGCATGCCATTGCACGCTATGGATCATATTTAAGTAAAGGTGTTATTATGATGCCCTCGTACGTGAACATAGGTGCCTATGTGGGAGAAGGTACCATGGTGGACACCTGGGCTACAGTTGGAAGTTGCGCACAGATTGGAAAGAATGTTCATTTAAGCGGAGGCGTTGGAATAGGCGGAGTACTCGAGCCGGTTCAGGCTGCGCCAGTTATTATTGAGGATAACGCATTTATTGGATCACGGTGTATTGTCGTAGAAGGAGTGAGAATCGGAAAAGAAGCAGTATTAGGTGCAAACGTGGTATTGACAGGAAGTTCAAAAGTAATTGATGTAACAGGGGCAACTCCAATTGAATATAAAGGTTATGTACCCGATCGATCCGTTGTGATACCAGGTTCGTATTCCAAAAAGTTTCCGGCAGGCGAATATCATGTTCCATGTGCCCTGATCATAGGCACCAGGAAGGAAAGTACTGATAAGAAGACATCCTTGAACGATGCCTTACGTGAAAATAATGTTTCGGCATAGCATCTAAATGGTTTAGTATAGTTCTATTGTACCTTGTTTTGGACTAAACCTCAACCGAAGTCAGGGCTTGGCACATACTTTGACTGTTAGATTCTAATGAATTATTTTTGTACACAATGAAGAAACTGATTTTCGGATGGGTAATAGGTCTGCTGCTTTGCAGTTTTTCTGGAGAAAAACAAAAGGTACATCCTGTTATTAAAAATGAAAGTTTCACCAAAGGGGAGCAGTTAGATTACCGGGTGAGCTTTTTAGGAATCACGGTTGGAAAAGCAATCACAAAAGTGGATGCGAAGAGTTACAATATTAGTTCAAGACCTTGCTTTAAGATTGATGCTTACGGTGAGACAACGGGCATTACCTGGCTTTATGATGTAAAGGATAATTGGGGTGCATATATTGATACCTCTTCCATGATTACACATGTTTCGTATCGAAAAATTAAAGAAAACAAATACCGCAAGGATGAATTGGTGAATTTTGATCACAACCAGAAAAAGGCCCGGGTTCAGGTTATGAATAAGGAAACAGGGGTATATGAGAATGTGAATGTTTTTGACATTCCTGACAATGCCACTGACTTGGTAGGTGGATTTATTCAGATGCGGTTTTTTGATTTCAAAAAGATTAAAGTAGGCGATACAGTCGCAATTTCCGGCTTTTTCGAAGACACTTCGTATAAACTTAAAATCATATACAAAGGCAAGGAAACGATCTCCACCAGAATAGGAAAAATACCCTGCCACATTATGGTACCCATTATGCCTGACAATAAGTTATTTAATGGCGAGAATGCGATAAGCGTCTGGATTTCCGATGACGCTAATAAAATACCAATCAAAATTCAGGCAAAGATGTTCATCGGTCACACGGGTTTAGAATTAGTTGGCTTCAGAGGGTTGAGAAATCAACTTAAGGTTGTTCAATAACGAAATACATCACTCTCTCATGATACAAGTTGTTCTTTTCTTATGAAACCTTAGTTTTGAAATCGAACCATTAACCTAACTTATATGCTCAAAGAATTTAAGGCCTTTGCCATGCGCGGCAATGTTGTAGATCTGGCAGTCGGTGTTATTATCGGTGCCGCATTCGGAACTATTGTGAATTCTCTCATTAACGATGTAATCACGCCATTGCTCCTAAAACCTGCTCTTGATGCAGCTCAACTAAGCAGACTGGAGGATCTTACCATTTTGGGAGCCGTAAAATACGGGAAGTTCATAGGGGCTACTATCAACTTTTTGATTGTAGCTTTCGTACTCTTTTTGATTGTAAAAGGATTGAACGCTTCTAAGAAGAAAGAAACTGCGGCACCTGCCGCACCAGCTCCACTGCCAGCTGATGTTGTCCTTCTTACAGAAATCAGGGATTTGTTGAAGAAATAAAAGAATTTTGACTTGGACATTAGGCATGGGTGTTAACCCAAGCTCTATCGCCTAGGTCCTGCCTTTGAATCTCTCTGCTAGCACCAATTCTTTGCTGCCGGCAAGATATTGATAAAATCCATTTCCACTCTTTACACCCTTATGACCTGCTTGCACCATGTTCACCAATAGTGGACAAGGAGAATATTTGGGATTGCCGAAGCCGGTATGCAGAACATCTAAAATGGAAAGGCAAACATCTAATCCAATAAAATCCGCCAGTTGGAGTGGCCCCATAGGATGCGCCATTCCTAGTTTCATTACCGTATCAATTTCTTCAACACCGGCCACTCCCTCATAAAGTGAATAAATGGCCTCATTGATCATGGGCATAAGTATGCGATTGGCAATAAAACCAGGGTAGTCGTTTACTTCAACTGGAATCTTACCTAGCTTTTTTGAAAGTTCCATTATGGTTTTGGTCACTTCTTGGCTGGTGCTGTATCCTCTGATGACTTCCACTAATTTCATAACGGGTACCGGATTCATGAAATGCATGCCAATTACTTTATCGGGGCTTTTGGTTACAGAGGCGATTTTAGTTATTGAAATGGAGGATGTATTAGTCGCCAGAATGGCTTCAGGCTTTTTACTCTCATCCAATTCTTTGAAAATCTTAAGTTTGAAATCGGGATTTTCTGTAGCAGCCTCTATCACGAGATCGGCTTGGGCTACGCCTTCTTTCATGAACGTAGTTGCGCTAATATTGGCAAGCGCCAGCTTTTTTACTTCTACTGTTATACTTCCTTTCTCAACTTGACGGCTTAAGTTTTTTTCAATGGTGGCGATGGCTTTATGAAGTGCATCTTCCGAGATGTCAATGATTGAAACAAGAAAACCCGCTTGCGCAAAAACGTGGGCAATGCCATTGCCCATAGTACCCGAACCAATAACTGCAATATTTTTCATTGAGATTCCGTTGTTTTATTTACAAAGATAACTGGCGGACCAAGTCATCAAAATCAAAGGTTAGAAACCTGCAGAGCTGAATCTAAGCCCCTGAGTTTTATTCGATCGAAACCTCTTTTGCAAGTCCAATGGCATTAAATCGGATCATTAACTTTTTAAATGCAACCTCTTTTTTGCCACAGACAGGTCCTGGCTCGAGATAATAATAGAAGAACTTCTGATTGCGCTTGAGGAGCTCGTTTTTATCGGGCCTTCCCAACAACTCAATTACTTCAGATTCCGAAAGTGATTTTATTTTTTCCTTTTGCCGGTTAAGATGATCGAGGAATGATTGACGTACCAGGAGACATCCAGCTTTATCTTCTTTCCATTTTTCTATGTCGATATTTTCCAAGGCGGGCAAGGGCTTTCCACATGATTGAACAATGAAAAAAACCAAACTAAGCCAGATTAACTTTCGCATGTTGAGAAATTTTGTAAAACCAAATGCCCGAAGTGCCCAGGTATAGAAGTGCAACTCCATAAAACATTGGAGAAAGAAAAAAAATATTTGTTACCCCAACCACCAAAATTGAATAGGTGATTATCCGCAACCACTCGGAATACACCACCCAGGTTTTATTTTCAAACAATACACCACTATTGACCACCCAAATGGAGATGAGAATTGCGGCAATTGCTTTTTCGCTTAATGAGAACTGACCTTGCTTGAACAAGAATAGCCCGGTACAAATCAGGCACAATACAAATTGAAATAAGACATAGTAATTAATTAGGACCGGTGCGGGTGTTTCATATTTTTTATAATGTTCTTTAGCAACCTCTGGTGCCGCCCGATATCCGCCCAAATAATCCGGAAGCCAACCGGGTTTTTGAAAAAGGTACTTGATCTTGTCACCCCAGAATGGAATGCGTTTCAAATCTTTACCCATTTCAACATAGTGACTAAAGTTTGCCCATACGGCATTCCAGCTGTTAATGGGTTTTGTTATTCCGTAGGTCGGTCGCTCTTCCTCAGGCTGGAAGGTGGCAAACATCTTATCCCAAATAATCAACGAACCTGCATGGTTCTTATCAATATACTTTGGATTGCGTCCATGATGGACACGATGGTGTGACGGTGTGTTAAAGATATATTCAAACCAACCCATTTTATTAATAGTCTCAGTGTGAATCCAAAACTGATACAGCGTATTGAGTGCAGAGATCAGGGCAAAGTCCAGTGTATTAAATCCCAGAAGGGCTATTGGTAAGCTAAAAGCAAACGTCCACACTACCTGGAAGCTACTTTGCCGCAAAGCAACGGACAGGTTATACTCTTCACTCTGGTGATGGACCACGTGACCTCCCCAGAAGAGGTTAATCTCATGACTCATGCGATGTGCCCAGTAGTAGGCGAGGTCGGTTAACAAGAAAAGGCCTAACCAATACAGCCAATTCTTTTCTAACGTAAAGAGAGCAAAGCTAGCGAACACCATTTCATAAACGCCTATGGCCAGCACTCGCATAAACAAGCCTGAAAGCTGTGAGGTAATGCCACAGCTTAGATTAGCAATAGCATCTGGCAAGCGATAGAGTTTCCGGTGGGAGAGGCGCTCTACCGCCAGTTCTAACCCGATGAGGATGAAAAAAATCGGTATGGAGAGAACTATTGGGTTGAGATTCAAACTGTTTTATCGTTTACTTTGCACCACAAATTTAGTAAACATGATCTACAAAATTTTCAAAGCGGTTTGGTTCTTTTCACTTTTGGCAACTTTCGTATTATTACTTTATGTTTACGCATCCCTTCCGCAGGAGGTAACCTTACTGGAAGGAGAAAAGCCCATTTCCGTTTCTCGCGAATTTTTGTTTTACACCATGCTGGCAGTCATGGCTTTCGTAAATGTGTTGGTCTTTGTTGTTCGTATTCTATTCACTGAGGAGCAAAGCGATTTCAAAACCTGGTTTTATGGCTTTGTCATTGCATTAAATTTCTTTTTTATCACCCTCATCAATTTTTCAGGTGTTTACAACAGTGGAGAAAGATTTGATTACAGTAACATCGGGTTTTTAATTTACGCAAGCATCGGCCTGATCATTATTTGGGCTGTTGGTTGGCCCGTTTATTCACTTTCTCGTAAATTTTTGAGTAAATAGTCACTTGGATATCCTGCTTTCTAGTAATTGAAAATCAACACATTATACCTTTCAACTTCATTGATATTTGTAGTTGTAGATTTTCATTGGCTGCTTGAAATTTCGATAAAATTCACTTCTTTTAGATGCCGTATTTTTTAAACTGAAAAATTAAAGTCATTGTGACAATCAGGTGAACTTTGATTTCATTGCGGGCAAATTTTTTAATCTGGATTTTATTTAAGGTCGGAGGTTCTAAGACGCTATGGCAAAAGACTCAATGGAATATAATGAGTCGAGTATTAAATCACTCGATTGGCGGGAGCATATAAGATTGCGTCCCGGCATGTACATCGGTAAGCTAGGCGATGGCTCTGCCAAAGATGATGGTATCTATGTGCTGGTGAAGGAAACAATCGACAATTCCATCGATGAACACATGATGGGGTATGGAAAGACGATCGATGTGAAGATCACAGACCAGCACGTAAGTGTTCGCGATTATGGAAGAGGTATTCCACTAGGCAAAGTGGTGGATGTCGTTTCCAAGATAAACACCGGAGCAAAGTACGATTCAGGTGCTTTTCAAAAGTCAGTGGGATTGAATGGAGTAGGTACAAAGGCAGTCAATGCCTTGTCTAACTATTTTAAAGTTCAGGCTTTCCGTGAAGGCCATACTAAACTGGCTGAGTTTAAGAAAGGAATACTGACCAGTGACCACAAAGTCAGCAAGAGTGATGGCAAAAATGGAACACTCGTTGAGTTTGAACCGGATAATTCGATGTTTAAAAACTATCACTTCATTCCAGAATACCTGGATGACTTGATGTGGAATTATGCCTTCCTTAATGCTGGCCTTACCATCAATTATAACGGGCGCAAATTTTATTCTAAAGATGGACTTCTTGATTTATTGAAGCAGAAGGCTGATCCGGAGGAGATGCGCTACCCGATAATCCACTGCAAAGGTAATGATATTGAATTTGCATTGACGCATGGAAACCAATACGGAGAAGAATACTACTCTTTCGTCAATGGTCAGAACACCACTCAAGGTGGAACACACTTAGCGGCCTTCCGCGAAGGGATTGTACGCGGAGTACGTGATTTTTTTAAGAAGGATTTTGATGCGGCTGACATACGAGCAAGTATTTTGGGAGCAATTGCCATTCGTGTGCAAGAGCCTGTGTTTGAATCGCAAACAAAAACGAAACTTGGTTCGATCAACATTGCCCCGGAGGGAGGGCAATCTGTAAAGAATTTTGTTGGAGATTTTGTTTCCAAAGAACTTGAAATTTATCTTCATAAAAGTCCAATTGCTGCCGATGCCATACAAAAACGAATTCTACAATCGGAACGAGAACGCAAAGAAATTGCCGGTATAAAGAAATTGGCAAATGAGCGTGCTAAAAAAGCTAACCTGCACAATAAGAAATTGCGGGATTGCAGGTTTCATTTCGATGATCAGAAAGGAGAAAAGGGCATGGAGTCAGTCGTCTTTATTACAGAAGGAGATTCTGCCAGCGGTTCGATAACGAAATCACGGGATGTAGAAACTCAGGCTGTTTTCAGCTTAAGGGGCAAGCCCTTGAATTGTTATGGTTTAACCAAGAAAGTGGTGTATGAAAATGAAGAGTTTAACCTCCTCCAACACGCGCTCAACATTGAAGATGGCTTGGATGGACTCCGCTACAACAAAGTAATAATAGCAACGGATGCCGATGTGGATGGAATGCACATTCGTCTCTTGCTGATGACATTCTTCCTTCAGTTCTTCCCCGATTTGGTAAAAGCAAACCATGTATATGTTTTGGAAACTCCTTTGTTTAGGGTCCGAAACAAAAAGGAAACCATCTACTGCTACAGTGATGAAGAAAAGCAAGCTGCGGTAAGTAAGTTGGGAAACAAGCCAGAGATCACACGCTTCAAAGGATTGGGAGAAATCTCACCGGAAGAATTTGGAACTTTTATTGGCGACAATATTCGATTACAACCCGTTTTGCTAACAAAGGAGAGTCACTTGGCTAAGTTGTTGGAGTTTTACATGGGCAAGAACACTCCCGACCGTCAGGATTTCATTATCGGCAATCTGAGGATTGAATTAGATGTAGTGGAAGAGAAAGAAAAAACAGAAGAGATTGAAATTTAGATTTAGTGTTGGTTCTTCGGAATCACTATGACAGATTAGAAAAGATGAGCAAGAAAATCACAAAGCCAGGAAAGAAAAAATCATCAACTGAAGGTGATAATGAAGAGGTAGTTCATACCCTTTCGATTGATGGACTTTATGAAAACTGGTTTCTGGATTACGCATCATATGTAATCCTGGAGAGAGCCGTTCCGCGCATTGAAGATGGGTTGAAGCCTGTTCAGCGGAGAATCGCCCATTCCATTAAAGAGATGGATGATGGACGCTTCAATAAAGTGGCCAATGTAATCGGTAATACTATGCAGTATCACCCACATGGTGATGCGGCCATAGGCGAAGCTGTCGTTAACCTGGGCCAGAAGGAATTGCTTTTTGATACCCAGGGAAATTGGGGCGATGTGCGCACAGGCGATAGTGCAGCTGCTCCGCGGTACATTGAAGCCAGACTGTCTAAGTTTGCGTTAGATGTAGTGTATAATCCGCAAACAACCGAATGGCAACTATCCTATGATGGACGCAAAAAAGAACCGGTTACCCTTCCCGTAAAATTTCCATTGCTGTTGGCGCAAGGTGTGGAAGGTATTGCTGTTGGTCTTTCAACTAAAATTCTTCCACATAACTTTTGTGAACTGATCAAGGCTTCCATTGATACTTTGAAAGGAAAGAATCCGAAGATTTATCCTGACTTTTTAACAGGCGGCATTGCCGATTTCTCAGAGTACGATCAAGGCATCCGTGGCGGAAAAATAAAAGTCAGGGCCAAGATTGAAATCGCTGATAAAAAGACGCTTGTTATTAGGGAGATACCGTTCGGTACAACCACAACATCCTTAATAGAATCCATTGTAAAGGCGAGTGAAAAAGGCAAGATCAAAGTGAAACAAGTGGTGGACAATACTGCCAAGGATGTGGAGATTCAAATACTGTTACAACCAGGTCTTTCACCTGATATTGCCATAGACGCTTTGTATGCTTTTACGGATTGTGAGGTTTCTATTTCACCGAATGCCTGTGTGATTGTTGCAGACAAGCCTCAGTTTATGAAAGTCAATGAGATTCTGAAAAATAATACTGAGCAAACTGTAAAACTTCTTAAGCAGGAATTAGAAATCAGGAAAGCCGAATTGATGGAGAAGATCCTGTTCTCGTCTCTTGAAAAGATCTTCATTGAAAAAAGAATTTACCGCGACATTGAAGAGAGCGAGACTTTTGAGCATGTCATCACCACAACGGATAAGGGACTCAAGCCTTACAAAAAACAATTTTATCGGGAGATCACGCGTGATGATATCCTACGGTTACTTGAAATCCGCATCAAGAGAATTTCTAAATTCGATTCATTCAAAGCCGATGATGCGATGCGGGATTTGGAGAAGGAATTAAAAGACACACTACTT
Source organism: Bacteroidota bacterium (assembly GCA_038043425.1). Lineage (GTDB taxonomy): Bacteria > Bacteroidota > Bacteroidia > Cytophagales > Cyclobacteriaceae > ELB16-189. Next base: position 164,707 of record JBBTBZ010000006.1, read on the forward strand.
CATCTAAAACATCTTACGGATTATGCCATTGCTTACTATCAATCCCTGCTCGATAAATATGGCAAAGGGCGTGAGCGCAAGACCGAGATCAGAAGTTTCCAATCCGTAACAGCAACGGAAGTAATAGCCAACAATCAGAAACTCTATGTAAATCGCGAGGATGGTTTCATTGGTTGGGGATTGAAGAAAGACGAATACCTTACCGAATGTTCCGAGCTGGATGACATTATCGCCATCCGCAGGGATGGGAAAGTTAAAGTCAGCAGGATCAGCGAGAAGGTATTCATGGGTAAGGATATATTGCATGTGGGTGTATGGAAGAAAGGGGATGAACGAATGGTGTATAACATGATTTATAGTGATGGAAAGAGTGGTAAAACGTTTGCCAAACGTTTTACTATGCCAGCAATTATCCGGGATAAAGAATATAGCCTGGACCAGGGAAATCCTAACAGTAAAGTTCATTACCTGAGCGCCAATCCCAATGGAGAAGCTGAAGTGGTGGAAGTGAAACTAAGTCAGTCGAGCACGGCCCGAAAGAAAATTTTCGATTACGATTTTTCTGAATTAGAAGTAAAAGGACGAGGGGCCCGGGGAAATACAATCACAAAGTATCCGGTACGAAAAATTGACTTCAAAGAAGCCAAAGGATCAACCCTAAGTGGCCTTGATCTGTGGTTTGATGAAGCATCCGGTCGCTTAAACAAAGACAAGCGAGGCAAGCACGTAGGCAAGTTTGATGGCGATGATCAGATATTGTCAATTACAAAAAGTGGCACGTATAAGATCACCAATTATGAACTGACCAATCGCTATGAGCCAGAGAAAACAATTTTAGTAGAGAAGTTCAATCCCAAGAAAGCTATTTCAGCGGTGTATGTTGATGGCGAGAGTAAGCAATATTTCGTGAAACGTTTTCAGATTGAGACCAACACACTTGACAAGGAATTTGGATTTATCTCGGAAGGAATTGGCTCCCGATTGGAGTATGTAACCACATCGGATACGCCAGAAATTGAAGTTGAAGTTATAAAAGGCAAGGGCAGGGAAAAAGAGACTGAAGCAGTAAACCTTGAGGATATTATAGATGTGAAAGGTTGGAAGGCATTAGGAAACCGTCTTTCACAACACAAGGTCACGAAAGTGAAACCGGTGGAAGAGCCGGAAGATAGTGGCCTTGAAGAAGGTGATGATGACAATGAGTTAGTTGAGCCTAGCCTACCGGCAGGCAGGGCTACTGAAACCGGCAGAGGTTCTCAGTCTCTAAAAAAAAAAGAGGAGACAAGTCAAGAGCCAATCTTCGAGGAGGACGGCCAGGCCAATCTCTTCGGGGAGGCAATCAACAAACCATCAAAAGCAATCAACGAAAGTCAAAGTCCAAAAGTCAACGGAAAGAATCCACAGCCACTCCCGAAAAAGCAAAAAGCCGGGCAGGCAAACCTATTCGGGGAAAGCCCAAAAAAAGAAGTAAGAGGTAAAGCGAAGGCAGAGTCAAAAGCGTTTACGGTTGGAGATTCAATTGAATTGGAGTTATAGATAAGCGATTATGTCGTCTTGATAAGTGGAATACCTTATCTTTATGAAATGGGTAACTTCTATTTTATTTTTCTCCTGGCAGTGGGTATCACCAATTCCTTGGCGCAAGAGATCATCGTGCAAGGAAAAGTCATCGATGCCTTATCGGGGAGAGGTATCACATCAAAAATTTCTTACAAAAGCTATCCCACGGGGGGCATCTTTGGCTCCGTACATGACAGTACATTTTCTTTCTCAATTTTTGGGTCCTCAAAGTATTCAGTGACAGCAGAGGCTGCAGGATTTATTCCCCGAACGATATTGGTTGATCCCAAAGAAGCAACAGAACTCAAGATAGTTCGGGATATTCAACTTGTAACTACCGGGCAAACGATTCGCTTGAGTCACCTGATTTTCACACAGGGAAAATCAGTAATCAATCCGCAATCATTTGGCGAACTGGATGAAGTGGTAGCCATGATGAAAGTGAATACTAAAATTGAAATCCAACTGGAAGGACATACCGATAATCAAGGAGATGCCAAAGCAAATATGAGATTGTCTCAGGAACGGGTCAATGCTGTTAAAAAGTATTTGGTTTCAAAGGGAATCGCCAAAGATCGGGTTAGCACAAAAGCGTTTGGTGGAACCCAACCGATTTCAAAGGAGAAAACGGACGAGGCGAGATCACTGAATAGAAGAGTTGAGATGAGGATTTTGAAGAATTAATTTATTTTCCGTCTGGATGCCGTTTTCAATGAGCTAACAGCCCTTACAATTCAAAAGATAAGATGAGAGAAATCAAACGGTACGAAATTTTGTCGGGTTAATCTGCGCGTGCTTTCTGAAGAAGTTGTTGAAATGAGTTGATTCAGTAAATCCCAAAACAAAGGCAATCTCAGCCACACTCAAATTACTGGTATGCAAAAGAATTTTAGCTTCCTGCAGAATGCGTTCAGAAATAACTTGTGTGGTGGTTTTGTTCAGGGTCGCTTTGAGTGCTCTGTTCAAATGGTTGACATGGATGTTTAGCCTGTCGGCAAACTGAGAGGCATAACGCATGCGAATTGGATGTTGATCTTCTATTGGAAACTGCTGTTCGAGCAGCTCCAGAAAAGCAGCCGAGATTCGCTGTGATGATTTTACTATTAGATGTCGCGTTTCGCTCACAGGTTCTATCGTCAATTCACTTGGAGTAATTTGAATCACTTCAATTGCTTCTTAAGAAAACTCATGACTTTATTTCTCACTTCGTCCATATCGAACATCACACCGAAGTGAGGTGCATCCTTTACAATAATAAGTTCGTTCTGAACGCCAGCAACCGTGAGCCATGCGCTCAATAGCTGTGATTGCTTTGGTGAAACCAGATCATCCTTTTCTCCATGAATAATCAAGAATGGAGGATCGTTTTTATCGACATAGGTAACAGGGCTTGCAACTTTTGATAAATCAGGGCGCACGAGTGGTGCTGCACCGATTAAAAGTGCTTCGGGAGATTTTTCGTCATTGTTTCCCGGAAACAAAATCAATTCTGCCGGACCGTAAAAATCTACCACAGCTTTTAGGCGAAATGACTTAGTTGTTCCCGTCATAAAAAAGGGTTCAACATTATTGTTTTTAGATAACCCCACCAGTGAAGCCAGATGACCTCCGGCTGAAAAACCCATTACAACAAATCGATTTCTATCAAATCCATATTTTTCGGCATTGTCATATAAAAAGGAAATCGCGCGGTTGCAGTCTTGTATTTGTGCAGGAAAAACCGCTTGCGTACTAAACCGGTAGTCGATGGAAGCTAATGCAAAACCGCTGCTGACTATTTCTGCCACCGTCTTTTTCATATAACCGATGTCGGCATACTTATCATTACTTAGGGTTCACTCAAAGTCACTAAGTTCCTATAAATAAAGGTGTTGAAAGGTTAA
>JBBTBZ010000007.1:0-29510 GCA_038043425.1 Bacteroidota bacterium
TCAATACACATCTCATTACCAAATACTTAAAACTTAGCCTGACGGCTATGGCCTGACCGGTAGGCAGGCGAGAAATCTTCTCTTGGTTGACAAGTTGATTCCATTAGATAAGATTTCTCCCTACGGTCGAAAGGACATAAGACTAAATTGATAGAATAATCAAAATATAAGTTTCACGCCAGCAGCATTTTATTCATTCGAAAATCCTAATGCATTATTTGGGTTTACGTATGAATCAGATCATCAATCAACTTTTGGTCAGTCAGATAGGGCATCATAACTTGTAATTTATCGTCATCTTTTTGTGCGCGACTAATAGCGTAAATGGCCTCATCATTGCGCGCCCAGGCTCTTCTGGCTATTCCATTGTTGACATCAAAGAAAAGCATGTTTTTCAGTTTCCGACTTGCCTCCATTGAACCATCCAGCAACATACCAAAGCCTCCGTTGATTACCTCACCCCAGCCTACTCCACCACCATTGTGAATGGAAACCCAGGTTGCGCCCCTAAAAGAATCACCAATCACATTGTGTATTGCCATGTCAGCTGTGAAGCGAGAACCGTCATAGATATTTGACGTCTCACGGAAAGGACTGTCTGTTCCAGAAACATCATGATGGTCCCGACCTAATACCACTGCCCCTATTCTTTTATCCGCAATTGCTTTGTTGAATGCTTCTGCAATTTTTATGCGACCTTCAGCATCCGCATAAAGTATGCGTGCTTTTGAACCCACAACAAGCTTATTACCTTTTGCTGCCTCTATCCAATTAATATTATCCTGTAACTGAGAATGAATCTCTCGCGGTGCAGTTTTTAATATCCCCTTTAAAACTTCAGCTGCTATCTGATCTGTTTTATCCAGGTCCTCTTCCTTGCAAGATGTGCAAACCCAACGGAACGGGCCGAACCCAAAATCAAAACACATAGGACCCATGATGTCCTGTACATAAGATGGATAGCGAAAATGTATTCCATCCTTTGCCATCACATCTGCGCCTGCCCTTGAAGCTTCTAATAAAAACGCATTTCCATAATCAAAAAAATAAGTTCCTTTTGAGACGTGATTGTTAATGGAATTAACCTGCCTTTTTAAAGATTGATGAACCTGTTTCTTAAAATTTCCGGGGTTTTTTACCATCAATTCATTTGCATCTTCATAGGAAAGACCAGCGGGATAATACCCACCCGCCCATGGATTGTGCAGAGAGGTTTGATCAGAACCTAAATCGATATAAATATTATCCTGATCAAATTTTTCCCATACGTCTACAATATTTCCCTGAAAAGCGATTGAGACCACTTCCTTGTCCTTTTTAGCTTTCACCACACGCTTCACTAAATGATTCAAGTCTTCGATTACTTCATCTACCCAACCTTGTGCGTGACGCTTGTCAGTGGCTTTCCGATTTACTTCCGCAATAACCGTAATGCAACCTGCTATATTTCCGGCTTTAGGCTGAGCACCGCTCATGCCACCTAATCCTGACGTAACAAAAAGTTTTCCGGCAAGTCCTTCACCTTGTTTGGATATTTTTCTTCCTGCATTTAGAATGGTGATGTTGGTACCATGCACTATTCCTTGCGGGCCAATGTACATATACGAGCCGGCAGTCATCTGACCATATTGTGTTACGCCCAACGCATTATATTTTTCCCAATCATCTTGTTTAGAATAGTTTGGAATCATCATGCCGTTGGTGACCACCGCTCGAGGCGCTTCTTTTGATGAGGGAAACAAACCCATCGGATGACCGGAGTATACATGCAGTGTCTGCTCATCATTCATGGTTGCGAGATATTTCATGGAGAGTAAATACTGCGCCCAATTTTGAAAGACTGCTCCGTTGCCTCCATACGTGATTAATTCATGAGGATGTTGGGCTATAGCGGGATCAAGATTGTTTTGAATCATTAACATAATTGCCGCAGCTTGTTGCGACTTATATGGATAGTCTGAGATTGGCCGGGCATACATTTTGTAATCCGGGCGAAACCTGTGCATATAAATACGTCCGAAACTTTGGAGTTCCTCATAAAATTCAGATGCCAATACAGCATGCTGCTTTGGATGAAAATATCGCAAGGCATTTTTTAAGGCTAGTTTTTTTTCCTCAACTGATAAAATATCCTTTCTTCTGGGGGCGTGACTAATGGAAGGATCAAACTCCTTAAGGTCAGGTAATTCATCTGGTATGCCCTGAAGTATTTGAGCTTGGAAACTTAATTCAGCTGTCATACTGTGGATGGTTTCTGAAAATGATGTGGCAGGAAGTTCTGCTTAGTGAATTGATAGCCGTAATCAAATATCTCCTGTGCTTTGCCAACTGCCAAACTACTGTATCGGTTCATACCGGGTGGCTCAATAAATACATCGCACATTTGGCGACTCACTAATGTATTGGAGGATATTGCTATTAGCAAACTCCGTTCGATAGCTACTTTCAAACTACTGATATCAAACTCAGAACCAATGTGGTTGCAGTGAGAGCCAACGACAAAATCGCACTTGTCACGGATTGGAAGCACAGGAAGGTTATCGCACAAGCCTCCATCTACATATAGCCCACCATTATAGCTGACTGGATGAAAGATAGCAGGAATACTACAGGATGATACAATTGCCGGAACCAACTCCCCTTCTGTAAAATAGTGAACAATGCCTTTCCGGATTTCAGTAGCGGCAACAGTTAAAGGTATTTTCAGCGCGCTGAAATTATTTTCAGGAATGTATTTGTGCAAAAGGGTTTTCAATCCATCCATTTTGAGTAACCCGGCCCAGGTCCAGGCCGGGCTGACAGATTTGAAAATGGAAAGATTTTTTGTGATGGAAAATATTTCATCCGGCTGATATCCATATGCATAAAGCGCAGCAACAATTGAACCAGCGCTAGTCCCAGAAGCTATTGAAAACTTCACTCCCATTTCATCCAACGCTTTTAATACGCCTACGTGAGCAACTCCTCGCGCACCACCTCCTGAAAGTACCAAACCCAGTTTCATATTCCTTGTAGAATTTCTTTACCACGAGGGTTACAAAGATTTCACAAGGATCACAAACTTATTTAATAGCGTCCTTTGTGCAACTCTTTGCGAACATTGTGGTTAAATTGCATTACCCATTAAATCACCCTTTTCACTCCGTCTTTAAACAATACTGTATTAAAGTTAATTAAAAGACCTAATTTACAATTCGAAAGTTTAAGGTAAGTAAGAATTTGTGCAAGGTGCAGATCATTCAACGCCTCTACAGATTTTATTTCAATGATAAACTTGTACTCTACCAGGAGATCAATCCTATAACCCGCATCCAATCGTATTTCATCATAGACCAAAGGAAGTGCTTTTTGCTTTTCTACCTTCAATCCTGCCTTATTTATTTCATAATACAAACACTCTTCGTAAGCGCTTTCTAATAAACCTGGGCCCAACTTTTTATGTACTTTAAGTCCAAGCTCAAAAATAATTTTAGCGATTTCATTTTCAGTTATCATTGTGCGCTTTTTACCACAAAGTTCACAAAGTTTTCACCAAGATCACGAAGTTGTCGCTGGTGTTCTTAGTGCATTCTTAGTGCGCGTTGTGGTTAAATGAATTTATTGAGTACACCAATTTTATCCAATATCAAAATTATACTTCACTCAAAAGAAAAGTTCGATCTAACTTCACTCCTTTTTCAGTATGCTTCACGGTGCAACACTCGTACAGCTGATCGTGCTCCAAAAACAAAATATAACTTTTATCTGCTGCTTCCTTTAAAAAGGTTTCCTTCTCAGCCATTGTAATCAGTGGCCGTGTGTCATATCCCATTACATACGGAAGTGGAATATGACTTGATGATGGGATAAGATCAGCCACAAAACAAATTGTTTTGTCCTTGTATCTGATCATTGGCACCATCATTTTATCGGTGTGCCCAGACGCATAAAAAATATCAAACTGGTTAAATGGTGATGGTTTGTTTGGGTCTACAAAATTAAGATGCCCGCTTTCCTGCATGGGCAAAATATTCTCTGACAAAAAACTCGCTTTCTCTCTCACATTCGGGTGCGTGGCCCACTTCCAATGATCTGCATTATTCCAATAGGTGGCATTCTTAAAGGTGAGCGAAAATTTATCACCTTCTTTTTTTACCCCTCCACCGCAATGATCAAAGTGCAAATGCGTTAGAAACATGTCAGTAATATCATCCGGAGAGAACCCTGCTTTGGACAATGAGCCAATTAAATTATCCTCGCCATGCAAATAATAATGACTTAAGAATTTAATATCCTGTTTGTTCCCCATCCCATTGTCAATCAAAATAAGTTGATTACCATCCTCGATCAGCAGGCAGCGCATAGCCCATGAACAAAGATTATTTTCATCCGGTGGATTGGTCTTTTGCCATATTGTTTTTGGAACAACACCAAACATAGCACCGCCATCGAGCTTGAAGAATCCCGTGTTGATCGTATGTAATTGCATACTCAAAGTTAGGTGGCAGTTGATAATAAACAATTGACAGCCGAGATAGTATAAAAAAACCTCACAGGGCGGTTTAGATTGGTCAATTGTTATTTATTGATTGTCAATTATTCTTTCACCACACCCATTGCACAGAATTTATCAATGCGCTGGTTTATCCTTTCACGGGGAGATAATTTGTTAAGTAATGTATAATTACTAAGGATAGTTTGCTTTATTTCTTTCGCCATCCACTTGACATCAGTATGTGCTCCACCCACTGGTTCTTTGATAATACCATCAATTAGTTTATTGGCTAGCATATCCTTTGCCGTCAGTTTTAACACTTCAGCTGCTTGTTCTTTATAATCCCAGCTTCGCCATAATATCGAGGAGCAAGACTCCGGAGAGATTACTGAATACCAGGTATTCTCTAACATCAACACCCGATCTCCAATTGCAATGCCTAATGCCCCTCCCGATGCACCTTCTCCTACAATGATGCAGACAACAGGTACCTTGAGCATAAACATTTCCTTCAGGTTTCTGGCAATCGCTTCTCCTTGCCCGCGTTCCTCAGCTTCCAACCCGGGAAACGCACCTGGCGTATCAATAAACGTGACGATCGGCTTATTAAATTTCTCCGCTATTTTCATTAAACGAAGTGCTTTGCGATATCCTTCCGGATTGGCCATGCCGAAGTTTCGCATCTGACGTTGTTTGGTATTTCGGCCTTTTTGTTGGCCAATCATCATAAAGGTCTGTCCTTCAATACTTCCGAAGCCTCCTATCATGGCTTTATCATCACCTACTGTCCTATCTCCATGTAATTCAATAAAGTCAGTGGTTATCTCGTAGATGTAATCAAGTGTATAAGGACGATCTGGATGTCTTGACAATTGAACACGTTGCCATCCGGTGAGGTTTTCAAATGTTTCTTTTTTTAAATTCTGAATCTTCCTTTCCAATGCCTGAATGGCCTCTTTCATCGTGGCATCACTATCATCCGTCAGATGCTTCATATCCTCCAACTTTGACTCTAGTTCGGCAATGGGCTTTTCAAAATCAAGTAAATTCATTCCGTCATTGAGTTATTAAGAAGTGCAAATTTAATAGAATTTCACAAATCAGGTTTGAGCTGAATCTCAAAAACATTCCCGCGTCTTTGGACTTTCATCAATCTATTCCATACTGATACCTATAAAACAAAAAAACACAATTTTGAGCAAGAAAATAATTTCTTTAACTCTGTGCTTTAAATATTCAAATGACTTAGAATATTTATTATTTTTTTTGAAAAAGTTTTAAATATGCCATACCCTTGGGGGATACGGCAATTCGCTGTTTATATTTTCTCTGTATTTTTATTAGGATTTTCAATTCTCATGTTCTCAAAAAATATAACTCGCTAACTCTATGGCGCACATTTCAGCACCAGAAGGAGCACCCGGTATTCGCAGCTTGGTGATGTTTCGCCCTGAAACGGGACAGCATTTATATGCGTTAGCTCAAGTGTTGTTACGTGGTGAATCACCACTTAGCGAAGCTGAACGCGAACTAATTGCCGCTTATTTCTCTTCACGAAATGATTGCATATACTGCATGTGCAGTCATGCTGCAACTGCCCGCTATCTGTTCAAAGACAAAAAGCAGGTAGTAGACTTTGTGCTGGATGACTACCAATCAGCACCCATCAGTTCCAAGCTTAAGTCCTTGCTCAACATTGCAGGTAAAGTGCAACAGAGCGGAAAAGCGGTTTTGCCTGAAGATGTTACGGAAGCTCACAGCCATGGAGCAAATGACCGCGACATTCACGATACCGTATTAATTGCGGCCACGTTCTGTATGTTCAACCGGTATGTCGATGGCCTCGCCAGTCTTACTCCTACTGACCCTGCAGCATATGAAGAAATGGGGAAACGGTTGGGAGAGAAAGGATATATATTACCTGGTAAGACATAAGTTGCAAGACATAGGATGTGAAAAAAGATTATCTCTGCTTCTATCTCAAACAAACTGAAAACATTGCTAAGTATTGCCAGAGTGTACAAAAAGGCGGAAAGAATGTAACGGAAGACCAAGTTGAAAAAGCCAGGAGCCTTTGGGGCCATAGATCTCGAAATCCACGATACTTTGCTGATCGCAGCTGCTCCGTATGATCAACCGGTGTGTTGACGGCTTGGGCGCCACAAGAGCGGGAGTTTTAGGTGAAGCGTGGAAACCAGAGGGCAGAAGAAGGATATATCAATTTTGACATTATAAATAAGGAGTGTGATATTTAGATAATCCAACTGATTACTAACCTAAAAAATAAGACTATGAAAATCCCAACTGAACCCATTGGCAGTATCCCACGTCCTGCCTATTTGATTGATGCTATGAAGGCACAAGTTTCCGAACGCGAATTATCCAGGCTTTTGGACGAAGCGCTTAAAGATACCCTTAAGCAATTTGAGCAAACCGGCTCTCCGGTGATCACGGATGGAGAACAATCTAAACCTAGTTTTGTAACCTATCCCATTCACGGGTTAAAGCAATTAGCAGCAGATGGAGTGGTCATTCCTTTTGCTGATGGGCATTCCCGACAGTTGCCTAAACTTACCGGTGGTCCATTTCGCTATCAGACATATGCGAGCAACTACTTAGAAAAAGCAAAACAGTTGACAAAACTTCCAGTGAAGCAGGCTGTGATTTCAGCTTCGGCTATAAGCTTGCTCTATCCGCAAGAAGGTATCCAGGGTTATTCACAACAACAGTTTATTAATGACCTTGTGAATGAAGCTGAGGCTGATATACGCAAGTGTTTGAATAGTGGGGCGTATAACGTTCAGATTGATTTCACGGAAGCCCGGCTGGCCGTCAAACTGGATCCCTCCAAAGGGTTATTGAAAATGTTTATTGATTTAAATAACAAGGTATTGGATCGATTCACCGAAACAGACCGCAAGAAAATTGGTGTCCATACTTGCCCGGGTGGAGATCACGACTCAACCCACAGTGCCGATGTGCCCTACACGGAATTGCTGCCTTACCTATTTGAACTTCGTGCGGGTAATTTTTATCTGGAGTATGCTGCAGAAAAAGACAAACTCTCCGTTCTCAACACAATAAAAGCATCGGCTAAACCCGGGCAACGCATTTTTATTGGAGTAACGAACGTGCTTGATCCTCGTGTTGAAACCGCGGAAGAAATACGCGATTTGATTTTGGAAGCCGCGGAGGTGATTTCGGTTGATCGGCTCGGCACTACAGATGATTGTGGCTTCTCTCCTTTTGCAGACGATATCTCAACTGCCCGCGAGACTGCTTTCGCTAAAATCAAAGCACGCATACAAGGCACCGCACTGGCAGAAAAGAAATTGAAAAAGTAATGATAGGTACTTTCTCCTGGTTGCGTTGGGAACTTTAGCCAGATAAACAGTAAGCATAGCAAGGATGAAAAAAATATTTTACATAGGGATGGCAGGACTCGCTTTGTTTGAGGTGCTTAATGTCTATTTCATAATGCCAATGCCAGGAAGTCAGCAGATGAACAGCCTCGATGTAGCTTATTTCCTGTACACCTACCGCTGGTACTTCCGGATATTCTCCGGATTAATGATTGTGACTGGAGCTGCCAACACATTTCAAAAAAGCAAACGCAAGTGGGTTCCGGTAATGGCTTTGTTGTTGGCGATTGGCATTGTTTATCTTTTTAATTTCCAGATGGTTGCTGATCAAATGTTCAAGCAGCCTGAAAATCTTACCCTAAAGCCAAAGGTTGGAAATCTGATGAAAGACAGCACAATGGTTGTGGGTGTCGAATACAATGGAGAAGCGAAGGCCTACCCCCTCCGGTTTATTGTGTATCATCATCAGGTCCGCGATACAGTAGGTGGAAAACCGATGATGATTACCTACTGTAGTGTTTGCCGAACAGGGCGTGTCTTTGAGCCCGTTGTAAAAGGTAAACCGGAAAATTTTCGCCTGGTAGGCATGGACCACTTCAATGCCATGTTTGAAGATGTGACCACCAAAAGCTGGTGGCGGCAAGTGAATGGAGAAGCTGTGACAGGGCCTCTGAAGGGAGAAATTTTACCTGAAGTGGAATCCATTCAAGTAAGGCTTGATAAATTGTTTGAGCTTTATCCAAATGCTAAAGTTATGCAGTTGGATCAAAATATAAAAGATATGTATGACACGTTAGGAAAATTTGAACGCGGAAAAAGTAAAGGTAAACTCACGCGTACGGATAGTCTTTCGTGGAAAGAAAAATCATGGGTGGTTGGCATTGAGATAGCAGGCGAAAGTAAGGCCTATGATTGGATCCAACTGAAAGAGAAACGGATTATTAATGACAACCTGAGTGGAAAATCAATTGTGCTTGCTATCGCAAAAGACGATCAAAGTTTTGCAGTCTTTGAACATGAATCTGATTCGGTTGAATTTATAATCCGAAACGATACACTCTTTGCAAACAATATGGCATTCGATTTTTCGGGCCGCGATCTTACCATGCCATCTGTCCGATTGAAAAGAGTGAAGGCCTATCAGGAATTTTGGCATAGCTGGCAAACGTTTCATCCCACTACGAAACAGTACGAATAACCAAAAATAATTTAGAAGACATTAGAAATAGCTAATTTCATGAAAATGAAGTTTAACTAACTGCTCTACTGACGTGCCTGACCCATGCCGACTCATTGCATTTATTGTATTCTTTTCACTTTTGATTACTCGGTCTTTTAGCCAAACAGATTGCGCCTTACGAAAAGACATAGACGGTGTGAAGGTATTTGCTTGCAGGGCGGTGAATTCAAAAATAAAATCTCTTAAAACAGTACTTGAAGTACACGCTACCACTCAACAGATCATTGATATAGTGCTCAATGTGAAGGATTATAACAACTGGCAATACCACACTATCAATGCCCATATAGTAGAGCGAAAATCCGAATCAGAACTAATCTATTACACTGAAATAGTTTCGCCCTGGCCTGCGAGCAATCGGGACCTGGTGGTACATCTGAAAGTCAATCATGATAAAGCTAAAAAGCAAATTATCATTACTGCCCACAGTATTCCGGATTTCATTCCGGAAAAAGAGGGCATTGTACGGGTGCCCATGTCCAAATCGCGATGGATTGTGAAACCAGTAAATGAATCTACTCTTTCCGTGGAATTTACAATGTTGGTTGACCCAGGCGGGTCAGTTCCGACATGGTTGATTAACCTTGTAGCCGCCCAGGCACCTTATGAATCATTTAGAAATTTCAAGAATAAAATTGAGCGGCATTAAGAAAATTGCTATGGAAAAGTTCTGTTTTGATTAACAAATTAGAGGAACAACAGAACACACACCACAATTACAATGATTGCAATAGTAAGACCCACTATCCTCCCCAATAAAACATTTTTGCCTTCATAGAATTTTTTGTAGGTAATATAAAGTGGATGATAACGCCAGGGGCTTTTGTCTTCAGTATTTTTTTCTCCCATTTAAATTGAATTCGATAAATTTCAATTCAAAGGTACGGGAAAAATCGCACTACTAAGTTATGGTTCAATTATATTAAATGTTTTATGAATAAGTTTGCAGGACATCTGAAAGGAGACTATTAAGAAACGGAAAACAATGAGTAAACTTATTAACTCAATCTGATGATATCGCAAAGGGTTTTGTGTCTACCTGAAAAAGATTTAATTTAACGGATATGAAATTACAAAGAGCATTGATTCTGATGTGTTTGGTATTTGGCATTTCCTATTGCAATGCCCAAAACGCAGTGTTGGTAAGAAAAGTGAGCGGAGATTCGCTTAGAGTTGTTGTAAAAGGGACATATGAAGAAAAAGGTAGATTTCAGTTCAAGTCACGGGCAAAAACCTTTCTAATAACAGACATTGGCAATTTCGATTGTAGCGATATTCAAGCCCTGGTACTCAATATGCAAGCTTCTGGATCGTCCGATATAGCCGCTGATTTAATGGGGAAAGTAAACCTCGTTTTTATTGGCTCGGCAAAAAAAGTGATTTCTGAAAATAGAGACCCGTTTAAAGTGGAAGAAGCTATCCATAATAGTGAAGTCAAAAGTGCCGTTTCCGAAGTCGAATTAGAAAAGTATCGTACCCAACTCTCAACCCTGCAAAAGCAACTTGAAAGTTTTAGAGTAGAACGACAACAAGGCAAACAGTTACAAGTCGCGGGCGCAGTATTTGGCATCATCGGATCAATCATTATCAGTAGTTCAAGCACCGCTAACTCCTCAGGAGGAACTTATCTGGCTATCGGTGGTTTAGGGTTAATGACGGCAGGCTTCATCATTGATTGGGATGCCGGTAAACATTTACGAAAAAAATAATTGTCGTGAATAATTTCCGGGATAATTTCCTGTGAATGAACATGCTCAAAGCATGATATCAAGCATTCCGAAGCGATCAGTTTCTATGTCAATTTCAAATGTCGTAATTTAAAAAGTATCACTCCTATGTATACGTAGACGATAGAAAGTACCATCATGACTATGATTTCAGGAACTATGCTTATAAAATCCAAATTCAGAATGAGGGTTTTATTGAGTGCAGAAATGGCATGAGTAGGAGTCATAAGACCTTGAATGGTAATGGGATACCCTGCGATTGTAAAAAGCGCATTACTTTTTAACGGAAACGCAGCACCTGTAAAAAACATAAATAAAAACATGGGAAAATTACCTACCACCAGTACCTCGTTTGCTGATTTAGTTAGGGCCGCAATTATCAAGCTAAATGCAATAATTGAAAGACTTGTTAAGCCGGCTATAAATAGCATGATGGTTAATGAACCCGCGTATTGAAATCCAAGCAAAATAGCTGTCCCTAACGACAGCACCACAGAAGCTAATCCTACCAATAATTGAACTATTCCAATACCTCCTAAAAATTCAATGGCAGTAAGTTTGGAGAGCTTCAGCCTCAAAATTGTCTTGTATTCAATTTCTGAAACAAAGGCTATACTGGCAGTGAACATAAGCATGATAATCGAAACGATGAGTATTCCAGGTACGAGCATATTGAATTCACTGATGCTTCCTGAGGTGCCCAGGGCTGTTTCTTTTACTTCAATCATTCTTTTCTGACTTGTCACTTGAAGCGTAAACTCATTTATAATTTCACCTGCCCAAACTGCGCTGATTAAATACTTTATATCTGTCAAATCACCAATAAATTCGATTTCCGATGCAATCAAACTATCGTTGATAACCCTGGCCTGCAAAGTTTGGGAGAATAATTCAGGAATAATTATCAACGCATCAGCCCGCTTACTTTTAAGCTCCACCATTCCGTTCTTCTTTTCAGCTATTTGCCGAATAACGAAAGGTGTTGAATGTATCTCAATGCCTGTAGATGTAAAATGAGAGATAAGGTTTTCCCCGTAATTTATTTGCTGATCATTTGCATGCACACCCCTGTCTGCGTTTACAACAAGCACAGTATATTGTGTCTTCGAGGATTCGGTGATTAGAAAATAAACAAAAATGAAGAATGGCCCCATCGATAGGGAAAGAAAGAGCACCCAGAAGCTTCGTACTTGTTCTTTTATACCTTTTACGATAATCCCTATCAGTTTCATTGCCGTAAATTCCTACCTGTTAAATGAATAAAAACATCTTCAAGAGTATTTTCCCTAAGTTTGATCTCAGAAATTAGTACACCACAGCTTTCAGCCATGTTGCGTATTGGCGATAAATGCTCCATTATATTGGAGTGCTTTATCAATATGTACTTAGGGCCTTTCTTAATATTTTGATAAATTGACGAAGCCTGCTCAATAAACATAGTTATTGAATTTTCACTTGAATTTTCCATTACTATTTCCAGAATATCACCTTCCCCAATTGTCTTTTTAAGATTCTTCGGAGTATCCAATAGGAGTAATTTACCATAATCAATAATAGCAATCCGATCTGACAAACGATCGGCCTCATCCATGTTGTGAGTGGTTAGAATAATCGTTTTTTCCTTACTTGATGCTTTAATAAATTCCCTTACTAATATTCGGCTTTGCGGATCTAACCCAGCCTCGGGCTCATCAAGAATAAGAATTTCAGGATTGTGAATAAGGGCCAAACAAATGTTTAGCCTACGCTTCATCCCGCCTGATAAATTACTTGCTCTTTCATTTGCTTTCACCTTTAAACCTAAAAGATCTAATAACTCCAGGGCCCTTGTTTTTAATTCTTTAGAAGCAAGACCATACATTTGACCAATGAATAGGAGTTGTTCGAAGCAGGTTAATTTCGGATAAAAGATGTTTTCTTGTGGACAATAGCCAATTCGTGAGGTATGGTCGTTACCATTATAATCACTGAACTTAATTGCCCCATGGGACGGAGGCAATAATCCGCAAATCATATTGATGGTAGTCGTTTTCCCCGCTCCATTTGGACCCAAAAGACCAAATATTTCATTTTTATGGATATCAAAACTCAATCCATCAACAGCAGTAATGTTACCAAACTTCTTGCAAAGGTTTGAAATTGAAATCATTACATTTTCCTGAATCAAATCCGGGGTAAATCGTTACACAGCTTATTATGACTTCACTAAACACTATGGATGGTTCTTGAAATACCGCTCATCATTCGGTCTTTGATACTTTCCTAACACCATCATTATACTCTTATTTTGTAAGCGAGATTTCCAATCGGATTTTAACTGTTAAACCCCCACTGCTGTTAGAAATATCGCCCATTAAATTCATGTTGGCAGAAGAAAGAGTGGTAACAGTAAAAACAGTTTCATCGCTAGTACCTTTGTCAAGTGTAAGTGCATTTCCATCAGCTGTCAACTCCCATGTACCAGTGTCAATCACTCCCTGGGCGTCAGTTGAAGAATACATGCCGCCCTTCTTTATATCGAGTACTGTAGATGCCCCATCTTCAAAGAAATCAGTCAGTTCGTTTGCAAGGGTTTGGGCCTCTGCGTCCGAGAGGCCCTGAGCCTTGAGGTATTCCACATAGGATTGCGCTCCAACCGTAATGGTTGCATTAATTGTGGAAACCATCCAGGTCCCAACGATTAAATCATTTGGTGTTGGAATGGGATCATTGTCTTTGCTGCAACTCCCCAAAAGCAGGAGAAGCACCATCGGAGCAACTTCCTTTATTATTTTCAAAGCCACGTTCATAACATATAGAATTAATGAAGTTGGGTGTATCGAAGATAAGTGAATCTTAACCGTGATCCAATACTAGCCGGTTTGTCTTCGGCAGAGAAATGAATGCTGGTAACAACAAATCATTTGATAACCTAATAGTGAATCGCAAATGGTGCATTGAAAATTTCATGTACCTTTGCATTACTCCGTAGAAATATAATATGAAAAAGCCAGCAACTCTTTTATTATTCGCCTTTTTAGTATCCTGCAGCGGTAATAAAAATGAAGAATCCAATTCATCGGATAAAAAATATGACCTCGAATCGGGCATCATTACTTTCAGTACAACAATGAAAATTGGGGAAAGGAATATCACTCAAAAAAAGATTCTGTATTTTGAAGATTACGGCATAAGAGAATGTGAAGAGGAATATACCGTAGATACTGCCAGTGGTCAGGAAATACTGGACTCTAAAACTTTTGTTAAAGACGGTTATTACTATACATGTTCAATAGCTGATAAAACTGGAGTAAAGACCAAGACAAGCGGCTATGGAGTTGCTACTTCCTTCAGGATGCATAAAGACTCAACCGCGGAAGGAAAAAAGTACGCAGAGCTTGATACTGAGAAAATCTGCGGAAAATCGTGTGATGCCTTTTCCATGGAATCCCCGTCAGGAACCATCACACAATACGGATGGAAGCGCATCTTGTTAAAAACTATTTTTATAAATCCTGCCACGAAAACCTATTCGGAAACTGTGGCAATAAAAATTGAAGAAAATGTTTCTATCCCGTCCGATAAATTTGAAATCCCTGATGAAGTTGTGATTAAGGATATGTAGGATAGTCAATCTTTTGCAAGTTTTCTTATCCCAGCACCTCACCGTGTGAATAAGAGCTCGCAGGAGATGGCATGGCGATAATCGTACTTTTACAAACTAACTTATTTCAAATTATGGAAACTAATAAAATAATCTTCTTTAGAAATTTCCTTTTCAGGACCTTTCTCATTAGCGTGTTATTCGCCATTTTTTTAGCTGTAGTGACGTTTGCATTTTGGGATTCCTGGGTGGCATTATTAGCAAACTTAAAAATTGAGGAAAAAGAACTTACTGAGCTGACGTTAACCTTCTTCTTGCATGTGCGGATTCTCCTCGTGTTTATTCTTCTCGCCCCTACGCTGTCGTTGCATTGGATGGTTCGCAGCCAAAAGTAACCTGATATAGTTACCTATTTTGCGCAACCAATCTGCAAATTACTTTTACTCTGATTTTGCTCAGATAGTATTGTAATGTCAAGATTTTATGAGTTGCCATTCGCTTACTTCGTCAGTGCAATTTCCAGATGCATAGTAAGGGTTAAACCGCTGTCGGTATCAGTAAGATCACCGGTTAAATTCAAATTCGTAGATGAAAGTGCAGTAACCGTAAAAACACTTTCATCGGCAGTGCCCTTGTCCAGGGTCAGCGTTTTTCCATCAGATGTCAGTTCCCATGTTCCCGTGTCGGTGTATCCCCCACTGGTGGTGGAGTACGTGCCTCCTTTCTTTATATCAAGATTCCCAGCTGTATCTTTAAAGTCGTCAGAAATTTGTGTTGCGTAGAGTTGTGCTTCTGAGGATGTAAGCCCCTGGGCAATTAGGTAATCCACTAATGATTGAGATCCAACTTTTATTGTCAGATCAACTGTGGATATGGTCCAATTACCCACAATCATATCACTCGGAGTTGGATCATCGTCCTTGCTGCAGTTTGCCAAAAACAGTAGGAAACCCAACAGGGTAAGGTACTTTAAAGCCTTAAAAGAAGTATTCATATAAAAAGGTTTTAAGTTTAACTATCTCTTCGCACAATCCTACTGAGATTTTCCTCTGGCGAGTATCTGCAAAATAGATTCCACCTTATCACTACGGATTCCATACATGAAATCATATAAATTAATGACAGGATCACAATGTGGCACAATGACTTCCAGTTTATCTCCTACTTTATACGATTTAGAAGATTTCTCAAATGTTATTGTTCCATATTCGTCCGAGCCTGCATTATAATTGAATCCTGGTTCACCAATCACAAAAGCATTGGGTTTATTTAAGGTCAGTGCTTTCGATCCTGAGTCGGTTATCAACCGGTTGGGATAATTACCATTGATAATGGTGGTCATTACCGTAAGAGAAGGTGCAAAATCATCAAAGACAGTTTCATTTTTGGCCCCTCCTATTTCAATATACTGAGTGTCCATAAAAAGATAACTGCCCACCTGAACATCCGTAAACCCGGAAACCTCAGTCATGATATCATATGTTCCTGTACCTCCACCACTGAATATCTCCATATTCAATCCGGCCTTCTTCATCATTTCATAGGTCACGACAACGGATTCAAAATTCTTCAATGCCTCCTCCCTTCTATTCTTAAAACCCATCACATGTTGCACCCCACCATCATAGGCAAGGATACCACGAAACTTCAGGTTCGGCATTTTGTCTATCTGTTGTGCGAGAGCCAACGCTGGAGCTAATGGAATAACACCTGATCTTTTAATTACATCTATATCCACCACCACATCTGCCACGATACCAGCTGCTTTGGCGGCATCTTGCATATCCTGTGCGTTTTGAGGATTATCAATAGCCTGAATGAATCCACTATACTTTTTCCTGATCGCCATGGCCTTCTGAATCTTCGGAGTGGTAACATTCACACCCGTCATTAACACATTCCTGATGCCATTATCTAACATTACTTCCGACTCAGAAAGTTTTGAGGCACAAACACCCACGGCCCCTGCGGCAACTTGCATTTTTGCAATGGCCGGACATTTATGAGTTTTAATATGAGGCCGAACACCTACACCAGTACCGTGTAAACGTGTATGTACAGTTTTCATGTTCTGCTCCATTTTGGAGAGATCAACACATAGCGCTGGACTATCCAGATCCCATTTCGATTTGCCTATTTCAGATGATGCTATCTCAAACTTTTGAGCCTGCAAGGCTGAGGGAGACAATAAAGCAGCAACTCCTGCTACTGCTCCGGTCTGTAAGAATTTTCTGCGGTTTAGGGAATTAATCATATTCCTATCATTATCATGAATTGCAACCTAAATCTATCACAAATAATTGACAGTATAAATATAAGTAACAGTTACCTTCCAACTTCTCAAAGCATTTCCTGATTGTGGCTTTCTTTTTTAGGTACTGAAATATTATCTTTTGTGATTCAATCAGCGCCATAAAATATTACTTTTGCTATACAATCTAAAATACCAACAGTCATGAAAAAGTTAAGGATATTTTTCACACTAGCGGTGTGGATGACAACAATGTTATCGGCTACCGGCCAGGCACAAATAGGGATAGGCTTGAAGGGGGGTTGGAATTATGCCGGCCTTAGCGGGGTTAATTCAGTAACCAATGCCACCACGAATAAGTCAGGCTACCATTTTGGAGCCTATACGTTGATTAAGCTGACCAAAATTGCGATTCAGCCGGAAGTGATTTTCTCACAGCAAGGAGAAACATATACTTATTCCGGGTCAGACTATGGTACAGACATTAATTACCTCAACATTCCTGTCATGCTCAAGCTATACCTGATACAAGGGCTGAATCTTCAGGCAGGACCACAACTTGGATTTGTTACCCAAGCTACCGGAAGCCTGAAGAACGAGACCACAGGGGCCATCACCAATGATCAGGATGTTAAGGAGTTTCTGAATACAACAGATTTCGCAATCGGTATGGGGGTAGGTTGGGACCTTCCATTCGGGTTGAACATTACGGCCCGTTATAACATTGGCATTTCAGATATAAACAAATACACAGGCGGCACGGTGCCCAACAATGTCTCAACGTGGATGGGCACTTCAGAGTCAAAGAACCAGGTGTTTCAATTCTCGGTGGGGTACAGGATTTTTAAAATAGGTGATTAAAGGTATAGAGTCCTTTCTGCAACAATCATGATGAAATCAATTAATTGTAGTAGTAGCTGGAAATTAACTATAGGCTTGGGGTAATTATTTAGATTTTGCCAAGATAGCTGACCTTTCCGACCATTTTTCTTATGGCTAAAAATTAGTACTTTTAATAAATGACTTTTCTAACCTTAGAGTATGAGCCAGATCAAAAATCTGGCAAATTCCAAAATTCTGAAACTGTAGAGCAAGCCATCGGTATCATTTTAAAAACTTCTGGGAAGAAGAAACTATTTATTGATAAGAAGTCAGTGATAGTTAGGTCAGATGTAGAAGACAGGCTGAAGAGTCCGGGCGACTATGTTGTTTTAAATGATGGTGAAAAGGTATGGTTAATTCTTGCAGCCCAATACCCTCACTTCTGAATAAATCCAAAACATTAAAATAATGAGATGGATATTATTCATTATTCTTTGGGCAGTATTCACTTTCATTAGCCTACCTGCTATTCATTTCTATGTCGCATGGATAATTTCATTAGATATTCCTAAATGGGTTAATATTTTCATTATCTCCCCTATCCATATAGCAGTATTTTTGATTTGTGTTATTGCTCCGATTTATTTTTCGGTTAACATTTCAAAAGTAAGTCCATCCGCTGGATACATAATCATGATTCTTTGGGTACTTTCAGTATTCGTAAGTATTTATGTTGATGGATGGCCTCGCAATTTACAAGAATATATTAATCTGTTCATGGGCATTGCCTCAATGTTTTATGCAAGGCCAAAATCGATTGAGTCGTTTACGCGCGATTCAAGTTAGGGGGTCCTCCTCCACCCTCGCCCTTGTTGGTGTTCTTCAGGCTGACCGAGAATTTTATTCAAGTTTAAAGGTTTACCAATTTCGTATTGAGTAAATATGCCGAAATACTTTTGGTTAGGCGGCTACCTTCAGTTTCTCTTTCCTTGCCATCAGCTTTTGGATGTTGTTTCCAATAGCTATCAGCATCCATTCTCCGTTTACTTTGGTTAGGCCTCTTAAATGGAACATCGTTATCTTTTTATTGAATTTAATGTTGCCCCAGATGGGCTCTATCGTAGTCATTCTTTGCCTGTAAATGAGTTTACCTTGTGGGCTATCTAAAAGATTCCTGGCTTTTTCTCGCAGGGGCTCCCGAATATCCTTGTTAATCTGCCGTGCTTTGCCACTTGTGCAATCGGACTTTACCGGACATTTTGAACATTGAGTGCCTTTGTATATCCTTAGTTTTTGTTTGCGTGTCCGGTCAATAATAATCCCATCGAATATTAATTCTTTGCCCTGGGGACATGTGTAGTTGTCCTTTTCAGGATCGTAAATAAAATTACTCCTATCATAGGGCTCTGCCTTCAATTCATCGCGGTGTTCATATTCCTGATCAGGAATGTATGCAGTCTTTTGCTGTTGTTCTATCCATTCATAATTTGCATACGAAGCATAGCCGCTATCAGCCAGGATATTTTCAACTTGTTTGCCTGTGTTCTGTTCCGCCTGATTGACCAGAGGTGCCAATTGCTCTTTGTCACTAGCATTGTTGCTCACGTACGCTGCTACGATAATACCATCCTGGGTAACGGCCCCTTGGCAATTGTAATTAGGCTTAATCTGCCCCCCTGACTTTACTAGCCTAACATCTTTATCGGTTAGATTCCTTCTCTCACCATCCCGGTCTTTAAGGTCCTCGATGGCCTGTTGTATTTTTTTTACAAGAATCTCTTTCTTTCTAATCTCCTTAGGTATTTCGTCACCTCGCTGATTTGTCAATCCTTGTTCTTCGGCAACGTTAACAGCATCAGCTTGTTGTGTCAAGTCAGCAAGTTGGCCCTCTACCTGCTTGAGCCATTGGCTGTATATAGCCTTGTCCTTCATTTGCTTAGCCGATGCATTGGCTCTAATTTTTGTACCGTCAAGAGTAATAGTACCCACACTTGCCATACCCAGTTCTCTGCATAATTTGATAACAGCAATAAAATATCCTTCAAAGCTTTTAATGTTATCTTTTCTGAAATCATTGATTGTACGAAAGTCGGGTCTGTACATGCTACTCAAATACATATAAGCAGTATCCGTTTCGCACTTCATTGCTATTTTTCTACCCGAAAGCGTTCCCGTAGCGTAACCATAAACCCATAACTTAATCAGGATCTTGGGATGGTAGCTTTTTTGACCTTGATAACTATACTGTCCTTCTATGTCACGGGTATCAAAAGTGTCAACAATCTCACTAATCACCCTGGCCAAATGACCTTCAGGAATAAAATCTTCAATATTCGGTGGCAACAAAAATAGCTGGTCATTCTGAATTGATTTGAATTTGCTCTGCATGCCTAAATATCCGAAAATTCTAAGTTACTTTTAGTTCTCGGTCAACCTGAAGAACACCAACAAGGGCTAGAGTGGTCTAAACATCTTTGCTAGTTGCCGGTGTTGCACGAACCACCTAAACTTAGGTTACATCTAATAATAGCCGGTTAATGTCGATTAACATATTGTACCACCTTCAGGTGCAATTCACATTCCCATCTCTCTTCTTTTCTTCCGGGCTACCGATAGAATGTATTGCTTTATATCAGCCACATCTTGTTCCGACAACCGATCATCAAATTTTGGCATTCCCTTAGGAAGGTATGCACCACCTCTGACAATATTGTTCATACTATTTAATGTTAATGTCTCTTGGGTTGAGAACGTGAGATCAGGTATTGAGCCGCCACCATTTAACTTGTGGCAATTACTGCAGTATTGATCGAACCGCGCATTGCCATTAGCTATTTCTTTATCTGTGCCAGCGACAGGAAGATTGATGAGTACTTTGTCCGGTTTAATTGGATACACCGGCATGGCTTCATTTTTACCAAGGGCAAATGTATAGATTGTGCCAGGGTTAATTTGTTTCGTATTCTGATTCCCCAATCCGTAGACACCACCCCAACCTACAGCGATGGAAATATATTGAACATCATCTACCATGTAGGTAGCAGGGGAAGCAACAATTCCTGTTGCCAATGAAATCTCCCATACATTCTCACCCGTTTTTGCATCATAGGCAACAAAATTGCCCTCGGCATTTCCCTGAAAAACCAGATCGTCAATAGTGAGGACCCCTGCATTCCATGGCGTAGCATGTTCAACACTCCATACTTGCTTTTGTGTGATGGGATCCCATGCAATCAACGCTCCCAATTTCTTGTCAGCCAACGAGTCCTTATATTCCGGCATATCAGGATCATATCCTATTCCTAAATTTGCAGTCCTTACGTCTTCGCTGAATTTCCAATTCTTGTTTTGACCATACATCATGGCCTCTCTGCGGGCAGGTATGTAGACCAATGAAGTTTTAGGATTAAAAGCCATGGGCTGCCAATTGTGCCCACCCCCTACAGTTGGAGATATATATGAATTCGTGGTGGTATACCTGGCGAACGAGGTTTCAATCGGCCGACCTGTTTCGTCAACCCCAGTGGCCCAATTAATAGTAACATAGGGCATAGAAAAATCCGTTTTTGGGTGCTTGCATCAAGACCTTTTTCTCAACGCCATCAATTGAAAGATTTGCTAAAATAATATGTTGCGTTGCAGTGTAATCCCACGTATCTCCCGGAGTGGTTTGATAGTACCAGACTAATTCTCCATTGTTGGGATTGAGCGCTACAATGGATGAAAGATATAAGTTATCGCCACCGCCAGGACTCCTTACTTCCCTATTCCAGGGTGAACCATTACCCGTGCCGATGTATAATAATTTCAATTCAGGATCATAGGCCATGGCGTCCCAGGCTGTTCCACCGCCACCATATTTCCACCACTCCCCTGTCCAGGTTTTCGCAGCAACTTCCATGGCCTTCGATTCAAAAGGCTTAGACGGATCTCCCGGCACCGTATAAAAACGCCATACTTCACTACCTGTTAAAGCATCATAGGCTGTTACATACCCCCTTGTTCCAAACTCTGCTCCGCCATTGCCAATAATCACTTTTCCATCCACCACTCTTGGCGCCCCTGTAATAGAGTAAGGTTTTTTTTGATCAACCGTTACAACAGTCCATACTTTTTTACCTGTTGTGGCATCAAGGGCTATCAATCTTCCATCCAATGATCCAACAAAAATTAGCCCTTGGTACAAGGCAACGCCTCTATTCACAACATCACAACAAACTCTTTCTCCATACTCACGCGGTACTTCCGGATCATAGGTCCAGATCAGTTTTCCTTTTCTGGCGTCAATGGCATACACTATGCTCCAGGGTCCAGTTAGGTACATGATACCATCTACTACCACTGGAGTTGCTTCAATGCCTCTTGTAGTTTCAAGATTAATGCTCCATGCCAATCCTAAGCCCTTTATATTCTCCCTGGTAATCTGGTTAAGCGAACTATAGCGGTCCTCACTATAATTTCTTCCATAGGACAGCCAATCTCCCGGTGTTTTATCTGCACGCAACAACCGATCATTGTCAACCGCCTCGGTTACTGATTTGATATGTTCAATTGTTCCTGGCTCATAGCTTTTGCCACAACTTCCCATAATTAAAAGGAAACCAAAATAAAACACTGACCTATTTAAGTATTTCATGGTTAATTGGTTTTGGTACCATTGGGCTTACTGCACAGGTGTGATTTAAAATCGCGCTCAATCCAAGGACAGCGAACGAAATTAAGAAATATTACCTTAATTCAATTCCGGATTCGGAGTTGCAAAGAAATGGTTCTACTCAAAGGTTATTATAAAATCAGTTTATTTGAATCGATAAGAAATGTCGAACTATTTTCATGAATGACGAAAGTCATTGACTCCTGGGAAGTAGAATAGTAAACTTTGTATAACAAACCAGAAATAAATCGAATCAACATGAAAACATCAATCAAAATTCTTCATTGGGCACCACGCATCATCTGCATTTTGGCAATTCTGTTTATTAGTATGTTCGCAGCCGATTCATTTGCTCCTGAACTTACCTTCTGGCAACAGATAGGAGGTTTTCTTATCCACCTAATTCCGTCTTTTGTTCTTTTGGGGTTCCTTATTGTTTCATGGAAATGGGAGTTTATTGGCGGTATCCTTTTTACAGTGATAGGTCTTGGACTGAGCCCGTTTATTTTTCAACACAATTATAATATGAACCACTCGGTTGGTATGAGCCTTAGCATCATCCTGGCAATTACTTTCCCGTTCATTATAGTGGGTATACTTTTTATGCTAAGTTCCTCTATGAAGAAAATGGACCTTCTGAAAACTCATAATCACTAGCGGGCTTCCATATTTTGAAAAGTTACCTGGATTCCCCTAATACATTAGTCAAGACTTTGAAGAAATAAATGGAGCCGACAGTTGGGACCGATTTCTCGAAGATTTTGGCCTCTGCATAGACCGTGCAAAAACATATGACGAGCTGAATGAGTTTATACCTGACCTAAGCAGCAATTAGATTAATATTATAATAGTATAAAAAAAGGGAAGAACGAATCTTCCCTTTTTTATAAGTGTCATTGGTAGTCTATTTACCACTTCATCATCGTGCGGAATCCATTACCAATCATAGGTCCACCTCGGGATTCTTATTATTGTCTTTACAGTCTTGGGTTATTGGGTTTGAGCGGCTTCTCAAAATTATTGGCCCCTTTCACTTTTACCTTTCTTCGAAAGACTTTGTCGTGGCAGGAGACATACAGAATATCAAAATTAGGACCTCCAAAACAAAGATTAGAAGCTTGTCCTTTTGTTTTTGGTAAAGGGATAATGGCATTGACTCTTCCCAATTGATCCAGCACTTGAATTCCACTTAGGGTCGTGACATAAATTCTACCCTCGCGATCACATTTTAATCCATCGCTCCAGGCGTTCTCATCTATATCTCGCACATGCAACCAACCGAATTTCTGCTTGTTGGCCAATGAGCCATCCGCTTGTATCTGATACACCCATATCCAATGCGTGGCAGATTCCGTTACGTAAAGTTGTGTTTGATCAGGTGACAGGCAAAGACCGTTTGCAAACTTTAATCCTTCATCCATTACGCTTCGCTCACCAGTGGGTTTTATGAGATATACCTTACTGGGCTTCTCCCGTCCATCCGGTGAGGTGACATACAGGTTTCCGTTATACGCAATGGTCACGTCATTACCAGGAGTTTCTTCCGCTACCACTTCATACGCCTTTCCGGCTTTGTACCGATGTACTTGCCTGGTAGGTGGCTCCGACCAGCCGCCTGTAGCCGTTAACATATCACCGGTTGCAGAAAACGCAGTGCCACTCGCGTTCTTTGAATCTGCCAGGTATACTTCCAACTTGCCGTCTACTCCTATCTTATAGGTTTTCGAATTTGGGATGTCTTGAAAAAAGACTTCCCCTTTACCGTTGACGGCTGTGCCTTCTGTAAATCCATAATTCTCGCCTACCAATTCCCAACCTTCTTTCTCAATGAGGATATCATTGAGAAATGGATTATTTGTTTGGCCCCTAACAATTGGTTTTGGATAATCGCGCCACAACCAACGCATCGCTTCCGGAAACACTGCTGTGCCGTGCTGACCGTTGTGAGCACCTTCGCCCCACTCATGCTTTACATCATAACCTGAAAAGGTCAACGCTCGCTCCATCGATTCATTTGCTTTCCACCAATCGCCAGCATAAATATTCAAATCTTTGGAGCCGTCTTGCATAAAGATGCGAATCGGTTTGGGTTCCTGCTTTCGTATCAGAATATCATATCGGTCGGCACCCCGCAGGCCGGTATATGTGCCGATGGCACTGAATACTCTTGAAAATTCTTCAGGATGTTCCCACGCTGCAGTGAACGCACAAACGGCACCGCTGCTTGAACCTCCGATAGCACGATCATTTCCATTCTTAGATAAAATGATGACCCGGCCATCAGTTGTTTTTTTACTTTCAACAAAAGGAAAAACTTCTTCCAACAAAAATCGTGAGTAGATATCACCCAGCCCATCATACTCGAAGCTTCGATTAAACCGATCTATGGCTTCCTCTTTGTTTTGTGATACCACCTTCCCTGGTGTTATAAAAATACCGATGGTGATAGGCATTTCATTTTTAGCGATCAGGTTATCAAAAACCGTTGGCGCTTTCCACTGAATGCCATCCTGGTTGACATAGACACACGCGGGCTTGCCGGCAGTATATTGAACCGGTACGTAAACACTAATCTCGCGCGAGGTGCCAGGAAACAGTTTCGGGCTCTCAAACATAAACTTTATGATCTCCCCTTTTGGCACCCCAGGTTGCTCCACTGAAGCTGGATCAACAGGATACGTTTCGGGATTTGTTTGAGCGGTTAATTTTCAGAAACACAACAAAAGCACGACTACTATTATTCTTTTCATGGTATGAAATTTCTTGAATGCGAGTAGAGCAAGTTATTAAATCATTTCGGAATCAGCAGTACGAGTTAGTATTTGAAATTATTCCTTACCTTTATTCAACTCAACTATCTACCATATGAAATACCTACTTACACTTACTGTAACATTATTTTCCTTTCAGGCATTTTGCCAGGGTCAATTCCAACAAGAGACAGCAGGATCAGTTAGCTTTGCATCCGGTCAAATCATGATGCTGGCTCAGGCTATTCCATCTGACAAATACTCCTGGACCCCACAGACCGGTGTAAGAAATGCAGCCCAGGTGTGTGCTCATGTTGTTTCGGCCAATTATTTCTTTGCCTCGAAACTGGGAGCCAAAATTCCAGAGGGTGTTAAAATGGAAACATTAGAGGCGGATCTGAAAACAAAAGAAGACATTGCCGCTGAACTCAAGCGTTCTTTTGAAGTGGTTATTACGGCCATCAAAAATACATCTGATGCATCGCTGAAAACTAAAGTAGAATTTCCCTTCCCAGGCGAGTACACTCAAATGACTGCATGCCTTATTGTAGTGGCGCATGCCAATGAGCACCTGGGCCAGTTGATTGCCTATGCCCGATCCAATAACATTGTTCCTCCGTGGAACGATAAAAAATAAATTATCTGAGCCAGTGTTTGCAGGATTTTGGAATTTACAGGATAGCCCCACCCTGCCCGAAGTGCAGTAATGGAGTAAGTGGGATACGTTGACGCGACTTAAAAAAATTTATAGGGCTTAAGCTACCGGGTAGTCGATTTTATATTTTGAGCTGCTCTTAAAATATGTCTTCGGCTCACCTGTCCTATCAGCATGCCATTCTCCACTATGGCAAATCTTCTAATCGGTGAATTCAAAAATTCAATGGCTGCCTCTACTATGTTGGTCTGGGGAGAAAGAGATTGCACCTTCGCTGTCATGTAATCCGAAACTTTTCTTGTTTCAGCCGGCATATTATGATAGGCCTGATCCACGATGAGTCGCAGACAATCTTTTTCGGATATCATACCCACCAGGTGGTGTTGATCGTCCAACACTGGTCCACCCGTTATCTTTTTCTCAATAATAGTTGAAATTACATCCTGTATGGGTTGATCTGGCTTAAATGTTACCATATTGCTCAGCGGCACCATATATTTTTCAACCGTTTCATATTGGGCTTCATTTGGATTTGTAGTTTCTGACGCTGGCTTGATATTCATGACTACTAGTTTTATTTAGGTGAAATGCTTTCTTTCTACAATCCCGTAACATTATTACCAGGTAGTGGCTTTAATATTCTGCGCAGCATGAAGAATCTCTCTGCGGCTTACCTGACCAATTAAAGCTCCATTCTTAACCACAGCATATCTGCGAATAGGTGAATTTAGAAATTCAATGGCCGCGTCAACCACATTGGTGGTGGGCGGGAACGATAAAACTTTGGTGGACATATAATCAGAAACTTTCCGGGACTCTACCGGCAAGTTGTGAAATGCCTGATCGACAATTATCCGCAGACAATCTTTTTCCGATAGATTGCCCACCAGGTGCCGGTGTTCATCCAACACAGGTGCACCCGAAATTTTTTTTTCCAGGATTATGTCAATAGCCTCCTGAATGCTCTGATCGGGCTTGAAGGTTATCATATGGTTCAGGGGAACCATATATTTCTCGATCGTTTCATAATTCGCCTCGTGTGGGTTCTTTTTTTCAAATTCGGGCTTGAAATTCATAGCTTGTGGGTGTTGAATTATGGAGTATCCTTCTTAACGTAAATAAATCTACCTATTTCCAGTTACATTACCAACTTAAAGCATTCAGTGCCAGGATAGTTCTAATTGATTCAATAACAAGAGCCTGATCAAATCAATACGCCACTCTCTAGTGCCGTCAACTCTCTTATAGAGCTTTTCTGTGCCATCAGGTCTTAACGTGTAAATCTTCCAGAATTACTCCAGCCTCGGGATTAAAATAGTTCATTGCTCTGCCTGGGGAAATAAAAAATTGTGGATTCGATGAAAATGTACTCAGGAACAAAGGAGTTCTGTTCTTTATTGACACAACCTTTTATTTGACACCATCATTTTTCTCTTAAGGCTCGACTATTCCAATGTTATCATTGCCAACCGCCGCCTCGAAAGAGGGCGGGTGACCCCAGAATTCATAAAAAGAAAAGAGATTTATAGTATCTTGACCCCAGTATGCCTCAATCCCGTCAACTCGCTGCCATCATGCCTGCCTAGCCGGTAGGCAGGTTCACCGACATTGTCAATTTTACTATATTGTAGTCAATGTCAAGCTCAAGACAACTTGCCGCCATCATGTTCACCGACATTGTCGGCTACACCGCATTAATGGGAAATGATGAGAAGCATGCCTTTACACTCCTGAATAAAAACAGGCAACTGCAGAAACCCATCATAGGAGAATTCGATGGACGGTGGATAAAAGAAATAGGCGATGGGACTATGGCCAGTTTCAATACCGTCTCCGATGCGGTAAATGCAGCCATCAAAATTCAGGAAGCCTGCAATGCAGCCAACGATTTTCAATTACGCATTGGCATTCACCAGGGTGAAGTGGTATTCGAAAATGATGATGTGTTTGGCGATTCAGTAAATATTGCCGCGCGTGTTCAGGCCGCTGCAGCACCCGGTTGTATTTTTATTACAGAAACAGTACATCATAATATTTCCAACAAAAGCGAAATCAAGTCGCAGTTTGTAAAAGAAGAGAAGCTAAAGAATGTAAGTCAGCCGGTGCGGATGTACCAGGTGCTGTTTGCAGGGAGTGAGATCATTGTACCTGAAAAACCTCAGGCTACGATTATTGAAAAATGCATAGCGGTGTTGCCCTTTGTCAATATGAGCAATGATCCTGATCAGGAATTCTTCAGCGATGGAATCAGCGAAGAGATTATCAATATGCTGGCGCAGGTATTGGAATTAAAAGTAATAGGGAGAACTTCTTCGTTTGCTTTTAAAGGAAAGAACCTTGATTTGAGGTTGATCGGAGAACAGTTGAAGACGACCCATATTCTGGAAGGCAGTGTCCGCAAATCGGGTAATAAATTACGCATCACTGCACAGCTTATCGATGTGGTTGATGGGACTCACCTCTATTCTGAAAAATTTGATCGTGAACTGGAAGATGTATTTGACATTCAGGACGAGATAGCAGAAGCCATTTTGAAAGCAGTTAAAATCAAACTGCTTGATGAGGAAAAAGTTGATGTATTCAAGAAGTACACAGACAACATAGAAGCTTACCAACTATTCCTCAAAGGGCGGTATCATTTGAATAAGTTTTCGCCTGATAATTTCTTGAAGGCAATCGAATATTATCAGTCGGCCATTAATCTGGACCCGAATTACGCCATAGCCTACGCAGAAATGGGTATCTGTTATTATGATCAGGCTTA
This sequence comes from Bacteroidota bacterium, assembly GCA_038043425.1. GTDB lineage: Bacteria > Bacteroidota > Bacteroidia > Cytophagales > Cyclobacteriaceae > ELB16-189. The sequence continues at coordinate 28,283 of JBBTBZ010000007.1, forward strand.
TTTCAACTGGGCTCCCTGGGCCGAGAGTACTCCCAAGGCAATTACCGCCATCAACAAAGCGTTTACCCTTGATTCCGAGAATGACATCTGTCTGGTTGCGATGGGCAGCAGGGTTCTTCTCTGGTACAATTGGGAATTTAACGAGGCCGCCAGGTACCTAAAGAAAGCCATCCAGATCAATCCTAACAATGTGGAAGGACACCGGCAGCTCGGTGTGCTGAATATGTTGCAGGGAAATTATGGAGAGAGCTTTAAATACTATGAAAAAGCAGAAGCCCTTGATCCGTTTTCATTGTTGGGGTTATTATATCATGGATGCCATTACGCTATTGGTGGCCTTTTTGGGCGGACGCTTGAATATGGTAACCGGTTGATTGCTATCGAGCCCCATTTTTTTGGTGGGTACTTTACGCTAGGAGCTGGATATTTATATTTGAAACAGTATGATAAGGCTGTTGAGGCTATGGAGACCGCAGTGAATCTTAACCCCGACTTGGCGGACTTTTGTTTTCTGGGAAGTGCATATGCAGGGAATGGTGAACGTAGGAAGGTAGAAGAAATACTTGCGAAAATGGAGGCCCTGACCTTCCCAAACGAGGGAAATACATGGTTTGGAAGAGTTTATTTGATGATGAAAGATTGGGACAAGGCATTTGACTATTTTACGAAGGCTGTCAAAAAGCGCGAAGGTGATTCATTACTTATCCCAAGATTCATTCTAAGCCTTGCCCCAGAAATGCGCAATGATCCAAGAACGATAGAGCTTTTGAAAATGATTGGACTGCCCAATTAATATTATAAAATATTTTTCTCCGCAGAGCCTCCCGCTTCGGGGACTCTGACGGCTGTTTACAAGTGTCTTACGCGAGAATCGTGAAATCAATTTCATCGTGGTAGCAGACATTAACATAGGCTTGGTGGTCAGACGACCCAACCAGAACAAGGGGCTAAACTTAACTCTATAACAAAAAAGCCTTAAATCAACTAAGATTTAAAGCTTTTAAGCGGTCCGGACGGGACTCGAACCCGCGACCTTCCGCGTGACAGGCGGACATTCTAACCAGCTGAACTACCAGACCATTAAAATAAGGCTGCAAAGATAACTTTAGGGTCATTCAAACCAAAAGATTGAAGCCCTATTTATAATATCATCCAGAAATGGCCGCCAATCTCTCCTGTTTTCCGCACTCGTTCAAAAACATGACGTAAGAGCCTGATACTCAAATGT
>JBBTBZ010000008.1:0-15724 GCA_038043425.1 Bacteroidota bacterium
TCAATACACATCTCATTACCAAATACTTAAAACTTAGCCTGACGGCTATGACCGGCAGGCAGGCGCGACCTAAGTCCTTGTTATAAATTCTCTTAAAAAAATAAAGCCTTAGTTAAAAGGCTTTAAGGGTGAGTGACGGGGCTCGAACCCGCGACCTCCAGAATCACAATCTAGCATTCTAACCAACTGAACTACACCCACCGTGTAGTCTTACCTGACGCATCGAGCACAGGCAAGCGTTATTGCGGACTGCAAAGTTAGCCAGGCTGGGATAAAATGCAAAAGCGATTATTTTATTTCCTGTTAAACATCAGCCTTTGTCCTTTTGTAGTCTCGTCAAATTGGCCATTTGAATAAGCAAGACGCCCTGAGACTAGTGTGTGAGTTATGCTTGATCCAAACGTCTGGCCTTCAAAAGGTGACCAACCGCATTTTGCCAGGATATTATTTTTCTCAACCTTCCACGGCTTACTCAAATCAATCAAAACGAGGTCTGCAAAATACCCCTCACGAATAAACCCCCTTCTTTCAATTTGAAAGAGAATGGCAGGATTATGACACATCTTTTCAACGACTTTTTCCAATGTGATTTTGCCTTGGTGATAAAACTCTAACATAGCAACCACACTGTGCTGAATAAGAGGCCCCCCAGATGGCGCTTTAAAATACGTGTTTTGCTTTTCTTCCCAGGTATGGGGTGCATGATCTGTGGCGATTACATCAATGCGGTCATCCAGTACCGCAGTAAAAATTGCTTGTCTGTCATCTTTTGTTTTAATAGCAGGGTTCCACTTAATCAACATTCCTAATCGATTGTAGTCTTCATCGCTGAACCAGAGATGATGGATACATGCCTCAGCGGTGATTTTCTTTTGGCTTAACGGAATAGAATTGACAAAAAGTTCCGTTTCACGGGCAGTTGAAATATGCAAAATGTGTAAACGAGTCCCATTTCTTCTCGCTAACTCAACAGCAAATGATGATGATAAATAACAAGCCTCATGTGACCTGATTTGAGGATGAAATTTCACTGGAATTTCGTCACCATACTTTGCCCGTAACTCTTCTGAATTTTTTCGAATGGTCGGCTCATGTTCGCAATGAGCGGCTATAAGAGAGGGGAAACGTGAAAAAAAACCTTCCAGGGTTTGGGGATTATCAACTAATAGATTGCCGGTAGAAGATCCCATGAATATTTTAAGCCCACAGATTGTAGTAATGTCCGTCTTCATTACTTCATCCAGGTTATCATTGGAGGCTCCCATAAAAAAGGAATAATTTGCCAATGAACTTTTTGCTGCTAACTGATATTTATCTTCCAGTAATTTCTGAGTAAACACGGGTGGCACTGTATTGGGCATCTCCATGAAACTGGTGACTCCACCAGCTACAGCCGCTTTTGATTCTGTATAAATGGTGGCTTTGTGAGTAAGCCCGGGCTCACGAAAATGAACCTGATCATCTATTGCTCCCGGGATCAAGATACTTCCATTTGCCTCTATGATTGTATCCATTGGTTGCGGCTTAATACCTCTGCTTATTTTCTCAATGAACTGTCCTTTAATCAATACGTCACCTTCAAAGATCTTTCCTTCATTAACAATTCGTGCATTAACAATTAAGGTAGGCATTTCAATCCAGGCTTGAGGTTATTAATAGTATCTTCGCGCGTAAAGATAAAATATCTGTGGAACCTTTTCATTCAGCCTGGGTGCAATTCAACTTTAATAAGCAGTTGCTAACCTCTATTAAAGAGGCTGGATTTCAATCCCCAACGGAAGTACAACGTAAATGCATTCCTCTGATTATGGGTGGGCAAGAGGTGATTGGCGTTGCGCAGACTGGCACAGGGAAAACCGCAGCCTATCTGTTGCCCCTGTTTATGAAGGTGCGCTATGCGCAAGGGAAAGAACCGCGAGCTTTGGTGCTTGTGCCCACAAAGGAGTTGGCAATACAAATTGCTGACCACGCGAAGGCACTTGCAAAACATACTGACTTAAGAATTACAGCTATCTATGGTGGTGTTGGCCCAAAAATTCAGATTGAAGTTTTAGTAGCGGGAGTAGATGTAGTTATCGCTACACCAGGTCGCTTTATGGAGCTTTATCTGAAAAAAGAGTTAGTTACCAAACAAATTAAGACACTCGTTCTGGATGAGGCTGACCGCATGATGGAGATGGGGTTTATGCGGCAGTTGAAACAAATATTTGAAGTGATCCCCAGCAAAAGGCAGAATTTACTTTTCACCGCCACGTTTCCGGAGAAGGTTGAAAATTTATCCAAAGATTTTTTAGAATTTCCCATTAAAGTTGAGGTAACACCAGAGGTGATGGCCGCCAGCCAGGTAGAACAACAGGTCTATCAAATTCCTAACCTGAAAACAAAAATCAATTTCATAGAACACCTTTTGGCAGATACAGAAGATTATTCGCGTGTTTTAATCTTTACCCGCTCAAAAGAAACTGCCGACAATGTTTTCAAATATATCGATCGCAAGAATTTAGGCCCGGCTCGCGTGATTCATTCCAACAAAGGACAGAATACACGCATTAATGCTATGAATGAATTTAAAGATGGCAAGCTCCGTGTGTTGGTTTCAACGGACGTTTCATCACGGGGAATAGATGTCACAGGTGTATCGCATGTAATTAATTTTGATGTTCCCATAGTCTATGATGATTATGTGCACCGCATAGGAAGAACAGGTAGAGCGCTTGCCAGTGGCAAAGCCATCACGTTGGCTAATGAATCGGAATTATTCCATCTTAAAAAAATAGAAAAACTGATTCGCGAAAAGATTAAGGTGAAGAAACTTCCTGCAGAAGTGGAGATAGCTGAAACTCAAAAAGACGAAGCCAAGATCATGGCAAAGGAAATCGATCGACAAAAAAGGTTGGCTGATCCTGAATTCCTTGGAGCATTTCACGATCGGAAAAGAAAATAGTATTTTTATAACATGACGAGATTAATATTTCTCTTTGTCATAGTTGGCTTATCTAAAATTGCAGTAGCGCAGGTCTCCAACAACAATATTCAAAACCGTCTTACCCTTGAGATAAATTCCGATCCTATTTTTTCCTCCACTGCAAAAACGAATGTGGAGTGGACATGCATAAATAAAGCGTTGACAAATAAATGCCTTGTCTATCACAACGACCAATGGTTTAATTTTTCTGTGCCTACTGCCGGCACTTATTTTATTAATTTCTCCAGTCAAAAATGTCGCGATTTGAGAGGGCTTCAATTAATTATCATTGAAGGCAACCCGTGTGAGACAACTACTTACCGCATTTTGCGTTGCCTACCTCAAATACCACAGGATGATATATTTGTGCAATTGGATTCGTTAAAATCAAAAATTAAATACCTATTAAATATTGACGGTTTTTTAGGCGACTTCTGTGAATTTGGTATCCAAATAGGCGAAAAACCTAATGGTTTACCTCGTACTTATCAAACACTTGATACCATAAAAGCAGAAATCATTCGCAATGGTCGTATGATTAATCTCGTATGGGAAGTGAGTCAAGACAAGATCGATCAACTCCAATCTTTTAAAGTTTACCGCGCCCAGTCAACGGGGTTAAAATCAGATTTTATTCGGCAGCAACCGGTTTCCAGAAATAGTTACGGAACTTACGTTCTCAAATACTCGATATCGGACTCACTTCAAAAAGAAGGAACGTATGTCTATCACATTTTTGGCATTGAAAAGCTGACGCAAGTTCCATTCTTATTAGTGGAGAAGATTGTTGAATATGCGGAACTCAAACCAATAGAACCAAAACAGAGAGTTGCAAGGCTAAATCTTTCGTTCAAAGACATGACGGTTTTTAAGGTAGTGGTGTATGACGATGTCGCTCACGCTATGTTAAGGAAATTAAGCGTTGAGTTTGAGGAAGAGCGTGATCACACATTTGAAGTTGATCTTGAGGAATTTATTGATCGAGGCATAAAAAAATTTATGATCCTGGTATCTGATGGTAGTGCACAAGGGGGTTTTGAGTTCTACTATAATATAGATGAGAAAGGTCAGCTCATACAAGAATAATTATCATATTACCTTCACTTTCTTTGTTGCCTCCAGCCGTTTAGTTCTGTTGAAGGCTTCTATGGATTGCATTTTTGTTGCATAATGCAGACTTGCATTTATTTCATAACCATATAACAAAACAACGGTGAGTAGTTGTATCCATACCATCAATGCTATGAGCGCCCCAATAGACCCATACACTTTATTGTAGCTGCCAAAATTGGTCACGTAATATGAAAAACCGTAAGAAATGCCTAGTCCCGTAAGGGCTGCCGTGAGTGAGCCAATAGAAAAGAAGGTCCAATTGTAGTGAACGGCCGGCCCAAAATAATATATAGCCGAAATGGTAAAGAAAAAGACCACAAAGATTATTAAGAACCTAAGTAAAAGGATAAAATAGATCGTATAACTATCCAGATTAAGGTGGCTGAAGTCCGAAATATGATCCGTCACATAGTTAATCACCACTTGGCCAATTACTAAAAGAATTACCGCAAGGAAAAGTACGAATGCTAACATTACCGTAAGGCCTATTGCGATTAGCCGCATTTTTATTGCACTTCTTTTATCCACAGTACGATAGCAGGCGTTGAAGGACCGCATAAGTGCCATCATGCCATTAGTGGCCAGGTAAAGCGCAAACATGAAACCAAAAGTAAGCAAACCTCCGCGCTGGTTATCCAGGATGTCAATAACGGTGGAGGATACCACATCAAACATACTGGCTGGTATCAGTTCTCCTAAAAATTCCATAATACTGGTTGTGGTAATCTCCGGAAAATAAGTAGAGATATATGGAATTAAGGTGAATAGAAAAATGATCGTTGGAAAAATGGCAAGGATGAAGTTATAGGACACTCCATTAGCCCTGTCCACGATTTCATCCTGCTCAATATTGTGCGCGAATATTTTTAGGAACTTGTAGAGGGAAAGGTTATCAAAACGTTTGAACCGAATGCGCTTCAGCCATTTTCTGCTATTGCGAGCGGTTGAGAATTGAAGTATACGTTTTCGCGTGACATATTTCATCTGAAGTAAGGTTCTAAAAGCTTTTGAAAAATCTCCGGTGGGCGACAGGGTTTGCCACTATATTTTTGAACAAAGACAAGTAAGGTCTCACCCGTATGGATCAATTTACCAAAGTCATTAAAAATTTCATACTCAAACTTAATTTTTACGCCTGGCTTAATACGAATGGTAGTGATGATTTTTAATCGGTCGTCATACAATGCCGGTGAAATGAATTTTGATTTATTTTCAAGTACCGGCAGCATAACACCAAACTCTTCAAGTTCTTTATAGGTGAGTCCCAGTTGGCGCAAACTTTCCACCCTGCCTACTTCATAGTACATAGCGTAGTTTCCGTAATAGACATAACCCATTTGGTCAGTTTCTCCATAACGTACACGAACGTGGGTCTCAGAAGTATACATATTTATTTTTTCTTTGCTGCCCTACCCTTCCGCTGCTCAATGGACAATGCTGTCTGGTACTTTCGTGCATTTTTTGAATGCTCTGCTAGTGTCACTGCAAAATTATGATAACCCGAAAAATCTTCCCGGGCACACATATAAATGTATTTATGATTCGAATAATCAAGCACTGCATCAAGGATAGTGATCCTTGGCATATTAATCGGACCTGGAGGAAGACCTGTATGCATATAGGTATTATAAGGTGAATCCACCTCTTTGTGTTCATTTAGTACTCTTTTTAATGCAAAATCACCTGAAGCAAATACCAACGTGGGATCCGCCTGCAATGCCATATCCTTTTTTAAACGATTAATATAAAGACCTGCTATGATGGGTGCCTCATCCTGCTTCACTGTTTCTGCCTGTACAATCGATGCCAATATTGAAACCTCGATTGGTGTAAGCCCCATTTTTTTTGCTTTTTCTAAGCGCTCCTCGTTCCAGAATTTCAGGTACTCTGTGTGCATTCGCTCTACCAGGTACCCCGGCAATACATTGAAATATACTTCATATGTGTTTGGCAAAAACATGCACAAAATGGTCTCCTGTGTGAAGCCTTCCTTATTGTCTGACACAAAATCATCTAATGCTTCATAAAATTCACGTGCGCTTACACCAGTATTTTTCGTGATTTTATCGCCTAATTCACTCAACAGCCTGACATGTGTGAAAGTGATATTAACAGGCTCTTGCATGCCGGCCTTTAAAACACGAATTGCCTCAATGTTGGTCATATTTCTTCTGAGACTATAACGGCCAGGCTTTATCTCATTGTCATAATTCATGAGCCTCGCTAAAAAGCTGAAAGAGACGAAATCATTTACAAATCTCCCTTTTGCAAGATCATTCTGTACTTGCCTGTAGGTATAACCGTTTCGTACGATAAACGATTGGTCCTCCCTGTCAACTAAAATATTGGGAGTAAAAAGAATCTGATATCCGTAAAAGACAAAGGTGATCAGTAGCACCGAACTCACGAGGTAGACAACAAGCTTTGCTTTGGATACTTCCGCCATAATTTAAATCTCAAAATTACAAAAATGAGAACATAGTTAAAGGACTAAAGTAATGAAGGGTTAGTGATTTAATTGAATTAATTTGCATGCGTGACAGCCGAATTTTTAACCATACATCCATTAAATCCCGAAGTCAGAAAAGTCAGCCTTGTGGTTGATGTCCTTAATAAAGGAGGGATAATCGTGTACCCCACGGATACCATTTACGGAATTGGTTGTGATCTGATGAACCGCAGGGCGGTTGAACGGCTATGCCATATCACGGGTGAAAGACCTCAGAAAATGAACCTCTCCTTTATATGTTACGACCTAAGCCATATCTCAAAATATGTTCAACGAATTGACACGCCTGCATTTAAAATCCTGAAGGCCTCTTTGCCTGGTCCATTTACTTTCATTTTCGAATCAAACACAAACGTTCCAAAAATTCTGGGGGTGAATAAAAAGACCGTAGGTATTCGAATACCCAACCATCCCATTCCATTAGAAATTGTGAAGTTGCTTGGCAATCCCTTAATCACTTCTTCGATAAAAGATGATGATGTTATAAAAGAATACACAACCGATCCAGAGGAGATTTTTGAGGACTTTAAGCACAATGTGGAGTTAGTAATTGATGGCGGACCGGGCGGAAATATTCCTTCAACTATTGTCGATTTTACGGTTGGATACCCTGTCGTGACCCGGCAGGGTTTAGGCATCTTCAATTATTAAGTATGCCTTCACCTGCAAAAGTTGCTTTGATTGAACTTCAATTCTTACCCTCACTGGAGTATTTTTGTGCCTTACTAAGATTCGATCAAATTATTCTGGAGAGACACGAATACTATATTAAACAAAGTTACCGCAACCGGTGTTACATAAACACTTCACAAGGGACAGGAATGCTTACAGTGCCGGTCTCTGCAAAAAGAGGAAAAGTTTTTTTCAAAGATGTAAGAATAGATTATTCCACAAAATGGCAAAATAATCAATGGCGAACTCTTCAATCAGCTTATAGGAATGCTCCCTTCTACGAGCATTATGAAGAAGCACTGCACAAGCTAATCTTTTCCGGCAATATCTTCCTCTTTGATTTAAATCGTTCTTTGCTGTCATTCTGTCTGAAATCATTGAGGTTAGAGTTGAATCTTTCGGAAAGTGTGGCGTACGAAAAAGAGCCTGATTCATCAATCGAGGACCTCAGATCTGTAATTCATGCGAAAACGCCTCATTCAGAGCATTCCTTCTATAAACCAATTCCATACCATCAGGTTTTTGGCAACATGTTTGTGTCAAATCTCAGTATTATCGACTTATTATTTTGTGAGGGAGCAAATGCGGGACACATGATAAAGGCTTCCCAAACAACCTGTTGAACAAATAAAATTAAGTCGCTGTTTTATACTGAAGTCAATGGCAATATCCATAATCTACGTGATCGGTAGTTTGCCTTTGAATAATCAATCTTAAAACTTTACATTTACAATATCCAAGGACATGGCAAATATGGAAGCTAAATTTTCTAACCGCGTAAAGGAAGTTATCTCCCTGAGTCGGGAAGAGGCCTTACGGTTAGGTCACGATTATATTGGCACTGAACATCTCCTTCTGGGGATGGTACGTGAAGGGGAGGGTGTGGCGGTAGCCGTGCTAAAAAAACTTGGAGTCCCGCTCGATGAATTGCGTGGAGAGATTGAAAAAATTTCAAAAGGAACAGCTACGCACGAAATCAAAAATCTGGCAAATATTCCACTTACAAGAGCTTCTGAGAAAGTGTTGAAAATTACTTACCTGGAAGCTAAAATTTTTAAAGCTCAACTGATTGGCACAGAACATCTGTTGCTTTCCATCTTGCGTGATCCTGATAATCTTGCAACCCAAATCTTAAACAAATTTGATGTGGCTTACGATGTGGTAAAGGAAATGCTGGAATACCAGCACGATCAACCCACTGCATCTTCTGACACGGATGATCCCGATGATGATTCTTCTAAAATGTTTGGTAGTACATCAGGGCAGGGAGGACAAGGAAAGGAAAAGAAAGGAGTTGAAAAATCACGCACTCCTGTCCTTGATAATTTTGGCCGCGACTTAACTAAGATGGCCGAAGACAACAAACTAGATCCTATTGTTGGGCGAGAAAAAGAAATTGAGCGGGTGGCTCAGATACTGAGCCGTAGAAAAAAGAATAACCCAATTTTAATTGGAGAACCCGGTGTGGGTAAAACAGCGATTGCTGAAGGTCTTGCTTTGCGTATTATTCAGAAAAAAGTTTCGCGCGTATTGTTTGGCAAAAGGGTAGTCACTCTTGATTTAGCCTCTTTGGTGGCCGGCACAAAATATCGCGGACAATTTGAAGAACGCATGAAGGCTGTTATGAATGAATTGGAAAAATCTCCGGATGTCATTCTCTTCATCGATGAACTTCATACCATTGTTGGCGCTGGTGGAGCCTCCGGCTCATTGGATGCTTCCAACATGTTTAAACCTGCTTTGGCCCGTGGAGAAATTCAATGTATCGGGGCTACAACCTTAGATGAATATCGTCAGTACATTGAAAAAGATGGTGCCTTGGCACGCAGGTTTCAGGTGGTAATGGTGGATTCAACGTCCGTGGAAGAAACCATTCAGATTTTAGATAACATCAAGGAAAAATACGAAGATCACCATCATGTCAGCTATACAAAGGAAGCAATTGATTCGTGTGTAAAACTCTCAGACCGGTATATAAGCGATCGGTTTTTGCCAGACAAGGCAATTGATGTGTTGGATGAAGCCGGTGCGCGTGTTCACATCAATAACATTCATGTTCCTGAAGATATCGTAAAGTTCGAAGAGGCGATTGAAGATGTGAAGAAAGAAAAAAACCGTGTGGTGAAAAGCCAAAAGTATGAAGAAGCAGCCCAACTTCGCGACAAAGAAAAGAAACTGATTGAGCAACTTGATATTGCCAAAGCTAAGTGGGAAGAAAAAACCCGTACCGAGAAATACACGGTTACAGAAGATAACGTGGCTGATGTAATTGCGATGATGACAGGTATACCCACCAAACGAATTGCGCAAAAAGAAAGCAATAAATTGCTGGGTATGTCCGAAGAACTAAGCGGAAAAGTGATTGGGCAGGAAGATGCAATAAAAAAATTAACAAAAGCCATCCAACGGACGAGAGTAGGGTTGAAAGATCCGCGTAAGCCGATTGGTTCCTTTATTTTCCTTGGCCCAACAGGCGTTGGAAAAACAGAACTTGCCAAAATTCTGGCTATGTATCTCTTTGACAAAGAAGATGCATTGGTAAGAATTGACATGAGCGAGTACATGGAGAAATTCTCCGTATCCCGACTCGTAGGAGCGCCTCCAGGATATGTGGGTTATGAAGAGGGCGGGCAACTTACTGAGAAGGTAAGACGCAAGCCATACAGTGTAGTATTGCTGGATGAAATCGAAAAAGCCCACCCGGATGTATTCAATATCCTTCTTCAGGTACTGGACGATGGTATTCTAACTGATGGATTAGGAAGAAGAGTGGATTTCCGGAATACGATCATAATCATGACCTCCAATATTGGTGTTCGTGACCTGAAAGATTTTGGTTCCGGAATTGGTTTCGCTTCTAAAGCCAAACAAGCAAATGAAGAAGAACAAATGAAAAGTACGATTCAAAATGCGTTGAAGCGTGTGTTCTCTCCAGAATTTCTCAACCGCCTCGATGATGTGATCATTTTCAATTCGTTGCAGCGCGAACATATTCATAAGATCATTGATATTTCGCTTGGCAAATTATTCAAACGCATTACATCTATTGGTTACACAGTCGAGCTCTCCGATAAAGCAAAAGATTTTCTTGCCGAGAAAGGTTATGATCACCAGTTTGGAGCAAGACCCTTGAACAGGGCTATTCAAAAATATTTGGAAGATCCTGTTGCTGAAGAAATCCTGAAAGGTGAAGTAACTGAAGGCGGTACCATTCTGGCCGATTATGAGGGAACGGGAGACGAGTTGGTTATTAAGATAAAAAAGACCAAGTCTTCCTCAAAAGAAAAGAAAGAGTAATGTAAAACCGTAATGCCTTTAGAAGAGGCTTTCTCAAAGTAAATATAAGCGTCATTGCGAGGGAGGTACGACCGAGGCAATCCCCATTTTTGGTTTCAATATTTGGGGATTGCTTCACTCCGTTCGCAATGACGGTGCCTTTTGAGACAGCCTCTTTTTTATTTAAAACAGATAGGAGACATTAAGGGACATTGAATTGATTTTAAAATCAGAATGCACAAAACCATAATCAAAAAGGGAATTCGAGTTATCAACCTCATGCACCATTTTTAATAATTCCTTTCAAAGGAAATGGCTTGGTTAGCCTATTAAACATTACAATAAAGATCGGGAATACTTTTGGCATCAACTAATCAATATCCTCCCGAATATTTTCTTACAAACCATTCGATGCTGATCAACGCTAATAAAAGAAAGAAAACCCATTTAAGGTTAATCAACGAGTTAAATGATTCATCGGAATGGATGAGGCTTTTAACTTTTGTTTGCGGCAATTCCTCACCCAGTTTGGCCAAATCTTTTGCCTGATAAAATTTTCCGCCAGTTTGGGCCGCCATCTTCCGCAACAAGCCGAAATCTGCGGTTAAATTTTGGGCTTCTATATTTTGAGCGGTGACTAAAAATTCACCCCGTACCTCTTCAGGCTTACCTGCAACGGAGGTGGCCGCCCTGTAGCGATATACTCCCTCCTTTAAGCTTCCAATGCGGTAACGGGAGTTTCCACTTCCTGTAACGTAATCATGATGTCTAATTTTACCCGCTTCATCGCGAAGCTCAATATCAACTTTATTTCCATAGACTAGCTCATACAAATCATTATACACCTGACTTTCAAAAACCACTGATTCAGCATCCGTAAACTCATTTTGTATTGGGAAGCTCCTGAACTTCCTCTTATCTTCTTTCGTACTGAGGTACTGAATTAATTTTCCGAAAACTTCGTCAAAGGCATCTGTACTCTCGGTCTCAGAGAATTCATTTAGCCTCCAGCGCCATAAGCCATCACCCAGAATGACACCTATCCTTCGGTTATTTTCATCCAAACTTAGAACCAACGGGCGTTCTGTTACAATACTGCCAATCCGTTGATACAATAAGATTTGGGCATTTGAAGGAAATGTAAATTTACCAAATGGAGTAGCTATTGGGGGGTAGCGTGCAAAGACTCCGTTCATATTCTCAGAAAATGCAAAATCTCTAAACTGTGAGTTGATTATGGGGGTGGCATCATCCCACTGTCCACTATTTTCAAATGTCAAGGGAATACCGGCAGCAGGCAATTGCCGAAGGTTAGTTTTTGGCCCAATCATAACCAGAAGAGCGGTATTATTTTTATAAAATCTTGAGAATAGGGTGTTCGTCTTTCCGTCTGTATCAAATACTTGATGAAAGATCACCAAATCAGCCTGATCAAGCTGCTCAGGTGATGCCACCTTAATTCCCGGCATGTGCAAGATAAAGTCATAGTTTGAGTTTTTCTCAATCACCGATCGCAGTACTTTTATGTCAGGATGAGGTGCCGGGGCTATTATTAATATTTTCTTTTTCCCTTCTATTACTTCAATGTATGCGCTTGCCCGGTTGTTTCGTTGATTCATTTCTTGCGACAAAAGTTCAAGCACAACATCAAAACGTTGGATACCCGTTTCTTTAGCCTCCAATTGAAAATCAAAATCAAGAAGCTGTTGGTTCCCTGTATTTCTTTTCTGACTACTCATTAATTTCCCCGATTGAAAGACGGACACCGATACATCCTGATTGTGCAGACCCTTTACTAACGCTTCCACCCGAAGAGGGAATTTATTTCCCTGATAGGCAATTTTATTATAGGCAAGATTTTTCAAAACCAGGTCTGCCCGATCGGTCGTATCCCCCACGCCTATGCTGTATACAGGTATTCTGAGAAGATTATAAAGTGGTGATGAACCGGAATTATAAATCCCATCTGAAACCAAAACTAATCCTGCCAGGTTCTTCCCTTCATAATCAGCCGTGACCTCCCTTAACGCGCCTGCCAAATCAGAACTCTTATGAGTGTAGGCGACATCTTCAACTTCTTCATTCGCCAGGTTTTTTTGTGCAACCTCAAATCCCTTATCTACTAATTCTTTCTTAATGGATCTTAACTGCTGTTGCAGAATTTGGCGGGATGCGGAATCAACTGTTGCTCGTATTGACTGTGAATTATCGAGCAGCAAAACAACAGAAGGTCTTTCAAATATATTACTTGTAAATTTAAGAATAGGTCCTAATAATAGAATGGTTAAAAAAGTTACAAGGATTACCCGAAGGCCAAAAAGTAATTGGTTAGTTTGTTTACTCCACGTATGTTTGGCCTTGTATAATAAATATCCATAGCTCAAGCCTGTCGCCAGGCAAAAGATGATGAAAGCTGGTGATGATTCAAATAATAGTCGTTGCATGTTTCTCTTCTAGGTCTGGTTTACAGGTTTCATATTCCGGTTGATTCTTCCTTCTCAAATTTGAGACAGGAGACTTGAAACCTAATACCTGTATTTATCCCCCCACAATTTCTTCAAATAATTCCTTAACTCCTCTTCCCTTGGGTTATTTCCCGGCTCATAAAATTTAGTGCCCTTGATTTGATCGGGCAAAAATTCCATATCAGCAAAATTACCTGAGAAACTATGAGCGTACTGATACCCTTTGCCATACTCTAACTCTTTCATAAACGCAGTGGGCGCATTCCGAATTGTTAACGGTACAGAGAGGTCTCCCGTTTCATTTACCATTTTTAAAGCACTATCAATTGCCACATAACTGGCATTACTTTTTGGAGAGCTCGCCAGATAAATGGCGCACTGCGAAAGAATAATTCTCGCCTCAGGGTAGCCGATCATATCCACTGCCTGAAATGTATTTGTAGCCAATACCAACGCTGTGGGATTGGCATTACCAATGTCCTCCGAAGCCAGAATTACCATTCTTCTCGCGATGAATTTTACATCTTCTCCACCTTCGATCATCCTGGCCAGGTAGTACACAGCTGCATTTGGATCACTTCCACGAATGGACTTGATGAATGCCGAAATAATATCATAATGTTGCTCACCGCTTTTGTCATAAATAGCGATTCTCTTCTGAGCAACATCTATCACCAAGGCATCTGTAATTTCAATATCGGTTGTAACCGATTCACTAATCAACTCAATCAGGTTTAAAAATTTTCGTGCATCTCCTCCTGAAATATTCAATAAAGCTTGACCTTCCAGTATCTTAATGTTGCGCTTTCTTAGTTCAACATCTTTCGTCAGCGCTTGATCGGCCATTTTAAGAAGATCAGACTCTGTCAAAGGCTTTAATGTATATACCTGGCATCTGGAAAGCAAAGCTGAGTTTACTTCGAAGGAGGGATTTTCGGTTGTTGCACCAATCAAAGTAATGGTGCCCTTTTCAACGGCCCCTAATAGTGCATCTTGTTGTGATTTGTTGAAACGATGGATTTCATCAATAAATAAAATAGTGCGACCGGTTTGCCTGGCTTTTTCTATTATTTCACGTACATCCTTTACACCGGCACTAACAGCACTAATAATGTGAAAGGGCCTTTTAACTTCATTGGCAATAATGTTTGCTATCGTTGTTTTTCCTGTTCCCGGAGGTCCCCACAAAATCATGGATGGAATATTACCTGTAGCGATCACCTTCCTGATAATGCCATTAACTCCCACTAAATGCTCCTGCCCAATGAGGTCTTCCAGTTTTGAAGGCCGCATGCGTTCCGCTAAAGGAGTTTTTGAGTTAAGCATAAATTATATGGGCATTAATACCAATAATGCATTCATGGCCAGGTCAATCGAAACGAAAGCAAGAAACAAGAATACGGCAACTACCATTCCTTTAGCAACGGGAACCGCCTTGCCTGACTCGTCCATCTTAATTAAAGGAGAATTTATTGAACACCTCTACCGTTTTATCGAGCATTGCATTGGTAAAGTCGAGATGGGTGACAAGCCTGATTTCGGTAGCGCTGAAAGGAAGTGTCTTGATGCCAAGATCCGTCAATTTAGCAACACACTTTTCAGCTGTCAATCCATTTGCAACTTCAAAAATCACAATATTGGTGTCCACTGGCATTATTGATTTTACCCAGGGTCGCTTGCCAAGTATTGTACCTAACGTTCTGGCCCGTTGGTGATCTTCCTTTAACCGAGAGATATGGTTGTCCAATGCATAAATTCCAGCCGCAGCCAAATAACCCGCCTGTCGCATGGCGCCACCAAATACCTTTCTGATGCGCCTCGCTTTCTGTTCCAGCTCTTTCTTACACACCAACACTGAGCCAACGGGTGCGCCTAATCCTTTCGATAAACAAATGGAGATGGTATCAAAATATTTTCCGAAATCAGAGGGATTCTCTTTTGTTTCTGCTAAGGCATTAAACAAACGCGCTCCATCTAAATGCATGTTCATTCCTTTTGCCCGGCTGAACTCACTTATGGTCTTAATTTGATCGATGGTATAAAAACTACCTGCTTCGCGTACAACCGTATTTTCCAAGGCCACCGTAGATGTTCTGGCCTGATGTACATCATTGATATTGCCAATAACAGGAGCAATCTCTTCTATGGAAATTCTTCCACGATCACCTGTTAACAATTTGGTGCCTATGTTGCTATTTCCGCCCAAACCTCCGCCTTCATATTTGTAAATGTGTGCCCCTTTGTAGCAGATTACTTCATCGTAGGGTTGCGTGAGGATTTTTATTCCAATTTGATTAGTCATAGTACCGGAAGGGCAAAATACTGCCGCCTCCATTCCCAAAAGTTCCGCACATTTTTTTTCTAATTTCTTTACGGTAGGATCTTCACCAAATACATCATCACCTACTTCAGCCCGCTGCATGGCATGCAGCATAGGGGGCGTAGGTCTTGTTACGGTGTCACTGCGTAAGTCTATGATCATAGAATAAGATTCAACCTCTCAAATTAATAAAAGGTTTGTAGTAGTGAGGGTATTTTATTTGGGATTTGTTTTTTATCGCGTATCGGGCTACTTTTGTGATCCAAAATCGAGGGGGGAGTCCCGATAACTATCGGGAGTAGCTCGTTGGGCTCATATCCGCCAGTTGGCGGACACAGGTTCGAGGAGAGAAATTAGGAAAAAAGAACGTTCTAAATATATCGCGGGGTGGAGTCCCCATAGCT
>JBBTBZ010000008.1:15824-226050 GCA_038043425.1 Bacteroidota bacterium
TAGCTCCTTGGGCTCATATCCGCCAGCTGGCGGACACTGGTTCGAGGAGGGAAATTAGGAAAAAAGAACGTTCTAAATATATCGCGGGGTGGAGTCCCCATAGCTATCGGGAGTAGCTCCTTGGGCTCATATCCGCCAGCTGGCGGACACTGGTTCGAGGAGGGAAATAGTAAAAAAACGTTTTAAAGTATATCGCGGGGTGGAGCAGTTGGTAGCTCGTTGGGCTCATAACCCAAAGGTCACAGGTTCGAGTCCTGTCCCCGCTACTAAAATTAAAGCGACCAGGGTCGCTTTTTTTATGTCTTGGGTTTACGTTCTATATTCCCGACCCTTTAATAAAATCTATATCGGATATACTTCCGATTTAAATGCTCGGTTCATTTCTCACAATGAACTTGCTACCAAAGGTTGGACCATTAAATTCAGACCTTGGACTTTAGTTTACTCCGAACAATTTTCAACCAAAGCAGAAGCTATGAAACGCGAAAAAGAACTCAAGTCAGCACGCGGCAGAGTTTTTATACACCAAAATATTCTAAAACAATAATACTTCAATAATACAAGTTGGGCTCATATCCGCCAGCTGGCGGACACAGGTTCGAGTCCTGTCCCCGCTACTAAAATTAAAGCGACCATGCCGCCTTTTTATGCTTTGGGTTACATCCTGAGTTCTCATTCCAGTGATAATATCTACTTTCAGATCAAATCCTTTTAGTTAAATTTGAAAACCCAAAATTCGAAATAACTTCTTTACTTCGTATCCATATTCTTTCTGTAGCATGAATATTCGAACTGGAGAAAAAAAAGATTTACCAGGTGTGCTGGAACTTATCAAGGAACTGGCCGCCTATGAAAATGCCCCACATGAAGTGACCAACACGGTCGCCATGATGGAACAAGATGGCACTGGGCCAAATCCAATTTACGGATTTTTTGTGGCCGAGAATGAAAACGGCATTGTTGGGATTTCTCTCTACTACTGGCGCTATTCCACCTGGAAAGGAAAACGACTTTACCTGGAAGACATTATCGTAACCGAAAAAGAAAGAGGCAGTGGCATTGGCAAATTACTTTTCGATCGCACCATGCAAAAGGCGCTGGATGAAAATTGCACCGGCATGATGTGGCAGGTGTTGGATTGGAATGAACCTGCCATCAACTTCTATAAAAAATACGGAGCCAAAATGGACAATGAGTGGACCAACTGTTCTCTCGAGGAAGAACAGATTAAACATCATTTAAAAAAGTAAGAGAATGAGGTTATTCTACTCCCTCCAACAACGTGCGGAACGCCACGTGGCGATCCTTAAATTTTTGATGGTGCTTTTCAGCTAGCACAGGAGCAAATACTGCTAAATAATGTTGGAATTGTTCAATGGTTGGCGTAAAGCACTGAACACAATAGGACACCGAACTCTCATCATCGTGTGTCAATACTTTATAAATCTTAAAATCAACAAACACTCCGGTGCTCCTCATTTCAGGAATATAGATTTCCTTCATCCAGGCCAGCCATTCCAGCTCAATCTCTTTGTCAATTCCAATGGTTTCGTTGTATAACAACATGATGCAAATTTAACGAGAATAGAGTAGATTTTAAGATTGACGATTTCAGAAGGCGATAAAAAAATTCTGAATACACAAATCTACATTCAAAAATTAATCCGTGCCATTCACGTACTCCTGAAGATATTCAAATCGGGTGGTTAGTTTACCATTGGATGTGATCGTACCTCGTTCAATTATTTTATCAATGTCCTCTTCCAACAAAGGTTTCAAAATGCGGTCTATGAGATCGCGGCCAAATTCTTCTGAAGCACTCCGTGGTAATTCGCACGGAAGATTATCAACCGCCATCACAGTTACATGTTTATCATTGCTCAAGGGAGGCTGAATGGAGTCGGTCGCTGAATCATAATCGTAAATCGGATCAGAAATTGAACTGGATCTTTTCGTACTCGGTATCGACCCGCCAATATCACACGTGATGTCTGCTATGATCTTAATTTTAAAATCAGGTTGCGTCATTTCTTTCCGGGTGAATAATACAGGCGCTTTGGGATTCCAATACGCTCCTGCCAAAAGAATATCCGTCTCTTTTAAAAACTCAGAAAAGTGCGATAGGTAACGCTCAGGCTCCTTATGAAATTCTTCCCGGTTAAAATGTCCGCCTTCTTTGCGCGTGTGATAATCAGCGCTGCTCAATTGAACATAGACAGGCTCATCGAATTGACGGTTAAGAAAATCGTGGCGATTTACTTTTCTGATTCCAGCCGTGTCCAATGTTTCCATCGCGCCTTTCCCTACCCGGCCAGCACCTGTTAAAATGATTTTTATGGAAGGTAGTTTTACTTTCCTCAGCTCTAGCTTCAAATCGTTTATATCGAAACATTCATATGCTCTTCGCAACGAAAACTTGCCATAACGTTTTCCGTAGGTCCATAAAGAATTGTAAGCTCCAACAATACCTGCAAATCGGCCAAAAGCAATGGTGCGGTTCCCCTGATTATCTTTTAACGCCTCATAATCAATCAATCTTATTTTTTTCAGCAACACCTCTTGTAACAATTTTCGATTGTAGGGCTGCTTTTTTATAGTATGTGAAAAAAATAAATAGATCTTTCCCCTGATCAATTCAGAGATAGGCACTTCTTTTATTCCCATTAAAATATCACAATCATCTATGTCCTTCATCACGTCTATGCCTAATTCCAGATATTCATCATCCCCGAAACACCGTATCGAACTCTTTTGACAAACTACCTTCACATCAGGGAACCGTTGTTCAATTTCTTCCACTTGCAATGGCGTAAACGGAACGCGTTTATCAGGTGGCGTTTTGCCTTCGCGGATCAGACCAATTTTTATAGCACTCATAGTACTCATTAAGACGTCTAAAGTTAACGATTTCGCCAGAGCTTTTGGTATGATGACGATCAAACAACTACCTTTAAAGATGATCTATGTTCTTCTTATTCTTGCCTGGGTTGCCTATTTCTTAATACACAGTCTATTAGCATTAAACCTTGTCAAAGAATTTTTCAAGAAGAAGTTGCAAACTAAATTTCATCTGTATCGGCTGGCCTATACCATTCTATCTTCGCTTGGGCTTTCAGGATTATTATTTTTAAATGGCAGCATTTCTGCTGTTCCCTTTTTTGAAAGCAAAGGACTTGTACGATATGTAAGTTTAATGTTGGCCACCTTCGGTGTTTTTGTTATTAATGCTGCATTCCGTCAGTATAAATTGAAATCATTTCTGGGGTTGAGCGAAGAGGAAGAAGTTTTTTCCGCCAACGGGATTTTGAATAAGGTACGCCACCCAATTTATTCTGGTACTATACTTATTGTATCCGGATTCTTTTTCTTTAGCCCCAATCTGCCTACCTTAATTTCAGTGTGCTGTATTTTCATATATCTGATCATTGGTATTAAACTCGAAGAAAGAAAACTCATTCAAAAATTTGGGGATGAGTATAGGGAATATAAAAAAAGGGTGCCTATGCTGGCACCCCGTATGTTTCATTAAAAACAAATATTATCTCTCCAGGAAACTTCCCAAAATAGAACTGGCTTCTTTTCGGCTATTTCCGCCATATGGGGCTAATGCCTGAACCAGTTTTCTAATCGGCATAGATTGCAGCCACACTTTGCCTGTTCCCTTCAGTGTTGCCAGGTAGATTCCTTCTCCACCAAAAATCATGGACTTTAAACTTCCAGTGGACTCTACATCAAAATCAATTTGTGACTCCATGGCTACCACACAACCCGTGTCAACACGAAGTGTTTCATTATTTAGCGTACGTTCAATTAAAGTTCCACCGGCATGCACAAAAGCCAACCCATCCCCCTGTAGTTTTTGTAAAATAAATCCTTCGCCACCCACAAGGCCTGCCCCAATCTTTCTATTGAAGACAATACTGAGTTTAGTTCCATAGGCAGCACATAAAAAACCATCCTTCTGAACAATCACTTCGTTACCACGCATTTTTGCCAGGTCAATGGGGATGACTGTGCCCGGATAGGGAGCAGAGAATCCAACCTTTGCTTTTCTGCTCCCGCGATTTGTGAAGTGCGTCATAAAAAGAGACTCTCCGGTAAGCACTCTGCTTCCGGCTGATAATAACTTATCAAAGAGGCTCTGATTGGGATTCGAACCATCTCCCATTTTTGTTTCGAATAGAATACCGTCATCCATAAACAACATTGCGCCTGCTTCTGCAATGACAGTTTCCAAAGGATCAAGCTCTACCTCCACAATCTGAATACTTTCTCCTTTGATTTGATAATCGATTACGTGTGATGCTGGCATAGTCTTGATTTTAATAAACGTATTCTAAAAACGAAATACTCTACCGATAGGTTGTTGGAAGTGTTTCTTTTCGTCTTAGAAACCTGGAAATAAGAGATAATTGTATAAAAGGTTATGGGGGGCGGCAGTACCTATTTCTCCTTTTTCTTCTTTCCCTTTTCTCGATCCTCGAATTTTTTGTCGGCTACATTCTTATCCAAAAATTCATTGATCTTCTCAATGTTCATATTCGTTTTCAATTCTCCAAACTGGTTGATGGATACTTCAAGGCCATCCAGATCGCGATGCACGCGGGCTTTGCCTTGCTTTTTGCTGGGTTTACCTGCCTTGCCGGCAGGCAGGTCTGTTTTCTTTGGCATGGGTTCTACTTTACTTTTACTTTTAAATTTTTCAACGCATAGCTGATTCTACTGACTACTTCATTCTTCCCTAAAATTTCAATCGTCATCATCAGATCAGGACCCGATGCTCCGCCTGTGATAGCAGTCCGAAGAGCCTGTAAGATTTTTCCCGTTGGAATGCCAAGCTCTGTTGTCACGGTTTCAAGTGTTGACTTGGCCACTTCTGCAGTGACGTTTTCAGTTTTAATAAGTGCCTCGCGATAAGCACTCAATACCTTAACCACATCATCGTTCCATTTTTTGGCAACCACTTGTTCATCAAATGTTATAGGTGCCTGAAAAAAGAATTTGCCTTGCAGCCAAAAATCCTGAGGAAACGTAACTCGCTCTTTCATCACACCACAAATTTTCAATGCTTTTTCTTTTGAGCATTCTATTTTTTCAGCGGCTAAAGAATGCAGCAAGCATGCAGTTAGTTCTTCATCCGATTTTGCCTTTAAGTATTGCTGATTCAGCCATTGTGCCTTTTGAATGTCAAACTTCGCACCGGCCTTACCAATTCTTTCAATGGTAAAGGCTTCAATTAATTGATCCATGGAAAATATTTCCTGTGTAGTTCCAGGGTTCCACCCCAGAAAAGCAAGAAAGTTAATCAGCGCTTCAGGTAAGTAGCCTGATTCTTTATATCCTTTGGCAAGCTCGCCTGAGGTTGGATCCGTCCAATCCAATGGAAAAATCGGAAAGCCCATCTTATCAGCATCACGCTTACTAAGTTTACCATTGCCATCTGGCTTTAACAATAAGGGAAGATGTGCGAACGCTGGCATTTCCTTTTCCCATCCCAGATATCGATACAGCAGCAGGTGCAGCGGGGCCGATGGCAACCATTCCTCCCCCCGGATAACATGAGATATCTTCATCAGGTAATCGTCAACAACATTTGCCAGGTGATAGGTGGGCATCCCGTCTGATTTCATTAATACTTTATCATCTATCTGAGAGGAGTCCACCACTACCTCGCCACGGATTAAATCATTCAAACGAATCTGCTCCTTAGCTGGCACTTTCAAACGGACCACATACGCTACACTTGCCGCTAATTTTTGCTTCACCTCCTCTGACTGCAAGGTCAATGAATTTTTCATTTGCACTCGCGTAGTGCTGTCATATTGAAAATTGGATATTCCTTTCGCTTTCAATTGCTCACGCGTGTCTTCCAATTCCTGAGGCGTGTCAAATGCATAGTAGGCCTTCCCTTCGTCAAGAAGCTTCTGCGCATATTGACGATAAATTAATTTGCGCTCCGATTGGCGATAGGGTGCGTGCGGCCCGCCTTTGCCAACACCCTCATCAATTTTAATTCCGGTCCACTCAAGGGAGTTTAAAATATATTCTTCGGCACCCGGAACAAAGCGTGTTTGATCTGTATCCTCAATGCGCAAAATCATGGTACCCTTAAACTTGCGCGCCAGCAAATAATTATAAAGGGCAGTCCTTACACCACCAATATGCAAGGCCCCGGTCGGACTAGGCGCAAAACGCACACGTACTTCTTTCATTTCAATTTAACTAATGGGCAAAGGTAATGAGTATTAAGGTGAATTTTAGATGCAAACGACCTAAGTAACTGATGTTACTCAAAACCAAAAATTTAACGTCATCGCGAGTTAATCACCTTGGCTCAAGGAAAAAATTAGTGATGACGTAAATTGCTTTCGCAAAAGGCATGGCAGCTACAAAACCCGTTTTGCTTTTGGTGCCTTAGGAGCCCGTTCGCGAGTTTGGGACTGTTGTTTTCTGAAAAAAATATTATCGGGTTGCTAATGGTAACATTAAACAACACCATGTTTGTAAGCTTCTACTTTCTTCCTACAGCAACAGAGCTGCCATGCTTCATTATTATTAACAAATAACAAGATAAAGTTATGGTAAAAACCTCAAATCAACCAACACAAAATCCACTCGCTATCCTCAATCCTCATGCTGCCGGAATTGATATCGGTAGCATGCTCATGATGGTTTCTTACTCGGATCCTTCCGGACAACAGAAATTATTGGAGTCGACAGGGTTCAGTGAAGATCTCATCAAGCTAGCTAAGACTCTGAAATCCGAAGGAATAACCGATGTTGCCATGGAAGGCACTGGGGTTCACTGGATGGCTGTTTATGAAGTACTTGAACAGGAGGGTCTGAAAGTAACCTTAACCAATCCAAGGCATTTTAAAAATGTAGTTGCCCAAAAAACCGATGTAAAGGATTGCCAATGGCTTCATCAGCTTCATGCTCATGGCTTGCTGCGCTCCTCCCTCATCGCTTCGGACTTGTACCGGGAATTGAAAACGTATATCCACGAAAGGAATGTTCTTCAGAAAATGAAGAATGACACACTGAACCGGATTCACAAAATACTAACACAAATGAATATCAAGGTACAACATGTTATCAGTGATATAGAAGGAGCGGCAGGGATGAAGTTGCTAAGGGGAATTGCATTAGGGATTACTGATCCAGAAAAACTGCTATCCCTTGTGAATACTTCTAAATTAAAAGCCACGATAGATGAATTACTGCAATCGCTGAAGGGCCTTCACAAAAAGCAATTCACAGTTGTGTTGCAGAATCAATTAGAAGTATTTGATTTTTTGAAAAGTAAAATGAAAACCTATGAGTTGTTAATTGAGGATGTTTTAAAGAGAATGATGCCTTCAGATGAGAATGGCTCTTTATCCGAGATTAAAAAGAAGAAGATCTATACAAGAAAAACGAATACGCTGTCAATCTGAAGGCTTATCTGGAGCGTATACTTGGTGTGGATGTTACAGCCGTAGACGGACTTAAAGAAATCAGTGTTCTTGAAATCATGTCGGTCACCGGAACGGATATGAATAAATGGAGAACACCAGAACATTTTACCAGTTGGCTGAACTTAAGTCCAAGGCCAAAAATATCAGGAGGTAAACTTTTGGGACGTGAAAAAAGATTTACCAACAACAAGGCAACGCAGGCTTTTCGACTAGCCGCCCAGACCATGTGGCAGAACAAAGGTCCTTTAGGACAACTTTATAAAAGGCTGGCAGTTCGTAAGGGTTCAAAAAAAGCAATAAAGGCAGTGGCCCGAAAACTCGCTGTTATCTTTTACAAAATGGTGAAAGAAAAATGTCCATATGATAAAACCAAGCTCGAGAGAAATCCCGAACAACAAAGGGCTAGAAAATTAACAGTGCTAATGAGGGAAGCTTCCAAGTATGGTTATGATCTTCAACCGGTAATGCTATGATTATCAAATACAAACGAAAGATGTCATTGTAAGCCTGCCTACCGGACAAGCAGGTGCCAGCGAAGGAAGCGGGGAGGGCGAAGCCTGCCTGCCACAATGGTACGGTAGGCAGGCGATCCCCCAATTAGGAGATTGCCTGCCTGTTCGGCAGACAGGCTTCGCCCCATCTCACAAATCCCACGCAAGCGCTCGTGCCAAAGGCATCCTTTTGGGGCAAAGACGCTAATTATTTTTCGTAAGCCCAGTTAGTAAAATGATTATCGTCCCTCGTCAAAAAAGCAGAAGATTCTATAAATGTCCGAACTTACCTTAACCGCCTCGCTACTTCGTCCCAGTTTACAACATTCCACCAGTTAGCAATGTATTCGTTGCGCTTGTTCTGATATTTCAAATAATACGCATGTTCCCACACATCAATGGCTAAAAGAGGAGTTCCCTTTAGGTCACTTAGGCCTGCCTGTCCGGCAGGCAGGTCCATCAATGGATTATCCTGGTTAGGCGTTGAACCGATCTTCAATTTGCCTCCATCACTTACCAACCAGGCCCAACCCGATCCAAAGCGCGTCATCGCAGCCTGTGTGAATTGCTCTTTGAATTTATCGAAAGATCCAAAAGCCCCTGTGATAGCATCTCCTACTTTACCTGTGGGCGCCACACTGCCAGGCTTCATCACTTGCCAAAAGAAATTGTGGTTCCACACTCCGCCTCCGTTATTGCGTGCTTTAGCTGAGAGTTTTGAAGCATTGGAAAAGAATTCCTGTTCACTTGTATAAGAAATGTTCTCAGCTGTAATAGCATCATTTACATTTTTAACATAAGCTGCGTGATGCTTGCTATAATGTATTTCCATCGTCAGGGCATCAATACTGGGTTCCAATGCTGCATACCCATATGGCAATGCCACCTGGGAGAACTGCAATCCCATCATTGTTGTGGGTCCTGTATGGGCAACGGATTTTGTTGTCTGCAATAACAAAGGAGTTCCCACTGCTGTAATCGCTGATACTTTCAAAGCATCCACTACAAATTTTCTGCGGCTAATAGGTCTCATAATTTTTACGTTAGGTGAGTTAGTTGAAAGGATGAATAAATCGGGCAAGAAGCACCCAACAGTAAATTTACCCAAAATTATTTAGCTTGCATAGATCAATACGTTGTCCAATGGCCGAAATACTTTATGATGAAGTTCCATCATTAGACCTTGCTGATTTCACCAATGGGGATACGGTTAGTAAAACTGCATTTATCCAGAATCTTGGTGCGGCTTATAACAACATTGGGTTTGTTGCTATTCGCAATCATTACCTCACCCCTGATCTTTCTGAAGAGTTATATAGAATCATTAAAAAGTTTTTCGCATTACCGGATTCAATCAAACAGAAATATCAAATACCTGGACTTGCTGGTCAAAGAGGGTATACCGGAAAAGGAAAAGAGCATGCTAAAGGAAGAAACACTGGTGACTTAAAAGAATTTTATCACATTGGTCAGCAGGTTAATGGCAACGGTCCCATCAAAAAAGAATACCCCGATAATGTGTGGCCCACGGAACTGCCAAAGTTCGAAGAAATTGGATTGGACGTATATCGCAGATTAGAGAAAACCGGTGTACAAATTCTGAGGGCAATTGCTCTTTATCTGGATCTTCCCGAAGATTACTTTGAATCCAGGGTCAGGCATGGCAATAGTATACTAAGGCCTATTCATTATTTTCCAATTGAGAATACCGATGCAATACCTGCCGATGCTGTGCGTGCTGCGGAGCATGGCGATATTAATTTGATCACCTTGCTTATGGGTGCCAGCGCAGACGGTCTGCAGGTACTCCGGAATGATGGAAAATGGATTCCTATTACAGCACTGCCGGAACAACTGGTTGTGAATGTTGGCGATATGTTAGAGCGTCTGACGAATAAGAAGTTGAAATCTACCATTCATCGCGTTGTTAATCCTCCCCGTCATCTAATGAATAACCCCCGCTATTCCATTCCATTTTTTATGCACCCGCGATCTGAAACGGATCTTGCTGCATTGCCGGGTTGTGTAGATTCTAAGCATCCAAAATTGTGGGATGATATAACGGCTGGTGATTTTCTTAACCAGCGTCTGAAAGAAATAGGACTGAAGAAATAACCCTGAAAACTTGGTACAGCGCATCCGATATTATATTTTCTTAAAGGATGTTCTGAAATTGTCCATTACTTGTTTTGGTGGCCCTCAAGCCCACATTGCCCATTTTCAAAAGTTACTTGTCATTGAAAGAAAATACCTGAAAGAAAACGATCTCAATGAATTATATGCATTGTGCCAGGTTCTGCCTGGCCCCACCTCCACGCAAACCTTAACCGCCATCGGGTATCGCTTAGGCGGTGCAGGCCTTGCCTATCTGACACTTTTAGTGTGGGCTTTACCAGCCGTTATCATTATGACAACTGCAGGTCTGTTGCTGACCAGCTTCGAAAAAAAACAAATCTCATTAGAGTTCACAAGGTTTATTCAACCAATGGCAGTTGGCTTTGTTAGCTATGCGGCTTACAGCATCAGTATCAAAACTGTCAATACCCGAACTGGCCTGGTGTTGATGGTGATTGCCGGGGTTGCTTCCTATTTTATCAAAACACCTTTTGTATTTCCGATCACCTTGCTGATAGCGGGTGCGGTCACCGCTTTCAAGTACAAAGCACATCCGAAAGAGGAAAAAAAGAAATTCGATATTCCCTGGTCAAATTTTTTCTTATGGGCCGGTGTTTTGATTTTTGCCGCTGTGCTGGGAGGAATTACAAAAGCACTTCCTATTCGCCTGTTCGAAAATTTTTACCGCAACGGAAGTTTAATATTTGGAGGTGGTCAGGTTTTAACTCCTATGCTTTATACTGAGTTTGTTCAGTATGCTCCAAAACAATACCTCACTTCTCAAGAGTTTTTATCCGGGTATGCATTGGCCCAATCCGTTCCAGGCCCAGTGTTTTCATTCAGTGCTTACATCGGAGCATTGGCGATGCGCGATTATGGGTTGACCGGAAAAATAATAGGCGCCATCATGTCTGCGGCTGGCATCTTTCTCCCAGGCACTTTTCTGATATTCTTCATGATACGAATATGGGAAAGCCTTAAGAAATTCAGACCCATTCGGGCTTCATTAGAAGGAATTTTTGCTGCTAACGCGGGGCTGGTAGCTGCTGCCGCCATTATTCTTTTTCAACCCCTGGAGAATTCCATCACCAATTTTGGATTTACAATCGGCACTTTTTGTCTACTTGCCTTTTCCCGCATGCCCTCCTGGTCAATTATTTTGACAGGCTTACTACTTGGATTTATCATTAAATAAAAGGACCCACATAAAGTGGGTCCCTTTAACTCATTCGTTTCGCATCTCTTATCCTAGCTTAAAGGTAATAGGTAAAACCATTCTTTGCTTTACCGCTTTTCCGCGCTGCTTGCCAGGCGTCCAGGCAGGAGATCCTTGAACAATTCTTGTAGCCTCTTCATCACAACCTGCACCAATCCCTTTCACTACTTGTACTTCTCCAATTGATCCATCTTTTCCTACCACAAATTGCACAAAAACCTTTCCTTCAATTCCCATCCTTCTGGCCTGGGCAGGATATTTTACTTTATCACCTACATATTTATAGAAAGCAGGCATTCCACCTTTTGGTGAGGCCGGTTCTTCCACAATTGTAAAAATCTCGTCAACTTCTTCCTTTGCTTCTTCAACTACTACTACCTCTTGTACTTTTGTTTCCTCAGAAGCTTCCACATCGAACTTTATATCCAGTTCCTCCTCTATTTTAGTTTCATCCGGAACTTCAATAATAACCGGTGCCTGAATTTGGGGAGGAGGCGGAGGGGGTAAATCTGTGGGAGGCACTTCCAGCATTTCTTCAAAAGTATTCGTGTTTTTTCCCACCAACTCTGCCAATGTCTCATCATACTGCTTCCACTCAAAGGCCATGACTACCAGGGACAAGGCAATCAAAAGGCCAATGCTAAAGAAAAAACTTGATTTCCTTTCTAAGTCAGCTTTTTCAGTCTTTTTAATTTCCATAATACTTTGTTTAGGATTTCAAATATAGGAATAGAATACAATCTAGAGCAAGTAGTCACAGAAAAGTACAAATAATTTTTATGTGAAGAGCCTGATAATCAATTGTTAAAGCAGGTTTTACTTCCTACTACCATAAAAGAGGGTAAAAAAAATAGTAGGAAATACACTAGGATTTACTGTGGTGGGCATTAAAACCACTTTATTAAAATAAGCATCTACCAAAAAGCCAACTTCAAATCCGGTCACCTGACTTTTAACGGTACCCAGTTCAAAATTCAAAGCTGCTTTAAAATTACCTCCCATCTGAATTTTTGAATCCCCCAAACCTTCAAAAAGGTTACCCGTGCCAAGGATATTGCTGAAATCGTGATCATGGTTATTGGGATCATACTGCTCATGCTTGGTTGAAAAAAGACTAGCGTCTACCGATCGTTCAATGTAATAGGGTGCTACCACTCCAAAAGATGGCCCAATAGCGGTAACTGCTTTTACTTCTACTCCTTGTTGAGATGCCTTTTTGAACAGGATAAAATCACGGCCATATTGAAATCGGAAGGCATATAAGTAATTGCTTTTTCCGTAGATAAAATAGTTGCCCGTAGAATTTGAACTTCTTCTTACTTCTTGCGGATGCTTGATATTCATGATCTCGATACCAAAACTTTCCAGCATCCAATCATTTAATTTTCTGGCTTTCTTAAACGTAAAACCACCTATCAGGCCGCCTGAAGAGTTTTTGTTGATACCCCATGTGAATTCTGAATTGTAATCGTAACTATCTGCCGACTGCCCATAAAGGGCATAGGACATCGCAAGTAAAAGAAAAGTCGCTAAGGATATTTTGACTGATAAGACCATTTCTTCGGAAATCTTTCCGCTAAATTTAAATCAAAAATATATACTGCAATTGATTTTCTAAAATAACAACGTAAAACCGCCCCATATCGACTTTCTTGTGGCAGTAAACCAACAATTCTTGCTTATCTCCAACAAAAACCATAGTTCTACAAATATGACCTCTATTTCGGCCTCTTATCTGGGCTCTTTAAGAACAAAAGCCACACATCTAAAGTCCGGGAATACCATCCTCACAGATGCGCCCGTTGATAACAATGGAAAAGGTGAAGCATTCAGCCCAACTGATTTGGTTTGTGCTGCTTTGAGCAGTTGCATGATGACCATCATGGGAATGGTGGCAGAACGGGAGAAAATTGATATCACTGGACTAACGTCAGAAATTGTAAAAATCATGTCCTCCAATCCTCGCAAAATAGCAGAGATTCAAATCACCTTTACTCATGAAAAACTAATAGCAACACCTGAACAGAAACAAAAATTAAAACACGCGGCTCAAACCTGTCCCGTTGCTTTAAGTCTGTCAGCAAGTTTAAAGCAAAATGTGGCCTTTTATTTTTGAAAGATTTTTTTTTCAATCTCGACTCTCAGGCCTTTATAATCAATATCCAGGTGAGAACAATTATAAACAGATTGACCGTGTTGTATTAAAAGAACCTGAGGAGATTCATGCTCCACAAAAAACTGACCTGCAATTTTATTTGATATGCTTCGATATGAAAGCAAGTCGAGGAAATAGGGCTTCACATCCTTCATTTCATTTTCGTTCCAGTTCCTTTCAAGCCTGCTCAAAGCCGTATTGCTTATAGAACAACTTGTACTATGCTTGAAAATAAGGATGGGTTGTTTTTGCGATTCTTCTATTAACCCTCCAAGTTGATTTACGTCTTTCAATTCATTCCATTTCATCATCACCAGCCACTACAATTGTTTAACCTATTCGTACCACATTCCTTTCTCCCCTTTATCGTATCTGGGTTTCCTGATGTTTTCTTTCAGATGTTCCGGTTGGCCTTCGCTCTTTTTGAACAGCTTTGCCCAAAATAACTTCATGTTCATCAAAAGAGTTCGTTCTTCTTTCACGTTATCGTGAAAGCTATGAGCAAATTTCGAATCTGGGTGAAGTTGGCTGCCACTATACTTGTGCATTTTAACATTTCCCTGGTAGTCACCTAGCCGGGCAATGGCCTTGCCAGGATAGAACCCTTTTAAAGCACCATCAGCACTGTTTGGATTGTGTTTGTAACTCCATAGCAGCTTAACTCCTTTAGCATATTCTGCTGCTTTTACGGATGACTTATCAGGAGCAATACCTGGCATCGAGCCGTCTGTTGCCTTCGGTCGGTCCTTGTAATGTCCTTCTCTCACTTTCACGCCAAGACCAGCAACAGAAAAAGTGGTTTCATCAGGGCGTAATTTTTTTGTCGACAGTTTTGATGCCTTGGGGTTCTGGACGTAACCTTTTTTCATTCTGCCTTGAAATTGGGATGCTTTGATTGTTCCACTTCCGGCTTCAATTACATCTATTGGTTGTTCATTATTATTCCAAAGTTTTCCACTTACACTTCCTCCTCCTTTCGCAGGTTTGCGGGTTTTGATGTTACCCTGAAATCTTGCGCCTTTAATCGTACCACTCCCCGCTTCATTTACATCAATAGGTTGTTCATTATTATTCCATAGTTTTCCACTGACACTACCTCCTCCCTTCTCCGGTCTGCGAGTCTTTATGTTGCCCTGAAATTGCGAGCCTTTGATCGTACCACTACCCGCTTCATTTACATCAATAGGCTGACCATTGTTGTTCCAATGTTTTCCGCTAACACTTCCTCCTCCCTTCTCAGGTCTGCGGGTCTTGATGTTGCCCTGAAATTGCGAGCCTTTGATCGTACCACTACCCGCTTCATTCACATCAATAGGTTGCCCATTATTGTTCCAAAGTTTCCCGCTGACACTGCCCCCCCCTTTTGGTGGCCGTCTACTTTTAATATTTCCAGCCCAACTGGCCCCCTGCAAAGAGAAATTAGGAGTAAGCTCACTTCTTTTAAAGTTGCCCTGATATTTTGAGCCTGCGATCGTTCCTTTACCAGCTCCATTTACATTTATGGGCTGCCCCTTATTGTTCCATTGTTTTCCACTGACACTACCTCCACCTTTTTCAGGCCTTCTACTTTTTATATTTCCTGCCCAACCAGCTCCCTGCGAAGAGAAGTTAGGTGTAAGCTCACTTCTTTTAAAGTTGCCCTGATATTTGGAACCTGCGATCGCTCCTTTACCAGCCCCATTTACATCAATGGGCTGCCCCTTATTGTTCCATAGTTTTCCACTGACACTACCTCCACCTTTTTCAGGCCTTCTACTTTTTATATTTCCTGCCCAACCAGCTCCCTGCGAAGAGAAGTTAGGTGTAAGCTCACTTCTTTTAAAGTTGCCCTGATATTTGGAACCTGCGATCGCTCCTTTACCAGCCCCATTTACATCAATGGGCTGCCCCTTATTGTTCCATAGTTTTCCACTGACACTACCTCCACCTTTTTCAGGCCTTCTACTTTTTATATTTCCAGCCCAACCGGCTCCCTGAGAAGAGAAGTTGGGAGTAAGCTCGCTTCTTTTAAAGTTGCCCTGATATTTTGAGCCCGCGATCGTTCCTTTACCAGCTCCATTTACATCTATGGGTTGCCCCTTGTTGTTCCATTGTTTTCCGCTGACACTTCCCCCTCCTTTTACAGGTCTTCTGGATTTTATATTTCCAGAGTAGCTCTCACCTTGCCTGGAGAATCCTGGAGTGAGTTGCCCTCGTTTAAAATTGCCTTGAAACTTGCCCGCCCGTATACTTCCTTCCGCCCCCTTCCCACTTAAATAGATTGGTTGACCGTTATTATTCCAAAGCTTGCCACTTTCACTTCCCCCACCTTTGGGGGTTCTCCTTCCCTTAAGATTTCCCAGGTATTTGCTAACTGCTATTCCCCCACCTCCCGGAGGTCTCCCAGGTAAGCTATTTGTCTCTACTCTTTTTCTCCTGCGCGGTTGGGCTGAAACACCGCCACCTGGCAATGGCTTTCCTACCTCTCCACTTTTTGTAATAGATAGTTTTCTTGGAAAGACAAATTGGCCTGCGGTTTGAGTTGTCCTGGGTTTGGATCTCCTTAATTTTTTCCCAGACAAATCTCCTGTCCATGCATTTTGAGCTTTCCCCTTCGCAACAAAACCCCTACCCGTCTGCTTGCTGGCTCGGTCACCACCTGGCTTTCTGCCAAAAGTTCGGAGTGTATCTCTTGAGATCAGTCCTGCCGGAGTCGAGTGAAAATTGCGAGTTCTTAAGGGCTTGCCCGTAATGTCTCTAGTAACAGCTTTTCCACTTTTAGAATATTTCCCCCAATACACATTCTTTTTACCACGACTTACATACGACTGAGATGCTGATCGCGGCTTCATTTTCTTTTTCTTTCCCGGCCAGGGACTTGACGAAGCACTAAAATATCTCGCCACACCAATGGGACCTGATTGGATTCTCTCTGAACTGCGTGGTTTGCGTGACGGATGATTCTGATACTCACCAAATTGTGGATATATATTTTTTACCTGGCCTGTGTGCGAAGGTGCACCAATAGGTCCTCCTTTTATATCACCTTTCCAGGCTCGTTGTTTATTTTGAGGTTTACGCTTTACCAGAACTTCCCCTGATGCTGTTCGTGTATAAACTTTCGGCTTTTCCTTTTTTGGCGTCTGGGAAGGATTGTTAACATAAGGTCCCTGCTGTGGATAAACATTACTCCGAGCAACACCTGATTTGGATGGCTTTATTCTTCGTATTGGTGAACCAGAAAGATCACCCTTCCAGGCACGTTGCCGGTCACGCGGAGGTGCACTAAAAATCCGGCCTTGTGGTTTGGCTGCTCTGTCACTCTGCGATTTTTTTCTTCCTCTATAGGTATCCGGTTGTTGCATTCCAATATTGGCACGATTGGCAGAAGATTTATCTTTTGTTCGCAATCGTCTTCCGGAAATGTCTTTCGTTTTGGGTTTTTTGTTTCCCTTTTGCGCACGTGTTTTGCCTTTAGATTCGCGCACTTGCCGTTGATTGGAAACCGGCTTGTCACCCTTTGTATTTTGTGCTATGGCAGCAATGGAGAAAAGAAAAAATACTGAGAAGATACACACAATCTTCCATGTGTACTTCGGGCAATTGGCTCTATGGTGTGCTTGAAAGGGCAAAAAATGAAAATGAAACAGGCTAAGTTAATAAAAAAGTCATTAAGCTATGTTTTGCCTTTAAAAAACGAAGGGAACTCTGATTGCTTTTATCGTCAGTTGGTGGGTTCATCAAGATCTTCAAAAGACAATGCTTGACTTAAAATTCAATCCATAAGATTTGTCTACTTGTATTTCATTTTAAAATGGTAATCCCACTCTTCTCTCCCAAAAATTTTAAATCCGAGCAACTCGCCACCGTTCTTTCAAGGCATAGCGCACCGGGAAAAAAACCCAGCGTATACGCAATTGGCAAGAGGCAATCTAAAAAGGGAACGTGCAGAAGAGCAAGGAAGAACAAATCAAGGGCGAGTTTCTTGATAAGTTTTCGGGCAAGTGTTGGGCTATAGTTATGAAAGCCATGAAGCCGAGTGGGGCCTTATGAAAGAAATAAAATCCATCAGCGATGGCAAAAAACCAGATGCCGCACTGGGCTTCTTCGATCAAAAAGGAAAGCAAGACGTGCGCTGCGATTGCACTCTCAAATCATAATGTCTTTTCAGCATACACCGGTCTAATTACCCAACTACTCCCATTTGGTTTTCTTATTACAATCCACCAAAAAAAGAAAGCTGTAGTAGAAGTAATGGTGAGTATAATTCCCCAATAGGGCATGTTATTACTGAGGTTAACCAATAAACCATCGCCCTCATATTTCCCAAAACCTACTAACATTGGTATTCTGTACCAGTAATAACATGATACTGCTGAGGCAGCAAAAATAGCAGTTAGTATTTTATCATATTTTCTAATGACCAGTTTTGTAAGCAACCAATATAAAACCAGTGTAGTCATCAAGCCGGCCAATGGCATTTTATAAACGTCAATTATTGCGGATGCCGCAAGGATAGAGTTATGATCTGGAACATGAAACCATCCCCAGATAAATCCTGGTAACCCGCCAATAACCAAAACCCCACTGATGCGATGATAGCTGGTTTTCTGTGATGAATTGGCTTGAATGTTTGGTGTTGAATCGGGACAGGGGATAGTACACATCATACATTGGCTACAGTGCGCATTGGGCAATGCACATAACACATTGCTGCCGTATAATTTTTCCACAGGATGGACAGGACACAACGTAGAACACCATGCGCTTTTCCATTCATAAAAAAAACCCATGGTCACTCCAATGGTGGCAGCCGCAAATAATAAGACCGCAGTGGCTTGTCCGTTAACATTAAAGACCGCATGGCGCAAAGGAACAATGACGAATAAAGCTATTGCAGCGACTAAACCAAGTTTCCCCTGCAATACCTCACTCATTTTTTTTCCTTTGGATAACCCAAGATGCCTTGGCAGAAGAGTGGTTGTAGCGAGCGGGCAAACATTTCGCCAAAGACCCACCGCAACAACGATCAGCGCTGGGGCAATGGGGATAAGGATATTCCAAAATAGCAGGACTCCTGTAGGAGGAAAAAACACGAGACAAAAAAATATCGTGGCTCCAATCAGCCAAACAACTGCTTGCGAGGTACGCCAGATGGCAATAGAAAGTGATGACAATTGATTGCCTGATTTAAACTGGGTAGATAAAGTTGACATATCGAACGATTTAATTATTATTTAAAGGCAATCTACAATACCAGCAAAAAAAATTAATGATAAAAATCATGTAATAACAACAATTTTTTTTAACACCTTCCCTTACGGAAAATTCGTCAGACCAGGCAAGTAGTCCTTCGAAGCCACGCCCATTTGACCCAGACGAGTGATATTGGGGATTCTTAAAGAAGTTCTAGGAATGACATATCCTCGATCTGTGTCCTGTTCTCACAGACCGAAAGATTTTTTTTGAACGGTGAGCGATCTGATGAGACATGGACCACAGATAGGAATTTCTTTCTTTTAGTGACCTTCTAAAACCTCATTAACTCTTCAATCTTTCTTTTCAACCTACCTTTAGGTAAGAAGTTATTTTCAAGGGTTGGTGCAAAAGGTATGGCCGTATCCAGGCTTGCAACACGCACTACTGGTGCGTCAAGATCGGTAAAGCAATGTTCATTTATCCAGGCTGAGATTTCTGCTCCAATGCCACCCGTCAACGTATCTTCATGCAACACCAAAACTCTATTCGTTTTCTTAACGGTTGCTTTTACTGCTTCCTTATCCCAGGGAAGTAATGTTCGCAAATCAACGATATCAGCAGTAACGTCAGGCATTCCACTTAAAATTTCCTTCGCCCAATGCACGCCCATCCCATAGGTGATAATTGAAAAATCATTTCCTTGACTAACTAAATTTGCTTTCCCAATCTCTATTGTATAATAATCATCTGGCACCTGGTCTTTAATAGAACGATACAGAACCTTATGTTCGAAGTACAGGTAAGGGTTTGGATCTTCAAACGCAGCACAAAGCAATCCTTTTGCATCGTATGGATTGGAAGGGTACACAATTTTCAATCCGGGTGTATGAAAAAACCAAGCTTCATTACTTTGACTATGAAATGGTCCTGCCGCTGTGCCTGCACCCGTTGGCATGCGAACAATCACATCAACAGGTTGTCCCCAGCGCCAATGTGTTTTAGCCAGATTGTTAATGATTTGATTAAACCCCTCCGTTGCAAAGTCAGCAAACTGCATTTCTACCATGGCTTTCATTCCTTTAATGGAAAGACCTAATGCGGATCCTAAAATTGCCGCTTCACATAGGGGTGTGTTTCGAACACGGTCTTTACCAAATTTCTCAACAAAGCCTTCTGTTATCTTAAAGACTCCTCCATAGTCAGCAATATCCTGACCCATCAACACCAGGTTGGGATGTTTTTCCATACTTTGTGATAAGCCTTCGCTGATCGCATCAATAAAACGTTTCTCTGTTTTTTTTTCAGAGGGTCCAATTACAGTTTGTGAATATGGAGCATACACATCATCAAGTTCATTTTGGGTATCCGCTACGGGGTGGGTTTCTGTAATGGCTACTTCAAGGGCTACTTCAATTTCTTTTTTAATTTTTTTTCGAAGTGATTCCACGTGATTCTGATCGATCACCTTTTCTTTCAGAAGAAATTTTTCGAAATTCTCAATCGGGTCTTTCTTTGCCCATTCATCCATCAGTTTCTTTGGAACGTACTTTGTCCCTGATGCTTCTTCATGGCCACGCATACGGAAGGTGATACATTCCAATAAAATTGGTCTGGGGTTTTTTCGTAAACTCTCGGCCAGCGTTTTGACCGTATCGTACACCTCCAACACATTGTTTCCATCCACCTGTACCCCTTCAACACCATAGCCAATAGCTTTGTCAATAAACTGTTTGCACCGAAACTGTTCATTGCTAGGGGTGGATAATCCGTACCCATTGTTTTCAATAACAAAAATGACAGCCAGGTCCCAGACAGCTGCAACGTTGATGGCTTCATGAAAATCACCTTGGCTGGTGCCGCCATCTCCATTAAAGACCGCTGTTATCCTTATTTCCTTTTTAAGTTTAGAAGCAAGCGCAATTCCATCCGCGACTCCATTTTGTGGTCCCAGGTGCGAGATCATTCCTACAATATGATGCTCATTTGTTCCAAAGTGAAAAGAACGATCTCGTCCTTTGGTATATCCCATCAATGTGCCTTGCCATTGGGCAAACAACCTTTCTAATGGAAGGTTTCGCCCGGTAAATACACCCAAATTGCGATGCATGGGCAGGATATAGTCATCCTGTTGTAAGGCCTGGGTGAGCCCCACTGAAATAGCTTCTTGCCCAATGCCACTGAACCACTTGCTGATCTTATTCTGTCGTAAGAGGATGAGCATTTTCTCTTCAATCATCCGTGGAAGGAGAAGGTTCTGGTAAAGGTGCCGTAGCGTTTCGTTAGAGTATTGCTTGCGATTGAATTGCATAAGTATTAAAACTGCCGTGAAGATAATGGATTTTTAATGTGGGTTTCTTAGGGTCTAAAATTGAAAAATAGTATATTTAGTCACCATTTAGACATCCTCCCATTATGAACTTTTCCGACATTCTTAACTTATTTAATCAAGGTAAAGGCACGGCCAAAAGCCATATGAAAAATCTGATTGAAATGGCAGCCGTAGATGGTCATTTTGAAGATATTGAATATGAATTACTAAAGACCATTGCTAAAAGAAATGGAATTTCCGAAAATCAACTAAAGGAAATCCAGAAAAATTCGCTGGGCATTAAGTTCGAAATACCAACGGATAAAAGAGAAAAGTTTCATCAGCTATATGACCTTGTTCATATGATGAGTGTGGATAATGCTATTCACGATGAGGAAGCAAAATTATGCGTTTTATATGCTATTAAGTTCGGGTATCCACGTATGAACGTGAAGGAACTGATTGATAATGTTCGCAGCAATATTCAAAATGGTCAAAACCACGATGAAACATTGAAGCGTGTCGCAATGTTGATCGGATAGTTGAAGTCAAGATCTATATTTCAAGTGTGATGTCTCGAATTTAAGATCGAGGTTCTGTTCCTGCCGTAAAACATGAAATTAGAAATCTGAGCCTGGAATGTTGAAACTGCTTAAAACTCCACCAATACCTGCCCCTTCTCAACTGTATCGCCTTTTTTAACTGTTACATTTTTCACCGTACCTTCTCCCTGAGATTTTAGGATATTTTCCATTTTCATAGCCTCCAGTATAAGAAGCTGGTCTCCTTGCCTTACAACATCTCCTGCTTTCACTTTCAAACCGATAATCAAGCCTGGCATTGGTGCCTTGATATTATTGATTTTTCCGGACCCTGAGCCGTTCATGCCCATTTTCTCCAATAACAAATCAAATTTATCTTTCAAATCAACTGTATACATTCTTTCATTGATTTTGAAAGTGAATGTTTTGATAGTTTTGTCCAATGTCACCACTTCGGCACGATAACTTTTCTTTTGATAAAGAATGTGGAAGTAACCATCTGAAATTATTGTTTTATCCCATTGAAATAAACTTCCATCGACCAAATATCCACCATTCTCATCCGACATTATCTCAAAAAATTTTCCACTTTGCTGTCCTATCGGATGATTTACCTTCGCTTGTACCATTTGGCAAAAGTAGAAGTTAGAAGTTATTTGCCAACCCGTCTCGCAAATCTTTTCTTTTCGTTTCAAATTCTTTTCTACCTTTACAGTGTCCAAAAGACAAAAAGGGGGTGCCAATACGGGCTGAGATCATACCCATAGAACCTGATGCCGGTAATGCGGACGAAGGGAGGCAAAATAAACGCGTAAGAAGCACTTCCCCAATGTGTCAGCGGGTTTAAATCAAAATTATAATGTTAAAGATTTTTCTGTTGCTGATGAGCTCTCTGCTTTCGCTTAGTGCATTCGCCCAATTTACCATTAGCGGTAGAGTCCACGATGCCAAAACAAAAGAAGGGTTAGTGGGTGCAACCATCCAACTCGAAAATCAAAAACGCTATGCCGTAACAGATGAACAAGGAAAGTTTGAATTAAAAGGAATCCTCTCCGGACAACAAGATTTGCTGATCAAATTCCTTGGCTATCAGGAAGTACATCAAGTATTGAATGTAATCGAAAATGTACAGGTTGAATTCGCACTGGAAGAAAGCTCACAACTCACCGATGAGGTAGTCGTGTATGCCACACGTGCAAATGATAAAACACCCACTACGTTCACCAATGTGAACAGTCAGGCACTGCAAAAGCAGAACTTTGGACAAGACTTGCCCTTATTGCTTAACTGGACTCCTTCGTTGGTTACAACTTCTGATGCAGGAACTGGTATCGGTTACACAGGTCTGCGTATTCGTGGAAGCGATGCCACAAGGATCAATGTTACCATCAACGGCATTCCCTATAATGACAGCGAATCACAATCAACTTATTGGGTAGATATTCCGGATGTTGCATCTTCCACGCAAAGCGTGCAAATACAACGAGGGGTTGGAACGTCCACCAATGGAGGCAGTGCTTTTGGAGGCAGTGTAAACTTGCAGACTAACTCTTTGAAGGTTGATCCTTACTCAGAAATCATAGTAGCGGGCGGATCATTTAATACCCAGCGATACACATTAAAGGCAGGAACGGGTCTGATCAATAATCGTTGGGCGTTTGATGGTAAAGTTTCCAAAATTACATCCGATGGATATATTGATAGGGCTTCATCGGACCTTGGCTCTTATTACCTGAGCGGAGGATATTATGGGCAGAAAACTATTATCAAAGCCATCACATTTGGAGGACACGAAAAAACATATCAATCGTGGAATGGCAACGATGCACCCACTATGAAGACAAACAGAACATTTAATTCAGCCGGAGCACTTTATGATGCCAGCTATAATGTAACTGGCTATTATGACAATGAAGTGGACGACTATCGGCAAGACCATTATCAACTTCATCTTAGTCAAAAACTTAATGATTATTGGAATGCAAATGTTTCTCTGCATTATACCTATGGTCGTGGTTATTATGAGCAGTATAAACAAGACGAGTCGTTTGCTGATCTCGGGCTGAATGATATTGTGTTAAAAGACACTACCCTTACTTCGGGGGATTTCATTGTGCGCAAATGGCTTGACAATAAATTCTATGGAACA
Organism: Bacteroidota bacterium; assembly: GCA_038043425.1. Lineage (GTDB taxonomy): Bacteria > Bacteroidota > Bacteroidia > Cytophagales > Cyclobacteriaceae > ELB16-189. The sequence goes on from JBBTBZ010000008.1 coordinate 39,436, forward strand.
ACCTTCTCCTTTAATTACGACAGGGAGAAAACAAACCTGACGATTGGTGGAGCCTTCAATCAATACGGGTATGCGAGGCATTTTGGTGAGATCGTTTGGGGTCAGTACACCTCCAATTCGCAAATTCGTCAGCATTATTATGATGGTAATTCACAAAAAAACGATTTTAACATTTACGCTAAATGGAATTATGAAATCTCTTCTGCACTAAATGCCTTTGTTGATTTGCAATATCGCATGGTAGATTACAAAACAGCCGGGATCGATAGTGACCTAAATCCGTATGATGTTCATGATACCTTTCATTTCTTCAATCCAAAAGCTGGCTTGAGCTATTCCGTTTCTTCAAAAGATATTTTATACAGCTCTTATGCCATTGCCAACCGCGAGCCCAACCGCACCGATTATCTTGATGGCGTTGTAAAACCCAAACCAGAAAGCCTTGGCAATCTGGAAGCAGGCTGGAGAAGAAATTCAAAGCAGTATGGTCTTGAATCCAACTACTACCTGATGAATTACACCGATCAATTAGTACTTACTGGCAAACTCGATAATGTAGGAAACCCGATTAGGGCTAATGTGGGAAAGAGTTATCGCACAGGAATAGAACTTTCTGGGTTGGTTAGGTTAACTAAGCAATTGACCTGGAATATGAACGTGACCTGGAGTGCGAATAAAAATAAAGACTATGTGGTGGATGAAACTAAACTGGATGAAAAGAAAAATACCTCCATCATCCTTTCGCCCAACTTGATAGCCGGAAGCCAATTGACCTGGAGCGCATTCCATAATTTTAAAACAACCTTGTTAACAAAATATGTGGGCAAACAATATCTGGACAATACGCAAACTGAAAGTCTGACGTTAGAAGATTATTTTATTAACGATTTGCGGTTCAATTACACGTTTACAATAAAAGGATTAAAAGCAATTGAATTGAGCTTGCTTGTAAATAATTTTTTTGATGTGAAGTATTCGTCTAATGGAGCTACATATGGAGATGGCGTTCCTTATTACTATCCACAGGCTGGAAGAAACTATTTAGCTATGGTGGCCATAAAGTTTTAGCTGGGTGCCCGATTGAGGCTACTTCATCCACCTCATCCTTTAACTATTTGTCATTGTCCATCCTGCTCGTATTTTTGCGCCTGCTTGTCTTGTAAAAAGAGCATTTTGCCTTGATACGGACGTTTAATTGTAATTGGTATGATGCGTAGCCTGGTTGTTTTTCTTGTTTTAACTGTCAGTATAACATGTTTCGGACAGAAGTCCAAGAATACGGCACAACCTCTACCTCTTTTTACGGTAGGCAATAATCCTGTTTCTACCGATGAATTCATATACCTCTATAAGAAAAATCATCCATCTAAAACAGAAGATTATACGGACCCAAAAATTACGGAGTACCTGGATCTCTATATTAATTTCAAATTAAAAATTGCAGAAGCAAAACAGCGTAAAATGGATACGACCGCTGCTTTTAAAAAGGAATATAATTCATATAAAGAGGAGTTAAAGAAACCATACGTAGCCGAATCAAATGAACTCGACAGATTAACAAAAGAAGCCTATGCCAACCTAACAGAAGAAGTGAAAGTCTCTCACATTTTAATCACTCTTAAGCCGGAAGCAACACCTGCCGATACGCTGGTTGCTTTTCAAAAAATTACCGATATCAGAAGCCAAGCCATTGCCGGGGAGGATTTTGGGAAACTGGCAAAGGAATTTTCAGAAGATCCTTCTGCTAAATCAAACAATGGAAATCTGGGATACTTCACCGCCATGCAAATGGTCTACCCTTTTGAAGTTATAGCCTATAAAACTAAGGTTGGTGAAGTTTCACCACCAGTTCGTACCCGCTTTGGCTATCATATCATTAAAGTGTATGACCGGAAGGCCGCTCGGGGCGAAGTTGAAGTTTCACACATTCTTTTGCGCACTGGTGGTGGCCATGATACGAAAGTAAAGAACACTGTATTTGAAATCTTCGACCAACTTAAAGGAGGTAGAAACTGGGAAGAGCTCTGTGCTGAATATTCTGAAGACAATGCTACGAAAAGTAACGGGGGGAAACTCCGGCCCTTTGGAGTAGGCGCTTTGTCTTCGGTGCCCGAATTTGAAAAGGTAGCATTCTCTCTTGAGAATCCTGGCGACATCTCAGATCCATTTCAATCAGCGATTGGTTGGCACCTGGTTAGACTTGAAAAGAAAATACCTCTTCTTTCCTTTAAAGAGATGGAACCGGCATTGAAAAGAAGAGTAAGTCGCGATGAACGTTTGCAAATTTCAAAAACATCACTCATGGCGAAACGTAAAAACGAACTTGGCTTTGTTGAATATGATGCAGCCCAGCAAATCAAATCTCTTGCGGACACAAGTCTGGTAAAAGCGCGATGGAAATTCTCTGGAGAGGAATCATTCAAAAGTCAAACTTTATTTGTCATAGAATCCAATCCTGTCCACGTTGGAGACTTCATTCAGTTTATTTATAAAAATCAGGTCAACTCTGCGCTTTCGCACGAAACTTATATACATCAGCTTTACGAGAAATTTGTGGAAGAAAAACTAAACAAACGTGAAGAGGAAATTCTGGTAACCCAGAATCCGGAGTTTCGAAGTCTTTTAAATGAGTATTATGAAGGTATTCTGCTCTTCAGCATCATGGAAAAGGAGGTTTGGAATAAAGCTTCTGAGGATTCCTCAGGTCAGCATGGTTTTTATAATCAACATTTATTAAAATACTCAGCGGGAGATCGTGTGGTAGCGCGTATATTCTCAACAACGGACCAGGCTTTTCTGGAAGAAATATTGTTAAAAATTTCCATAGGCGATTCCATTACAAAAGAAGATGCCAAAAAATTTAAATCTGTTCAAAATAGCAGGCCCTATGAAAAGGGCGAAAACAAGATCATAGATAAAATTTCCTGGTCTATTGGTATTCATCTATCTGAAGAGGATGGAATACATTACCTTGTGGAAATTAGCAAGCTCGTGCCCCCCGGAACAAAGAGTTTTTCGGAGGCGCGCACCCAGATCATTTCCGATTATCAGGATTACCTTGAAATAAAATGGATTGCTGAACTCAAGTCAAAGTACCCCGTAAAAGTCAATACGAAAAGCAAAAAAAATATGTTGGCTGAATTAAAAAATAAGAACATCCTGACATTAGCAAAATAAGATAAGAAGTGCGAATACTCAATAATGAATCTGTTTGGTCGTTCAAAATTGCTGCTGACCGCAAGAGGATAGTTTTTAATCAGCTGTGGGCTGTTGGGATTATTCCGTTGGTTCTTATAACTACTTTCTTTCAAAGCTGTGATCTGATCCGCATGAAAAAGGAATCATCGGAAAACGATTTACGAAAACCCATTGCCAGAGTAAATAGTGTCTACCTATATAGTGATGAACTTGCCGGTACATCCACTGGCAACATTTCTAAAGAAGATAGCATTGCAAGAGTAAATGCTTTCATCAACAGTTGGATACGCAAACAATTACTCATTAGTGAAGCCACCAAAAAAATGAACATCAACGAAGCTGAAGTTGAACGTAAAATACTGGAATATCGCTATAGTCTGATCGGTTACGAATTTCAAAACTATTACATCAAACAAAATTTAAACGATAGCATCTCCGATGAAGAGGTGGAAGTCTATTACAAGGAACATCTGGATAATTTCATCCTTAAACAAAACATTGTTCGCGGCACATTTATTAAAGTACCGGCTTTAGCCCCCAGGACCAATCGTCTAAAAGAGTTGATCTTTTCACAAAAAGAAAAAGACGTGGAAGAATTAAAATCGTATTGCATAAGTTTTTCGGCAGTCTATCATCTGTCCGATTCCTCCTGGATTCCGTTTGATAAGCTCGTGGTAAATTCTCCGCTGAATGAAATTCCAAACAAAATTCAGTTTCTTAAAAATTACACCTACTATGAAACCACCGACAACGAATTTTTATATTTTCTTAAAATTGAGGATTATAAGATTTCGGACAATGTCTCGCCCATGGCATTCGTTATAGAGGACATTAAAAACATTATATTAAATAAAAGAAAAGTGGAACTTGCGCGAAAATTAGAGGAAGAAGTGTATGAAAATGCGGCAAAACGAAAAGAATTCGAAGTTTTTGAAAAGTAGAGCCCGTAAAAATGGATTTTGTGCTTCTGTTTTAGCTTTATCCCTTCTCTTTTCTTTTCCTGGATTGGCTCAAGAAGACACTGGCTTTGTTGTTGACAAGATCATTGTCAAAGTCGATAATTTTATTGTTTTGAAATCTGACCTTGAAAGTGCTTACCAAAGTTATCTGTCCAATGGAAATCCTGCCACGACCGAGGCCAGATGCGGCATACTTAATAGTATTGTTATCAATAAATTAATGGTGGCAAAGGCCGAGATCGACTCGATTGTGGTTACCGATTTTGAGGTCGACCAAAATACAGATCAACGGATGTCAATGATCCTTCAAAACTCCGGCAACTCACCAGAACAATTGGAAAAGGCGTATGGAAAGACGCTGGAAGAAATTAAATTAGAACTGCGTGATCAGATAAAAGAACAATTGGTGGGGCGCCAAATGCAGCAGGAGATTTCCAAGGACATTAATATTACCCCTAGTGAAGTAAGGCGATTCTTTAGTAAAATTCCTCAGGACAGTCTTCCGTACTATAACTCAGATGTGGAGGTAGCACAGATTGTGCGCAAGGCCAAAGTAAGTGATGCCCAGAAAGCAGAAGCCCGCCAAAAGCTGATGGGTATACGCGATCAAATTCTGAAGGGAGCCGATTTCAGTGAGCTTGCCAAAAAAAATTCAGAAGACCCCACCGCCCAATACAACGGTGGCGAAATAGGATATGTTGGACGAGGTGCAATGGTGCCTCAATATGAAGCTATGGCGTTTAAAATAAAGGAAGGAGAGATTTCGATGCCGTTCGAATCACCTTTTGGTTTTCACATCCTACAACTCATCGACCGCAGAGGGAATGAATATAACTCTCGTCACATTTTACTTTCTGCTGTACCTTCTGCAGAAGATATTCAAAGGGCCAAAAATTATCTGGATAGCTTGCGCGAAAAAATTGTAAATGGCGAAATCAAATTTGAACAGGCTGCAAAAGAACTTTCCGATGATGAAGAGACAAAATCCCGCGGTGGCTTTTTCGTAGATGCCGATGGTGGCACCAAAATATCAGTAAAAGAAATTGATGCCTTTGTATACTTTAATATTGATACAATGAAAGTAGGAAATATATCAAGGCCGATCACCTACAGAACAGATGACCAGAAGGATGCCGTAAGGATTCTGTTCTTCAAAACAAAGCTGCCGCCACACCAGGCCAACCTGAAGGATGACTGGCATCGGATACAAGCCGCAGCATTGGCCGAGAAAAAAGACAAAGCAATGGAGAAGTGGTTTCTGAAGGCACGCCAGGATGTGTTCATCAACATCGATCCTGATTACCAGTATTGCCACCTCCTGGAATAATTTTTTATTAATGATTTTTTGAAAATGGCAGAACAATTCTCGAATGATGTGGAAGCAGCTGATGCCCTTGCACAAGCTTACAAAAAACTTAAAAACGAAATTGCCAAAGTAGTGGTAGGCCAGGACGATGTTGTTCGCCTCATGCTCACAGGTATTTTTTGTCAGGGTCATTCTCAGCTAATTGGTGTGCCGGGGCTTGCGAAAACGTTGCTCGTGCAAACCATTGCCACTTCTCTTGAACTTCAGTTTAAGCGCATTCAGTTTACACCTGACCTAATGCCGTCCGACATCGTGGGGGCGGAGACCATGGACAAAGAGCGCAACTTTCATTTTGTAAAGGGCCCTATTTTTGCGAATATCCTGTTGGCGGATGAGATCAATCGGACGCCACCTAAAACACAGGCCGCTTTGCTGGAGTCCATGCAGGAATATGCAGTTACTATTGCGGGCCAGCGTTATGAATTACCAAAACCTTTTTTTGTTTTGGCAACACAAAATCCTATTGAACAGGAAGGAACGTATCCCTTGCCAGAGGCACAACTTGACCGCTTCATGTTTAATATCCATCTGGATTATCCAACCTACCAACAGGAAGTGGATATTGTAAAGAACACTACAGCCGATGACATTCAAAAAGTAAATAAAGTACTTAACGGAGAAGAAATTATTGCTTTCCAGCATTTGGTGCGCAGGGTACCTATTGCTGATAACGTGGTAGAGTATGCCGTCAACCTAAGTCACCTCACTCGCCCTGGTATCAACGGCTCAACAATAGCAAACGAATATCTTGAATGGGGTGCTGGCCCACGTGCCTCTCAATATCTGGTGCTGGGTGCCAAGTGCAATGCCCTGCTTAACGGTAAATACTCGCCCGACATTGAAGATATTCAAGCAGTCGCCAGGCCTGTACTTCGTCATCGCATCGTACGAAATTTCAAAGCGGAAGCAGAAGGTGTAACGGTGGATGGATTGATTGAGAAGTTGCTGGCGTAAATACAACCTGGATAAACAAAATCATTGCCTTCTGCAACACAGAATAGAATCTTAATCATTACACCACGTCTCCCTGATAGATAACGACCGTATTAAAGGCATTACTCATTCCTTCATAAATTTGGAATCTGAGTATCCTTATTTCTTTAACATCGGAAACAACCTTCTGATTTCTTCTGTGCCCGGTTGCGTACCATATTCACATACTTCGAACACTTCAGCATATTTCACACGCATAGCGCGATCTTTGCCGTACCATTTTTCCAGTGCCTTGAGAATTTCAGGGGTCAAAGGCTCGGTTTGTCGTGTTGCTAACCAAGTCAAGCGATCCGCTGCAGAAGTAGGAACTTCAGAAGCATATCCTCCTATCCATGGTAGCCATTCGTAGTATTGCGACTCATGGGCTGAAAGCGCGTTAATCTTTCGGTCAAAGGTTTCCGTAATATCCACGGCAATATCAGGACGAAATGGATTCGGTCTCTGAAAATAATCCTGAAAGTATAAAAATACCGGGTTCTTCTTCAATGCACGCGTATCCGGGGCCACATTGGGAACACCTACCATATAGGCTGCATCCTGTACTAAAACCCCTGTATATCGATGGTCCGGATGATAATCATTAGGCCTGGGAGCAATCACAACGTCAGCATCCCATTCGCGAATTTTGCGGATCACTTGCAGACGGACATTCAAGTTTGGAGTCAATTCACCATCATGGTTGTCGAGTACATCATAGGTAACACCAAATCGTTTACCCGCTTCTTTGGCTTCGGCCATTCTACGTTTGGCCAGTGCACCGCCTCCTTCCGTTTGATGGCCGGCATCTCCGTTAGTAACTGAAACAAATTTTACAGCATGCCCCATGGAAGCAAGCAATATAGCTGTACCGCCCCCACCACCATCGCAATCATCCGGGTGGGCCCCTATCATAATTATCCGGATAGGTTGTGTTTGCGCGTTTAAAAAAGAGAATCCGCCTAGTATGATCAGTAACAGAAACATTTTACGCATATGAGTTGTGGTTTTAATTTCTTCAATAAAATAAGTCTTTTTTACAATGAAAGTCATTAAGCAGCGACAACTATTTTCATTATTTGTTCACTTCATCTCTTTTAGATTTTAAAGTCCAGGCTAAAAAGTAAGTTAAAAAAATGGCAGATTTAAAGGTATTAATTCAAAATCTCCCTCAAGACTTGCACGGATTTTATTTCTCCTAAATTATCGATGTGGGTTGCATAAAATCGTAACAGTAAGTCCAACAGATTTCTTCTGTTGACGGCAGTCATCATCAACCGATCTTCAAAATCAGCTTTTAATAATTCCGTGAGGAAGCCTTCTTCCTTAATATCGGCCAGGCGCCCTTGAAGAACTTCTTCAATCAATTGTGGCTCAAAGCCTAAAAACCGGCTTAGCTTCAATAAAAAAATTAAGTGCGAGTTTTCATAACCCGTTTCCTGTTCATCTAATTTTATCAGAGCTTCAAATAAAAAAAGAAAAAGCTCTTGCGCATGGCTTTGTTCTTTTACAGATTTATTCAGTATCTCATTGAGGAACATTGCTTGTGAGGATTTTTTAACATCGGACATCAGTGACTTATACATATAGGCACAATGCACTTCTTTGATGCGCATGATGTTAGCGTTCTCTTTATGATAGACAACCAGATTAAGAAGAGTGAGTGGCTGATAAAGTGCAATCTTTCCTTTCGCTGATTTACTTCTGACACCATTTACGATATAACTCTGTAAACCAAACTGCTCTGTGAAAATGTTTACAATGATGGATGTCTCACCAAACTTGGTAAAGCGAAAAACAATACCCCGGGTTTTGTATAGCATACTAATTCAACTATCACAATCTGACCAACATTATTATCCTATCCATCAACGGAAGTTAAAAACACCAGAATTTTCTCGCGGATCAACATACATGATACCAAAGTCAGCAGTACCAATAGAACACCGCGCATGACTCATTGCTTATTTTCACCATCACGCATCCCCTTAAAATATGCGCTGCGACAGCGGGCTTCATATTCATCCTTTTCGCCCAATACTACTTGCGTTTTGTCTCCAGAAAGTCGAAAAGAAAAAGAAGCGAGTTCGCCTGTTTGCGCACAGATGGCATGGACCTTTGTAACAAATTCCGCAATGGCCAGTAGGTTTGGCATGGGGCCAAACGGTTTTCCTTCAAAATCCATATCCAATCCAGCCACAATAACACGTTTGCCACTATTTGCAAGTCCATTGCAGACGTCTGCAATAGTTTCATCAAAGAATTGTGCCTCATCAATTCCCACTACGTCACAATCTCCTGCCAACAGCAATATATCACTAGCGAAGTTGACCGGTGTGGAACGGATTTCCCGATCAGCATGTGAAACTATTTTTTCAGCGTGGTAGCGTTTATCAACTTGTGGCTTGAAAATTTCAACCTTTTGCCTGGCAATTAAAGCACGGTTAAGCCTCCGTATCAACTCTTCTGTCTTGCCGGAAAACATACAACCGCAGATTACTTCAATCCACCCTGACTTTGTTGGGCCATCGCCCTGACCCAGGTGAGGTTCAATAAACATGATGCAAGTTAAACGTCCATTGCTGATAGTCTATAACCAAAGAAGGTTTTTCTTAATTAAGGTTTTCTATCACTATCTTTAGATCGGGATTAATGGATGAAGCCGACTCTGTGAATATTCCAATTTGCCCGATTTGGAAGTGATAAAATGAATGCCTTCGAAGTGCACAGATTATAAAATGTTAAGGATTTACATTTACCATGGAAGACAAAATAAGTCTAAAAGCCATCGCGAATTACAGTGCCGTCTTTGCTAAGAAGATTTCAGAAGTTTTCTTTGCGAAAAGAGAAAAAATAAATGGCCCTGAAATTTTAAATCTTTGCGAAATACGACAGGTTAATCTATTCGTTATTCGGGAGCTAATGAAAACATGGCAACAAGAAAGCCAAAAGTTCAAAAGCCCGTATTTCAATTATCAAGCGCCTGAAGTAAAGGAAGCCCTGGTACAATTTCAAAATGTGTTGTCCAATCATATTTCCATTTCCCAGGATAACTTTCTGCCATTCCTAACGAAGGCCGTCAACCAAACTATCATGCTGGTCATGACACCTTATGATTTCTATTCCAACACATTGGAAAAGGTGGGTACTACTCATCTCAAAGTTTCTGATTTAAAAAACGAAATCAAGTATTTAAAAATCAATTGTCAACCCCTGGAACTACTTGTAAAACACCTCGAAGAAAAAAAACTTGAAATTATTGTTGGCAATGAAGCTTTTGCATTATTAGATCACATTCTTGAAGAAGTAAACTTTACCCCAGAGGATGTAGACGCCTACCTTTCAAAATTCTCCAAAACAATTTCAATCTCTGCGGAGATGTTCTATGAACGCTCAGCAGAGAAGCGCAAACCAAACAGGCAAGAGCCCATTTCGAAAGAGGGTAAAACAATTGCGGAGGATTTTCAAAAGATTCAACGGATCAAAGACAAGCTTTCCATCAATCAGAAGTTCATGTTCACCAAAATGCTCTTCAACGGAGATTTTGATTTGTTCTCGCAAGCGATTGATCAACTCGACAATTTTGATACTCTAAAACAAGCCACGCAGTATTTGGAATCTAATTACCGTTCGTGGGACAAAGAAAGTGAAGAGTATGAAGAATTTATGGAGTTGGTGGAGAAGCGGTTTGCTTGATCGAGATAAGCCCATCATTACCAAGCACGTTTTAATGTCCTTAGGTAAGTTTTCCAAATATTTTGTTTTCTTTGGGGTCGCAAATTTACCAACCCTATGAAAAACTGTATTTTCTTAATGGCTCTGTTCACCAGCACCACACTACTTGCCCAATCCAGGAAGGATTTGCAAAATGAAGTTATCCAGTTGAAAACTGAAACACAAACCCTCAAAAAGCAGATCGAAGAATTGAAGAAACCGGTGGAAGTCCAGCTTACCGATAAACATAAAAGAGCAAGCTATGGACTGGGAGTATTAGTGGCATCTAATGTAAAAATGCAGGGTGGCGATTCATTGGCACTGGACGTCATGCTGGAAGGCATTAAAGATGTATTTAACAATAAACAATTACTGATGCCCCAACAGGAATGTTCAAGTACCGTTCAGCAGTACCTGCAGGCAGCAGCGGAATTAAAATCCGCAAAGATGCGCGGAGAGGGCCAACGTTTTCTGGCAGAAAACAAAAGCAAGGAAGGTATAAAAACAACTGGCAGTGGATTGCAATACAAAGTGATTACGACTGGTAAAGGGAAGTCCCCGGTTACTTCCGATAAAGTAACTGTTCATTATACGGGTAAGTTGCTCGATGGAACGGTGTTCGACAGTTCCGTTGAACGAGGCTCTCCAGCAACTTTTGGCTTGACCCAAGTGATTGCCGGCTGGACGGAAGCACTTCAACTTATGCACGAAGGCGACAAATGGATATTATTCATACCCGATAATCTCGCGTATGGCGAACGCGGCAAGGGGGCACAAATCCCGCCTTATTCAACCTTAATTTTTGAAGTAGAGTTAATTACGGTAAATTGATTTAATATCTCATGTCAATCAATTGCTGATCACCATAATAAAATACACGCACCGGACCGGTTCTCCATTTTGCGTAACACCTTCTGCTTCTACCCGATAATGACCAGGCAAGTCAGCAGCGTAGAACGATACTGTGGCTGTACCTGTCTTTGCCTCTGTTACCACATTAGGATTCCAGTAAATAGTTGAGCGGTAATCCATTTTGGTGGTATCCGTATGAGGGCCACTATAATCAGGGGCATTGAATTTACGAGTACGAGAGTAGCCAGGCACTTTCATTATAGAGAGGCTTTGCATATTCTTTACATTTGCATATTCTTTAGTAGTATAAATCGCCAAAATACCATTTCCTCCCTGAGAGCCATACAATACATTTACACCAGATTTTAATTCAATTGACTCAATATCCTGGGGATTTAATGTTGAAAGAATATCAGCAGGGTTTCCGCCAACAATTGCATCATTTATAGTAACCAGCACCTCTTTAGGGTTGTTAATGGAAAGCCCTCTCTGAAGATACACAACCCATCTTGTATCTTGTCCTTGATTGCTAACTTGTCTGACATTTAATCCTGGGATTCTGCCGGGTAGCGCCAGCAAAAGATTTCCGTAACCGATATTCAAATCTTTTCCTTTTAAAACATAATCAGGTTTTCCATAGGTTCGCTTCGCACGAAAATCAGCTTGATACTCTTCTTCTATTTTGTTTGACGTGATTTCCACTTCCTCTAACATATGGGTGCCTTTAGGGGTTTCATATTCCGATAAAATCCGCTGTTGAGGTAATTCTGCTTTCGTGACATTCACTTTATATTCACTTTCCTTAAAGTCGATCGTTGCTCCCTCACCTTTAACAAACTCTCCCCTGCCATACCCCTGATCTTTGCCTCTCATAGCCTGAACTGAAAAAGTTGCCGTATCATAAAAAGACAACCCGTCTACAAAGAAAATACCTTGGTCATCAGACTGTGCCATCGTAAAGTTGCCTGGATTCAGTTGAAAAACATTGAGAGTAGCCTTCTCCGGCTGGTTTTTTTCATTTAAGAAGCGCCCGTGGAAGTTTATCCCGTATTCGATTGAATATGGTAAATCTTTTTTTATGTGGTAGTCTTCAATTTCCTTAATTCGATATCCATCTAGTATAGAACTTGAAAATTTCAACGGAGCAACTTGCGCGGAATCTATTACCGCTACTGATAGGTTAACCAACATCGGATTGTTGTCATCGTCTCTCACATTAAAAGTAAGGGTAATTTTTTCTCTGGGCCCGTATGCTTTTTTATTTAGGGTAATGGTAAACAAACCACTTTGTTCTTTTTCCGGCATTGCTCTGTCGAAATTCACTTTATCGGTGAGATTATAAACGGGAAGAGGTCTTACATATAAATTCTCGTCACCAAAGTTTCTATTGAAATTGGTATAGGCCCTTAGGTAATACATCTTCGCAACTAGTGTATCTGGCAATCTGAAGTCATTATCAAAAAAACCGTTGCTGATCTCCACGGTCTTAGAAGCCACTACAGATTTTGAAGTTCGGTCAACGAGTTCAATATACCCTGTACGGCTAAGAGAATCTCGCCAGGCTGGTGTCGCATAATTTACATATCCTTTAAACCAAATTGTTTCCCCGGGATAGTAATAGGGCTTATCGCAGTGTACATATATCTGCTCCTGGTACAGGGAAAAATTTATCTTGTCCTCTGTTTCCACTTGAACCGGCTTGTAATCCAATGGAAGCATTCCCGCTACCCGGCTTGAACTCATATCCCCTGAAACAAATACATCAGCAGGATTTTTTTCAAATCCATCCCTGTCCACCAGCACAAAATCCTTACTTAGCTTTATCCAACTCACTGGACCGAATACATCCTGGTAGACTCTTATCTGTGCCTTTTCTTTACGATAATGCACCTCCACTCTTCCCTTTAAGTTTATCCTATATAAACCTTTCTGTTTATCCGGTACTACCAAATCGGTTGTATCATACGGGATCATGGTCTGACCTAACTCTGAGTAAAATTGTGAAGACCGCGAAGTAGCATTTTTAAAGGCGGCCGTTTCGGTGTAAAGGTTGAACCCCTCCCCATATATTCTATGATCGATAATTGATTTGAAAAGGTAATGCACAGAATGTTGATAGGATTTTATTCTATTCGCCTCCCATTTGGTCCTTTGCTTCACATCCATACTTTTCAATTCGCTAAACCGGGCGTTGCCGGTTATAGAATATCCATTTCCATCGAACCAAAAACTGACAAGATAAAAAACAACCTTATAGCCTAACCCTTCATTATTGATTTCAATGGGTGCGCTTGCTTTAGCAATAAATTTATTGCCCGTTTTATCCTGTGGAAAATCAATCACCCATGGGTTAAGAATGGTGCAGGACAGTGCTAATTTATTGTCACCCAGAAAAATCTTTTTAAATTTCTTTAGTTTCTTTTCCCATTCTTTATCCCTTGTGGAACTCACCTCTATGGTATTTAATTGAATTTCAGAAGGGACAAGTTTGATAGTGCCTATACTCAGCGCTTCCTCGCCCACAACTACTTTCATTTTGTAGGATTCATATCCCACATAAGAAAATACAACTTCATAATTACCACTTTCTTTGACGTCCAGATTAAATTCACCGTTGGTGTCCGTTACAGTGCCAATGGTAGTGTTATTTAGGAATACATTGGCAAAAGGTAATGCTTCTGATGTTTTTGAATCCAGAACTTTTCCGGTGATATTTTGGGCATAACATCCAAAGGAAGTAAAAATGAAAAGAACTATTCTTACAAGATGATAGGTCATTCTGTATTCTTTTGCATGGAAGAATTTATCTCTCAACAGTTAAAAAATATTCACATCGTAACGGCTCTCCACTTTGGGTAATGCCTTCCGCAAGAATGCGATAACCACCCGTTAGGTCAGCTGCATAAAATGACAGTGTTGCCATTCCTGTTTTTGGATCCGTCACAACATTGGGGTCCCAATATAGGGTAGATCGAAAATCCGGAAGCGACTTATCTGTTTCTGGGTCGCCATAATCGGGGTATCTGAATTTCCTGGCGGGTGAATAGCCTGCCACTTTAAATTGCTGAAAATTTTGCTCCTTAGTAATCTGCTGGTCAGATACTCCAAGTTTTGTATAAATAGAAAGTATACCATTGCCCCCTGACCCACCATATAAAACATTTACTCCCGCCTTCAACTCAACCGACTCAACATTATTCGGATCGATTGCGCCCAGGATAGTAGCAGGGCTTCCTGTGACGATGGCATCATTGACCGTAACCAATACTTCTTTGGGATTAGCCAATGAAACTCCCCTTTGTAAATAAACGACCCATCGTGTTTCGTCCGTTTGGGTATTCATTTGCCTTACAATTAGCCCGGGAAATCTACCCTGCAGGCTCAACAAAAGATTTCCATAACTTGTATTGATATCTTTCGCCTCAAGAACATAGTCTGGTTTACCATATGGCCGTCTTACCCGATAATCGGTTTCCTCCATTTTGATACGGCTGGCCCTAACCTCAACTTCTTTTAACAAACGTGCTCCTTTTGGCACCTCATATTCCGTAACAATGCGCTTTGGTACTTTGGTGGGAAGTAAGTCTACGTTGATATCAACCAACTTAAAGTCCATGGTGGCCGGTTCGCGTTTCAATAGTTCTATTTTCCCATACGGTATATCCTTTGTTTTGTCTGCTTTGAATGCGAATATAGCAGTATCATAGAATTGCAATCCATGTATGGAAAAAATACCTTTTTCATCAGATTGAGTAAAGAGCAAATTTTGAGGATTAAATTGTATGCCGTTCAAAATAGTCATCTCTGGTTTGCCCATATCGTTGAGAAAACGGCCCGATAAACTAAACCCATATTCAATCGGATAACTGAATGTCAGGTTTTTTTGTTTATCCTTTTCCCCGAACGGAAAATTCCTTAGGATGGAAAGTGGTTCAACAATAGGCACTACCTGATCGTCCGTAACGACAATGGAAAGGTTGGCTGAAACTGGCAGACCGTCATCGCCAAGGGCCCGTACTGTGAGTGTTATTTTTTCCCTTGGTTTATATTTCTGTTTATCTGATGTGATGGTAAGTAGAGTGTCTTCCTCAATAGGACTTAACGACTGATTAGGGTCTGCCTTGTCATTAGGTCCAAGTACTGGCACCGGCTTCACAAAAAGGTTACCGTCACCGAAATTCCTATTAAAATTGGTATAGGCTCTTACGTAATACGTACCTTTTCCTATGGAGTCGGGCAAGATAAAGTCATTTGAAAAATATCCATTTTCAATTTCAACTATTTTGGAAATAACAATTTGCTTTTCCGGATTTATGAATTCAACATATACCGTACGGCTGAGTGAATCGCGCCATGAAGGTGTGTTATAGTTGATGTATCCTTTAAACCAAAGTGGTTCACCTGAATAGTAGTAAGGTTTGTTGGTATGGATATATATTTTTTCTCGAAACTGCGCCAGAAATTCACCCGAAGCATCATTCAACGTAGCTACATCAGAAAGTTTATAATCTAACGGCAACATCCGGGATACCCGCGCACTGCTCATATCGCCCGAGACGGTAACATCAGAGGGGTTAATCTCATATCCATCCTCATTTACAACTACGGTATTATTATTCAATCGAATCCAACTTACAGGATAAGGCACATCCCGGTAAGTGCGTACCAAAGCCCGCTGATTTTGAAAATGCACCTCCACTCTACCTTTCAATACTATTTTATAGGTATTATCTTTTTCAGTTGTTACGATGCCATTGGTGTCGTAGGGGAAAATAGTTTTTTCCAACTCATCACTAAAAAGAGAGGAGCGGACTGTATTTTCAGTACCATTGTTTTCGGAATAGATACGAAAGCCTTCTCCCTGAATACGGTTTTCCACTATTGCCTTGAAAAAATGATGCCTTGATCTTAAGTAAGAAGTCTTCCGATTGATCTGCCACTCCAGGAATTCCTTCTCATCGCTGCTTTGTTTTTCAACAAAACGTATATTCCCTGCAATGAAATATCCAATCCGGTCCGTCCAAAAATACTTGAGGTAAAAAAACAATTTATAACCCAATCCTTTATTCTCAATTTCGATGGGTTCTTGTGCGTAGGCTAGCATCTTTCCTGACTTTTCCTGCACAAAATCAATTACCCAGGGGTTGAGAATTTTGCACGAATCGGCCAGTTTATCATCTCCTAAAAATACCTTTTCAAATCTCTTCAATTGTTTTTCCCATGCCTTATCGCGGGTTGCCTTTACGTCTACGTTGTTCAATTCCTGTTCGGCTGGCACGAGTGCCACAGAGGCAGAAACAATTTCATTATCACCCAGGTTGACTTTTACTTTGTACGATTCATACCCCACAAAAGAAACCACAAGCTCATACGGACCGGGTTCGTGTATGGACTTTAAAAGAAAATCACCTTTGGTATCGGTAACAGTCCCTTTTGTGGTGTTATTAAAAAAAACGTTGGCAAATGGAAGAGGCTCCCGTGTTTTGGCATCCTGCACATGGCCTTTTATAACCTGAGCGAGAACTGCCTGTTCCATCCAAAAAGAAAAAAGAAGAACGATGGCCAGTCGGAAATTGAAAATCATTTTTACTTTTCTGGTTTAGCACAGAGGCAATGCACTTCATAATATCAAAGTGCCCCACAGTGCACAGTAGCTAAAGTAAAAATACAAAAGGGCCAGGCATTTTTTTTATCTATCGGCAAAATCATGGCAGCTTTCTGGTAATTGGGAATACCTCACCCATCATTAGGTACTAGTGATAAAAAGTAAACCACAAGCAGAAATTTGCGAACACGTTTTCAGGGCATCAATCCTCCCAGAATACTGGCCTTACATTAGTAGCGTTGGGAAATAATTCCAGGCAACTATCCCATCCAATACCAACTTGCACAAGCGAATCTAGCGATGGTAACAATTCATTATGGGGCACATTTTCACGCATAATGTAAAGCGACTTACTGCTGATGGCCGCTGCGTAAAATAAACCCTGAACAGGAGTTTCTAAACCATTTAGCTGAATGAAATTGACAGGAATTTTACCGATCACCGGTTGAAATAAACTGTTGACCGCATTTTTCTGATCGCGGATGGCTTTATAGAAACGAAATGAGTGGTCTGTTAAACTTAGCTGCCTAACCTCCACATGGATTTTGTGCATGAAAATCCATGCATCAATTGGAATGCGATGGATTTTTATCCCTTCAAAATTTTGAGCAGTAGAAAAGTGGTCATCGCTTAGCACAGGTTTGAGATTAAAAATGCTATACCAGCATGTGCAGCATTCGCAGGGAAAGACTTTTGCAATCTCCCTGAATCCTTGTGTCCCAATATTTCGATACCCACTGCACGGAGGAACATAATTACACTTGCCTTCAAACCAATAACATCCATCACCTTTAAATTCAGGATGAGTTTCAGACTGAAAAGTCCCAGTCATTTTCCACATAAAACGGTTACTGGAACTACCCCCTCGCGATGAATTGGCAAAAATATCAAAGCCATATTCGGTGCCTCCATCACTATTTGAAATGCCCGTAAAGGAATAGTAAAGACTATCCATTCTTCCCGCTGACAGCAATGAATCCGGCATGGATTCATAAATTTTCCCATCCAATAATTCTACCCTTAGTTTATAGACCCTTCCCACCTGCCCACGGATGCCCTGGGCCTTGGTTTCATAAATTCCGGCATTGACTTGTGTAAGTTCTTCGCTTGTACCTTGATCATCCGACAAAATCAGATGCTTCACCGAAATGGCAGTCTTAATGGATTCTTTAGATTCGATATCAAATGCCTTGCTGATCTTAATTGTATAGGGACCGGGCTGATCTGAAATAAATCCATCTACCACAATCCCGTAGCTGCCTGCTTTTGCGATGTTATAGGTTAGCCTGTCCACACAAGCGGAAGCAATCAAGATCAAAAGAATGGAAATAATTGCTCTCATGATTTAATCAATCCAAAAAGATGGTTTTATATCGGTAGATTGTGGCTTTCTGTCTTCGTGGCAAAATATTAAGTGACAAAATTGAAATGCAAAGACAAGAAGTTTCACAAGGGATTTACATTGAAACCCAATCTTAAGTAAATGTAGCAAAGAAGTTTACGCTCAACTAAATCCTTTGCAGCACTTCTCCGCGGTGGGCGTCCAACTTCAGTAGAATAAAAAGTAAAATGGTGAAGCCCCACAAAGCAGAACCACCATAGCTGAAAAAAGGAAGTGGTATTCCAATTACCGGAAACAAACCTATGGTCATACCAATGTTAATAGCAAAATGAAAAAAGAAAATACTGGCTACACAGTAGCCATACGCTCTGGCAAACCGGCTCTTCTGTCGCTCTGAAATGAAAATCACCCGTAATAACAACGCCAAAAAAAGAGAAATCGTAATCAAGCTACCCATCCAACCGTATTCCTCGCCAATCGTACAAAAAATAAAATCGGTGCTTTGCTCCGGAACAAAATCAAATTTAGTCTGCGTTCCTTTTAAAAAACCTTTTCCTGAAAATCTTCCACTACCAATCGCGATCTTGGATTGTGTTACGTTCCAACCAAACCCAAGGGGATCAGCATCCGGATTAATCAACGCTTTGATACGGTTTTGCTGATGTGGTTTCAAAACATCAGTAATTACATAGTCGACACTTTCAATAACACCCATGATCATGATGGCGCCAATGGTAAGAATGGCAATCCGTTTGAATTTCTTTTTTCCAAAAGAAATGAGCGCAATAAGTCCGATCACAATGGCACCATGTAAATAATACTGATTTGGAATGAGTAACGTCAGAATAAAAATAGCAGCTGCGCAATTCCCGATAATAAGCAGGAAGGGAGACATCCCTTCGCGAAAGAAAACTAAAATAAAACAAGTAAAAACCAGTAACGTACCGATGTCTTTTTGTAATAGAATTAAGAGCATCGGCACGCCAATGATGCAGAATAGGATTGTTTGCATCCGCAAGTTGTCCATCTTAAAGCCAACCGAACCCATATATTTTGCTACGGCCAGTGCCGTGGCAAACTTGGCAAACTCCGAGGGCTGCACTCCAAAAGATCCGAGACCGATCCAGGATTTATTACCTCCTACCTCTTTCCCAATGATGGGTACCATTACCAGCATAGCGATAACAAGGCCATACACCAAATAGGCAAACACTTCGTAGAATCTCATGTCCACAATCACGATGCCCATGATAATGATGCTACAAGCTCCCATAAAAAGGAGCTGGCGACCAGAGTTTAATGATAGGTCCCAAATAGTCTGATTAACATTTTCATCGTAAACGGCAGCAAAAATATTGATCCATCCAAGTGTGACCAGCACCATGTATAGCATTACCGTTACCCAATCCAATTTACCCGATATGTTATCGTCTCTTCTCAATTTCTTTACTTAGTCCAAAAATTTTCCGTTCAGAACGTATTGTTCTATATGTGGTCGTTTTGTTTTTCCAATCAAATATTTCTCAATCATTAAACTGGCAATGGAGGCGGCAGCGCGTGCCCCCTGGCCAGAATACTCTACATAAACCGAGATAGCAATCTGGGGATTGTCGCGTGGGGCAAATGCGATAAATACAGAGTGATCAGGCAAAGGAGTATTTTGAACGCTACCTGTTTTTCCACACACAATAATGCTATCCAATCTCGCCCGGTATTGGCCTGTACCTGCTTCCACCACTTGTTGCATCGCATCAACCGCCACCTGGAAGTGAACAGGATCGATGGTAGTAGAATGACGCTCCTGATATTGTGGAAGAGGCTTGCCATTTTTTCCGATCGCTTTTACGAGGTGGGGCGTAAAATAAAATCCACGATTGGCAACGGTGGCAGCAAAGTTGGCCATTTGAATTGGCACTACCAGATTTTCACCTTCACCAATTGCCAGAGAATATATATTGGAAAATTTCCATGGGCGATTGTCATACGCTCGATCGTAATATGCGGGAGTAGGTATAAGTCCATTTTTCTCATTAGGCAGGTCGATACCCAATTCACTCCCAAATCCAAAACTTTGGATATGCATGTTCCATTCTGCTAGTCCCATTCGGGTATCTTCATAGGGGTCATTGGATACTCCTTTGTTTAACATCTTGCGGAGAACACCATGAAAATAAGGATTACATGAATTCGCAATTGCCCCCCGTAAATCTTCATTACTATGTGGGCCATGACAATTAATAATATCCCGATCACAACGAATGCGCGTCTCAGGCGTAATAACCCCTTCCTGAAGGGCTGTCATGGCCTGCGCGATTTTGAAAATAGAACCAGGCCGATACTGCGCCATCAAGGGTCGATTAAATAAAGGCTTGAGTGTATCACTACTGATTAATTTGAAATTAGATCCATACAATCGTCCCGTTAGCAAGTTAGGATCATATGATGGCCCGGAAATCAAAGATAGAATTTCACCGCTGGAAGGTTCAATTGCCACTATACTTCCGGCCTTTCCCTTCATCAAAAACTCCCCATATTCCTGAAGTTCTAAATCAATTCCTGTCGTTAAATTCTGACCTGGAACAGAAATGGAATCGCTTTTACCATTGTCAAAAGATCCTTTCTCAATTCCCTTTACATTTCGCAATTTAAATTTAACTCCTCGCTGACCGCGAAGTTGTTCCTCGTAAAAAAGTTCAATCCCACTTTGACCTATATAATCGCCTTGTTTGTAAATGTTCAATTCATCTCCCTCCAATTTGCCTTTGCTGATCTCACTTACATAACCCAGTGCGTTAGCAAGCGCTGAGGTAGAATAAGCCCTTGTTGTTCGCGCTTGAATATAAAAGCCAGGGAATTCATCCAGGTTATCCTGAATTTTGGCAAAGTCATAATTGGAAAGTTTGTCAATAAAAAGCGTGGGTTTGTAAGGCGAATATTCCTTTCTTTCCACCAGCTCCTTGAATTTCTCTTGCAACTCTTCCTTTGACAGACTAAATACCTTACAAAACTTAGCTGAATCAAGGCCCTTTGCTTCTTTCGATATAATCTGCAAATCATATTCTGGAGTATTATAAACGATGAGCTTTCCATGGCGATCATAAATCAAACCACGAAAAGGATACTCCACCTGTCGAAGGATGGCATTGCTATTGGCCAGGTCTGCATAGCGATTGTCCACAACCTGAATAAAAAATAATTTTATCAGGAAAATTAACCCTACCATAACAAAAACTACCTGGATTATTTCCTTGCGCCACGAATTCATATTCTTCTGCGTTCAGTTGTCAGTAATTGAAGAATTACTAAAATGGTCATGGTGAATAACACACTGAAAAGCATTTTCATAGAGGTATATCCAAAGCCGTGAAATCCACCAGCTTCTACGATGAATAAAATAAAATGATGAAGTACGATTAATGGAATCGTATATACTAAAAACCACTGTGTTCCATTGGCCTCTAAGGAAGGCACAGAATTAATTTCATATCCACCTTGCGGGGTTATTACACGTAACCAGTAATTTCTCAAGTAAGCAATCGCAACCAGCGCGCTAGCGTGTACACCAAGACTGTTATAGAAAATATCGACAACAAATCCTGTGAAAAAGGCTATTACCATTAACGCCAGAATATTTGTTTCCGTTGGAAGAAATAAAATATAAGCAACATACAAAAAACAAAAAGCAGTATTAAACAGCACAAGATTCTTAAGTAACATCACTTGTATTAACAAGTAAAGAAAAAAAGAAAAAAAGAACCAGATGCCGGAGCGTGTCATTTGGGTTCACCTATTGTGTTTAGTTCCAAAGAATCCATTTCACTTTTAAGATTACTCTTGACAATCTCAACAAAAGCAAGTTTGGTAAAATCCTGGGCTAGCTCCACTTTCAATTCGTAAAAGGGTGCTTCTTCTTTCAGTTTTACTTCTCGTATTATTCCTACCAACACTCCAGGTGGGAAGATAGCATTGTATCCTGAGGTGACTACGGTATCCCCAGCCATCGGTTTCACATGACGTGGGATATACAATAGGTTTGCAAAACGTGCATCACTTCCATCCCATTGCACTGTGCCAAAATTCAGTGTGCGTTTAATAACACTGGATACCTGCTCATCAATATTCAATAATGAAATTAACACAGAGTAGTGATCAGAAACAGATTTTACTTTTCCAACTGCACCCTTGGAGCTTATTACTGCCATACCGGGGCCAATACCTTCATCTTTACCTTTGTTGATTGTAATGAAGTTTTTAAATAAACTCGTTGTATTATTTACCACTTTGGCGCTCACATATTCATATCGGTTAATGATGGCTGCATCTTTTATCTCGCGTACTTCAAGAGAGTATAAACTCTGCGTGCGTTGCTCTAGTTTGGTTTTAAGAATAGCATTCTCATCTGCTAATTCCTTATTGATATCCCGTAATGAAAAATATTCACGCACACCATTTGAAAACCCTACGATGTTGGCAACCAGACGATTTGAGGAATTGAAATAACTTGCGCTCTGGTATTGATTGTTTCGAACAATCAGCCAGGCACATATTAATTCTAAGAAAAAGAAAATAAAAAAAGCCTTGTATTCGTAAAAAAATCTTAGCAGGCGGTCCATTCAAAATTTAATTTTAGATTCTAGATTTTGAAGAATTGTATCGGAATTCTAAAATCACAAATCTAAGCTCATACATCTTGGTAGTTAGGTCATCAATACCTTGCGATAGCGATCCAGATTCTTTAAAGCTGCTCCTGTTCCCCGGACAACCGCCCGTAAGGGATCTTCCGCCACATGAATTGGTAACTTTGTTTTTAAAGCAAGGCGTTTATCTAATCCTCGTAGCATGGCGCCACCACCGGTAAGGTAAATTCCACGCTCATAAATGTCAGCCGAAAGTTCAGGAGGTGAAAGTTCTAACGCCTTGAGCACAGCTTCCTCCAATTTGGATATTGATTTATCTAAGGCAAAAGCAACTTCAGAATAGGAAATTTTGATGGTCTTCGGGATACCGGTCATTAAATCACGGCCACGGATTTCATAATCATCAGGACCATCATCAAGCTCCGTTAATGCTGATCCAACTTCTATTTTTACACGCTCAGCGGTCCGTTCACCGATCAACAAGTTGTGTTGCCTGCGCATATAATCCAGAATATCACGATTAAATGTATCACCCGCTATTCGAATAGATTGATCACAGACAATGCCTGAAAGTGCTATTACCGCAATATCAGTTGTTCCTCCCCCGATATCGACAATCATATTACCAATGGGCTGCTCAATATCGATACCTATACCAATGGCAGCAGCAATTGGTTCGTGAATCATGTACACTTCTTTTGCATTGGCATGTTCAGCGGAGTCTCGGACAGCGCGCTTCTCTACTTCTGTGATGGCGGAAGGAATGCAAATTACCATTCGTAAAGAAGGTGGAAAAAGCCTTCGGCCCGTGTCAATCATCTTTATCATACCACGAATCATCATTTCGGCAGCGTGGAAGTCTGCAATAACCCCTTCCTTCAAAGGACGAATTGTTTTGATGTTGTCGTGTGTCTTCTCATGCATTTGCATGGCCTCCCGCCCGATGGCCAATACTTTCCCTGTGGTCTTATCAATGGCAATGATACTCGGCTCATCTACCACAACTTTGTCTTTGCTTATAATCAATGTATTTGCGGTGCCAAGGTCAATGGCAATATCGTTTGTGAAAAAATCAAAAAGTCCCATTGGCTTTAGTCCTCCTCAAGTAAAATTTAATGAAGTTCGAAATTACAGAAATAATCCGGTGAATTTTATGGTCATAACACTGAAAAAACTTACTCTACTAATGTTTAAAATGACGTATGCCTGTGAAGACCATAGCCATATCATGTGCATCGCAAAATGCAACTGAGTCTTGGTCCTTGATCGATCCACCCGGTTGAATGACAGCTTTTATTCCTTGGTTACACGCAATCTCCACACAATCCGGGAAGGGAAAGAAGGCATCTGATGCCATAACCGCACCCGCTAGATTAAAACCAAATGAGCCAGCTTTTTCAATGGCTTGTTTCAATGCATCCACCCGACTTGTCTGACCTACTCCACTCGCTAAGAGCTGTCCATCTCTTGCCAGAATAATAGTGTTGGATTTTGTGTGCTTACAAATTTTACTTGCAAAAAGCAGACTTTGAATATCCGAAGGAGAGGGAATCCGTTTCGTTACCACCTTAACGTCTTCTTCTGTATCAGTCTTTGTATCAATATCCTGTTCAATTACACCGTTCAGCAAACTCTTGAATTGCATCCTGGCGGCTAGGGGTTGCTTTTGCATTAAAATAATCCTGTTCTTTTTTGATTTTAATAGTTCTATTGCCTCAACTGTATAGACAGGTGCGATAAGTATTTCAAAAAATAGTTTATTTATTTCTTCAGCCGCACTCAAATCGATTGGTGCATTGGTAGCGAGCACTCCACCAAAGGCAGAAATAGTATCGGCCTGAAATGCTTTAAGGTAGGCCTCCCTTACAGTTGGTGCAATCGACACTCCGCAGGCATTTGTATGTTTAATAATGGCAAAAGCCGTATCGCCATCAAATTCTTTCACAAGATTGACTGCCGCATCTACATCCACAAGGTTATTATATGAAAGTTCTTTACCATTAAGTTTGTCAAAAAGCTTATCAAGTTCACCGTAAAAAACACCCTTTTGGTGTGGATTTTCTCCATAACGCAACACCTGGCCTTGCTGAATGCTGCTTTTAAAGCTTGGAATATTTTGTTCCTGATTGAAGTAATTGAAGATGGCCCCATCATAATGAGATGTGACGTCAAACGCAAGAGCTGCAAATCTTTTTCTATCGGAAATATCCGTGGCGCACTTCTTAGTATTCAACAATTGAAGGAACTCATCGTATTGGTTTCGGGAAGAGACAATTAATACATCCTTGAAATTCTTAGCAGCCCCTCTTATCAAAGAAATTCCACCGATATCAATTTTTTCTACGATCTCTTCCTCCGTTCCTCCTTTGGCAACTGTTTCTTCGAATGGATAAAGGTCAACGATGACAAGGTCAATTGGAGAAATTTGAAATTCCTTTGCCTGGTCCAAATCTCCCTGATCATCTCTTCTGTAAAGAATTCCACCAAAAACCGCAGGGTGTAGTGTTTTAACCCGGCCTCCAAAAATGGATGGGTAACCTGTTAGCTTTTCGACAGGCATCACCTTATGGCCAAGTTTCTCTATAAATTCCTGGGTGCCTCCGGTTGAGATAAACTCCACACCTTGATCGGCCAAGGTATTGATGATTGGTTCAAGTTTATCTTTATAATAAACAGAGATAAGGGCACGGGCAATTTTTCGGGAATTCATGGGTTAATATTAAGACCAGATTAGGACAGGCGGACGCAAAAATGAATTTTTTTATGCAAAGTCGTTAAATGAAAAGGCAAGAGATTTCACTGAATTTTGATCCATCACAAGTTACATGGCAGTGCTTAACTCAAGCCATACAGATTGTCACGCTCTTTGTATTCTTCCGATTCAATAGTGAAGTCATCTGCATCCAAAAAAGCAGGAAACTTGTCGCGATAAGAAAGCAATGAGTTGGCATTGATCTCCAATGTCTTGATTGACTCACCCCCATCAATTGTAAAAATCGAATCTCCTTTCGGGCTGATAATTGCCGATTGACCATTATACTCTATACCGTTATCATCTGTACCAACGCGGTTAACACCTACTACATAACTAAGATTTTCAATTGCCCTTGCCTTCAGCAAGGCTTCCCATGCATTAATCCGAACCATGGGCCAATTGGCCACATAAATCATAAGGTCGTACGTTGGTTTTTTTAAAGAGGCATTCCACCGATTTCTGCTCCATACAGGAAACCGCAAATCGTAACAAATAAGAGGACAAATTCTCCATCCTTTCCAGTGACCAATCAGAAGGCTTTCGCCTGGAGTATATACTTGATGTTCTTCTGCCATACGGAAGAGATGGCGTTTGTCATAGGTTTTGAAGGTGCCACCAGGCTCCATCCACAACAACCGATTATAGTATCGCTCATGTACATTGGCAATAAAGCTTCCCAGAATCAACGCACCCGTCTGGTCAGCCATCTGCCTCATCCATTTAAAGGTGCGCATGTTCATATGTTCGGCCAGTTTCCCTGCTTTCATGGTAAAGCCCGTTGTAAACATTTCAGGCAATACAATCACATCAGAAGATTGACCTATTTGCCAGATTTTCTCTTCAAACATGGCCAGGTTGGCCCCAATGTCCTCCCAATGAAGATCTGACTGAATTAATGTGATTTTTAAGTCCTGCATAGCTGACCGTGAAACGGAGTGCAAAGGAAACAATACGAAGCCAATAATCGAACCTTTGTGTTATAAAATCTGGTTAAAGCTTCTTTAGAATATCACCAGCCCGCATCAAGGTGTCTTCCCCTTTCGCAAAACAGAAGCGTAGCAGTTTGTGATCGGTTTTATCCTTGTAAAAAGCAGAAACCGGAATAGGAGCCAATTTGTACTCCCTGGTCATCCATTCCGCCATTTCCTTGTCTGGTTTTCCCGAAGTCGATTCATAAGAGAGCAGTTGAAAATAACTTCCATAACAGGGAAGTGGCTGTAACGATGAACCTTTAATCTGCTGTAAAAAGAAGTCTCTCTTTTTCTGATAAAATGCCCCGAGATGTATATAATTTTCTGGATCCATCATATACTCTGCCAATGCAAGTTGAACAGGATTATTGACGCTGAAGGTAACAAACTGATGTGCTTTGCGAATTTCTTTGGTGAGATTTTCCGGGGCAATGGTGTATCCCACCTTCCAACCGGTGGCATGAAAAGTCTTACCAAATGAAAAGACAGCAATACTTTGGGAGGCTAATGCAGGATACTTTAAAACACTCTGGTGCGCTATGTTGTCAAATACAAGTCGCTCATAGACTTCATCGCTGAGAACAATTAATCCGTGCTTTAGCGCTATTTCTTCGAGAGTTTTTAAATCGCTTCCGGCAAGAACCGCGCCCGTGGGATTGTGCGGGGTGTTGATGATGATCATGCGGGTGCGTGCAGTGATCTTATCTCTTACTTCTTGCCAATTGATAGCAAAATACGGGGGGGGCATATTGATTTGAATTGGCACGCCTCCATTAAGGCGGATGGCCGGATCATACGAATCATACGAGGGATCAAATAAAATAACTTCATCACCAGAATTAACTAAACCGGCTACGGTTGAAAAAATTGCTTCGGTACCGCCAGCAGTAATCGTTACTTCCTTTTCGAAATCAGTTGGTCGCTGATAGGTCTGGTGAACTACTTTCGCAATACTCTTCATTAATGCAGGCACACCGGGCATTGGGGCATATTGGTTGTGGCCAGCCTTCATGTTCTGGTGGATGAGTTCAATCAGTTTTTCTGAAACCGGAAAATCGGGGAAACCCTGAGAGAGATTGATTGCACCGTGCTCCAACGCCATGCGAGACATAACCGTGAAAATAGAAGTGCCTATTTCGGGGAGACGGGATTTGATGTGCAACATTTCTGGTTATAGGTTTCAAGTTCCAGGTTTTAGGCTCTTAAACTTGAGACCTTAGACCTGAAATTAATTTACTTGCGAATCGGTGCCAAAATGCGATACTCGGTTTCTACCGCGCCTTTGCTTATATCAGCCAATTTACCTTTTAGCATTCTCTTTTTTAACGGGGTTAAGTAGTCAATAAATAGTTTGCCCTCGATGTGATCGTGCTCATGTTGAATGATTCGGGCCTTCATGCCATCAAATTCCTCTTCCTGCAAATCCCAGTTTTCATCGTAATAGCGCAGTTTAATTTTTCCTTTGCGCGATATTTTTTCACGGATATTTGGAATGCTCAGACAACCTTCTTCAAATAGCCAGGCCTCGCTGAACTCTTTTATAAGGTGCGCATTGATAAATACCTTTTTGAAATCATGTAGTTCCGGCTCATCTTCTAATGAGGTGCCATCTACAATAAACAATCGGACCGCCTTGCCGATTTGTGGTGCAGCAAGTCCAATACCGTGGGCTGCTGCCATGGTATCAAACATGTCCTGCACCAATGTTTTTACATCTGTTCCCTTCTTTATCTCAAGGGCTTTCTTTCGCAACACGGCATCACCGTAAACCACTATGGGGTAAACCATTTGTCAACATTTGAACTACAAAGTTAAGGATTATGAAATACGGATGCTAGATTCTGGAGACTAGATTCTAGCATCCCTGCCTGTCCGGCAGGCAGGAAGAAGCCAGCATCTACCTTTTCGATTCCATGTACGATTGTAGAATAATGGTAGCGCTGATCTTATCCACATTTCCCTTCACTTGCCTGTCCTTTTTTTTCATGCCCCCATCTATCATAACGCGATGGGCCATGGAACTGGTGAAGCGTTCATCGGCAAGGATAATTTGTTTTTGTGGAAAGGTCTTTTTAAAACTCTCCACAAATTTCCTGACAATAGGGGCCATTTCTGAATCCTGATTATTTAACTGTTTCGGCATGCCGATTACCACTTCATCTACCACTTCTGCCTGAAAATATTTTTTAAGAAATTCAATCAGTTCAGCAGTCTCAACGGTTTCAAGTGCTGTCGCTATAATTTGCAAAGGATCGGTTACCGCCAGTCCCGTTCGTCTTGTTCCATAATCAATGGCTAGGAGTCGACTCATGAACTGTGGTCTGAAATTAATTGTATTTCACTTTCTGAAAGAAAGCAAGTTTCACTTCATTCTCCAAGGCCATAGCTTTGGGAAAAAGGATTTCATTTTCGATGCGTGCATGTGTCTTGAGGCTTTTCTCGAACTCGATTAATTCAGAGTAAATCACCTTAACATGGAGTGGCGCACTGGGCGCCAGATAATAATCCTTAGTTATTCTTCGTATGCCTTTCATCTCATCGTCATGCGCTTCGTGATCCATAGCAGCACGCTGAAGAGAGCTGCGTTCAATCATATAGTACAATTTAGACGGGTTTGAGATGCTTTTTTGTGAGCGCTCCAGGGTCTTGATGTACTTAAACAGTGTGTCTTCCTCTTCATAGATGTGATGAATGAAGTCTTCCAGAAAAAGAGGGAAGACCGTTTTCAAATCCTTTTCAACCAAATCATACTCTTTGTGATTGGCTTTGAAACTTTCTACCAATCGGGAGATATAGGGAAGTTTATATTTTATAAACAAAAAGTGCGCGTGTTTGAGGTATTCTATGATCAGATCAATCGGGTAAGAAATAAGAGGAAGTGCTTCCTCCTTAAAATTCCCGGAAGGTGACTCTAACTCCCGAACGACATGTTCCAGATGCAGACTTTTCTCTCTGCACACCTGCTCTAATGTATGCTCTGAATACTCATAAAATTTGATCCCAAAGTAGTACAACACATAGGCCCGGATGTTATTTTGATCCACCAATTCTCCAATTCTCCTGTTTTTGAGTGCTGATTTGTCCATGTTTGGTAAATATAACATTCGTCTGACGGTTGACCAAGGGCATTTAAAATGAGGTCTAATGAGATTTTGAAGTCCAGCTATGGCCAATTGCCTTATTTATTGTTTTTTGCATCCGGAACTTTGAAGACTTAATATCGTTTAGAAACTAACTATTTCAATTTTTGACAAAATATGAGCGAGCCGAATAACTCCAAATATCAAATACGCCTTCCAGTCATCCTAAGCATAGGTCTTGCTGCTGGTGTATTAATTGGGGCAAGCATTGGCACCAAATCCAACTATGGCAGCGATGGCGTGAGTAAATTGAGAGAAGTCATGGGCTTGATCCAAAAGGAATATGTAGATGACCCTAAAAGTGACGAATTAGTCGAAGACGCCATTCATCATATATTGGGCAAGCTTGATCCTCATTCGGCCTATATCTCAGCTAAAGACCGCGAAGAAGCGAATGAAGATCTGCGCGGAAATTTTGAGGGGATAGGAATTGAGTTCAATATTTTTCACGATACAATCGTTGTGGTTTCTCCTTTGGGAGGCGGACCCTCGGAAGCGGTTGGCCTCCGCTCAGGTGATAAAATTGTGAAGGTAGATAGCATCGTGGTTGTAGGTATCAATATCACAAATGCCGATGTGATGAAATACTTAAAAGGCCCTAAAGGAAGTGAAGTAAAGATTGAAGTGGTTCGAAAAAACGAAAAGAGAATACTACCCTTCACCATTATTCGCGATAAAATTCCTCAGTTTTCTGTTGATGCGTTCTACATGATCGACCATGAGATCGGATACATCAAGATAAGTCGATTTTCACAAACCACATACGAAGAATTTCAGGAAGCTTTGACCAAGTTGAAAGGCACTGGTATGAAAAAATTGGTACTGGACTTGCAGGGCAACCCGGGAGGATATATGAATCAAGCCATTGACCTTGCTGATGAATTCTTACAGGCTGGTGAAAAAATCGTGTTTACAAAAGGGAAAGATACACGGTATAACTCCGATGCGATGTCCACCAAAAAAGGAGAATTTGAAAGCGGTGATCTGATTGTTCTGGTAAACGAAGGTAGCGCATCGGCATCTGAAATATTAGCAGGCGCTCTTCAGGATAACGATCGTGCACTTGTTGTGGGGAGAAGATCATTTGGCAAAGGACTTGTACAATCTCCATTTGATTTAAGTGATGGGTCTGAATTGCGTCTTACCATCTCACGATATTACACACCCAGCGGCCGTTCCATACAAAAACCTTACAACGATATGGACGAATATGGAAAGGACATCATCAAACGATACAAGAAAGGTGAGTTCTTTCATTCTGACAGTATCAAGTTTAATGATTCACTGAGATACAAAACATTGAATGGCCGCTCCGTATATGGTGGTGGTGGCATCATGCCCGATTACTTTGTGCCACTGGATACAACTTTAAGCAGTCATTATCTTAATGCACTATACAATAGCAACTCTTTGCAGGAATACACGCTGTACTATGCCGATGAGCACAAAGCCGAACTTGAAAAACTAGGCTTTGAAAAATTCTATTCAGATTTTGTTGTTACGAGTGTGATGCTGGACAAGCTGGTAGCCACCGGAAAAAGAAACAAAGTGGAACCTGATTACAAAGATCTTGAAAAAAATAAGATGATCATTCAACTACATGTGAAGGCACAAATCGCTCGAAAAATATGGAAGAACGATGGCTTCTTCCCCATCTTCAATGAAACGAACGAAATCCTTCAGCAAGCGGTAAAACTTTTTGACCGGATACCGGATTTGAAAAGAAGGGCGATGTGAAAGGCCACCAAGATCGGGATTTCTTACTGTTGTGTCCGGAATCTATCCTCGTATTTATGTCACTTTTCATTTAACTTGTCACTCAAATTAAATGAATCATGTATTATCACCGCCTTGGAAAAATTCCTCCGAAACGCCATACCCAATTTCGTCAGCCGGATGGAAGTTTATACAAAGAAGAACTGGTAAGTTCCGAAGGCTTTTCTGGAATTTATTCCAACCTCTACCATATTAATCCGCCTACTCGCATCAAGGGTGTGAAAGAAGCTGTGAAATATGGTCCGAAGCGAATTGAAAAATACGATCTGAAACAAACACACCTTAATACCTCCAAAGTTACCATTACCGGTGACGACTATCTCAGCGCAAGGAAAGTATTGTTTATGAACAACGATTGCTCTATTTCCATATGCTCGCCCATTAAGCGCAAGATGGATTACTTCTATAAAAACGCAGAAGGCGATGAAGTGATTTATGTTCACGATGGCAAAGGTGTTTTGTTTTCACCCTTTGGTAAACTTGAGCTGCGTCAAGGAGATTACATTGTTATTCCACGTACCGTCATCCATAAATTAGAATTTGAAGAAGGACCGCTGCGCTTGCTTATCATCGAATCCTCGTCACCCGTGGAGACAGTGAAACGATATAGAAATGAACTCGGACAACTTGGTGAACATTCTCCCTATTGCGAACGCGACATTCGGCCTCCGCATGAGTTAATTACCGAAACATCAAAAGGTGAATTTTTATTGAAGATTAAGAAGCAAGGCTATCTGCATCAATATGTTTATGACTTTAGTCCGCTTGATCTTGTAGGATGGGACGGATTTCTTTGGCCGTATGCATTTTCCATTCACGACTTTGAGCCCATTACAGGCAGAATCCATCAGCCTCCACCGGTACATCAAACCTTTCAGACCAACAATTTTGTAATCTGTTCTTTCGTCCCTCGCTTATTTGATTATCATCCGCTTGCTATTCCGGCTCCCTACAATCATAGCAACATCGACAGTGATGAAGTGTTGTATTATGCCGAAGGAAATTTTATGAGCCGCAGGGGGATTGAAAGAGGATCATTCACATTGCATCCGGGTGGCCTTCCCCATGGCCCTCATCCAGGAACGGTGGAAAAAAGTATAGGCGCCAAAGAAACACATGAGCTCGCGGTGATGATTGATACATTTCATCCTTTGCACCTTACCGAAGACTCTTTGGAGTTTTTAGATCAAAACTATCCCCTGAGCTGGACGGACCATTCTTCGGAAGGTTTTCATGAAGTGAATACACCCTAAAATTAACTATCTTGTGATATGAGGTTTTCAATACTTCTTAGCCTGTTCCTATTAGTTAACTCTGCTTGCCCTGCACAAATCCACACCTTAATCGGTGCCTGGGAAAGTGGGCCGGATGAAAATCACATCACCATGATTGTTGCAGAGCATTATTTTTCTGCAGCGGTCTACAACAAAAAAAACAACACATACATGGGCACCTGTGGTGGAGCCTGGCGCATTGAAAAAAATCAGTTTTTGGAAGTGCATGAATTTAATACAATGAAACCCGATTGGGTTGGTGTAGAGCACCGCTCCGAAGTCATGTTGAAAAATGACAAGCTGTATTTTAAAACCAGTGAACGAACAGAAGAATTCTCCATGATTGACAATGGACGTCCTGGTGAATTGTTAGGAGCCTGGCTTATTACAGGACGCATGACTGATCAAGGAATGGAAAAACGGACACCAGGTCCCCGAAAGACCATGAAGATACTTTCTGGCACCCGCTTTCAATGGATTGCTTACAATACTGAAACAAAAGAATTTTTTGGTACTGGCGGTGGCAGCTATACAACAGAGCATGGAAAGTACACAGAAAACATTGAGTTCTTTTCCCGAGATAATTCAAGAGTTGGCGCTAAACTGCAGTTCGATTTTTCTCTGGTGGATGGTGACTGGCGCCACAAAGGACTTAGCAGCAAAGGTGACCCGATAGATGAAGTTTGGAGTAAGCGCGAAAAGATTGAAAAATAATAACCGCTATGGTTTATGAAAAAAACTTTTTATCAAATTCTGGCAGGCGTCAATAAAATAATCTTGCCACGATACAGCAAGCGCGACTTCACAAGATTGAGTAAAGTTGGTAAAGCCATCGTA
Organism: Bacteroidota bacterium; assembly: GCA_038043425.1. Taxonomy (GTDB): domain Bacteria; phylum Bacteroidota; class Bacteroidia; order Cytophagales; family Cyclobacteriaceae; genus ELB16-189. Next base: position 72,831 of record JBBTBZ010000008.1, read on the forward strand.
GCCTATCGCTATTGGGTCACCATTCACGCCATAGAATAATCAATTGCCTGCTCTAAAGATTGTACTGGAGAAAAATCAAACCCAAACGATTAGGCTTCAATCCATTTTTCAATTACCTTAGGATAGTGTGCATGTTCTAGTTGATGGACTTTATCGGCTATCTGTTCCGGGGTGTCAGAAGAAAGTACCTCACAGGTTCCCTGAAATAAAATCTGGCCTTCGTCATAGCGTTCATTCACTTCGTGAATAGTGATTCCGGTTTCCTTTTCTCCAGCAGTCTTTACGGCTTGATGTACTTTCATTCCATACATTCCCTTACCGCCATGTCTGGGCAACAGGGCCGGATGAATATTTATGATGCGGTGAGGAAAAGCCCTAACAAGGTTTTGGGGAATGAGCCAAAGAAAACCCGCGAGCACAAGGTGTGTTATCTTCGCTTCCATCAACCAATCCAGAACTTCCTCGCTTTCGCGAAATTGATATTTTGTGAAAACCTTCGTGCCAACTCCATATTTACCTGCGCGTATCAAGGCATAGGCGCCTGAATTGTTGCTCAGTAAAAGAACAATTTCAGTGAAACGATGGCCGTGAAAATATTTAATAATCTCTTCGGCATTGGTGCCACTGCCAGAGGCAAAAATAGCAATACGGGCTTTACCTTTCATCTCGTGCAAAGAAAGCAATTAAATAAATGCCATACTTGAAATGCCCAACAACATTATCACTTTACACAATTGGCTGAGCTTATAAAAATCCTTTATGGTATCGGCCCGGATAAGTCGAATCAACAGCCATCCTAGCGGAAGGAAGAGAAAAAGTATAAAATAATTGATGGGAAAGCCAAGGTGGAGCTGATTAATATAGAAAATAGAAATTGAAAAAAGAATTAAAACGGCATAGACAAAAAATTTAGCCTTGCGAAGCCCCCAAATGACAGGAAGAGTTTTACAGCCAAATGTCTGATCTCCCCGGAGGTCCTCCATGTCTTTGATCATTTCACGAATGAGTGTCATAAAAAAAGCAAAGAGTGAATAGATAATTATCATGGAGTTGCCTATCCTCCCTGCGGATAGATTAGTTTCATATAAAATATTAATTATAAAGATTGAAACTCCGGTTAGCACTGCTACGACAAAATTGCCAATGAATGGCTGACGTTTAAGCGAATTGGAATATAACCACAATAAAAAAACAGACATAAAATTAACCAAGCCAATTTTCCAGTTTAACAAAAAGCCAATCAATACGCCACCTGTTGAAAGAGAAGTATGAAATAAAATAGCATATCTGCGGGTAATACTTTTGCCTATGACAACCCGATCCGGTTTATTGATCAAATCAATCTTCACATCGTAATAGTCATTGATAATATAACCACCAGCTGCAATCAGTATAGTAGAAACTGAAAGGAACAATAAGCGTATATCTAAAATGGTGTTTGAATTGACCAGGAAACCGGCAGTACAATACTGAGCAAGTCCGATAATGATCAAATTCCAAAATCGTGTCAGACGCAATAAAGCGGAAATTGTAAGAGGTTGTGTGGCTTGCTGCAGCATCGTTTCAGATGCAAAACTAAAAATTCGACATTAAAATTGCGAGGATTCAAATTTGATATTAGTCTACCACTCAGCCAGGCCCTGACTGTTGATAGATCAACTACTAAAGTAAGAGCACATAGGATTGACTACGAAATCTTCTTTGTCAAACGACAGATATTTCTACCTTCCTGAGAGAAATATTCCACATTATCCATTATAGACTTTACCAGGCGTATGCCGAGACCTCCTTTACGCTTTTCATGAACCAGGTCATTGATATTATCCGAACTGAATTGGTTGATATTGAAAACATTTCCATCATCAATGATTTCAAAAATCAGTTTTCCTTTTTCAGGCACATCAATGTGAAGTTCGAGGAGATGCTCAGGGTTGCAGTGGTGAGCATGTATCATGAGGTTTGAACACATTTCGTCCAATGCCAGAATAATGGCCGCCAATTCCAGCTCAGGCATACGCTGATCCTTCAGCGAATTGCGAATGAACTCGCGAATCCCTTTGAGGTTGCTAAGGCTACAACCGATGTTATACTGATAACTCATCTACTAATCTCTTTGCTTCTTCTTTTGAGGTGCAAATGTGCAATAAGTCGGCCAGGCCCAGAATACTAAACGTATTGGCCACTTTCCCTTTCATACCAAACAAAACCATTTGAATATTTTTATCCTTAAACTCTTCGATATAAGACATAAAGACACCAAGCCCAGCAGAAGAGATGTACTCTAAGGCGCTACAATCGACTAAAATCTTAGTAAAGCCTTCTCCTACACTTTTGGCAATGGTCAAGTCCAATTCAATCGAAGAACTGGCGTCAATTTCACCGATTATTGCAATAAGGTCATTGCCACTTTCTTGTAATCTCTTGATGTGAACCATATATTTTAAACGGTTTTGGTATTTATATGTTCTCGTGATCTATAGGAACTTTACAATCATGGTTGTGTAATCATCATTTATTTCATCCGTACCTGAATAATCATGAAGTCTTTTAATCAAATGCTCTTGAATTTCTCTTGAACTTTTATCGGTCACTTCAATTACCGTTTGCTCGAGGCGCACATAATCAAATTCCTCTCCTTTGTTGTCCTTTGCCTCCGTTATGCCATCCGTATACAATACCATAATATCACCTGGTGCATAGGAGAACTCATTCATGTCAATGAAGTTGCCGTACTCTTTGGTTTTTATCATACCTAAGGCTGTGCCTCTGTCTTTCAAAAATTCTGTGCTTTTAGTTACAGCGTAATAGTAGAGTACGGGGCAATGCCCGGCGCGCGCATATCTTATTTTCTTTGCTTGTGTATCGATAGCAAAATAGGTGGCAGAAATAAAAGAGCCCCGCTCCAGGCAATGTTTTAAAGCCATGTTAGCCCGTACCATAAATTCTTTCGGATCAAGCTGGTGTTGAGCAAGACTGTGAAAAATCCCCTTCATTTGAGACATGTGAAACGCTGCCGTTGTTCCTTTTCCGGATACATCAGCAATGATCAAGGCAACCTCGTGATCGCTAATTCGAAGGGTATCATAATAATCGCCTCCAACCTCATCGGCTGATTGCGAAAATGCAGCAATATCATATTGCGGGTCTTGCTCCAGTTTTTGCGGAAGCAAACTCTTTTGAACAGTTCGCGCAATCTTGAGTTCTTCCTTATATCGCTCCGTTTGAAACGCCTCCTCCATTAAACGGAAATTTTCAATGGAAATACCCGCCTGGTTTGCAAACGTTGAGATGATGCGTGTCATTTCTTTTGTAAACCCTTCCGGCAATTCTTTGAGAAGCGCAAGCGTTCCAATGGACTCTCCTTTGACTAAGATCGGGAAGGCCAGAACAGATCGATAACGTCCACCCTTTATTGATGCCAGATAGTGCGAAAGGTTTCTGGTCTTGTCGCTGCCTTGATCTAAAACACCTTTGATATTTTTTGTTTTGATATGATTGGTTATCTCCAGAGCATCTTTCTCTGATATCTGATAAGAAAACAATCTGGATTCGTGATTGGATCCCTTTATTTCAAGCCAGGCAGCATCTGCAAAGACTGAATTAACTGAACTCTCTAACAAAATATTATAAACACTTTCTTCATTCTGCTCGGTTTGAATAGATTGACTTATCCGTTGAAAGTTCACTACCTCCTCCAGCTTTTGCTCAAACACCGAAGAGGTTGGGAGATTGAACATGATCACCAGAAATGAAAAAATGCTGTACATGATCACGAAGCCAAACAACGAAATATTAAAAATATGGCTTCTGAAATCAAGGAAGGAAGTTGACTCTGCGCTTATAATATCAGATTGACGCGTTACCGTATAAAAGAAATAACCCAGGTAGAAAAATGTAAGCAATAACAAAAGAAGGCTTGTCCATTTCTGTTTAAAATTAAGGTACGCCACCCATTTCATGTTGGCGGACAGCACCAGGGCAACCAAGGCGAGGATAATGTTAAGGGCAATGAAAACCCCTTCATTCAACACAATCTGGAAACTATCATAAACAAGTATGAAAAGCAGGAGGAATTCGAAAAATCTCCAAGTCCGAATAAGCCATTTCGATTTATGATAAACAATCAGGCGTTTCCAACACGTGTAGGCAGCTATTAAAAAACTAAGAAATAAACCCAGATTAATCAGATAAACGAAATCACCAAAAAGTATATGCCCGGGAAGAGGTGTATTACCTAATAAGAAAATAACCAGCCGTAAAGAGAGTGATACAACGGTTACGATTAATCCCGTGGCAAACACTTTCCACAGCAGATCAGTGAAGCTGAGATTCTCATCTTTCTCAATTCTAAACTTATAGTGGTAATAGAGAAAAATCACATAAAGATCCAGCATGACCCTGGGCACCCATAATGGAATGTCGGAAGCCAGTCCTTTTGTGTCACTGAACAGAATTGTGAGATCGGAGAAGAAAAGGATAATCCAGGCGATGGCGGCCCCTAAAGAAGTAAGACGTATGATGCCTTTATTGCCCACGTTGCTAAAAAATAAGCCAATCTAACAGGATTGGCTTACAATAATAGGAAAAGGAAAGGCGTCTGTAAAATAAAAACTATGGAATCACAATCTTCTTGCGTAAACCGGTAACAGTATTAATAATCACAATGTACACTCCACTGGCAACCGAAGTTAATTCCACCGAACTCTTTATTCTTCCGCTTTGATCAGATTTGTAACCTGCATCAAAAACGGAAATACCTTGCATGTTTACTACTCTTAAAGGCACATCAATTCCTGCCTCAATACCGGTCAATTCAAAATTAAACTTACGATCAACAACAGGATTTGGATAGATTTTAAAGTGAGTTTTAAAATCTGAGTTCTCAATTTTTCTAAGTTCAGAATACGTGAACTTCCCATCAAAGTCTGTTTGCTTGAGTCGATAATAGGATCTGCCCGGCAGTGGACTTTCATCTACAGAAGTATAGTTTGTTTTTGAATTGATTGTGCCCTGCCCTTTTACAATAGCCACTTCTTCAAACTTTTCAATATCAGTAGCCCGCTCAATGGTGAAGAAATCATTGTTGAGTTCGGAGGCAGTGGACCATGTTAAATCAATAATAGATCCTTTTAACTCTGCTGCAAAGCCTAATAGCACTATTGGGAGGGGTGAGTTTACGGCATCAGTTGAAGCAACATGAAAATTATTTGCCAGGTCGTTAAATGTCAATGCCGTGCGATTAACCCTATAATCCGGGCCTCCTGTTGCAGCACCATGTGTGCCTACTACTCCTGTTGAGGTGCTCATTCTTAAATCTGCCAGTCCCGCTGCCCCTGCTTCAATCGTTCCAAAATTTGTACCGCCCGCCTGAAGGGAGAACGTTGGACCTGTACTAATTACTGATGTTGTAATAGTCCAAAATGCATCGTTTCTGCGTACAATACCTTCAGGAAAACTTACTGTACTTGTCGCAGTTCCGTTGGTATGAGACACTGTCATGGTTCCTAAGGTATTAGCATTTGAATTCTGCCCAACTAAAAACGGCCTAAAATCCCCTGAACTTCCAAGTGGAAACGCACTATGGAGAGTGGTAACAAGGATAATCGTTGAAGCCGGTCTATTGCGGGTAATAGTTCCTCCATACATCCATCCGCTTGTACGAGCAAGTGCTCCTGAAGCAGTGGATGAAATAGTAAAATCATTTCCATTTAAGTTGATGTTACCGGAAGTCATCGTCAAGATAGCAGTTACAGTGATCGCATTACTAGCTGTTATTTGAGGTGAGGTACCAAACGTGTTATTGAGGGTTAACCCTGCAAAAGTCTCTACTCCCACTGCAGAAATAGTTTGTGCTGCGGTTGTCCCATTTAAAGTAATAGTAAATGCCCCGGGCGCAAGGGTAGCAGCGCCACTTCGTGTGTAATTACCGCTCACAGAAAAATTTGCTAAAGCAGTTTTTGCTGCAGCAGCTACACTCTGCAGAATCAGATTATTATAACCGTTTCCGGCCACGGGTGTAATAATCTGTTGTGCACCAGAAAGACCATAGTTAAATGTATTGGTAGGGTTATTAGCAAAAAATCTCACATTGGTGTCATGTCCCGTGCCAGAATAATTCCAGGTTGATCCTGCCAAATTATTAATATCGTTTAAAGCGTTGGTGTTATTAGGAATATCTAAAAATGTGCCCGTTTGATTGATCGTACCACTATTTAATATAGTCATATCTCCGCCATCGCCTGTTGCGGCAGCCGCATCACCGTCCAGATTTACGAAAGCCAGGGTAGAAGCACTATTATTCGTAATTGTGTTATTATCATCTCCGTTTCCGTTCGCTGCAATATTTGCAGAGAAGGTTGCTGTTGAAGCATTCGTAAAGAAGTTCGTGTCATCATCAAAAAATAAAGTAGCTGCTGTAAGAGTTCCATTGTTGACGAAAGTAGAATTGTTAGTACCTGTTGAAAATTCGATTCTGTCAGTCACGGCTAATGCAGCGGACATATTATTGGTAAGTGTGGCCCCATCCGCACCAATCAAAATGTCATCTGCTATTGTTAACGAACCACCACCCGTGAAATAATGCAAATTAGTAGCATTAGCAGTTAACGTTACATCCTCGATTGTCACTGTGCCCCCCACATCCACTTGTAAGGTTGCCCCTCCCACGTCCTGATTGTAATCTATCTGTGCAGCAGCCTGCCCATTTCGGTTGAGTGTGCCTCCATTTCTCACCCTTAACAAACCTGCTTCAATACCTAAATCAAGGTTTGCGGCTGTATATCTTAATGTCCCTGTATTTTGAATATCTACACCACCCACCAGGGCATCCGCAGTTAAGTCAACAGTAAAACCACCTCCAATAACTGCCACTTGACCGGTCGTGGGGGTGCAGGCACAAGAGGCTCCCACAAAACTTACGGTAGACCATGTGGTACCCACATTCCAGGCGGTACTTGCTCTACTGTAAACCGCTGGAGCTGAGACAATGGTCAAATCATCAAAGCCTATTGAAAAAGGTACTCCTAAAAAACTTCCCGCAGTATTTTCGTTACTTCTTACCACAATCTGTAGGTTGCTTCCCGAAACAATGGCACTCCCAGGTACTGTAACACTTAAGATGGAACCAAGCAACTCCGCAAAGAGAATTTCCGAGCCACCGTCAACCTTGTAGTAGGCTCTTATATAGTCAGTTGAATTTGTTCCGCCTGTAAGCAGTGTGATGGATACTGTTGCCATTCCAGTGGTTGAAATACTAAAATTGTCTGTCGCCCAAACGCCTTCCGTGACGGTTTGATCCGCTCTGAAAAATTGAGTTCCAATTATTGGAATTGTTTGTTTTGAAAAAGTACCAGATGGTGTGGTTGTTACTGACCAGGTTCCACCAGGAACACCTGACGATGTGGTGCCATTGGTAGTTCCATTAGCTAATCCGTTAAAATTCACTGTCCATAAATCCGTTTGTGCGTACAACACTTGCGAGCCAAGGATAAAGAGACCAAAAACCAACTTTTTCATAAACCCATAACTACAGTCTTCAAAGATACCAATAACACGCAGATTGTAACCCCTTCTAACCCTACTTACGACTATAATTAGGTGCCTCCCTTGTAATGGTTATATCGTGTGGGTGGCTCTCGTGCACCCCGGCAGAAGTGATTTTTACAAATTTGGCAGATTTAAGTTTTTCGAGGTTTTTAGCACCGCAATAGCCCATACCGGCTTTTAGCCCACCTACTAATTGGTAGAGCACTTCGGCCACTGATCCTTTAAAGGGAACACGACCCGAAATACCTTCGGGTACAAGCTTCTTGATATCATCTTCTGCATCCTGAAAATAGCGGTCTTTGGATCCATCATCCATGGCTTCCATCGAGCCCATGCCGCGATAGGATTTGAATTTTCTTCCTTCGTAAATAATCACTTCACCAGGCGCCTCTTCCGTGCCCGCTAGTAGTGATCCGATCATTACACTATCTGCCCCGGCTGCCAGCGCTTTTGTAATATCACCTGAAAAGCGAACACCACCGTCTGCAATTACTTTTACCTCAGATCCTCTTAATGCTTTAGCAGATTCATAAACTGCTGAGAGCTGAGGAAGGCCTATGCCGGCTACTATGCGCGTAGTGCAAATGCTTCCTGGGCCAACTCCCACTTTTATAGCATCTGCACCTGCCTTGGCCAGGGCTTTGGCCGCATCTCCTGTGGCAATATTTCCTATAATCAATTCCAGGTCCGGGTATTTTCTCTTCACGCGTTTGGCTGCATCAATCACTCCCTTGGAATGACCATGTGCTGTATCTATACTAATGATATCAACTCCTGAATTCCGCAACGCCTCAATGCGTTCCTGCATATCGGCTGTAACGCCCACGGCCGCTCCAACCCTCAATCTTCCATACTCATCGTGGCAGGCGTTAGGTTTGTTTTTCTTCTTTAAAATATCTTTGTACGTAACTAATCCGGTTAGTTTTCCTTTTTTACTTACGATGGGCAGCTTTTCAATTTTATAGTTCTGCAACAGTATTTCTGCTTTTGCCAGCGTGATGCCTTCAGGTGCCGTGATCAGATTTTCTTTGGTCATAATTTGGGCAATCGGCATATTCATGTCTTTTTGAAAACGCAAATCTCGGTTGGTAATAATGCCTACTAGTTTTCCGTTACCATCTATCACCGGAATACCCCCGATTTTATTCTCGCGCATAATTTTTTCGGCATCACGAACGGTAGAATTTATACGCAACGTGATTGGATCGAGGATCATGCCACTTTGAGATCTTTTGACCTTTCGCACCTGCTCAGCTTGCTCCGCAATGGTCATGCTTTTATGAATAAAGCCCAAGCCACCCTCTAATGCCATACTGATGGCCAATTGAGCTTCTGTTACCGTGTCCATGGCAGCAGAAATCAACGGAATGTTAAGCCTAATGTTCTTTGTCAGATGTCCGACCGTACTTGTTTCGCGCGGCAAAACATCGCTATATGCAGGAACCAGAAGCACGTCATCATAGGTAAGGGCTTCAAAGAGAAATTTGGAAGGATCGTGGGCCATGGCAAATAATTTACGATTGATTATTTGCCGGGTAAAGTTAACCTTAATTGGTCAAATAGCCAATTTGCGGATTAACCCATTTGAAATGGCTACAAAGGGATTTCAAAACTACTTTTTTTGTTTCTGCAACAGAATTGGGCACTTTTTGAAATTCTAAATTGTACTCCTGCTATCTACTAGCACTTTGACCAATGGAACAGTAACTTTGAGTTTGCGCCACCTCCCGAAGTAGTACGGAGGGCTGGCCGGTTAACATCTTTTAAATTTTCAATTTATTTCGCTATGAGAAAATTGCTGTATGTTTTTATGATTCCCTTGATCGCGATTTCTGCACAGGCACAAACTCAAACAGGTAAAGCCTCATTTTATGCCGATAAGTTTGAAGGCAGCCCAACGGCAAGCGGTGAAAAATACAAACATGCAAAGCTGACAGCTGCTCATAAGACACTTCCATTTGGAACCAAGGTGCGGGTAACTAATATCGCCAACAATCAAAGCATTGATGTGGTGGTTAACGATCGCGGTCCTTATGTTGATGGCCGTGTAATTGATCTTTCTAAATCGGCAGCCGAAAAACTTGGATTCATTAATCAAGGTCTGGCGGATGTAAAAATAGAAGTACTCGATGCTGGCGATGGAAAAGGTAAAATGCAAACTGGCCCGATTGACCGTGTCACTGTAGATGAAAAGGAATTTTATGACTTTGAAATTTCCAGGTTAACGCCAAAAGGGTTTGGTGTGCAAATCGGAACCTATCAGGAGTTGGTTAACCTTATGCGGCTGGCCGATAACTTAAAAACTTCGTACAAGAAAAAAGTGACCGTTCAAGTCAAAATTATTAATGGTATAAAATACTACAGCCTTGTCCTTGGTCAATTTTCAACACGCACTAAAGCTGACAAATTTTTAGGGGAGGTGAAGAGAAAATTTCCTGATGCCTTTATTGCGGAGTTTAATCGGATTTAAAAAAACTTCGCTCTACTGCCGCAGACAGAGGTGTAACCTGAAAGGCTCATGGCCCCACTATTAACAATTCACGATTAACGAAACAAGGTGGAGGTCATCGGATATATAGCTTCAATTTTAGTAGGTGTTGTGCTGGGGATGCTGGGTGGAGGAGGCTCTATTCTTTCCATTCCTATTCTGGTCTATTTATTTGGAATCAATCCTGTGCTGGCTTCTGCCTACTCTCTATTTATTGTAGGCACCACCAGTTTTGTCGGGGCCATTCCAAAATATCGCGAACAACTTGTCAACCTGAGGACAGGGATTTTATTTGGCATCCCTTCCATCATGGCCATCTTCAGTACGCGAAAATGGGTTGTACCGGCAATACCCGAAGTAGTATTTGAAGTGGGAAGTTTTATATTGACCAAACGCGGACTACTTCTGGGACTGTTTGCGCTTTTGATGGTGCTTGCCTCTTTTTCCTTAATCCGGCATAAGAAAGAAATCACATCCGATAGCCAGAACTTTCGAACCATATTGGCCATTATTCAAGGCCTGTTAATTGGATTTCTCACTGGCCTGGTGGGGGCAGGTGGTGGTTTCTTAATTATTCCCGCGTTAGTGCTTTTAACCGGTCTTCCCTTTAAAACAGCAGTTGGAACTTCTCTATTTATTATTGCCATCAATTCCCTTCTTGGTTTCGTTGGCGATCTCCTCAACTATGAAATTGAGTGGGGTTTTTTACTTTCCGTAACCTCGCTTGCCATTATCGGCATCCTGGCAGGTAATTTCTTATCACGCAAAATACTTTCTTTCTATCTTAGAAAAGCCTTTGGATGGCTCACACTTGTAATCGGAATCCTGATTTTAATAAAGGAATTTGTTCTGAACTCGGATTAATTCTCCATTTTAGCTTTAAGCACATAACTATGAGCGAGCTTCACTCAAGATTTTCTAACCTTGAAAATTGAGTGAGTGCTTTTTAAGATCAATGTACAGCAAGAGAAACTAATTCAATAGCAAATCAAATTGCTTAAGCTCAAAGCCAAATACGAAAAACTTAAACCCAAATAACGCATTAGGATTTTCAAATGAATAATATGCTGTTGGTGTGAACTTAGATTTGATTATTCTATCAATTTAGTCTAATGTCCTTTCGACCGTAGGGAGAAATCTTATCTAATGGAAACAACCTGTCAACCAAGAGAAGATTTCTCGCCTGCCTTCCGGTCAGGCAGGCAATTTCATGAATGCCCTGCATAAAGATGGTATTCTCGAAAAGACTCGATTAAACAAAATTGCAAAAGGATTTTCTAATGTGTAATCGGGGTTAAAGCAATCATTGTATTGGGCCACAGGTGTAACAAATCTCACAGCCGATGGCTATGATCACTTGAAATAATTTATTCTAAGAGTTATCTGGTTGTGCCGTTAGCGGTCTTCCTTATCACAAGTTGATTTAACCAGTACATCATGCCGATTGTAATCAACATGGCCCCCACCACTACATAGGCAAGTATATCATAATTCTCCAATACACCGCTCTCCGTTTGCACAACTATAATTCCGGCAACTGCTGCAGCCACACCACCCGAAATTTGTTGAATAGAAGAATTGATTCCCATAAAGGCTCCTCGATCTTGTGGATCGGGTATTGCCGTCAATAATGCAGAAGAGGGAATGACCCTGGCCATGATTCCAGCGAATAGTACTACATTAATACAAATCACAACCCATAAAGGTGTAATCCCCAAATTACAATAAATCAGTACCATCACAATGCTGATGACAGAGCCCACCACAAACATTTTATATTTTCCTATTTTATCGCTCAGTCTTCCAGCCAAAGGACCTATTCCAATTGAAAAAATGCCTGTAATCATATAGAGCATCGGCAACTGTTCCATTGTGAGGCCGAGATTGTTGATCGCAAATGCACTGCCGAATGGCATTAACATGAATCCACCTGTTGCTAATAAAATTGTTGCTCCGAAAGCCTTTATGTAGGTAACATTCGAAATCGTCTTTCCAAGATGCTGAAGCGCGTTGCGATCGGATTGTATTTTCAAATGTGCATTAATCGGTTTCATGTAAATGATTATCGCAACCCCTACCATTACACTTAAACATACAATCATGATAAAAGGCGAATGCCAACCCCAAAGGTTAGCAAGGTATAACCCTACCGGGAGACCAAGAACCTGACTTGCTGCAAAGGCCATTTGAACGAATCCCATTACACGTCCCCTAACTTCCAGTTTGAATATATCGGTAATGATGGCAAAACTTACTGCGCCAATCACGCCTCCAAATATTCCGGTAATAATTCGGGCCATAAGCAAAAAATTATAATCTGGTGCAATGCCACACAAGAATGTACCGACTACAAAACCAATATAAAAAAAGAGCAAGAGTTTTTTTCGATCAAACTTGTCTGCAAATCCCGCTGCCAGCAATCCAGATGCCCCAGCACTGAAAGCATAGGCAGATACCACCCAACCAAATTGTGTAGTGGTGATATTCAGCTCTATCAAAAGTTGCGCGCCCAATGGAGACAACACCATGAAGTCCAGTACTATCGTAAACTGAAGAATAGCCAATATGGCTACCATAAAAACTTCATAACGTGTAAAGACTTTTTCCTTCATGGTTGATGTCCGTTCGGTATTGCGGGTGCAAATATAAACGAGTGTCGTTTATATGCGGTTTTTATTATAAATATCTACCGGGTGAAGTATCCCGTATAGCCTGCAAAATCAAAACGAATGGTAGATTTAAGATTGCTTCGGTTAGAAGATCCTTAACAAAGATTCTATTCTTCAGAATTTTTATGAAATTCCTAAGATTGATTTTATTACTTCCTCTGTTACTCGCTCTGCTGAAGAGAGAGCGCCACTAACTGTACCGGCATCTCCTTTGGTGTCTGTGGCTTCTCCTGCAAAGAAAAGTTTATTATTCACAGGTTTACCAAGTGCAAGGCGATCATTGGGCGTTGCGTTTGAAAGAGGATAAGAATAGCCACCCTTTGTGAACTCGTCTTTGCTCCAATCCTTAATGATGTAAATCATTTTATCGAAGTTAGGGTCGGCTGTATCAAGGTTACGGCTGATAAAAAGTGTACCCTGCCCTGCATATATCGCATCGAGTTCAGCAAGAATATCGGTAACGATCTGATCAGGAGCTTTAGCGGAAAGTTCAGCCGCTTTTGCTCCACTGATGGTGAGGGACATTGTGCGGTAGAATTCACTTCGGCCAACTCCAGCATTAAAGTATTGAGGTGCCGTGGTCCCTCCCCAAATGAACCCGGAACTTTCTCCCCAAAAATTCTTTTTAAAATCCAGCACTACGCGTAAGGTGGGGTCCATACCCATTCGCGAGAGGGCCGAAGTCATGTCACCGGGCAATGAAGGACTAAATGAAATGCCTCCGCTTTTAAGAACAGAAACTGGTACGGTAACAATGAGTTTACCGGCTTCAACTTGCGTACCATCTTGTAAAGTTATAACGATAGGATCGCTGCCATAATTGATGGATTTCACTTGCTTGTTTGTCTCCACCAGCGATTGTATATCACTGAACCGCGAAATCAAAATATCTTGCATGGGGTTCGCTTTAATCGTAAAGACGATACCATCGTGTTGCCGTGCTATTAAATCCTGCGACAGCAAAGACATTCCCAACTGATCGTTGGACGTACCATAATAATTTCCAATCTGTGAATTTAAGATTGCCTGTGCACGACTGCCCACGCCTGATGCCGCCTCATTCACCGTTACCGCAGGACCAGAATAGTTTGGTAATTCGTCTACAAATGCTTGTGACTGAAGAAAATCAACATCGCTTTGCAAATCAGAAGCAGGGCTAGCCACATTGTCCATGATGAATTGATTTGTGCCTGCCGTATCGAGTGAAACTTTTGCAAGATTTAAATTACTGATGATTTTTCCCCAACTAGAATCTGTTCCAAAAAAGATTTCAGCCCCCAGTTCAACTGGAAAATCCGCAATGGACCTATTTTTTGTATCAAAAATAAGGGAATCGGTAACCTCATTAGAATTTCGAAATGATTGAATTCTTCCGCCTAATTGATTAGACGCCTCCAAAACGGTGACCCTGATTCCTTTTGAATTGAGAATATCTGCAGCATACAAACCAGCAGCACCCGCTCCAATAATCACCACATTTCCATCATACGGAACTTCTGGATCGGGGTCTTCCTTTGCACATGAAGTAAACAGCTGAGGCATCACTACCCCTGCGGAAAGACCAAAACCAATTTGCTTTAATACTTTTCTGCGTTTCACTCCATTTTATTTAATCTGAACCATAAATATATGACAGATTTGTTGAAAATTTGAGTTCACTTCTACAACTCAACCTGGAGAAAGATTGAACTTTGTAGACACTCGTTGAAAACATGAATTTATGCAAGCCATTAAACCAACATCAGAGCACATCAAAAAAGTAGTGATCATTGGACCGGAGTGTACGGGTAAAACTGATCTCTCAAAATTTCTAGCAGGGCATTTTAGAACGGTTTGGGTAGAGGAGTATGCCCGCGCATATATCAACAAATTAATCAGACCATATGAACAATCTGATCTCACCAAGATTGCTCACGGACAAGTTCGGATGGAGGAAGAATGGATTCGCGAAGCAACACGTGTTTTAATTTGTGATACAAATGCAACGGTTGTAAAAATCTGGAGTGAACACAAGTTTGGAGAATGTGATCGGGAAATCCTGACTTTGACTGAGCGTCCTTATGATTTCTATTTATTAACCTACATAGATATTCCTTGGGAAGATGACCCACAACGCGAACACCCCGACAAGCGAGAACACTTTTGGTCGATTTATAAAACAGTTGTTGAAAATTCCGGAGTGCCTTTCATAGAAATCCGGGGAACAAAAGAGGAAAGAAGAAAAAGAGCAATTGACGCCATCGAAAAGTTACTCGCTTAATTTGTGCATGAACAGCCCCTACTCAGTTCTCCAAATACGGGACTTTCGGTTTTTTATTTTAGCACGCCTATTTGTTACCCTTGGTATTCAAGTTCAGGCTGTGGCAGTAGGATTACAAGTCTATGAGATTACCAAAGATCCTCTGTCTCTTGGGTTGATTGGTCTCGCTGAGGCTATACCCGCTATCACCGTTTCGCTATATGCTGGTCATCTGGCAGATATTGTTCAACGAAAAAACATTATAGTAGCATGTGTGATTACGCTAAGCTTATGCGCCCTGGCACTGTTCTCTTTTACAACTGACGTTGGTTCTTCCCTTCTTTTCTATGGGGCCATACCTATCTATACCGTGATTTTTGTGACTGGCATTGCGCGTGGCTTTCTTTCACCGGCCAATTTTTCGTTCATGCCCCAGTTGATTGAACGTCATCTTTACCAAAATGCCATCACCTGGAACAGCACCACGTGGGAAACAGCATCTGTTGGTGGGCCAATGATAGGCGGATTGATCTATGGATTTTGGGGAATCACGGCAACGTATAATGCCGCTGCTGTCTTGATTGTTGGTGGACTCATCTGTTATCTGCTTATTCCTAACAGGGCGCTACCTCCCGTAAGCGAAGAACTGGGAATCTATGAAAAGATAAAAGCCGGAATAAGTTTTGTATTCAAAAATCAAATCGTTCTGGCTGCAATCTCACTTGATTTATTTGCCGTTTTATTTGGTGGTGCCATCGCACTGTTGCCTATTTTTGCAAACGAGATTTTAAAGGTCGGGGCTATAGGCTTTGGATTTCTCCGGTCCGCCCCAGCTATTGGGGCAGTTTTGATGGCCGTCTTCATCACACATTATCCCATCAAAAAAAACATTGGTAGAATTTTATTGTGGTGTGTTGCAGGCTTTGGCGTTTGCATGATTGGTTTCGCGCTCTCCGATCTATTTTGGTTGTCCATGCTATTTCTAATACTAAGTGGAGTTTTTGATTGTGTAAGTGTAATTATACGTGGTACGTTGATCCACACACTTACTCCGGAAAACATGAAAGGAAGGGTCTCTGCAGTAAATAGCATATTCATAGGATCATCAAATGAACTTGGAGCATTTGAATCTGGTCTCGCAGCTAAGTTAATGGGCGTGGTACCGTCTGTAATTTTTGGAGGATGTATGACCATTGCCGTGGTATCTACTACTGCCTGGAAAGCGGTTAAGTTAAGGACTCTCGAAAAACTTTATTAATTCGTCACTAATGAATGTGATCATTGACTGATTCTGATTAAATTTAATTTAATGAAACGATTCTTAACACTTTGTTAAATTTATTATTATGAGTTCACGCAGGTCTTTTTTCAAAAAATCGTTGAGTGTTGCAGGTACTCTCTCACTTGCCCCAATGATCAGTAGTGCCATTGCCGAAGACGTCTCTGATGCCCTGGTATCGCTGAATAAGCTTACTCCTCCAAAGGCAATACACGATGAAGACTTATGGGAACGCATGGCACAAGCATACACCGTTTCTCCTACTATTTTAAACTTAAATAATGGTGGTGTAAGTCCACAGCCCAAAGTTGTGCAGGATGCGGTTGATAGGTACTACCACTTGAGCAATGAAGCTCCTAGCTATTATATGTGGCAGGTCCTTGATAAAGGAAGAGAACCCCTGCGAAGGAAGCTTGCAGATTTGGCTGGCGTTTCTGCCGATGAACTTGCGATCAACAGAAATACAACAGAAGCCCTTGGCACATTTACCTGGGGGATTGACATGAAACGTGGGGATGAAATTGTGATGACCAAACAGGATTATCCCAATATGATCCATGCCTGGAAACAACGAGAATTACGAGATGGTGTAAAAATAAATTGGATCAATCTTAACCTGCCCATTGACAATGATGAAGTGGTCGTTAAAGCCTATGTTGATGCCACCACGTCTAAAACAAAAATCTGGCACATTACTCATTTGATCACCTGGACTGGACAAATTCTTCCTGCTGCCAAACTTTGTGCCGAGGCTCGAAAGCGAGGCATTATCACTATTGTGGATGCTGCTCATTCCTTCGCTCATATCGATTACAAAATTTCTGACTTAACCTGTGATTACTTCGGTACCAGCTTACATAAATGGCTTTGCGCCCCATTTGGAACAGGGTTAATGCATATACACAAAGATTTAATTGGAAAGACATGGCCGCTTTTCCCTACCGAAAAACCACAAAGCGGAGATATCCGGAAATTTGAAGCACTGGGTACGCGTTCTTTTGCACCTGAGCAAGCTATTGGACAAGCAATAGATTTTCACAATGCTATTGGAGGTAAACGAAAACAAGAACGCCTGCATTATTTAAAAAAATATTGGTGCGAGGCCCTCGTCAAAAATCCAAGGGTAAAACTTCATATCTCATTGAAGCCAGAGTACTCTTGTGCTCTGGGTACATTCAGCTTGGATGGCATAGATGTAGGAGACATTGCTACCAAACTTATGACTGATTATCAAATTCATGTCGTTTCCATCAAGTGGGAGAATGTAAATGCCGTGCGCGTAACACCGCATGTGTACACCACCACCAAAGACCTTGATCGATTTATTGATGCTGTTGGAAAAATTGCTGCATCTTAATTCTTTAGCCACTGATTCGCAGATTTTAATCCGTGTATCTGCGGCATTCATTTCTAATCCAAACTAAAATTCAATGAGGAAATTTTTTATTGCCGCTTGCATTACTTTTTTTGCACAATCATCATTCAGTCAAACCAAAACTCTTTCCATTACAGGCTTACGGCAATCCGTTGAGGTCATTCGTGATAGCTATGGCATTAATCATATCTATGCCCAAAGCGAACACGATCTGTTTTTTACCCAAGGGTACTGCGCAGCCAAAGACAGGCTTTTTCAATTTGAAATTTGGAGAAGGCAGGCAACAGGAACCGTAGCTGAAATTCTGGGGCCCAGAGAAGTAAAGCGCGATATCGGTGCTCGGCTTTTTCAATTCCGCGGAAACATGCAACGGGAACTCAATCATTATCATCCCCATGGCGAATTGATTATTCAATCGTATGTGGATGGTATTAATGCTTACATCGAAGAAATCAAAAAGGACATTAAGCAGCTTCCACTGGAATTTAAATTGTTGGGCATCGTACCAGAAAAATGGACGGCCTCCGTTGTCATCTCACGTCATCAAGGATTATTGTCCAACTTAAGTACCGAAATTGAAATCAGCAGAGCCGTGGCTACACTTGGTGCAGTTCGTGTAAAAGATCTCATTGACTTTGAGCCAGGCTCACCCGATCTTACGATCGATCCCGGAATCAATCCACAACTTCTTTTTGATAATGTAATCGAATTGTACGAAGCCTATCGCAAACCAATCACATTCACTCCTAAGGATTTACTAGCAAGTGCTAATCCAAATCTAAAGGAATATCAACAGCTCGCTATACAAGATGAACAGGCGCAAAAAGAATTTATGGAGAAAGAGAAATTTGTGATCGGCAGTAATAATTGGATTATAGATGGTGCCCATTCTCAGAGCAGATTTCCATTATTGGCGAACGATCCTCATCGTACCATCACGGTCCCTTCACTTCGGTATATGGTTCACTTAAATGCACCCGGCTGGAATGTTGTTGGCGGAGGCGAACCCGAAATACCTGGTATTTCAATCGGCCATAACGATTATGCCGCCTGGGGGCTAACTATTTTTGGAATTGATGCTGAAGACTTATACGTGTATGAACTCAATCCACAAAACCAAAATCAATATCGCTATCTAGGTCAATGGGAAGATATGAATATCTTGAAAGATACAATCCAGGTCAAAGGGGCACCCGATGTTTTCGTAGAACATAAGTACACTCGTCATGGACCGGTTACGTACACGAATTTAAAGAGCAATACAGGGTATGCTGTCCGATGCGGATGGCTTGAACCTGGCGGCGCCCCTTACCTCGCCAGTTTGCGCATGAACCAGGCAACTTCATGGGAAGAGTTTCGCGAAGCGTGTAGTTATTGTAACATCCCCGCAGAAAATATGATTTGGGCTGATCGTAAAGGGAATATCGGATGGCAAGCGGTAGGTATTGCGCCTATCAGAAAAAACTGGAGTGGTCTTGTTGCCGTGCCGGGCGATGGCCGCTATGAATGGTCAGGCTATCTGCCAATACCATCACTGCCAAATATCTACAATCCGGAAAAAGGATTTTGGGCAACAGCGAATGAAAACCTGGTGCCTAATAATTATCAACATCGCAATGCAGTCGGTTGGGAATGGGCTGATCGTTTCCGGGCAGATCGCATTAACGAAGTATTAGCGTCAGGGAAAAAGCATTCCTTGGAAGACATGATGCGCTTACAGTTTGACTATGTGTCCATCCCTGCCAGAACGATAGTCCCATTATTAAAAGAATTAAAATCACCTGATATAATAGTTGAAAGTGCGCGAAATATGTTGCTGAAATGGAATTTTACATTAGACAAAAATTCTGTTGAAGCGGCTATCTATTCAGCATGGGAAAAGAGGATATATGAAAATATGCTGACTTTACTTGTACCAGAAAATGCACGAAAGCAAATTCGTTCATTAGAACTGACAAAAACCATTTCATGGATTACCTCACCACGGGCAGAATTTGGAACAGACCCCGTTGCCGGCAGAGATCAGTTTCTGCTCTCAAGTTTACAGCAAGCAGTTGACCACCTTACCACCAAACTGGGTGTAGATATGAAAAAATGGAAATATGGACAGAAAAAATATCATCATGTACTGATCAAGCATCCTTTAAGCAATGCAGTGGATGCGGTTACACGTAAAAAATTAGAAGTTGGCCCGCTTCCTCGCGGGGGGAACGGTTCAACAGCAGGTATGACCACTAATAGCGAGAATCAATTATCAGGTGCTTCTTTTAGGATTGCTGTAGACACAGAAGATTGGGACAGAACGATGTTCACTAACTCACCAGGCCAAAGCGGTGATCCAGACAGTCCATATTATAAAAACCTGTTTGAACTTTGGGCAGCTGATCAGCACTTTTTGGTTTATTTTAGCAAACCTCTGATAGAGAAAGTGGCAATAGAGAAATTATTGTTGCAACCCAAATGATTTGAGGTTGTTGAATTAACTTAATTCCATAATCAGAATTCTATAATCTAAAATCTCTTATCCATTAAACCACTGAGGGAAACTCCATACCATCCAGCCGTATGCACTAAAACGTATCACTCGAGTAATACAAATTAATAAAAAATCCTTAAAGTTAAGATTAACAGATCCAGCCAACATGCAGGTCGCTGAAAATGGTACTGGCGTTACCGCGCCAACAAAAACAAGATAGCCGCCAAATGTTTTGAGTTTCCCTTCATACTGCTTCAAATATTTTTCACGGATTTTCTCTTGATACAGCTTTGTTTTCGAAAACGTCTTACCTATGTAATATCCCAGTATACCAGCTCCGTATGAAATAACAGTGAGTATCCCAAGGTTGATAATAAACCCATTGACTTCAATGTCGTCCAGTACCCAGATCATCATAAACAGTTCAGGTGGAAGAATTCCAAAAACTATTTCAGAGAGGGTATAAATACCATAGAGAACGGCAGGATTATCACGAATGATATCAATGTGTGATTTGAAATTAGACTGGATATACCCTTCCAGTAAAATAAAAATAGTAATGATTAAGGCAAACCAGAGGAGGCCTCGGCTCAGATTTTTAAATAAAAAGGATGACCTTGTTTCTTCTTGTTGTTCCATACTTAATTTAAAATCGGGTGCCGTTTAAAGGATTTGGTCTCATCAAATAATTTGCGATACGTAATATGTGTTTTAGAAATGAAGGCTCCAACTTGTTCCACTACATTAATCATTTTTGGATTAAAATCCCCGATCCAATTCATTTCGTACTCATCATAGCGGTGATATTGGTCTTGTAAAACGTATTTTGATGCCAGCACCATAGCACCGTCACATCCCTTTCCCTGATGCGCGGGCACAACACCGAACAAAATTCCAAATGCTTTACGATTAGTCTTTCGCCAGGTATGCCACACAAATTTTAGCTTTCCTATCAAATCAAGTTTTCCGTTTACGTATTTGAATATCTGATTAATCTCCGGCAACGAAAGAAAAAATGAGATCGGTTCGCCTTTATAAAAACCAAAGTAGAGAAGCTTTTCGTCCATGATGGGTTTCATTTGCTTCACAATTTGCCTGGTTTGCATCAAGCTAAGTTCCGGGCTCTCAGCACGATTTGCCCATGCTTTATTGTAGACGGTCATCATATATTCAGGCAGCTTGTCGATTTCACTTTTTTGAAGATGACGGAACTCATAATCCGGATCTTTCTTCATCATTTCTGCTTTTTCGTATAATCTGGGTGCGAGTGGCTCAGCTACCATGCGCGAAAATGTGTATTGGTTAAAATACGTTTTGAAACCGTATGTTTCAAAGAATGCCTTATAGTATTGAAAGTTATAATTGCATTGATAATTGGGATCACGATCAAATCCATCCACCAGCAAACCCCACCATCGGTCTCGGCTACCAAAATTTATTGGACCATCCATTGCTTCCATTCCTTTTGATTGAAGCCACTCCTTGCAGGTATCAAATAACACAAAAGCGGCCTCCTGATTTTCAACGCATTCAAAGAATCCAATACCGCCAGTCGGCTGGTCATTTCCCTTGCTTGCATTCTTCTCATTGATAAATGCAGCTACGCGCCCAATGGTTTTGTTTTGATCATCCACCAAAATCCATCGTATGCATTCGCCATGACGAAAAGTCTTATTTTTTTCACGATCAAATACGGATTCTACATCTTTGTCTAATGGACGTATCCAATGCGGTACACTTTGGTATAACCGCACGGGCAATAACTTGAACTCCTCAACTTCTGAGGATGAGCTTACCATTTTTATTTTCATGACCAAAAATAGCTCGTTAAGATAGCTTTTTTACTCAGACAACTTATAATTTTAAGGTAGATAGGTAAATGATCACAAATCCGTTTCAATGCTTTCCGGTAATGTGTTTCACCTGGTGGACATCCCACTCCAGAACTAATCCTTTTGCAATTCCTCCGGCTGCATTCTTACCATATAATAATTCAACAAGGTATAAAGCGGGGTCGTAGGATTTTGCACCACCTGCGGAGGTAATTGTCTTGCCATCATGGACAAAACTAACATTTTCATGAACCGTCAACTGTGGAAAGGTCTTCCGAAACCGTTCAATATCTCCTGGAAAGGTTGTGCACTCATAGGTATCTAACAGGCCTGCTTTGGCCAGGACAAATGCACCGTCACATAAAGACATGATATACGAAGAATTTTTCCCTGTGCGCTTTACAAAATCAATCAGTACGCTATTTTCAAGGTCACTATCCATACTATGTTTAGCACTGGGCACAACGAGGATATCAATTGTGGGCAATGAATCCGTTCTAAATGCATAATCAGGAATCAGTCGAAGTCCTTCAAATGTGGTAACTGTATCCCGCTCCTGAGCAATCGTAAACACCCTGATACCTTTGTCATGATGGAAAACGGTATGGTGTAATACGTCCATTGGCGCAACAAGTTCAGAATTATAAACACCATCAACCACCAGAAAAGCAGCATTAAGCTGTTGAACAGGCATCACTGGAACATTTAATTCAGAAGACATCGATCGGCCTTGATCTTTATTCTGGCAGGAATATAAAGTGGTGACATAAATAAAAAGTAATAAACGGCCCATGCTTTATCAGTAGGAAATTAGATTGTTTAAACTACAAAATCTTATCAGAGTTCTAAAATAATTAAAAGTTCAAAATAAAAGCAGAGTGCTGAGCAATAGGAGGAAATTATTTAACAGCCTTGTTTCAGGCATTTCTAATACCTCCAAAAAATCATTGTCTGGCCTAGTTCTAACTATTCCCTACTGTAGCTTTTCCCAGTCTGGATATCTTGTAATTGATCGTCAAGTCAAATACACTATGACAATCCATGATTTAGAAATGTCATCTTAAATTGCGCTGAGCTAACAGTAGTGCCATAGGAGGTAAGGAAGGGGGAAAAGAAAAACACCGTCTCCCAGTAGTCGGTATAATTCTCTTGGGAAAAGTTTTTCGGGATATAAAAAGAGTACTACTAATATTAAATTCATTAATTCTAAAATAGCAGCCTCTTTTCGATATAATGAAATTGTCATCAGTTCAATAAAGAGCGCTATTTGCAAACCAAATAATACAACAAGAATTATTCTTGTGGGGTTTCTCCCAAAAAAAGTGACGAACGATTGGTGGCTGTCTCGAATATCCTGTTTCCATTCATACCAGGAAAATAAAAACAAATTGTTGAGTGCAATTAACCAAAAAAAAAGTACTAGCAATATTTCATTCATGGAGAGGAACTCCTCTCTCATCGATATAGACGGCAGGAGAACACCGGCAGCATATAAAATTGATATCACTATCTCTTTTATCGCAATGAGTTTTTGTTGAAAAAATAAATAAACCACAACCAGTAGTGTTAATCCAATTCCCCAATATACGACCGGTCTGCGTAGCAGCAGGATCAACAAAAAGTCAACAGCAATGGACAACATGAGGGCGATGGACAATCTCGAAAAATTCTTTTGATGAAAGCGATGTCGTAGGGAAGATGCCTCATGCTTCAACTTACGAACGTCAAGTAAATGATCCACTGTATAAATAATCCATACCGTTATACCTAGTGATGCTAACTCCACCGGGCTTGGTTGAACATGCAAAATATGTGAAAAAAAAGTAGCGCATATTATGGTACCCAGAGCAACATCTATGCTGAGGTTGTTGAGTACCGAATACATATGAAGTAAGGATTTCACTAAATAAAAAAGCTCAACCCTGGCAGAGCTGAGCTTTTGTTGGTTTTTTTCTTCTAAGCCGACTTCAGTGCTTCAGCACCAGCCACAATCTCCAGAATTTCTTTTGTAATGGCTGCCTGGCGTGTTCTGTTATAGGTAAGCTTTAAATCCTTTAGCATCTCACCAGCATTCTCAGTTGCCTTATCCATGGCTGTCATACGCGCACCATTTTCAGATGCATTACTGTCTAATACCGCTTTAAAGAGTTGTACTTTCAACGATTTCGGAATTAAGCCCGTGATAATTTCTTCGCGATTTGGTTGATAAATATAATCAGTGTCAAAGGGCTTATCCATTTTTGATGGAACTACCGGAAGGAATTGTTCCGTTCTCAAAATTTGAGTTGCCACATTTTTAAACTCATTATAGATGATTTCAATTTTGTCGTATTCACCCCGTTGAAAAGAATTCATAAGGTAATCAGCTGCCTTCGAAACTTCATTAAAAGAAAGCCCCGATATTAATGTGGAGTATTCTCCTATTATCTTGTACGAACGTTTACCAAAAAACTCAAAAGCTTTTTTTCCAATAGGCAAAATTGTGACTTGTCCCCGATTAAATTGAGTTGAATATTTTTCTTGAATAAGTTTACCAACAAACTTAATCACGTTGGAATTGAATGATCCGCAGAGGCCACGGTCAGAACTTATAGCTACAATAAGAATCCTTTTTTCTTCACGTACTGTGTTGTACCAATTTTGTCCATCATCGCCTGAAGCAGAAAGGTTTTGCATCAAGTACGATATTTTCTTAGCAAAAGGACGCATTTGAATGATTTTATCCTGCGATTTTCTCAACTTGGCTGCCGCTACCATTTTCATGGCTTTGGTTATCTGCTGAGTTGATATCACAGAAGTGATGCGGCTTTTTACTTCTTTTAAACTGGCCATACTCTAATTTTCAATGTCCTTCTCAATCAGTCGATTAATTCCAATAGGCTAATTTCTAATCGATATTTGCTGCAGGCATCAGTTAATTAATACTTTGATGCTTCTTCAAGTGCCACTTTCTTTATCGTACCGGCATCTGCGTCTTCAAATTTACCTGCTCTGAAATTCACAAGGACCTGATTGTATTGAGCTCTAAGCAAGGCAATAAAATTCTTTTCAAATTCACTGATTTTATTGATCGGCACTTTATCTGTGTATCCTTTGGTTGAAGCAAGGATCATGGCCACTTGTTCTTCAACGGGCACTGGAGCATACTGTGGTTGCTTTAATACTTCCAGGTTTCTCCGACCTCTTTCAATGATTAATTTGGTTGAAGGATCCAAATCAGATCCGAATTTTGCAAATGCTTCCAACTCACGAAATTGCGCCTGATCCAGTTTAAGGGTACCAGCAACTTTCTTCATCGACTTAATCTGGGCCGAGCCCCCCACACGCGATACTGAAATACCTACGTTAATAGCAGGTCGAATACCTGAATTGAATAGATTAGTCTCCAAAAATATCTGTCCGTCTGTAATAGAAATAACGTTGGTTGGGATATAGGCGGTAACATCATTCGCTTGTGTTTCAACAATAGGAAGCGCGGTCAACGATCCCCCACCCTTAACTAAATGTTTGATTGACTCTGGCAGATCATTCATCTGCCTGGCAATAGCATCGTTGTTGATGACTTTTGCTGCTCTTTCCAGTAACCTTGAGTGTAAATAGAATACATCCCCTGGATATGCCTCGCGGCCTGGAGGTCTTCTCAATAAAAGCGAAACCTCACGATAAGCAACCGCTTGCTTTGACAAGTCATCATAAATAACCAACGCTGGACGGCCGGTATCGCGGAAAAATTCTCCGATTGCAGCGCCTGTAAATGGTGCAAAGAACTGCATAGGAGCGGGGTCTGCTGCAGAAGCACAAACAATTACGGTGTAGGCCATAGCCCCGGCTTTTTCTAACGTTGCCGATATGGTTGCAACCGTAGAAGCTTTTTGCCCGATGGCAACATAAATACAATAAACAGGTTTGCCCTGCTCATAAAATTCTTTTTGATTGATAATAGTATCAATTGCCACAGCCGTCTTCCCTGTTTGGCGGTCACCAATAATCAACTCTCGCTGGCCGCGGCCAATTGGGATCATTGAATCAATTGCTTTAATCCCGGTTTGAAGGGACTCATTCACGGGCTGACGATAGATAACACCCGGTGCTTTACGTTCTAATGGCATATCATATAAATCGCCAGTCAGCGGACCTTTGCCATCGATCGGAGCAGCAAGTGTATCCACAACCCTGCCAAGCACCCCGTCACCTATTTTTACAGATGCAATTAAGCCTGTGCGCTTCACTGTATCTCCTTCATGAACATGCTTAGACTCACCCAATAATACGGCTCCCACATTATCCTCTTCAAGATTCAAGACCAGGGCTCGTAAACCATCATCAAACACTAACAGCTCGCCTGCTTGCGCTTTGGTTAACCCATAAATGCGGGCAACTCCATCACCCACAGTTAGCACTGTTCCAACTTCCTCTAATTGTGCCTCTGTTCGCGATTGGGCAAGTTGCTCCCTTAATATCGCTGAAACTTCTTCGGGTCTTATCTCTGCCATAACTTATTCGTTATTGATCTAAAATTCTTTTACGTACGGGTTCTCGTCAAACTTTACTTTCAATATTCTCAATTTGCTCTTGATGGAAGCATCAATTTGTTTGTCGCCAACATTAAGTATAAATCCACCAATCAAATCTGGATCTACCTTTTCTTTGAGCTCAATTTTTTCCTTATTGGTCAGTCTTTTAACAATTTTTTCAAAATCATTTCGCAACTGGGCATCAACCGGGAAGCTGGTGATAACAGCCGCTTCGCTGATGCCTTTAAATTCGTTGTAAGCAGCATGAAATTCCTTTGCAATAGAAGGTAACAATGGCTCCCTATTCTTTGCCGTTAGAATGTCAATGATGGCAAGTGAAAGGTTATGCACTTTACCTTTAAAAATGCTATTAAGGATTTCTTTTTTCTTGTGGTGCTTGATGATAGGACTACGAAGCATCATCAAAAAATCTGCGTTGGTTACACATATTCTTTCAAACAACTGCATATCATTATGCACTTGTTCCAATGCTCCCTGTTCTACGGCCAGACTTAGCAAAGATCCTACGTACCGTGATGCAGCCT
This sequence comes from Bacteroidota bacterium, assembly GCA_038043425.1. GTDB lineage: Bacteria > Bacteroidota > Bacteroidia > Cytophagales > Cyclobacteriaceae > ELB16-189. The sequence goes on from JBBTBZ010000008.1 coordinate 99,793, forward strand.
TAGATTCTGCCATAGATTAGTTCAACTTAAGGTCTTTGATCAATGAATCCGCCAAATCTTTCTGTGCCTTGTCACCCGACAAATTCTTTTTCATGAGTTTCCCCGCTATCTCAAGTGAGAACAATGCCACCTGGGCCCTTACATCGCGAAGAGCGGCAGCTTTTTCGGTGTTAATTACTGCTTTAGCATCTTCGATCAGTTTATCTGCGTTCTTCTTTGCCTCAGCCTGAGCCTGATCATGAAGGCGACTGCCTGCTTCCCGCGCAGCCCGTAAAATTTTATCGCGTTCTTCGCGCGCTTCTTTAAAAAGTTTTTCATTATCAGATTTCAACATAGCCATTTCTATTTTGGCCTTTTCTGCCGAATCCAAGGCTTGCTGGATAGAGACTTCCCGCTCTTTCAATGAATTGAGAATAGGCTTCCACGCCAGTTTTGAAAGCAAAAGGAAGAGCAGCACAAATACAAAAAGCTGCCATACAATGAGACCGGTACCGGGGCTTAATAAATCCATAGTATCATTTTTTAATAAACCGAATCAAAAAATGAAACCTGCCCGGCCCAATGCCTAAGGCAAGTTTCAAATTACTTTTTACGCCTTGCCAGAGATAATAAAGCAAATTACTAGCGCAAATAGCGCAGCCACTTCAATCAGTGCAGCGATGATCAACATGGCACCCTGGATTTTTCCAGAAGCTTCCGGTTGACGCGCCATTGCTTCCATTGCCGAGCCACCGATGCGGCCAATACCAATTCCAGCGCCAATTGCAGCCAGACCAGCACCGACTGCTGCACCCATGACAGCAAGGCTTAAGTCTAATAAAAGAGCTAATGACATAAAAATTAAGTTAAGTTAAACACGTCCGGGACTCTCCCGGATTATCTTTTATCTTCCTTGCCCATGGGAAAAAGAAGATCTATAATTCCTAATGACTTTCATGTTCCTCGGTAGCCAAGCCGATATAAAGCGAAGTAAACATCGTAAATACATAAGCCTGAATTCCTGCCACAAGTAATTCAATCAGGGTAATAATCACCACAAACATAGATGAAACTACACCCACAGTATAACTATGAAACATGAAGGTTAAACCAATTAAACTCAATAACACAATGTGCCCTGCTGTAATGGCTGCAAATAAACGAATCGTCAACGAAAAAGGCTTTGTGAAAATGCCAATTAATTCCACCGGCAAAATGATAATGCGTAACACAACAGGTACACCTGGCGTCCAGAAAATATGAGTCCAGTAATATTTATTTCCACTAAGATTAGTAATCAAAAAGGTAAGTAAAGCCAATGTCAAAGTAATAGCTATATTACCTGTCAGGTTTCCGGCTCCTGGTAGAAGCCCTAATAAATTACCGAAAAGAATGAAGAAAAAAAGTGTCAGCAAATACGGCAAATATTTTTCGTAACGGTCCCCGATGTTAGGCTTAACAATTTCATCACGAACAAAAACAATGATTGGCTCGAGGAAAGACTGAATGCCTTGGGGCGCCTTACCGCTGTTTTTTCTATAGGCTTTAGATACAGCAATAAAAACAAACAACAACAGCCCGGCATTGATCAAAAGCATAGCCACGTTTTTTGTAATTGACAAATCAAGAACCGCCTTACCAGACTCGGCAAGTGTGATATGATTATGCTCTAATTTATAACCATTGTACTCCACTTCCTGATGGTGCTCATTGAAAAAATTGGAAGAAGAGAAAACAGAAAGACCTCTTTCAGAGGAGTAAACAATAATGGGCAGTGGTAAAATGAGGTGGTCAGTGAAGTGCCACTGGTGATCATCCATCACATGGTGGATGATAATATCGCCCATATTTATTTTTTCACTCTCAGTGTCTTTCTCCTGAGCCTTCAGAGGGCTCGAAAAACCAATGAAAATAGCAAAAAAAACACTCAAAAATGCTGTTTTTGATATCCAAAAGGGCTTTTTCATTTCTTGTGGGAGCGTTCTTTTTTATCAATGGCAAAAGTATCATTTATCCCTTCCGAAAAAAATGATTCCGCTAATATTTGGGGTATTCTTGCAATCCTTTTTCTATGATTTTTATCTCCCTTTTGACAGGAAGAATATCTCCATACATGTGAAGATGAAATAAACAACAATGAATAGCAAGGCATTGGCCATAGCCCCAGCCCGATCGGCCATAATTATGGATAGAATTATGGCGCACCCAATCACCATTTTTACCACTATTGAAAATAGGTAGGATTGGAAAGCTTCTTGTGGCTTAGATTTTTTTATCCTTTGTAGGTAATAAGAGATAGCTGTGGTAACAATCGCGAGAGACAACGTTATTTCACTCGTGAAAGAAGGAACTGACCTGATCCATCCTTGCTTCAGGGCGAGGTAAACACTAAAAATAAAGGTAAGAGAGACACTAAAAATAGCAATTATAAATTGTTGAAAACCAAGTCTCATTCTTTGTTAAGGGAACGATACAACAGGTACATCGAACCTGCAAAAACAACAAAAACCATAAGGAGCAGAAAGACGGGGAATTTTAACTCAAAAAAAAGATCTAATTTCAGCCCAATCCAAGCGGCAAATCCAATTGAAATTAGCAGTTGAAGTCCAAGGCTGCTGTACTTAAGAAAAGAATTTGATTGCTCTTTTTTACCTTTCACACAAACACCAGGATTTAGCAGCCGAAGTAAAATCGCAAAATGATCTGCCAAGACTAGATTTACAATTGACCAAGAATATCAACCTTGTAAAAGGCTAACTACATTCAAACACGGGCTAATTGGCTCTCGCTTCTTCTGTTCGCAAGCTTCGAGTTCCATTATCAGCTCCTTTAATATCTTTGACTGCCGCACCCATTTTACAGCTTCCATTGAACACTGCGCTTGGCTCTACTACTAGTTTGCCGGTAGAAATATCTCCATGCACAACAGCTGTGGATTTGAGCACCAGCATCTCACTGATTTCCAGTTTTCCCCTCACCTCTCCTTCAATGTCAGCATTTTGTGCCGTGATATTGCCCTCTACATGGCTGGAGTTGCCTAATGCAATCTTTGATTTGGACTTGATGTTACCGATGACTTTACCCTCAATACGAATGTTGCCAAACGTCTCGATATTGCCTTCCAGGATAGTGCCTTTTCCTATGACGTTGCTTGAGTTGCTGATTTCCTCTGCTACTCGTTTTTGTTCTTTAGAGGTTAACATAGTTTTGTTTTTAAAACGTTACAAATTCTTCCGGATTAAGGGAGTTGCCATTGTACCACAATTCAAAATGCAAATGGGGGCCATCGGTCATCTCTCCACTGTTACCAACTATAGAGATAATATCGCCAGCAGTTACAAAAGTACCAACTTTCTTTAAAAGTACAGCATTATGTTTATAGAGGGAAATTAGATTGCTACTATGTTGCACGGCTATTACATAACCAGAATCCTGGGTCCACGAAGCTATCAATACTGTTCCATCCGCTATACATTTTACAGGTTCACTTGTCTTGGCCACAACATCAATACCAAAGTGACCTTTCTTTAAATTATAATGATCTGAGATAAAACCAGTAATAGGTGAAAAGAAAAAAGTCTCCTGCAATTCTCGGTACTTCCCTGTGAGTGTAATTAGCGAAAGTTCAGACTGTTCAAACTCCTTTCTAAACTGAGAGTCTGTTGGAGCAAGTCTCATATTTCCAACTGGTTTAATTGGCTTGTCTTGTCCGCTCAATTGAGAGGCCGGATCTACAAAACCGTTTGAGGTATCGCCACTAAGTACGCGTTGAAAATTTAAAATAAAATTGTCTTTTCTATCCACCTCTTGTGCCAGGGAATCAACTTTCAAGGCTAGTTCATATAATTTCTTATTGGCTTCCACCTGGGCATGCCTTGGGTCGAACCATTTGGCTAAAAGTGTTTTCGAGAGATAAAGGCTTCCAACAAAAATCAACATAAAAACGAGTACCAAAATCACCAATACTTTGGCATAGGTAAATCCCATCGTGGATTTTTCGGCCAAATTCTCTTCATTGCGAATAACCAGCAGATATTTGGTAGTTAACCGGTCGGATAAGGTCTTTTTTGGCTTCACATCAATTTTTTCACCAAAATTAGATATTCTGAGTGATTATAATATTGAATAGCTGTTTTTTACGTTTGTTAACCAATTAATGAGATCACTGCGAAACCTAAAAATTACTTTAGCTTATCTTTAAAATGAATTCACAGAAGCTTCGTGATGAATAAGTATTTCTTCCTTTTAGTAATATATCTGCTCATTCTGGGAGTTGGTTGTTCAGTGGAACAGAATAATGTTACCAGTAACATTTACCATAACCTAACCGCACATTTTAATGGTTATTACTATGCACTTGAGAAAACCCATGAGGTCGAGAATCTGATATTAAATAGCATAGATGATGACCACAACCAAGTTTTGAGATTATTTCCAAAACTTGACACTACACTTGCAAAAAGCTATGCCAAGGACACCGAGGAAATCATTAAAATGGCATCCATTTCTATTCAAAGACATCCTAACAGCAAATGGGTAGATGACAATTACATTCAGGTAGGCCTGGCTCGTTTATACAGTTGTGACTTTCAAAACGCAACACAAACTTTCAAGTATGTTAATACCAAGAGTCGTAACAAAGATGTGCGGCATATTGCCCTTATTCATCTGATACGAACATTCACTGAAAACTCAGAGTTTGATAAAGCAGAAGAGGCCTTTCGATTCTTAGATAAAGAAGACCTAAGTAAAACCAATAAGAAAAACTTCTATTTAGAAAAAGCCTATCACTATCAGGTGCGCAATGACTATGACAATATGGTCCGTAATCTCACCCTGGTTGATTCTCTTCTTGTCCATTCCGATCGAAGGGGTAGAATTTATTTTATCATTGGCCAAGTCTATCAACATATGGGATTTGGCTCGGAAGCCTATAATTATTATCGCAAATGCCTGGGGACTAATCCCGATTATGAAATAGACTTTTACGCCAAGTTGAACATGGCACAAGTGGCCCGCATGGATGATTCAAGAGATGTCAAAACGGTGCGCAAGCAATTTATGAAGCTTCTATCCGATGAGAAGAATCAGGAGTTTCAGGATAAAATCTATTTTGAGTTTGGCGAATTTGAGCGGAAGCAGGGACATCTTACGGAAGCGATCAATAATTATAAACTCTCAGCTCATGCGGGAAAAAGCAAGCGAATTCAGGGCAATGCTTATTTGCGAATTGGAGAACTCTATTTTGATTCCCTAAAAAAGTATAGCCTGGCAAAAGCATATTATGACAGCGCTGTAGTCACCTTGCCCAAAGAATTTGAAAATTTTAATATCATTAAAAAACGGCAGGAAGTATTGGGAGAATTCGTTACGTATACCGAAACCATTCAGATGCAAGACAGCTTACTTTATCTATCCACATTAGATTCCATAACCGTACGGAACAAACTGGACTCGCTACTCGCTTTTAAGGCAAAAAAATCCGAGATAGGTAAAAAGAAAAAAAAGAGAAACTCGGCTCAGGATAGTAATAATCAAAACAATCCTTTTTTCCAAACCGAATCCACCACAACATCGGATTGGTATTTTGGAAATCCTTCAGCCGTTGCCTTGGGTGAATCCGAGTTTCAACGTATCTGGGGAACTATCGCACTTGAAGATAATTGGCGCAGATCCAATAAAACAGTTACTGTCGCAGCCATTACAGATCGTGCTGTTGCCATTGAAAACGGAACAGAGGTTGTAAAAAATACGGAAGTAAAGGAAAGTATTGATGAAGTTGGTAAAATATTCGCACAGTTACCAAAGACAGACGAGCAAAAGAAAGAGGCATTGGCCAAAATTGAAGGAGCTTACTTTAAACTTGGCGATTTGTATTTTCTCAAATTAGATGAACGGGAAAATGCATTTTCATCCTATGAAAAATTACTCGAGCGCTTCCCGGATTCTGAATATGGAGCCGAAGTACTCTACAAACTTTATCTGATCAGTCGCGAGAATAATGATAGCCAGCCTAACGGACAGGCAGAACGATATGTTGATCTTCTTAAAAGTAAGTACCCAAACTCAACATTTGCTAAAGTTCTGATAAATCCTGATTATCTAAAAGAGACGAGCGTTGCTGCTGAGAAACAAAAGCTCATATATAAACAAGCTTATGAATTGTATCAAACAGGTAACTTGAGAGAAGCGCAGGAAAAAATTACATATGCCATGAGCTTGGGAGAAACAGGCTTCACATCACAACTCGAACTTTTGAAAATCCTTATCACCGGTAGAACCGAAGACATCGCGAAATATCAATTTGAATTGGGCGAGTTTTTAAAGAAATATCCGGAGGGCCCACTTAAGACGTATGGAGACAATTTATTAGCGTCTTCTAGATCATTTCAGGAAAAAGTAGAGCGTGCCCGTGGAATTCGTTTTTCTAACCAGTCTTCTGATCCTCACCGATTTGTTTTAGTTTATAAAAATACCGATAAAATAAGCGATAAAGTCTCTGAGGAGTTGGAAACCTTTAATAGGGCTTCCTATCGTGAAAAGAGATTGAATACAACCAACCTCGTATTTCATGATGATTACGTTTTGACGATGGTCACAGACTTTCCTGATCGATTAACGGCTGTTAATTATTTCGATAAATTCACAGCATATGCGGTTACCCATAAGACGTTTGCATCCCATAAATTCGATACTTTTGTTATAACAAAAACCAATTTCGATCTTTTCTACCGAACCAAAGCACTTGATGAGTACCTCACCTTCTTTGACCGAAACTATAAAAAGGAAAATCAGTGAACTGCTGAATATTAAAAAGGCCTGGTTCTTTAAGGTTATTAAATACACCTGGATTGGGTTTCTTTGTTTTCTACTGGGTCTACCGCTCTATCTTTATACCGTAAGCATAGATTTACTTGGCCTCTATGGTGGGATGCCGAGTTTAATTGAAGTTGAGAATCCGGAGAATGACCTGTCTTCTGAAATCATTTCGGCTGATGGTATTTCATTGGGAAGGTACTTCCGATACAATCGCAGTCAGGTACATTTCTCAGAATTATCGGAAGACCTGGTGAACACCCTGGTGATTTCTGAAGACCATCGCTTTTATAATCATGCTGGGTTGGATTTTCCTGCTTTCCTCCGCGTGTTTTATGGTTTGTTAACCTTTAATCCTCAGGGTGGTGGAAGCACCATAACACAACAACTTGCTAAAAACCTCTATACGATGAATCCTGATCTCAGTTTAGATGGTTGGCTCAGCAATCTCGGTAAAATTCCAAGGAGGGTAATTCAGAAAACAAAAGAGTGGATCATCTCTATAAACCTGGAAAGAAATTTCACGAAGGAAGAAATTATTGCCATGTATTTAAATACGGCCACCTTTAGTAGCAATTCATTTGGAATTAAAGTTGCAGCTGAAACATACTTTAATAAACAACCGGATAGTCTCAATATTCAGGAATCGGCAGTACTCGTTGGCATGTTACAGGCAGCCACGTTTTTTAATCCCCAACGCAACCCTGAAAACTCGCTACGCAAACGCAACGAAGTGATGTATAAAATTTATAAGCAAGGTTATAAAATAAAAACCCACGAGCAATACGATTCTATTAAAGCACTGCCCATCGGGTTAACATACAATGTGCAAAATCAAAACGAAGGTCTTGCTACTTACTTTCGCACAGTTGCCGGAAACTACCTGATGAGCTATTGTAAAGACAAAGGCATTGACTTATGGAATTCCGGACTAAAAATTTATACCACCTTGGATAGTCGAATGCAAAAGTATGCTGAAGAGGCAGTATCAGAGCACATGGCCACACTGCAAAAAGGCTTTGTTGAAGAATGGAAAAAAAGAGGTCGCAATCCATGGGTAGATGATGAAACTCATACTGAAATCCCAAATTTTTTAAAACTTAGAATTAAAAAATCGGATACCTACAAAAACCTTGTAGAGAAATATGGTGAGGGGGATGACTCTGTTAAAATTATGTTAAACCTGAAAAAACCTATGACAGTATTCTCCTGGGGGGGAGAGCGTGATACGATTTTCAGCTCCATGGATTCCTTAAACTATTACGAGCGTTTCCTCCAGTCAGGCATGATGGCGATGGATCCTGTTACCGGTGATATCAAAGCATGGGTGGGCGGCATCAATCATAAATATTTTAAATACGACCACGTAAAGCAAGGAACACGCCAACCAGGATCCACTTTCAAGCCCTTTGTTTACGGATTGGCTTTGGAGTCGGGGTATTCACCTTGTGAAAAAAGAAAGGACATTACTCCGAGTTTTAAAATCCCGGGAGGAACCTATTACCCAGAGAACGCGGACGGATCGCGGGGACGCGGGACAGAAATGACCTTGCGTCAAGCTATGGCTCGCTCCGTAAATTCAATTACTGCACAAGTTATGCAAGAACTTGGTGCTGAAAATGTGGTTGAATTTGCTCATCGTGTGGGCATTGAAAGTAAGCTTGACGCTGTTCCTTCATTATGTTTGGGTGTGAGTGATGTTTCCGTTTATGAAATGGTGGGAGCCTATGGCACTTTTGTGAATAACGGAATACACATAAAACCCTTATTTATCACACGTATTGAAGATAAAAATGGAAACGTAATTGAAAATTTTGTACCTAAAACACACCAGGCTATCAATGAACAAACAGCTTTTAAAATGGTGTACATGCTTCGCGGTGGCATTGAAGAAGAAGGTGGAACTTCCCGTGGGTTACCGCGGGAACTAAAAATTGACAATGAAATTGGTGGAAAAACCGGAACTACCAACAATGCCTCTGACGGTTGGTACATGGGCATTACTCATAATCTTGTGACAGGCGTCTGGGTTGGAGGCGATGAACGCAGCATCCACTTCCCTTCCTGGGATTTTGGAGCTGGAACCAGGTCTGCTCGTCCTATCTGGTCGCTATTTATGACTAAGGTTTATGCCGATTCTGCAACAGGCATCACAAAAGGTCAATTTAAACGACCTGCATCAGGCCTTGATATTTCCTTTGATTGCGGAAGATTTGAGGAGGAATCAGATTCCATCATTGTAGACGAAGAGCCAATGGACATTAATAATTAGTTAAAAACTTGAATGACGGATGTTCTGAAAGAGCAAGTTTTATCACTGCCTGATTCCCCTGGCGTCTATCGATTTTACAACAGAGAAGATATCTTAATTTATGTTGGCAAAGCCAAAAGCTTAAAAAAAAGAGTCAGCAGTTATTTCAACAAGCAATCTCAATACAATCGCAAAACAGAAAAACTCGTTTCTGAGATTTTCAAAATAGAGTATACAATAGCTCCTTCCGAGTTTGATGCCCTACTTCTGGAAAATAATTTCATTAAACAAAGCCAACCGAAGTATAATATTTTACTCAAAGACGATAAGACTTTCCCCTATCTGTGTATCCTTAAAGAACGATTTCCACGAATAATATCCACACGAAAATTTTATCCTGATCAAGGTGAATATTTTGGACCTTACACCAGCGTAGTGTCCATGAACAACGTGTTAGAACTCATCCGCCAGCTCTACTCCATCCGAACTTGTAGCCTACCCTTAAACCCGGAGAACATTGAACAAAAGAAATTTAAAGTTTGCCTTGAATACCAAATCGGGAATTGCAGAGGCCCTTGTGAGGGGTTGCAAAGTGAGGAGAATTACCTAGATGAAATAAGTCAGGCAAGAAATATTCTAAAAGGCAATCTAAGTGTGGTGGAAGAATACTTCTCAAGCCACATGGAAAAATCCGCTATTGCGCTGGAATTTGAAAAGGCTGAATTATTCAAAAACAAAACTGAATTGCTGAAGAAATTTCAATCCAAGTCACAGGTCGTTAATAAAAAACTTACGGACATTGATGTCATCACGATCAGCAGCAACGAAGAGGATGCCTTCCTGAATTATCTGCAGATCAAAGAAGGGGCTATTATCTTTAGTAAGAACCTTGAAGTCAAAAAGAAACTTAATGAATCTGACGAAGATATACTTAGTCTGGCAATCCAGGAAATGAGAAATCTGCATGGAAATTCAAACAAAATTATCTTTAGTAATGTACCTATCCTTGTTAATCCCACTGAAGAAAATATTGTTCCACAAATTGGCGATAAGAGAAAACTGGTTGCCGTGTCTCTCACCAATGCACTTCACAGTCGCGCAAAAAAAGAGGCAGAAAAAAAAGAGAAAAAATCAAAAGGATTTGAAGTTTTATCAATTCTTCAAAAAGACCTAAGACTTTTAAATTTCCCTAAAATAATTGAATGCTTCGATAATTCAAACTTCCAGGGAACTACACCTGTAGCATCAATGGTCAGGTTTGTAGATGGTAAACCTGACAAAGCCGGATACAGACATTTCAATATCAAAACCGTTGTTGGTTCGAATGATTTTGCTTCCATGAAAGAAATCGTTGGCAGGCGATATAAACGCATCATGGATGAAAACGGGATTACGCCTAACTTGATTATTGTGGATGGAGGCAAAGGACAATTGAGCAGTGCTTGTGAAGCTCTTAAAGAGCTGGGCATTTACAATCAAGTACCCATTATTGGCATCGCTAAAAAATTAGAAGAGATTTATTATCCCGATGATTCCCTTCCGCTCCACATTAATAAAAAGTCACCTGGGTTAATGCTGATCCAGCGGATTCGGGATGAAGCCCATCGGTTTGCCATCACCTTTCATCGCCAAAAAAGAAGTAAGTCCACCATGGTTTCTGAACTTGAATCTCTTACCGGCATTGGAAAGAAAACAGCCGATCAACTACTGGCAAAGTATAAGTCGTGGAAGAAAATCAAAGGAGCCCCACTGGAAGAACTCATAAAACTAGTTGGAACTAAAAAGGGGGCTCTTATCAAAGAGCAGAAACAAAAATGAGGCCGTAGCCCCATTTTAAATATTTTTTTCTGAGTTAATATTCCCAGAGATTGTGTTCACGCTCCATCATCTTCATTTCTTCCCACTCTGTGGCCCAAATGGCCTCCTTATGCATCGGGTAAATGTCAACTATTCTGTTATCATCAGGATTCTCCACCTTGTAAATATTTCCATGGAATAATCTTAACAGAAATGCATCGGCATAATTCTTATTTTCTGCGGTATTGTAGCGGTTAAACCATATTGCCTCATCAGGATGATTCCGAAATACTTTTACTAAATCCTTATACTTAATCCATCCAAGTTCCGTGTCAACTCCAGTTGTGGTCTTGGAGCCAGGTACTACCAACTGTACTGCTTGAATATCATAGTATAGCCTGGACCGTCTTTTATCAAAGATCATATCCTCCACTATGCGCATCGTGCTTATGTCGCTTGCCAGATATGTCTGCGCTCTTCCTTGCGAAGTAATTACCCAATCATTCGGAGATGATTCAGGGTTCAATCCGGTATTATTAGTTTGCGCCTCATAGTTTTTCCCATTATACGTAAAGACATCACCTGAGAAAACAGCAGTGGTGGGATCCCAATTAGGATAAACAGTCCCTTGGGCAGCGGTCAATAATTTTAGAAAGTTATCCTTACTAAGCTTGGTTCTTAATGAATCATTGTCGTAAACATCCGCTATTTCACCTGACCTAATAGCATCTAAAATCAACTTGGTAATCTGTCCATTATTGGCAAAAAAACCCTTGTTTTGCTTCTCCGATAGATCAATTTGCCGCCACACCCTTACCTTATACAATTGCTCGTATTTGGGTATAGGGTCTACTGAGTTAGGGTTGTATTGCACATCCGTCTCCTGTGCAAAAACTGAAGAACTTGAAATTAGCCCAACACATACAATCTTTACTACATTTCTCATACATCAATTAATAATCGGAATTCTTATTATTTCTGTTCTAATCTCCACCTTCTCCTCTAAATTTTGATAAGTCCTTCTTGTAGCTGTTTTAATGTCCACTACAAGATTATCACCGGGTTTCATTAATGCCCTCCAAGCTGCCAAATCCATATTTTCATTTGTAAATGTCTCCCGCTTTATTGGAGAAGTCCCCCTGGCAAGAATTACATCCATAGAACGTACCCGATAGTTGGCATCAGCCGGAACCTCATTCTTAAAGTTTTCATCTGGCTCAGCTGACACCCTGAGGGAACCAAGGTTAGTTGCCTTCTCACCTGTCCTAAGGTCAATTTCTTTGCCTTGTCCATTCTTTGCTACATAACGTGGTTTTGGAATTAGTTTAACATCAAAAGTCTCAGTTCCAAGATTCGCCCCTGCATTGGAAACCGTTATTTCCACTTTTCTTTCCTTTGGAATAATAATTTCATTGCCAAGCTTAGGTCCTTTGACAAGCTCAGCTCCTTTTGCCGTAAAGCTAGGATTATAGTTTGTGCCTAAGGCGGGCACCTCAAACGTAACATTGTTACCACAATTCATATAAAGCGTTGGCCTGTTACCGGTAGTCACCTTAATGGTTGGCTTAATCACAATATATTCTATTTCACTATTGAACTCTTTATCCGGACCTTCACCAATTTTTATTTTAGCACTAAATTTTTGTTTTGAAACCCCGTCTTTATCATAATTACCTCCGGAAGCAGTAAACTCCACCTTACCCATCATAATTTTCGTAACAGGGTCAGGCGCAACTTCTATTTTCTGTCCATTGCGAAACATTTCGGGCACCAAACCTTCTGCGGAAGCTGCGATCATCAAACTAGCTTTGTATTTGGAGCCTGCGGCTACAACAGACGCTTCCGGAATTACCATAGGCACGATCTTATCAAACTTCACACCTACATCAATACTCTTTGATAAGGTCGTCAGAGCCTTGCTTTCATAATCTAAAACCTCCGTTTGTATTTGCGTTACTGATGCTAAAGCTGCAATTGGAGGCGTATTTTCAAATGTAAACGTCAAAAAATCTTTCTTATTATGGTCAGGATCATCGGCAAAAAAAGCGATATCCTTAGGGGCCTTGGCTAACGGAGCAAACTTTTCCCCGGAGAGGTCCGAAATTTCCTTTACGTAGTCATTCAGTGTCTTCTCAAAAGCTTTGCCAACCGGTGAGTTCGGATCCATCATTAATGTTGCCACCTGTGAGCCGTGGTCATTGATGAATTTTCCGTCTACCTTGTCCGTATGGGAAAGCCCCAGCATTTTTAATTTTACGGCTTCAATTTCCTTCATTGTTTTGTCCGTTGCTTCCCTTACCTTCTGGGCGTTCCCAACAGCTGTAACAACTTTTGGATCAGTTTTTCCAGTGCCCGCTTTAACTAAAGCACCCAAAAATTCATTGTTCTTCCTATCCCCTTCACCTTTTAATTCATCGAGAGTTACATTAATAATGGCAAATTTTTCGAGGACGGCACTACTTACCTGGAGCGCCAACAACGCTGTAAGCACCAGGTACATCATACCAATCATCTTTTGCCTGGGAGTTTCCTTGCCGCCTGACATAGTCTATCCTGTTTAAGTTTCTTTATTAATTAAATTATTTGACAGAGCCTTTCATCGCTGTGAGCATACTTCCGTAAACATTATTAAGTGAAGTCAGGTTATCCGTCAATTTAGTAAGCTCGCCTGTGAACTTAGCCGTATTGTTGCCCACTTGTGATAAGCCAGACATGGCACCGGTAAGGCTCTCGTAGAATTTATTCATGTTCTTCACATGTGAATCGGCATCCTTCAATTCCATTTCATAAACAGAATTCAACATTTGCAGATTTTTAGTCACCGATTGCATTTGCTTATGATATTCCCCGGTATCTTTTGAAGCATCGGCCATGGCGCCAACTGCTTTCATAGCACTGCCGTATGATTTATTCATTTCTACCAAAGAAGCCGCTGCAGAGGTTACATTCTTAGCATACTCGTTGGTCGCCACTGCAGCATTTGAAAGACTACTCATTTGCGAAGCTGAGGTAGCAAGGTTATTAAGTCCTTTACCAAGGTTATCGAGTAAGTTCTGGTCTACCTTTGCCGTCTTGAGCATATCATCAATTTTGAGCAGTGGTGATTCTCCTCCACCAGTTGGGCGGTTGCTAATTCGGGTAGGGTGAGCCGGAGCTTCAAAATCTTCCGCTAGTTCCGGATATACTTTTGACCAGTCCGCTTCTGGATGAGGAGGTTCAAATGCGCTGAGGAAGAAGATGGCTGCTTCCACAGAAAGACCTATCATCAACATTTGGTCCGCACCGGTAAGGTGAAGGATTTTAAACAAAGCACCTATAATTACAACTGCAGCACCAATACCATAAACCTTTGGCATAATGGTGACGTAGAGTAAATCCATGAATCCGCCTTTTTTCTTGCTCATTGTAGTAAAGTTTTAAGTTTTTGCCAATTAGTTTTTAAATATAACGAGAGTTTTCAATTATTAAAATTCACTTCCAGAGGACCGGCCCAGGTGGCTCATGGCACACCGGAATCCAATATAAGCTCGGGAAGAGTCTTTGTATTCATAAGTTCTCGTACCCGTCTCCAAATAATAGGCAACATCTTTCCATGAACCGCCTCTCACCACTTTCTTGGGGGGTATCTTTGCATTGAATTTCTTGTTTTCAGGGTCAGTCCGAGGGTCAATAAACTGTGGATTCAAATCCCAAACAGTAGGTACAGAGGCTGGATTAAAATCATCCAGGCACCACTCCGAAACATTGCCAGAGGTATCAAAAATTCCATAATCGTTTGCAAAGTAGGAGTAAATGGGTGACGTGTACGCAAAGCCATCGTCATAAAAGTTGCCACGGCCAGGCTTAAAATTTGCAAGCATACATCCTTTTGAGTTTCGGATGTATGGGTTACCCCAAGGATACTTGGCCATGTCCCTACCTCCTCGTGCTGCGTATTCCCACTCTGCTTCTGAAGGCAGTCGGAATTCAGGCATTGGAAACTCTCCCACTGTTTTTCTATAATCGTTCAAATAAGCAGTCCTCCACTTCCCAAAGAATGTGGCCGCTTCCCAGTTAATTCCAACCACGGGGTATTGATCATAGGCAGGATGCCAGTAGTAATAATCCTGGATAGGGTCGCCCATATGGTGGGTGAAATCTTTCATCCAGGAGGTAGTATCCGGATAATATTTTTGACGAAACTCTTCTGCGCTGACCGTGGGGAATCCTTCAAGTGTTCCATTGTCCACCAGGAAGAAATTTGTGAACTGACGATATTCATTATTGGTGATTTCTGAATCATCCATAAAGAATGGTCCAATAGTCACTTGCTTGTTAAAATTGATTTGCGTGGAGGCTGGATCTTCATCTGCCTGACCCATATGGAATGTTCCAGCAGGGACTGGCACCATACCGTAAGGAATAGTCATCACCCACCCTTCGCGATTTGGCACACCTACTAATTCACCAGCATCACCATCCTTCTTTCCGCCAATACCCAGGAGACTACAACTTGCGGAAACCACCACTAAACCAAACAAAGCCAGATAACTTAAACTTTTCGGAGTGACCATTTTATTCATATTCAATTTTTTATGATCCTTAATGTTGCGTAAAAATCCATCTTTCAAGATGGAAAGTTATGATTTAGCTTACTATTTCAAAAAAAAGGTAGTTACAAATTCTATAAAATCCTGAAATAACCAAAATTATTTTCTGTTTAATGCCTGTATCTAGGAGTTCTGACCACTTTTTTTCCACTGCCCGGATTAACTGGTAATTCATAGGTGAGCATGAATTCATGAGATGTAGGCTGTTTGGCCTGTTGATCCTTAATAATAACATCTAATGCATAACCCAATTTCAATGATTTATCTTTTAAGAGGCTATACCCTAACAATACAATAGCTGCTTCTGACTGACGAAACGATAATCCTCCCCACATAGTATCTTTAAAGTATGCTAATCCTCCCACATCGAACGATGTTTTGGTAAAATCTGATTTAACAAGGCCTGTAAATTGAAAGCGCAAGTCAAAATTTAATTCATAAAAATATCCACCGGTAAGGTACAAATGACTTTGCAACGCATTTCTCTGGCTCAACCCAAAATCAAAAGTTGATTTGATCAGGTGACTGAAACTTGCCCCGACATAATACTTTTCCTTCCTAAAAAAAACACCCATTGCAAGGTCGGGTCGTATTTGCGACTCTTTGCCCGTTGCATTTAGTAAGGGATCGCTAGGATCAGTTGCCCGGTACTGGTTGAAGTCTATGGTTTGAGAATAAAGGCCGGCTCTAAGCCCAAAGCTTAATTTGCTATCCTTTATTCCTAAGTGATAGGCATAGGAAGCCTGTGCTTCAAGATTATTTTGCGGCCCTAATTTATCGTTTAATACATAGGCACCGAAGCCACTGTTAATTTTGAATAATGGGGTCGTCATGCTAATAATCTGTGTGGTAGGCGCTCCGCCTCCCCCTAGTGTAGGCTGATAGCCAAGCCACTGACTGCGATGTATGGCGGTCAATTTTGTAACACCATCTACCCCTGCAAAACCGGGATTGAAATACAAGGTGTTAAACATATATTGGGAGAACTGAGGATCTTGCTGAGCAAGGAGATTCCCTGCCGGCAATACAAAAAAGAGTATGATAATTACTTTCCTCAAAATTTTTTCCGCAAAAAAGAGTTCTAAATATACGGTAAATCAATGGACACTGTCAATGTGAATGTAATTAAAGTGTAATAAAAACCAAGACTTTGTAAAAACGTAATAGCGAACAAGTTATTTTAATCCGTTTGCTCTCTTAATATAGAGTTCCAAGGCTCCTGTCATGGATGGGGCATTGGGGAGCGGGGCTTCGATATCCAGAATCAGACCAGCGTCATGGACAGCCTTGGAGGTGGTAGGGCCAAAGGCAGCTAATCTGGTATTATTTTGTATAAAATCCGGAAAATTAACGAACAAGGAGTTAATACCAGACGGGCTAAAAAATGCCAGGATATCGTAATACACATTTTTAAGATCGCTCAGATTGGCTGCCACGGTATGATAAATAATTGCTTCCGTGAAATTGTATTCATTGTCCTTTAAAAAATCCGGGATGTCATTTTTACGAATGTCAGAGCATGGGAATAAGAACTTTTCATTTTTATGTTTCTTAACTATCTCTAAGAGATCGTGGGTATCCTTTAATCCCGTGAAGATTTTTCGCTTGCGAATGACAATATATTTTTGAAGGTAATTTGAAGTTTGGTCAGAAATGCAAAAGTATTTCATGTCAGGCGGCATTTCCACCTTAAGCTCCTGACAGATAATAAAGAAATGATCAACTGCATTGCGGCTGGTGAAAATTATGGCGGTGTGATTCAGAATATCAATCTTCTGTTTTCTGAACTCCTTAGCCGGCACTGGTTCAACTTGTATAAAAGGCCTGAAGTCAATCTTCAGATTATACTTTTCCGCTAGCTTTAGATAAGGGGAGTTTGGATCTGTGGGTGCCTCCTGAGTGACCAGAATGCTTTTCACTTTGCGCATTCTGCCATTAGCAGTTTCAGTCATATCAACACGTATCGGGTTCGGCTTAATAAAATACGACCTTTATAAGGATCACTAACGGAATTAATTCCGATGCGCAAAGGTAAAAAAATAAATGAAAAATCCGGAACGGTAAGCGGGTCATTAATTTTAGAAAGATTATTATCTCCCAAAAAATAAATAAGCATGCCGCCACATAAAAAAGGTTATAATACCATACCGGATCTATCACGTGACCCATAAAAAAGCATACTAAAAGAATTGCGATGACACCAAATGCGAAAAGAAAAAGCCGTATGAAGTTGAAAAATTGTAGTGCCATTATTTCGGTTGCCCTGTACAAATAGGTAAGCGCACCAATTAAAACCAATTTACCAAGCAAGATACCCAGAATGAGTGAGCTCAACCACAGCCATTGAAGAAAAGCTTCCTGTAAAGAAGCGACCTGAAAGTGATTTGCCAAACTCAATTCAGCAAAGGCAAAGTGGAAAATTACCATTACTAGAAACGCTGAAAGCAGACTTGTTAACGTAAAGTAGAGAAGGTTAACCACCGAGGTAATTCGTATTGCCAGTACATTCTCTTCATGCTCATGCACCGAAAACAATTTGCCAAAGTTTAAGTAGTCAGCGGTTAATTTCGGATTTGTCTTTAATAGAATGACAAAAAAAAGTAACAAGGTGAGTGATGCTATGATCGAAAAGTCAAGGAAATACTGTTCACCTCTTTTTACCAGGTTTCTATCTTCTGACTGGTCAGCATTTTTAATAATGAGTTTAGTAGAAATATCTACAGCCGGTCGTAGTATACTAAAATGGAGTGGATTTGAATACAACTTTGCCAAACTATCAAGATCATAGAGGATAGCGCCTTTTTCCTGCGAGATGACGAGTCTTCCGCCAATGAAGACTGAAAATTTACCTTTACTTTCTATTCGTATAGAAGATCCCTTGTATCTATCTGCGTCAAGTGAGAAATAAATGGTGCGGTTGAATTTAGATCGGTCGTAGTCGATATACTGACTATTCGAATATATTTTCCAGTTGTCCTTAAGATCTTTAATGACCGTTTGGTCAACTGGTTGTGTCTCCACCGTTATCGAAAGAAGAAGAAGAAGGTTAGTTGCAAAAAATCCCATCATTCCATCTAAAAACTCAAAACTATCAATAAATGACTAAGTATAACAGTCGCTACACTTCCTGGGTCAAGATTGGTTTATCTTTGAACACATTTTCATTTGGATGGCCGGACTCTACGTACACATACCCTTTTGTAAACAAGCGTGTCATTACTGCGATTTTCATTTTTCAACGAACAGGCAGTTAACGTCACAGCTTTGTGAAGCAATGGCCGTGGAGATAAAGCTTCAAAAAGACTATCTCAAGGATGAGGTGCTTAAGACTATTTACCTGGGAGGCGGCACACCATCACTTCTTTCGATAAAGGAACTTGAAATTATCTTACGTGCGATTACTGACCATCATCAACTTGATCCCCATCCCGAAATTACCTTAGAAGCAAATCCGGATGACCTCACGGGAAAAAAACTCTTAGATCTTCATGAAATTGGGATTAACCGATTGAGCATTGGCATACAATCGTTTGAAAATGAAATTTTAAAATTTCTTAATCGCGGGCATACTTCTCAATCCGCCTTGGAATGTGTGTCCTTAGCTCGCGATGCCGGCTTTGATAATTTAAGTCTTGATTTAATTTACGCCATCCCCGGCCAGGACAATACGGCCTGGGAAAAAAACCTTGAGCAAGCTATCCGCCTTTCGCCAGAACATATCTCCTCCTATTCGCTATCTATTGAAGAAAAAACAGCCTTTGGCCGTTGGCTGCATTCAGGTAAATTTAAAACCACCGATGAAGAGGTTGCTGCCCAGCAATTTGAAATAGTGATGGAAAAATTAGAGAAGGCGGGGTATGAACATTATGAGATCTCTAATTTTTCCAAGCCAGGATTTCATTCGCGTCATAATAGCAGCTATTGGGAACAACAGAATTATTTAGGTATCGGTCCTAGTGCACATTCTTATAATGGCAACACGCGTCAGTTTAATATTCCTAATAATCATCTTTATCACAAGTCCATCATGAACAATAAAATTCCGTTTGAGTTGGAGATTCTTACACGAGCTAATAAAATTAACGAATATATCTTTACCTCGTTGCGCACAAATCGGGGGTGTGACTTGAGGAGATTAGTCGCTGAACACAGTTATGATGTGCAAACCAAACTCTCAGATTACATAAACAACATCATAGAAACCAGGCTTGCCATTATGGACAACCATATACTTAAACTTACCCATTCGGGTAAACTCCTGGCTGATAAAATTGCTTCTGATCTTTTTGCAGAAGAAAGCTAATTTGATTTTTTTGCACACCGCAATCCAGAATTGCTTATTTTCAACGGCCCATTTATTACTATGACTGAACAGGAAAAACGTGTCTTCATGTTACTCAAAGCTGTGATTTATCACTATCATGGCCTTGATGAGATGGAAAAAATAGATCTTGAAGAAACTGCCACCCGGTTGCATGCAGCTGAAGAATTGAAATGGGCATTGGAATTTGTTGCAAAGGACTACATGACTTCATTCGACCGTGCCAGAGAATACCTCAATGATATTATTGGAGACTATGTGAAGGACAAACGCATTGAGCTTATTGATATGGTGTGGCAATCCAACAACTTAAAGGGCTATGTTACCGAAATGGAAGCTACTGCTATGCTCAAACTGGCCAAAGACTGGAATGTAGAGAGAGAGTTGATTGAGATGGTGTTGAGGTAATATTGACCTGTTACAAACTCATCATGTCTTTAAACTTAGCAGCTTGTCTTCTGCTTACCTCCACTTTATCCCCACCTTTTAATTTCACCATCAATCCACCATTAAACCATGGTTCAATACTTTCCACCCAACTAAGGTTGACAATGTGCTTGCGACTTGCACGGAAAAAAGCGCGCTCGTCTAATTTCTCGTCCAACGCGTTAAGCGATTTATGGATCATCGGTCGATTCGTATCAAAATACACTTTGATGTAATTACCATCTGATTCAAACAGACGAATATTGGCTAAACTCACAAACCAACACCGTTCGCCATCTTTTACAAATACCTGATCTCCCAGACCTAGCTTGCTATCGCGGGACCGCCCTGCTTTTATTCTTTCCTTCTCCAGTATTTTGTGCACTGCTTCTGACAGGCGGTCGGCAGTAATAGGCTTCAATAAATAATCCAATGCATTTACCGCAAATGCTTTTAGTGCAAATTCATCGTACGCGGTGGTAAAAACGACCAGCGGGGCCGAATCCAAAGACTCCAAAAGCTGAAAACCTGTCCGTCCCGGCATCTGTATGTCTAAAAATAAGAGATCAGGATTAAGCTCCTCAATCATCTTTTCGGCTTCATCCGCATTCGTAGCCTCACCGGCAATTTCAATTGATGGATGTTCCTCCAAAAGTTTCATCAATTCTTTTCGTGCCAATCGCTCATCATCCACTATCAATGCTTTCATATCTTATATAAGTGAGGTATTATTATTTCAGTTAAAACAAAAGTATCGCTTTCCGTCAATATTCTAAAAGAAGCTTCATCACCATAGATGAGTTTAAGACGCTGTCTGGTATTTTCAAGCCCTAATCCACCTAATGCATTTTTTGATCCATTCAGCTGAAAGTGTCCGCTGTTTCGGATATGGATTTTTAATCGATCATTTTCCACCTGGGTTTTTATTTGAATAATCCCACCATCTTTTAATTTAGATACACCGTGTTTAATCCCATTTTCAACAAGTGTTTGAATCATGAGTGGTGGCACCATAAAATCCGCTGATCGGGAGTCAATGTACATTTCTGTTTTCAACCTCTCTTCAAAGCGTATGCTTTCCAGCCCCAGATAATCCTTTACCACTTTTAGTTCATCCTCAAATTTAGTAAGCCCGCGTTTTTCTGTGACCAATGAGTTTCTCAAAATATTTGAAAGTTGATTGATCGCTTGCTTTGATTTTGACGGGTTCTCATCCACTAATGCGCGGATGCTATTAAGTGCATTAAAAATAAAATGTGGATTAAGTTGGGACTTCAGATTGCTCAATTCAATTTCCTTAATGGATGCCTCCAGTTTCAACGACTTATTGTATCGTTCAAAATAGTTATAAATAAAGTGAAGCACTGACCATAGAAAAAAAATGATAGCATAAAACAAAGACTGACCCAGAAACACGATGGGATCCAGCACTACATTTTTATTAAATAATCCCAATGATATGGATACCGGTACACGCAATACATACATGATTGCCCCCATAACAAAAACGCTGAGAAGTACCCTGGGGATCAAACGGGGCATAGTGAGGCTTAGCCATTTCCAGCGATTGATAAAATTTCGGTAAATATGTGAAACGGCCAGACAAAAACATGCCTCATACAGGAGGAATATGATCCGCTGATTGCTCAGACTGCCTTCGTCTCTTACCAATACAGCCGCTATTTGCAGAATAGCATAAAGGGACCATCCTCCCACTTGCAAACTCCAGTATAGCCTGATTTTATTTACCATTGATGGCAAATTTAACAAATGAAAATGCCCGGCTACCTTTCTTCCATAAGCGGGAAGAATTTGAAGGTCAAATTTTCAAGGCCGCCAATCCGTTAATTCTTCTTTTGTGATTTCAAATTCGCTGCATCCAAAGCAGCTTGCGCTATCTTTTTTTCATTCTGAAGTATGTACCGCAATTTTGAAGCTTCAAGCCTGGCCGCATTCGATTGGTCCTTTACCTGCTTGATTCATTTCTGAGGCGAGTGTTAATATCCCGCAATGTGTCATATCTTCTCTTCTGATCGTAACCGAAGATAACAGCGGAAATTGTCACGAGTGCCAGCAGGATAATAGGGACCTTATTTTTCATAACTACATATTTCTGTTTTTGCATTTCTTGTCTAAATCATCCCCCTTCCTTTGCTAGTTGTCTCGTTGCTTTCAACTGTTGCTCATACTTTTTTGCATTTAATCTGGCTTGTTCCAAAAGTGATTCCATCATAATTGCTTCTTTCTGTGCCTTTATTAATACTTTCATTAAATTCTCAGCTTTCACTTGTTGTTCCCATCCATAGAAGAAAAAGAAAAGTGAAAGTAAAGCCAATACACCAATGATCACATTCTTTATCATGACTATCTATTTTTTTTCCTGGACTTCTTTGAAGTTCCGATTTCCTGGTCATATTTCTCACTGATTTCTTTGACTTGCTTTTCTTTCTCCAATGCTAGTTGTTCCGCCTTTCTTGTTTGTTGTAATGCTGCCACTAATTCTCTGCGGTATATTTCTTCTGCATTGTGGTTTAGCCTGTATTTCAATTTCATTATCCTGTGAAACGATTCATCTATTCTATCTTTACTGATCTCCCCACTCTCTACAAATTTTCGGATGATCTCGTGTACCTTGGTCACCGTTCGCTCTTCAGTTCCGGAAATATTGTTGGAGAAACACATAATGTCTACCCCTGCATTAATGGCAAGTTTAATAGTTTCCTCTAATCCATAATTTTTGGCAATGGCATGCATTTGCATATCATCTGAAAATACCACACCATTAAACCCAAGTTTTTTTCTCAAGATTCCATCGAGAATTTCCTTTGATAGTGTTCCCGGTAAGCCGCTTTTGTCTAACGCCTTGTTTACTATGTGTGAAGTCATTACTGCATCCACATAGCCCGAATCAATGATTATCTTATACGGTTTTAATTCGCGATCACTCCAGGTGTTGGTCACATCAGCAACGCCAAAATGTGTGTCTTCTTTTGAACTGCCATGTCCTGGGAAATGCTTGAGTGATGTAATCACCCCCAATTTTCTATGCTGCTTAATATATTCGATGGCCATCATGGCCACTGTATCTTCATTCGATGAAAAAGCGCGTTCGGGTTTCACAATGACAGTGTTTTCCGGATTGACTGCAAGATCTACGCATGGTGCAAAGTTTACGTTAATGCCTAGTCCAGCCAGTGTCGCTGCAATGGAGCTCGCATAGAACCGTACGGAATCAAATGTAGTTACCTTACCCATGGCGGCTGCGGTGATGGAATGTGGGAAGCCGTATTTTTCTTTCAGTCGATTTACTTTCCCTCCTTCCTGATCAATAGAAATAAAAAGAGGAATTGGAGCAGCTTGTTGATATGTCCACGACATTTTTTTGAATGCTTCAAAGGAATTGGTCTTGGGTATATTCTTTTCGAAGTAAATGATTGAGCCCGCTTTTCCCTGTCTTACTTCTTCCAGCACAATTGGATCAACTTCTGGTCTCGGCATCCCAATTAAAATCATCTGTCCTATCTTAATGCCAAGACTGTCGCGGATTTGGGCGTTGCTCTGTGAGAGGCAACTTAAAATCAGCACAAAATTAAAGGTGATTTTTTTCATCGGTTGAATTTATGGATCACTTGAAAAATAGAAAATGAAGAAAAGCGACAGACTGGTCGATCAGTTTTAGATTGTTAATATTTATCATGAATGGCTTTTAAATTTATCTCCATGGCTTTACGTACCTCCGAAGTGGGTGCAATATAGTTGGCGTTCATGTAACTAAATATAAGCGTTTTGCCTTTTTTGGTTAATACAAACCCACTCAATGAATGATTGTTATTCAACGTACCCGTCTTGCCATAAATGTAGGGTGTGTCTGCTTTATAGAAATTCTTCAGGGTTCCATTTTTACCGGCAACTGTCAGCAGTTTAAACAAGCGTTCAGCATGAACTTGTTTTCCGATTTTCTCCCATAATTTAACAATGCTGCGGGGAGTAAAGAGGTTGTAACGCGACAACCCCGATCCATCGACCCACATGGGCTTGTCGGGCAAATCTGAAAGAAAGTATTTCTGCATGTAGTCAATGGCTATTTCCGGTTTAAGCGTGTCGCTCAAAATGGCTGCACTCATCAATAAAATTTGCTCCGCTATAAAATTATCGCTGTCCTGCATCATCACACGATACAGACTATCAGATGGAATACTTCGGAGTAAAATGGCATCTGTTGGCAATGGCACGTAAACTTCCGTCACCATTCTTTTCAGCGTATCGCTTAGTAATTTTACAATCAGTTCTGAATGTATATGAAATGGAATATCAACAGTATCTTTTATTTTTTCTTCACCAGGGAAAAAGGTTAGTTGATTGGACCCAACAGCGCGCACTACTTCTCCTTCCATCTCTCTCTTTGCTTCATTTATCACCAGATTAGAAAAATAAGGCGGCACTACCGTAAGTTTTCCAGGCTCGTTTTCCGTTATTGAAAAGATGTTTCCATATAAAGGAAAAGCTGATCGTTCAGGTGAATAATAGTATTTGTAATCGTCCCATGCCCAGCCAGGCCCAAAACGGTCTGCTCGAAAATTTGACTCTGAAAAAAATAAGGATTGGCTGCTTCCTCTCAAAAAAGAAAGTATATGATTGTCCTGAAAAACATTCTTATACAAGAAAGAAGGATCGCCCATTCCCCAAAAGATAAGAGAGTCACCGTATATCCGATATTTAATGGCAGGAACTGAATCTCCTAAAAGCTGAAGTCCAGTGTACAGAGTGAAAATCTTAGTGTTGGATGCCGGTGTAAAGTAGTGTGAAGATTTGTATTCAAATAAAACCTGCTGATCGGAAGGATCATACAGCATGAAACCAATATGATTCTGCAGTTTCTTTTCCGCCTTTATTATTTCTTTTTTTAAGTGGATAGACGGTGAACACGCCATCAGGAACAACAGACCTATTATTGTGAACGTCTTGATCATGGCAGCATATAGAATGGTAACCGGCAATCGATATCACTACTTACCGATTACTACTAATTGGGAGTAAGGTAACGCTCAGTTAAAATTTTACGGTGATGAGTTTCATGGCCAGCAATGACAAAGCCTAGCACGGCCACCGTCATTTCATTGTTATTGGCAATCCCTTTACGGGTCAACATTTCAGGAGAGAAACTTTCAAACAAATCGATAGTTGAAGCGCGCAAATGTCCCATCTCATCCGCCAGTTTCTTTAAACTTCGGCTCGTTGAATTAACATGCGGAGCATAGTCTTTTTCGTCCCAACCTGCCAATGGTGTTTTGTCGTTGCGCGCAAATCGCAGGGCGCGATAGGCAAAAATCCATTCGGCATCAATCATATGACACAGCAATTCGCGTATTGTCCATTTGCCATCGGCATAGCGATAATCAGATTTATCTGGATGTATGGAATGAACCAACTCCTGCGTCCGATGCCCTGATATTCGCAACGCCTGAAGAATGTCTCCTTCCTCTATTTGCTTTACATAGTTTTTGTAAAAATGTGGAACGGTCTCGAGGTTGAGTAGCATAGTTAAATTTGGGGTTACTTATTTTAGAGCAGGGACTACTGCAATTTCAAAATCAAAATTCTGTAAAAACCTCATTCTCCAGAGTTTCATCCACTTTTACATTTTTGGGACCACCATCGTCTGAGCGATCTGCTGACAGCAAAATAGAACCATATTGTTTATAATTGTCCCACGGTCTGGTCCAATTGGCGGTATCCATCGAGGCATCCGCAAAAAAAGACCAGTATTCTATTTGTTTATCTCTGATATCAACGTACAACTTATACTTATTTTCCGGAGTGTCACCAACTTGTTTGAAAGTAAGTTGCAATATGTTGTATAGTTGAGATCCCTTAAGCGAATCTTCACCTAAGTAGGTTAAGGTAACACCAGAATCTTTCAGTTTGAAAGGCATGACCAACCAATACGAATCATTGATCCAAATACTCTTCGCTTTCTTTAGCATTTTCTTTAATGAATCCGGCTCTGTTAATTCAACACCTTTTACCTGCACTCTACCCTCACCAGTATTGACATTGGTCAAATAGATAATGCTGTCTCTCAAGCTTTCGATCCGCACGCGGCCTTCGTGCTTATCCCATACCAGGTTTCTTCTTCCAAAAAAGTTCCACGAGATGAATCTCGTTTTATCCCAGTTTTCACGTCCACCCAACGCATGCATAATACTGTCTGCGAGTTCAATGGCAGCAGGATCAGAACCCTCAAGATCAAACCCTTCAGCCGGGGGATTTTGTTCAGACAATGACTTTTCTTTTGGCGCGCATGACCATACAAAAGATAGAAGGAAAATTGCGACTCCGTATTTCATGAATTCAAAGGTGTATGCATTTGTTCAAGAAAGTTAGGAATTGCGAGGGTATTCTAAAACAAAATCTTTATGAACGTCTTCCTGCCAATTTATTCAGGCTGAATTTTCCTTCAGCTGCTGCTGTCATAAATTTCCTCAAGATGAATTCGAGCGGTAACACCAGCAGTGCAATACACACCTGAATAAAAAAATCAACCACTGGTGTACTCCTGACGTTGATCATGGAATAGGCTGCCGTTTGAATAAGTTGAATGAGCAGGATCACCGTCAACAAAGAGAGTACGCGGCTTACTACCCTGTAACTCTCATTCATTGCACTTAACCGTATTGACAACACAACCAGCATGCTAAAAAAAGCAACTTCCGCTGCATAAAACCAGGCTTGCTTCCAATAGGGCGGGGTTACAATGAAACTCACTGGTTCTATTTCGGTCACCTTCCCAAAAAGGTCGCGAGCTTGAACTAAAACCTTGTATGTGCCTATTGGCAAAAACGGGAAACTGATTTCATTATTCAAGGCTGACCAACTGCTCCAATCTTTTTGAAGACCCTTCACCCAATAACGGTACTCGGTGCTTTGTAAGCCAGAAAATTCAGGCTGAATAAATTCAAGTGTAACTTCACCTAACTCCTGGCCGAATTTAACCCGGTTTGATGTGAACGTAAGCCTCGACTGAGGATTTCTAACGTCCTTCAAAAACAAGGGGTATTGAAAATTATCTGCTGACAGCGTATCCGTTGATAACCGATAAAGTTCGTTCGAAGACGTAATCACCCAAAGGTTTTCCATCTTATCACCGGGTGCAATGAAGCGCAAATCTGAAAACAGATTGAGCCACGCGAGGTTAAATTTCTGTTTAAGCTTTGGATCGAGCGAACTCCAGCTGTGTCCATCAAAATACCAAAACCGATTACCTGATACCAAACTTTTCCCTGTGACGCTCAAAGAATCCCGAGGAACAACAAACCTTCCTTTAGCAAAATCAAAGCGCAAAAATTTGCCCGCAATTACCACAAACACATCTGAACCAGCGGCTGTACCGAAAGTTTCGGCCATCATGGGATTGGAAAAGGGGATTTTCACTACATCCACCAATTCTCCATCAGCCATTTCGGCTTTGTAAATGGCATTTAATCCACAAAGCCAAATGTTCTCTTGATTGTCTTCGAACAGGAAACTAACAAACGTTCGAAGTGTATCCAGGAGAGCAATTTGGTTCCATCCTTTACTCCCTACCGAAAAAGTTTTTACTTCGTCATCATAGGTGGCAGCTACCAGGGTCATTCCATCTTTAGTTACCATGAATGAACGAATGGGTTCTTCTGAAATAACACTCGCTTGTTCTCCGGTCACTTCATATAATCCGCTCGGCCCTGCGGCAAGTAATTTTTCGTTCCATTTCCAGAGTTGCGTAACCTTACCTTCAATTCCATTGACTTTTTTATAGGAGTAAGCCAGGGATCTTAAAACTTTGCGAATTCTTTTTTCACGATAGGATGTCAGTGTGGAACTTCCTATCTGTTGTGTACTGGAGACGACAGGTGGTTGACCAGATGCAATGGTTGAGTTATCCTGATTTTCGGCTTTCTTTTTCTCCTTTTTTAAAAACTTAAATAAGCCTCTTTTTGCACGCTGTCTTTCCTCTGGCGCAATTGATTCTATTGAAGCTTGCGTCTCCTCAACTTTTTTCGGGTCCGAGTTCTTCTTTGTTACGTAAAAAACTTCATCATCATAAACTTCCTCCTTTGTCAATAAAAACAGGCCAACAGAAGTTCCCGCATAAAGTCTTCCATTTATATATTGTATTGTAAGCAAGTTTCCAGTAAGACCTTTATAATGTGAGAACGAACGAAATGGAACATTTGTAGCAATCCGAGTGTATCCGTAACTGTGTGCGACCCAAATACCCTGACGCTTATCGCATAGCAGTGCAAATACCTCATTATCCGGAAGGCCAGTATTGTAATCTATAATCTCTTCTGTAAGCCCCGTGATCCGGTTAATGAAAACTACTCCGCCCCTCAACGTGCCAATTGCAATTATCTGATCATTAAGCCAAACGCCATCAGATATAATATGGATGTCGAGATATGCCTGGTCCGTAACTTTTATCTCCACAAGTCCTTTGTCATTACTGTATACAAACAAATGATTTGAGCCCGTTCCAATAAGGTAGTCATTCGTATTACTGAATTTTTCAACGAAAAGAAGTTCCTTATCTGGTATCGAAAACTCTGATGGCACAAATTTTCCTTCCCCGTCCGGCAGGTGGGTATTCTCTAAATTTAATATGGTTCCTTCTGCCGTGGTTATTTGAACCTTACCCATGATGTCAAAAATGCCAGTTAACTCAGTGCCCTCTGGTGCTTTGATTGTCTCAATAGTTGTGTTGGTTGTTGCCGAAACACTAAACAAGTGATCTTCATTAATAAAATACACGGTGTCCTTATAGACAAGACTTGCAAAAATATTTTTAGCAATTGTGTCTAGCGAAAGAGTTTGGTAAGCCCATCCTTTTTGGGGATCATTTATCAATTGACCATATCCGTCCAAGCCACCCACCATAATGCTGTTGGCTGTTTTTGTCAATGTGCGGGCGACCCCAGGGGTGGGGATGAGACGCCATATCCTTCCGTCAAATTCTTCAATTCCTCCTTTACCTGCTATGTAAATGATACCACGCTCGTCCTGTGCGAGATCGAAACTGAGATAATCTGACCTCTCTTGGACTGGAATAAAATGAGATAGAGAATAATTGCCATTTTGGGCTACAGCATCACTTGCCCATACAGCTAAAACTATTAAGATACACCGGAGTTTCATTAGTCTATTAATTGAGGCCACTCAAGATATGAAATTTCGAACTATTCCTTGTCGTAAAAAATCATGAATGGATATTCCAAGAAAAAGTCAGCTCACTGGATTTATTCCTCGGTAGTATTCAAAATGGCTGCCGTTGAAAAAGAGTGTAAGCACCTGACGTGATCTTTGTCTTTCAGCTAATCCTGCTCCAATTTACGGCTGTTTTTTTTATTGATTCAATCTGTTTCCGGATTGTAATGTTCTCAGGAAGAGACAACTCAGGGTCCTTTTGAAGGATTTGGATAGCTTCTTCCCTGGCTACCAGAAGAATTGATTGATCTTTGCTTAAATCGGCAATGGCCAGATCCAGCAACCCGCTTTGTTGCGTGCCCATCAAATCACCAGGGCCACGAAGTTTCAAATCTGTTTCGGCTATCTCAAAGCCATTATTCGTGCGTACTAAAGTTTCAATACGAATTTTTGAATCTGCACTTAGTTTATAATCGGTGATTAAAATACAATATGATTGATCGGCACCGCGCCCCACACGGCCGCGCAACTGATGAAGTTGTGAGAGTCCAAAACGCTCGGCACTTTCAATGACCATCACCGAAGCATTGGGCACATCCACCCCTACTTCAATCACCGTGGTGGCCACCATGATTTTTGTTTCTCCTTTAACAAAACGTGCCATCTCAAAATCTTTTGCTTCTGGTTTCATCTTACCGTGTAAAATACTAATGGGAAAATCCGGGAAGGCACGAGTAACACTTTCATATCCATCCATCAAATGTTTGAGGTCAAGTTTTTCAGACTCGTCAATCAAAGGATACACTATGTACACTTGACGACCTTCCTCTATCTGCAATCTAAGAAATCCGTTTACTTGCAACCTATGTGAATCATATCGATGCATGGTCTTGATTGGCTTTCTTCCTATTGGCAATTCATCAATAACTGAAATTTCCAAATCGCCATAAAGCGTCATAGCCAATGTGCGTGGAATGGGTGTGGCTGTCATCACCAACACATGCGGACGCAACCCTGAATTTTTTTGCCAAAGCTTTGAACGCTGTGCTACTCCAAATCGATGTTGTTCATCTATCACTGACAGGCCCAGGTTATGAAACTGAACCTGATCCTCCAGCAGCGCATGTGTTCCCACTAAGATTTTCAATTCTCCACTTTGCAACTGTTCATGCAACTTCTTTCGAACCCTTTTCTTTGTGGAGCCCGTGAGCAAGGCGATGGTCACGCCAACCGGATTGGCATATTTTTTTAAGTTATTAAAATGCTGTTGCGCGAGAATTTCAGTGGGTGCCATTAAGGCTGCCTGAGCATCGCTGCCGATCACCAACAACATACAAATGAAGGCAACTATTGTCTTCCCGCTCCCTACATCACCTTGAAGAAGGCGGTTCATTTGTTTACCTGACTTCATATCCGTATAAATTTCACGGATTACGCACTTCTGCGCTTCGGTGAGGAGAAATGGTAAATGTTCCTTGTAAAAGCTTGTCAGGATGGCCGTATCTTTAAAAATTTGTCCTTTAAATTTTTCCTGCCTGACTAATTTCAGCTTCAACAACTGTAACTGAATAAAAAATAATTCTTCAAATTTTAGCCGTTGCTGGGCCTGATTTAATAGCTCAAGACTTTGTGGAAAATGGATGTTTAAGAGGGCTGCTTTCTTAGATAATAATTTATGTTTTCTTATAAGGGTATCTGGCAGAGTCTCGCGAATATGCTGTTGTGCAGCTCTTAATAATTCCTGCTGTAGTTTGGAAATCAACTTACTGTCAATGTGCCTGGCTTTTAATTTTTCGGTGAGTGAATACACTGGCAGCAGAAAATTGCCTTTCTCGCTTTTTGCACTAAGCAGCTCTATTTCGGGATGAGCGATAGAGATCGTTTTACCATAACGATTGGGCTTTCCGAAAATGACATAATCAATACCTGGTTTGATTTTTTCCACTGCCCAGGAGATGCCCTGAAACCAGACCAATTCCAACACCCCGGTTCCATCGGTAAAAGAAGCAACAAGTCGTTTCTTGAAGCCTCCGCTTCTCAAGTCCATAGTGGTGATCTTACCTTTAATTTGAACAAAGGGCATTTGTTCATTTACTTCCTTAATGAGGTAAAACTTAGTACGATCCTCATGGCGGAATGGATAGTATTGAATGAGATCGGCAAATGTAAAGAGGTTTAATTCCTTTTGCAGCAACACTGAACGCTGTGGGCCTACACCTTTTAGGAATTCAATAGAAGTGTCGAAGAAAGAAGGCAACGTACTTAGGTATTAAAGTGTTGAGGCGCTAAAGTTAATTTTTGACCGATGAGAACACAACGACATTAACACTTCTTCACTTTAACACGTAGAACTTAGTTCCTCCATTCCAGCGTATTGATCATCCGCATCATGTCCTTCTTTACGTAATCTATAGCAGGCCGTAGCGAATCGTTCTGGACTTTGGTATTAAAATAAAGAGCACCTCGTAAAAAGTTCTTAGTAGAATCTGTCATGGTGAATTGAAATTGGCTGGGCACTTCGCCATCCAGCTCGGCCATGATGGCGGTCTTACCATTAGGTGTCCGGATCAGGGTTTCATCAATCGAATAGGCTTTGATTTGATGTTTGGCCGTGAGCATGTACGCATCATCCAAAAATTCCTTCAACAACTGTTGATTATTGTTGATTCGTTTATACGTAATGTGAATGTTCGCCTTGATTTCCGGATAGTAAATTTCAATCCAATGCCGTTCACTCACCCAGGAAGTGTCTTTGAGTAATCTTGCGTGTGCAGAATATTCAAAACGATAGGGTAATGTATCGGGCAACAGCAAATAGGTGGCATCGGGGAGATTAAAGCGGTTATAGCCCTTTGGCTTTGGCTGATGGGATTTTGAGCAAGAACTTGTGGCAAGTGAAAGACCAATAAGAAACCAACTTGTCCAACTTTTGAATGATAAACCTCTATTCCATTCAAAATTCATCATTCCGAAAATTACGTCTTAGAACGGAAGGTCATCTGTTGTTGGATCTGGCGAAGGTCGATAATCGGCACTGCCAGTGGTTTGCTGCGGAACTGAAGGTTTGTATTCCGGATTGCTGCTAGCACCAGGCTTTGTACTAAGCATAGTCATGTTGTCGCCAATTATTTCAGTGGTATAACGGGTCACTCCTTCTTTTTCCCAGGATCGCGAGCGTAGTTTACCTTCAATATAAACCAGGTCGCCCTTGTGCAAATACTTTGCAGCTATTTCCGCAAGTCCACGCCATAAGACAATATTGTGCCACTCTGTGATTTCTTTCTTATCACCTGTTGTCTTGTCTTTATAGCTTTCAGAAGTGGCCATGGTAAAGTTGGCCACCGTTGCCCCATTTTCCAGATTGCGTACTTCAGGATCCTTTCCTAATCTTCCCACTAAAATTACCTTGTTAACGCCTGACATATAAATATTGATTAAGAGATTCGTTTGAATTCAATTCCTAAGTATGGATAATAATACACAAAAATATCAAAATGAATTTGATTTAGATTCTTGAGCAAATGAATCTTTATCAACAGAGATTTTGCCTGGAAGGGTTTAGTCCAGAATACCTTCATCTCTGAGGTATTGAAGAACTAACACCGGTTTTGGCAATTTTTTAATTTCAGTGGGTGTGTAATATTTAAAGTCATTATTAAATTTTCTTTTCAACTTGACTGTTTTTACCGAGATAAAACGAGCCTTGAGGTGCTGATGTGACAATATATGCTTATACGTCTTACTTACGGCTATCAATTTGTATTTCCCAAGATTCTCATCTTTCTCACCTAGTTTATCAATGTTTACCGGTTTGGTAGTTTCAATCAAATAGAAATCAAAAAGTCCCCGCCAAATGTCCTTTTCAGTCCGTTTTTTCATCCATATTTTCTTGCTCTTATGGCTCACAAAATAATAGAAATATCTTTTTCTTATTTTTTGCTTTTTACTTTTCACTGGCAGCACGGTTTGAAGGTCGTGTTTATTGGCGATGCATTGTTTTGAAAAAATGCATTCCCTGCATAATGGATTTTTTGGCAGGCAATGAGTGGCCCCAAATTCCATTACACCCTGATTAAATTCATCGGGTTGTTCCTTTGACATCAATTCATTCGCGAGTGCAAAAAAGAAATCCTTGGTTTTAGATTGGGAAATATCTTTATCAATACCAAAAATCCTGGACAACACCCTAAATACATTACCATCCACCACGGCAACAGGCTCTCTAAAAGAAATAGAAGCAATAGCGGCTGCCGTGTATGATCCTATGCCACGCAATCTTTGTAAATCATTAAAATTATTGGGAAATACACCTTGGAATTTCTCTACCACGTCTTTGGCACATTGATGCAAGTTCCTGGCGCGCGTGTAATAGCCTAATCCTTGCCAAAGGCTTAACACCTCTTGCTCTTTTGCCTTCGCCAAAGAAAAGACAGTTGGTAATTGTTTAACAAATTTCAAGTAATAAGGTAGACCTTGTCTAACTCGTGTTTGCTGGAGGATGATTTCGGAAAGCCAGATTTTATAGGGGTCTTTTGTATTGCGCCAAGGGAGGTTGCGTTTGTTTTCACCATACCACGAGATAATTTTCTGAGAAAACTTCCTGCTTTCAGCCACAGTCAGATCAAATTCAGACTTCTGGTTCAATTGCTTAACAACAGAATGTTGAAATTCGTCATTTTTATTTTTCTGGAAGACCATAAACGTATTAAGAGAAACAAACCTACAATTTCCCGTCAATTATGGGAATCCATGCCTTTGGCAATGGTTTTCTAATATCTTAACCTGAATGTATCTATATCTTCTGGCGGATTTTATCGGCACGATAACAGTTAAAATTTTGATTATCAAAGATTTCATTTTGCGTTTGACGGTTCTGCTCTTAAATTTGCCGACCTGAATTTTTACATCCTTAAAACTAAATCACCGTGACCAAAGCAGACGTTATCAATCAAATCGCTGACAAAACCGGCATTGACAAAGCA
Source organism: Bacteroidota bacterium (assembly GCA_038043425.1). Taxonomy (GTDB): domain Bacteria; phylum Bacteroidota; class Bacteroidia; order Cytophagales; family Cyclobacteriaceae; genus ELB16-189. Next base: position 134,134 of record JBBTBZ010000008.1, read on the forward strand.
GATGTTTCCGCCTCTGTAGAAGCATTCTTTAGTATTATCAAATCCTCTATGGCCAGTGGCCAGAACATATACGTCAGAGGTTTTGGAAGCTTTATCAATAAAAAGAGAAAGAAAAAAATCGCCCGTAATATATCGCGCAACACTGCTATTGTTATTGATGAGCATTATATTCCAAGTTTCAAACCTGCCAAAGTTTTTATCAACAAGATCAAAAACAGCGAGAAGGTAAAGCAGCTTGCAGAAAAAAATTAGCCTGCTCCTAAATTTGCAATTTAGCCAATGCCCAATTTTCAATCTGCTAAGTAGAAAACGCTCTAACCTAAATGCACTACTCAATTCTCTTTTCCATTACTGTTGCAATGGCATTTATAGGCTAATCGGTTAATTCAATGTTGAAGACCCGCATTATTTTATTTGCTGTTTGTGCCATCTTTATTTGGTTGATTTTCTTATTACCAAAAGTGGTAGTGGAAAATGAAAGTCAGTTGGCTGCTGGACCTGAAGCTTCCGATATGAACGCTGAAAAAACTTCAGCTCCACATGCTTCTACTTCGCAAGATATCCTCAAAACCATCAAAGAGTTAAGGGCACAGTATGTAAGTGGCACAGAAGATCAAAAAAATACTATCTTTGCCGACTCTTTGGCTGACTTGTATATGCGTGCAGGCCAATTTGATAGCGCTGCATGGTTTGCTGAAGAAGCAGCAACGTTCTTTAACACTCAGGAAAGTTTTATGAAAGCCGGTAACAGCTATTATGAGGCCTATACGTTTGCAATGGACCCTGAAAAGAGGGATTTGTTGGCAACAAAAACTCGCGATTTTTTAGGGAAAGTATTGGAAAAAGACCCGAAAAATTATGAAGTAAAGGCAAAAATGGCTATGACCTACTTAAGCTCGACTTCACCCATGCAAGGCATCATGATGTTGCGCGAGATATTGGTGGAAGATCCCAAAAATGAAACAGCTTTATTTAATATGGGCATGTTATCTGTTCAGTCTGGCCAGTATGATAAAGCTATTGAACGACTACTGGCACTAACAGCAGTAAATCCAAATCATGTGCAAGGTCAACTCCTTTTAGGAGTTGCCTATATGAACAAAGGAGAAAAAATCAAAGCGAAAGCACAGTTTGAAAAAGTAAAAAAGTTAGATAACGATCCTTCCGTCCTGGCTACGGTAGATTCTTATCTACAAGATTTAAAATAAACAATTGTTAAACTAACCCTTCTGTTCTTATACACCTTCCTATGGCGGGAATGAGAAAGGGGAAAACCAAAAAAATTATGCCAAGCGGTAAAAAAAGAAAAAAACACAAAATGGCTACACACAAACGCAAAAAGCGTTTGAGAAAAAATAGACATAAGAAGAAATAGGGACGTAAAATTTCGTTCCTACTCCTTTAATAAAAATTTATCCCTTAATTCCTTTGAGTAACGAACTCATAATTAGTGCGACAGAGGAAGGAAGTCGGATAGCTCTTCTTAAGGACAAATCACTTGTAGAATTTCATCAAGAGGCGGAAGGAAGCAAGTTTGTAGTTGGTGACATTTACCTGGGCACTGTAAAAAAAGTAGTTCAGGGGCTGAATGCAGCTTTTATCGACATTGGGTATGAAAAGGATGCTTTCCTTCATTACCTGGATCTCGGACCACAGTTCAGCTCATTACAAAAGTTTACCAAACTAGTCCGCGCGAAAAAGATCACCGGAGGCAAGTTGGATAGGTTTCAACTTGAGAAAGACATCGACAAGCATGGCAAGATTGGCCAACAGCTTACGCGAAATCACATTCTTCCGGTTCAGGTTGTAAAAGAACCGATCTCTACAAAAGGGCCACGACTTTCTTGCGATCTTTCCATACCCGGCAGATACCTGGTATTGGTACCATTCGCTACGTCTGTAAACGTATCCAAAAAGATTACGAGCAACGATGAGCGTAAACGACTATTGCGCCTCATTCAATCTATTAAACCCGAAAATTTTGGTGTGATCATTCGCACTGTTGCAGAAGGCAAGGAAGTTGCTGACTTAGACAAGGACCTTCGTAATCTTGTGAAGACATGGGAAGAGGGTATGACCCGTTTGGTTAATGCTAACCCCCAGGAAAAAATAATTGGCGAGCTGAACAAAACCTCTTCCATCCTTCGCGATGTACTCAACGAGTCGTATGACAATATCCATGTTGATGATAAAAAGATCTATGATGAGGTACGGAGCTATATTCACAAAATTGCTCCAGAAAAGGAAAAAATAGTTAAACTATACACCGGTAAGGCCAAAATTTTTGAACACTATGGTATTGAGAAGCAGATAAAATCTGTTTTTGGCCAAACCGTAAGTTTAAAAGGTGGTGGCTATCTGATCATCGAACACACCGAAGCGCTTCATGTAATCGATGTGAACAGTGGAAATAAATCCAATCGCGAAGAAAATCAGGAGACCACGGCCATGTCTGTCAATATTGAGGCTGCGAGGGAGGTTGCACGTCAGCTTCGATTACGCGATATGGGGGGAATCATTGTGGTGGATTTCATTGATATGCGCAGTGCCGAAAATAAGAAGGTCATTTTCAAAACCATTAAGGATGAGATGGATGCCAATGACCGGGCCAGACATACCGTATTGCCTCTTTCAAAATTTGGGTTAATGCAAATTACCCGCGAGCGAGTGCGCCCGCAAATGAATATTGCCACCAAAGAAGCCTGTCCTACTTGCAATGGCACTGGAAAAATTACAGCCTCGATTCTTGTTTCCGATCAGGTACAAAAACATATTGATCATTTACTGGTGAAGCAAAATGAAAAGCATTTAGTGCTGGCGCTTCATCCGTTTCTACATGCTTATTTCACCACCGGTTTGATTTCCCAACGTATGCGATGGTATTTTAAATACAAAAGTTGGGTAACCTTAGTTAAGGATACATCGCTGGCCATTACTGAGTTTAGGTTTCTCAATCGTGATGGAGAGGAGATTGAAGTGGCACAGGAAAAAAGTGCGCCTGCTTTGGCCGGGGATTAATACCCCAGGGCCTTAACCTTTGGAACAATTTTTTCATCACTTAAATACCAGACTGCTGACCTGTTGGCAAACCTTAGCGAAAGCATTTAACCTGCATATAAATAAGGTTTGTGAAAGCTATGCCTTGGAATCATTCCCAACAATGGTGCTGAATAAAGACTCATTCGTGCACCAGTGTATCTCAAAATAACGTTCGGGTACCCATGAAGGAAATTGTTGTGAACATTTCTTTTGTTTTCTAACTAAAAATTATACCTTGATTTTTGTCAGGCGGATGGCACCTTCATCGGGGTGAAGCGAGTTTTCCTTTTTTTTATTGGTGTTTCATAATTATTAGAACTTAAAATGATTTGCTGGAGGCAAACCTGTTTTGGAAAGTTCAAGTGATAATACTGTTTTGTGGCCACTCCTGGCCTATGCTGCAATAGTCTTCACACTCATTGGCAGCATTCTCGGACTTTCGTACGTAGTGGGCCAACATCATAAAGACCGCGCAACCGATGAGCCTTATGAAGGTGGAATCCTCAGTACAGGTGGCGCACGACTTCGGTTTTCTTCCCAATTTTATTTAATTGCTATGCTCTTCGTCATTTTTGACGTTGAGACAATTTTTATTTTTTCCTGGGCCATTGCCTTCAAAGAATTAGGCTGGCTTGGTTTTGCCGGAGTCCTTGGTTTTATATTTCTCCTCCTGATTGTATTGCTCTATGAATGGAAGAATGGTGCCCTGGACTTCGGGCCGGATGGAAAAAAGATTTTGAAAGCGTATAAAAAATTAACTAAAAAGAATAAGGATGAAGTGGTGGCTGAGTGATGTGCAGGAACCTGCAAGCGCTATTGGTGGAACGGGCTCCATGGAAGAAGCCGTCCGGCAGAGTCTGGTGCTGAGCACGGTGAATGATTTATTGGGATGGGGGAGAAAAAATTCGATGTGGCCTTTTCACTTCGGATTGTCATGCTGCTTTGTGGAAATGGCTACCAGCATGACACCAAAATACGATGTAGCGCGTTTTGGCGCAGAAGTGATACGGGGCACCCCGCGTGAAGCCGATGTGATGATTATTGCGGGAACAGTGTTTATAAAAATGGCCCCTATCATTAAGCGGTTGCATGAGCAAATGATGGAACCACGTTGGGTGATCTCCATGGGTTCATGTGCCAACTCAGGCGGCATGTATGATATCTATAGTGTAGTGCAAGGCGTTGACAAATTTTTGCCGGTGGATGTATATGTCCCAGGTTGCCCTCCCCGACCTGATGCTTTTATGGAAGGACTCACTTTATTGCAAGCCCGGGTTGGTGCAGAGCAACGTCCGTTGAGTTGGATGATCGGAGACCAGGGCGTGATCAGGCCAAAGAAAATTTCGGTGAAAAATATGAAGCACGATCAACGGATGAAGATGACAACGTTCAAGTCACCGGACGAAATTTAAAAATTCCCTAGATGACCCTTATCCAGAGGAAAAGGGTTGGGACGAGCATATGACAAACGACCTCGGTCTGACAGAACTTTTGCAGTTGAAGTTTGGGGAGGATAACTTCTCCAGACAGGCAACCAGGGATGATATTCTCACCCTCTGGATGCCCTCTTCAAAAATCACTGAGGTTTTGCAATATCTAAAGAACGGCATATCAAAGCCGTTTCTTTTTTTATATGATCTCACCGCTATTGATGAAAGACCCCGGAAGAAAGAAGACGGTTATCCATCAGAACAATTCACATTGGTCTATCACCTCTTTTCTTTTGGTCGAAATTGTTTTCTACGCTTAAAGGTCGCGCTCACAGAAGACAAACCTTCTGCTCCAAGCATATCTGGACTTTGGGTGAACGCTAATTGGTATGAGCGCGAAGTGTTTGACATGTTTGGAATCAATTTCCACGGCCATCCAAACCTAAAGAGAATTTTAATGCCACTTTCGTGGGAAGGTCACCCCCTGCGGAAGGAACACCCAGCGCGAGCTACGGAGATGGGGCCGTTCCGCCTCTTTGATGAGAAAGTGGACCGTGAGCAATCGGCTTTGCAATTCAAACCAGAGGAATGGGGTTTGGAAACACACAGCGATGATTCTGATTTCATGTTCCTGAATATTGGACCTCAACACCCAGGCACGCACGGAGTGCTTAGGATAATCCTTCAACTTGATGGAGAAGATATTGTAGATGCTGTGCCTGACATAGGCTTTCATCACCGTGGTGCGGAGAAAATGGCCGAGCGACAATCGTGGCATACTTACATTCCGTACACGGATCGAATAGATTATCTCGGAGGGGTCAATAATAATCTTGCCTATTTACTGGCTGTGGAAAAACTGGCTGGTATTGAAGTGCCCGAGCGTGCAAAAGTTATCCGTGTGATGATGTGCGAGTTTTTCCGGATCGCCAGCCACTTGGTATGGTATGGCACTTTTGCACAGGATGTCGGGCAACTATCGCCCGTATTTTACATGTTTACCGATCGGGAAAAAATATTTGACATTGTAGAAGCCGTTTGCGGAGGCCGCATGCACCCGAACTGGTTCCGCATTGGTGGTGTGGCACAAGACCTTCCGAATGGCTGGGATACACTTGTGAAAAACTTCCTGAACTACTTTCCTAAAAAGTTGAAAGAGTATGACCAGATGGTGATCGCTAATAGCTTGTTCAAAGCAAGAACGGTTGGCATTGGGATATTCACCAGGCAGGAAGCTATTGAGTGGGGAGCGACTGGTGCAAACCTCAGGGCCACAGGGTTGGAATGGGACTTTCGCAAAAAACAGCCTTACTCGGGGTATGAAAATTTTGAATTCGATATACCGACCGGAAACAATGGTGACTGTTTTGACCGGGCTCTCGTGCGCGTGGAAGAAATGCGCCAGAGCCTCCGCATAATTGAGCAGTGCCTGAAAAATATGCCGGAAGGACCGTACAAGTCCAGTCATCCCTTGACTACCCCTCCCATCAAAAAGCAGACGATGAAGGATATCGAAACATTGATTACGCATTTTCTGAATGTAAGCTGGGGACCAGTCATCCCTCCGGGTGAAGCCATGATTTGTACCGAAGCAACAAAAGGGGCCAACAGTTACTATGCTATCAGCGATGGTAACACCTCTCCGTACAGAATGCGGGTGCGCACACCATCGTTCGCCCACATGCAAATGCTGCCATACATCAGCAAGGGTTACACCGTGGCAGATATGCTTAGCATTTTAGGCGCAATGGATTATGTATTAGCAGATATTGATAGGTAACTATATGTTAACGCAAGAGGAGAAACATGAAATAGAACACGCCATCGAACTGGTGCCATATAAAAAAGCAGCAAGTGTTGAAGCCCTAAAAATTGTTCAAGAACATCGCAGGTGGGTTTCGGATGAGAGCTTGCGCGATGTGGCGAAGTTGCTGGACATGAGCCCGGAGGAATTGGATTCAGTGGCTACTTTTTATAATCTGATTTTCCGTAAAGAAGTAGGCAAGCATGTCATTTTAGTTTGCGACAGTATTAGTTGTTGGGTAATGGGATACGAAAATTTACGGGATGAACTTTTCAATCGCCTTGGAATAAAATACGGTGAGACTACGGCCGATGGCCAATTCACGGTCTTGCCCAATTGTTGTCTCGGCACTTGCGATTGCGCCCCCGCGTTGATGATTGATAACGATTTATATAGAAATGTAACGATTGCACAGTTGGATGAAATACTTTTGAAATACCGAAATGGTAATCGGTAACCAGTAAGAGGTAATCGGTTTGTTCATACCGTTTACTTATTACCGAATACCGCTTACCTACCGATTTATAAAGCAATGGAGAGACCACTCACACAGCACATCCGCGAAGACCGAAGGCCACTTAGCCTGAAGGAGTATGAGACAGTTGGTGGTTATCAGTCTTTGCGGAAGATGTTGACGATGACTCCCAAAGAAGTTCAGAAACTCGTTCAAGAGTCCAACCTGAGAGGAAGAGGCGGAGCCGGATTCAGCACCGGGTTGAAATGGAGTTTTGTTCCGCTCGATGCCCCCAAACCAAAATATCTCATCACCAATGCTGATGAGATGGAACCTGGAACATTTAAAGACAGGATTTTATTGGAGAGCACACCTCATCAGTTAATTGAGGGAATGATCATTGCCGCCTACGCAATTCAAGCCGATATATCCTATGTATACTTGAGATGGGCTTACAAGACTGCTGCTCAAGCCATTCTTACTGCAATTGATGAAGCTGAAGGTGCCGGATACTTGGGGAAAAACATTTTGGGATCCGGATATGACCTGCAAATGCACTTGCATACTGGAGTTGGAAGATATATGTGTGGAGAAGAAACTGCACTTCTGAATTCATTGGAAGGAAAGCGTGCCACACCACGAGCCAAGCCCCCCTTTCCACAAATAAGCGGACTCTTCGGAAAGCCAACTATTGTGAACAATGTGGAGACACTTTGCTGTCTCCCTCACATTATTAACAATGGCGCTGAGTGGTTTAAGAAATTGAGTTTAACAGGAGATGCCGGAACAAAAATCTATGGTGTAAGCGGCAAGGTAAAAAAACCCGGGGCCTGGGAGTTGCCCATGGGAGTTACACTTCGTGAATTAATTGAAGAACATGCCGGTGGGATGCAAGACGGGCTGAAGTTTCGTGGGGCGTTGCCCGGTGGGGCATCAACGGATTTCCTGGTAGAAGAACATCTTGATGTGAAAATGGATTATACCTCAGTTGCGGCTGCGGGAAGTCGCCTAGGCACGGGAACCATAGTAGTGATGGATGATAAAACTTGCCCTGTAGGGTTTGTAAAAAACCTTGAACATTTCTTCGCACAAGAGTCGTGTGGATTTTGCACACCATGCCGTGAAGGTATTCCCTGGGTAGAAAAAATCTTAATATCCATCGAAAATGGTGAAGGTCGTCCGGAAGACATGGACTTGTTGGAATTTCATACGAAGTACCTGGGCCCCGGCAATACGTTCTGTGCATTCGCTCCCGGTGCAATGGAACCTTTGCAAAGTGCATTGAAATATTTCAGGAATGATTTTGAAAAGCATATTCGGGAGAAAAATTGTTCATATAATAGAGTTAAGGAGATGATCAATGGTTAATAACCATAAAATTTAATAGCGTGACTTGAAAGCTGATTACGAATCTTAAATGGCTACAATTTATATTGATAACAAACCCTTTGAAGTAAGTTCGGGAAAGAACTTGCTTGAGACTTGTCTCACGCTTGGGTTAAACCTGCCTTACTTCTGCTGGCATCCCGCATTAGGGTCGGTGGGTGCCTGTCGTCAATGTGCCGTTAAAGTCTTCAAAGATGAGAACGATAAGAAAGGCCGGCTGATAATGTCTTGTATGGAGCCTGTAACCAACAACCAACGTATTTCCATCACCGATTTTGAAGCCAAAGAATTCCGTGAGCATGTCATTGGCTGGCTGATGACCAATCATCCTCATGATTGTGCCGTGTGCGATGAGGGCGGCTCCTGCCATCTTCAGGATATGACTGTGATGACGGGCCATGCCTATCGCCAGTTCAATTACAAAAAGCGCACTTATAAAAATCAATACCTCGGCCCGTTCATCAATCATGAAATGAACCGCTGCATTCAATGCTACCGGTGCGTCCGTTTTTATAAGGACTATGCCGGAGGCAAAGACCTGGATGCGTTTGCTTCACGCAACAATGTCTATTTTGGGAGACATGAAGATGGCGTGTTGGAAAGTGAGTTCAGCGGGAACCTCGCAGAAGTTTGCCCAACCGGGGTGTTTACAGACAAAACATTAAAGCAACATTATACACGTAAGTGGGACCTGACTATGGCTCCCTCCATTTGTCAGCATTGCAGCGTGGGTTGCAACATCATTGCCGGGGAGCGCTACAATTCACTTCGTTCCATTACAAGTAGGTATAACGGTGAAGTAAACGGTTATTTTCTCTGCGATCGTGGTCGTTTTGGATACGAGTTTGTTAACGCACCCTCAAGAGTGCGCATACCTGTTGTTCAAAACGGGGTAAGTGCAGAAGTGACTTTAGATAAATTGTTAAAGGAAATTTCGTCACTAAAAAATTCAAACATTATTGGCATAGGTTCGCCCCGGGCATCCATTGAGTCAAATTTTGCTCTAAAGAAATTAGTTGGCGATGATAATTACTTTCAAGGCATATCTGAAAAGGAATTTCTATTAGCCAATCTTGTGGTTAACATACTTTCAAAGGGGCCAGCACGCTCGTATTCTCTCAAGGAAGTCGAACAAGCTGATGCGGTATTTGTTCTCGGTGAAGATCTTACCAATACGGCACCCATGCTTGCTCTGGCCATTCGCCAATCCGTCAAACAACAACCCATGAAGGATGCTTTAAAGGCAAGTATACCTTCATGGCACGATGCGGCCGCCAGGGAATTGATCCAGGAAAATAAAGGGCCTCTTTTCATTGCATCCCTAACCTCAACAAAGTTGGATGATGTGGCAACCCATGTTTATCATGCTTCTCCTGAAAATATCGCGCGTCTTGGATTTGCTGTTGCCAATGGTATTGACCCAAGCGCTCCCCTGGTAACGGACCTTACTTCTGATGAACAAACGCTTGCCCAAAACATTGCGAAAGCATTGATGAATGCAGAACGACCGGTTATCATTTCGGGGACTTCAAACGGATCGGAAGAGCTGTTACACGCGTCTTCGAACATTGCTACTGCATTGCATAAAAAGAATTCAAAAACAGGAATTGTTTTGACGTTGCCAGATTGCAACTCAATGGGTCTCAGCATGCTGGGTGGCAATTCGCTGAACAAGGCAATTGAGGCTGTGCAAATGGGAAAGGTTGAGACGGTTATAGTTTTGGAAAATGATCTTTATCGTCACGCGGATGCAGCCTCTGTTGATCAGTTCTTTTCTTCCGGCAAAAAAGCTGTTGTCATTGACCACACGGTCACTTCAACCACAAAAAAAGCGACTGTATTGATTCCAACTGGGACTTTCGCGGAAGCGGACGGAACATTGGTTAACAATGAAGGCCGAGCACAGCGGTTCTTCCAGGTGTATGAACCTGCCAATGGAAGTAAAGAAAGTTGGCGTTGGCTTATTCAAATGGGTGAATGTTTGGAAAGGAAAGGATTAAGCCATTGGAAAAATCATGGCGATGTAGTGCAAGCTATTGTTGATGAAGTTGATCGCCTTAAAGGCGTAGAGAAAATTTCGCCTGATGAAGAGTTTCGTATTAGTGGACAAAAAATACCGCGAGAACCTCATCGCTACAGTGGACGCACCGCCATGAATGCAAACATTAATGTGAGTGAGCCAAAACCTCCTGAAGATCCGGACTCACCATTGTCGTATACAATGGAAGGGCTTCGCGCTGCACCTCCTTCCGCTATGATACCATTCTTTTGGTCTCCAGGTTGGAACTCCGTTCAATCCATTAACAAGTATCAGGAAGAAGTTGGTGGCGCTCTTCGGGGCGGTGATCCCGGCATACGACTTATTGAACCAAAAGAAAATTCAACCCCTTACTTTACCAATGTTCCTCCTGCTTTTAAGCCGAGGAATAACGAATTCTATGTTGTTCCCCTACATCACATTTTCGGGTCGGAAGAATTGAGTTCACTTTCTCCTGGAATTGCAGAACGATCGCCCAAACCTTATATCGCGATGTGTCACGAGGACGCAAGCCGGATCGGTAAGGAACCAGGAGAGATGGTGACTGTAACAATCAATTCCAAATCATATCAACTTCCATTGATAGTCAATCAAACGATTTCTAATGGCCTTGTTGGTTTGCCTGTAGGATTATCAAACACAGAGTATTTCAATTTGCCCGATTGGACAGAAATAAAATAATGAGAAAGAGTAAAGTAAAGCTTAAACTTTAACACTTAGAACTTGAGCACATAAACACATTAACACTTGAGCACTGCAGAACATTGGTACATAGTAGGCGGAGTCCTCGCAGGACTTCTCGTGGTAGCACCGGGGCTCATCTGGCTGGAACGCAGATTACTGGCGCTGTGGCAGGATCGCTACGGTCCTAATCGTGCGGGTCCCTTTGGAGTGCTGATTGTTCTGGCGGACACTATAAAACTTTTCTTTAAGGAAGATTGGATACCACCATTCGCGGACAAAAAAGTCTTTGTGATTGCCCCGGCCATTGTCGCTATCACCGTGTTGATGAGTTTTGTCATCGTACCCTTTGCTCCAGGCATTATCGTTGTTGATCTGAACATCGGAATCTTGTTTTTCCTGGCGATGTCATCTATGGGCGCCTATAGTATTATTCTCGGAGGCTGGGCCTCTAATAACAAATATGCTTTGTTGGGCGCCATGCGTGGCGCGGCACAGATGATTTCCTATGAAGTTTTCATGGGGCTCTCTTTGATGGGCGTTGTTGTGATGACTGGCTCGTTTAGCCTCCATGACATTGTGGAAGCACAAAAAGGAATGTGGTATGTATTGCCACAATTTGTTGGCTTCATCACATTCTTCCTGGCCGGAATTGCCGAAACACACCGTTTGCCTTTCGATATCCCGGAAGCGGAAAGTGAAATCATTGCCGGCTTCCATTCGGAATACTCAGGGATGAAGTTCGGATTGTTCTTCGTTGGGGAATACCTGGGCATTACTCTTATCTCTGCCCTGACGGTTTGCCTGTTCTTTGGAGGATGGTATGGCCCAGGTTTTCTACCGCCTATAGTTTGGTTTATTCTGAAAACATTTGCCTTCATCGCGCTTTTCATATTGTTACGGGCTTCCATGCCACGGCCACGATATGATCAGTTGATGGAGTTCGGCTGGAAGATATTGTTACCCTTGACGTTGGTTAATCTCATGGTGACTGCAGTAATAGAATTGATGAAGGGGACTTAGAAAATAGGCAGTTAGTTAATGGCTTCTGCAGACTTTGAAAGTAAGATTTTAAATTATTAAAAGAAAAGTATGTTCAGTATCGTAAGAAGTATGTGGCTTGTCTTCCTGCACGCGTTTCATAAACGTGAGACTATTCAGTATCCGGAGGAAAAAGTAAAACTGCCAGCCCGATGGCGCGGAAGGATTGTGCTAACACGCGATCCGGATATGGGTGAGCGCTGTGTGGGATGTTACTTGTGCGCAGCGGCATGTCCTGTTGATTGCATTTCACTGCAAGCTACCGAAGATGAAAATGGAAGGAGATACCCTGAATTTTTCCGAATCAACTTTTCTCGCTGCATTTTCTGTGGTTACTGTGAGGAAGCTTGCCCAACCTACGCCATCCAGTTGGTACCCGATTTTGAAATGGGTGAATACGACCGTCAAAACCTGGTGTATGAAAAAAAAGATTTATTGATTGATGGGACAGGGAAATATCCGGGATATAATTACTACAAAGTGGCGGGATTGGCCATTGGAGGAAAAGACAAAGGGCAGGCTGAGAATGAATTGCCCCCGGTGGACGTGAAAAGTTTATTACCGTAGTTAGAAAATAAGATGCAAGACATTAGAAGTATTTTAATATGAATAGTCTAGCTATTTACCACTTATGTCCTGCTACTAAATAAATTATGCAATTGACTTTTTACATATCCTCCCTCATTGCAATTGCGGCCACCATTATGGTAATTACCCGATACAATATTATCCATGCACTCCTTTACTTAGTTGTCTCATTTCTGGCCTTGGCGGTAGTGTTTTTTATTCTGGGGGCACCGTTCGCTGCCGCGTTGGAAGTAATTGTCTATGCCGGTGCCATTGTAGTGCTAATTATTTTCGTCATTATGATGCTCAACTTGAAAGATGAGGCAAAGGAACAAGAGAAAAAATGGCTAACGCCAGGTATCTGGATAGGCCCTGCAATTCTTTCCATCATTTTATTAGTTGAACTAGTGTATATCATTAATACGACAGCCACAGCAGGTTTATCAAATCTACAAGTTGATTCGAAGGCAGTCGGCTTATCGCTGTATGGCGAATACATTTTAGGAGTAGAACTGAGCGGCATGTTGTTGATGGCCGGTATTGTGGGTGCTTATCACCTGGGAAGAAAAAAGAAAAAAGTGGTCCACCGGTTTTTAGAAAAAATAGAAGAATGAAAATCTAAAGATGAGCTTATGAACAGTATACCAATAGAACACGCATTACTGCTCTCGGGCATCTTATTTATGCTCGGCCTAATCGGTGTACTCATCAGGCGCAATATTATTTTCATGTTGGTATCGGTAGAGATTATGTTGAATGCATCCGGACTGGCTTTCATTATTGCAGGTTCAAAATGGTCGCAGCCCGATGGACAGGTTATGTTCATTTTTATTTTGGCCATGGCGGCAGCAGAAGTATCAGTGGGCCTGGCTTTAATTCTCCAGATTTATTATCAATTGAAAACATTAGATAGTGACGCAGCAAATAAATTGAATGGATGACCTCATCCCCAAACCCCTTCTCCAAAGGAGAAGGGATTAGGGTGAGGTGATGAATAAAGAGAAAGAAAAATGAATCTACTCTGGCTCATACCAACTTTACCATTTCTGGGGGCATTTATATTGGTGCTGTTCGGAAGCAGATTTTCCCGACTGGTTAATTCTTTTATCGGGGCGGGGAGTGTTGGCCTGGCCGCTTTGATAACACTTTTCGTTGGGTTTGATTTTTTATCAGCTTCCATTAATGCTTACCAATATGTTGCCTGGCAATGGCTTGATGTGGCGGGACTTTCGGCAGCTTTTGCTTTTCACCTCGATGCGCTTTCGCTCGTTTTCATTTTCGTCATCACTTTTGTTGGCTTCCTTATCCACGTTTACTCGATAGAGTTCATGAAGGATGATGAGGGGTTCGCCCGGTTCTTTGCTTACCTGAATTTGTTTGTATGCTCTATGTTAATCCTGGTGCTGGCGGATAATTTGGTGTTGATGTATTTAGGTTGGGAGGGTGTTGGCTTGTGCAGCTATTTATTGATCGGCTTTTGGTATTCGGAAGAGAAGAACGGATACGCAGCCCGCAAGGCATTTATCGTTACACGCGTTGGCGATACTGCTTTGGCAATCGGATTGTTTATGTTGTTTCAAGCATTCAACACCTTAAACATCCAGGATATTGCCACACAAGCGCCCCAACTCTGGACAGTGGGAACCAACCCACCATTAATAATCGCATTGTTATTGTTGGGCGGAGCGGTAGGAAAATCAGCTCAATTGCCATTACAAACCTGGCTACCTGATGCAATGGCCGGCCCATCTCCGGTAAGTGCTCTTATTCATGCTGCCACAATGGTAACGGCCGGTGTTTATTTAATCGCGCGCACCCATGTGATATTTGAACTGGCGCCTGTTGCCTTGATTGTAGTAGGGACCATTGGGGCTACAACATTATTGCTGGCGGGGTTTGCTGCCCTCACCCAATACGATCTGAAGCGGGTTCTGGCATACTCCACTATTAGCCAAATCGGTTACATGTTTTTGGCCCTGGGCGTTGGCGCGTGGTCGGCAGCTATTTTCCATTTCATGATTCATGCTTTTTTTAAAGCCTTACTCTTCCTGGCAGCAGGGGCAGTGATCATGGCGCTTCATCACGAACACGATATGTTTAAAATGGGAGGGCTTAAAAGTAAACTTCCGGTCATCTATTGGACATTTCTGATTGGAGCAGCTTCGCTGGCCGCACTTCCATTTATCACGGCCGGGTTCTACAGCAAAGATCAGATTCTATGGCTGGCTTGGGCAGGAGAGAACGGCAACATTTGGTTTTTTCTTGCTGCATTACTTGGTGCGTTCATCACATCTGTTTACACCTTTAGAATGTTGTTCATTGTTTTCTTTGGAGAAGAAAAAACACATGTCAATCATGCGCCAGGAAAACTAATCAGTACACCCTTGATTGTACTCGCGGTGCTTTCGCTGGTCGGGGGATTCGTTGAGTTGCCGCACACCCTCGGGCACTTCACCCTGTTTTCCGATTTATTAAACCCCGTGTTGCCTTCAGTATCATTAAAACAGGATGTAGAAAGTTTAGAGTGGATAATGCAGGCAATTGCCGCAGTGGTAGCCTTGTCTGGAGTTTATATTGCCTACGTGTTTTACCTTAAGAGCCCGGAGTTATCAGACAAAATCAAAGAATCTGGTAAAACCCTTCATCAATTTTGGTTTAGCGGTTGGGGTTTTGATCGGCTCTACGATGCCCTGTTTGTCCGACCGTTTGTCTTTCTGGCTAACATCAACAAGAATGATGTAGTGGATAAAATGTATGAAGGCGTGGTCACAATGGCCATTGGGTTCAATCGTCTTTTCGTATTCACACAAAATGGAATTTTAAGATGGTACCTGATGGGGATTGTTATTGGCGGCATTGTTATTTTAACAATAGGATTGATAATAAGTTAAAGAGAACGATTCAGAATGATCTTGCTCACATTCATAATCATTTTAATGGCAGGCGGACTGATGGCCTGGATTGCTGAACGATGGGTCCCTTCACTTTCGCGGTGGATTTCATTAACTGCATTCGTGATTAATTTGGTAATGGCTTTATGGATATGGGTCCAAAGCAATGGGTTAGTCCATTCTGAATCTGTCTGGATCAGTAAATTCAGCGTGGCCTGGATCCCAAGCTTTGGTATAAACTTTTCCCTGGCGCTGGATGGACTAAGTTTGTTACTGCTAGTGCTGACTTTTTTTCTCGGCATTTTGTCTGTAGCTATCTCCTGGAATGAAATCCAGTACCGCATTGGTTTTTTCCATTTTAATATTTTGTGGGTGCTGGCCGGCATTACAGGCGTGTTCCTCACTACGGATTTATTCCTGTTTTATTTTTTCTGGGAAGTGATGCTCGTCCCCATGTATTTTCTCATTGGCATTTGGGGCCACGAAAACCGAAGATATGCTGCCTACAAGTTTTTTATTTTCACACAGGCCAGTGGGCTGCTGATGTTGCTTGCCATAGTCGGCTTATATTTTATTCATGGCAATCAAACCGGTGTGTATACGTTCGACTACTTCCAATTATTGGACACAAAAATGTCTCCCGGTGTTGAACGCTGGCTCATGCTGGGGTTTTTCGCAGCCTTCATTGTAAAACTTCCTGTTGTTCCCTTTCATTCCTGGTTACCCGATGCACATTCACAAGCGCCAACCGCAGGTAGTTTGATTTTGGCTGGGCTCCTGTTGAAAACAGGCGCTTATGGTTTGATACGGTTTGTCCTGCCTCTGTTTCCCGTTGCTTCCGCAGAACTTGCACCTTGGGCCATGCTGCTGGGTGTTGTCGGAATTATTTACGGGGCTTTTCTTGCCTTTTCGCAGACTGACCTTAAGCGTTTGGTGGCCTACACCAGTGTGAGCCACATGGGCTTTGTGATTTTGGGGGTCTTTGCGTTTAATGAACTCGCCATGCAAGGTGTGGTGATGCAAATGATCACACACGGAATCAGTACAGGTGCCTTGTTTATTTTGGCAGGTTCGATTTATGAACGCATCCACACTCGTGAAATAACCAACATGGGCGGGTTCTGGAAGCAAGTTCCATTCATGGGAACAATTGCCCTCATTTTTGTATTGGCTTCGCTTGGATTGCCCGGTCTTGGAAATTTTGTAGCTGAATTTCTTACTCTCATCGGCACCTGGCAGGTGAACAAGGTTTACACCCTTGTGGCAACCCTTGGCATTGTAGCAGCCACTGCATATTCACTGCGGATAATGCAAAAAGTTTTTTTAGGGAAAGAAATCAGCCATCACGCTATCCTTGACCTGTCCATGCGCGAAAAATTTATTTTAGTGCCGCTGGTAGTAGTCATTATTGGGTTAGGACTTTTTCCACAGGTGGTGATTGATGCCGCAAAGAGAACTTTTGCCCCTGCGGCTGAAGTGAGTTACACCAAACAAGTTGTCAATGGTAATAATGTTCAAACAATAAAGAAAGGCGAGCATGAATAAACTTGACCTTAGCAACCCTGAAGTTATTCTCAATCTCTTGCCTGGCATTTTGCTGGTAGGAGCTTCACTGATTGCCACGGTATCTATTGTCATCAGGCGGAACCACAAATTAATTTATCGGGTTACTTTGGCCTGCTTGATCGGGATTTTCTATTACCTGTTGACTTACGCTTCCAATAAAACTTTCTCCATTGAACCACTTTTTATTGTTGATGGGTTTGGCACATTCATAACCGGCCTCATAGTGTTGAGCACACTTATCGTGGTGATGATTTCATATGCTTATTTTGAACAGCGTGAAGAGAGAAAAGAAGAGTACTACATTTTAATATTGCTGGCCACACTTGGAGCATCCATGCTGGTGATCAGCAAGCATTTTGTTTCCCTTTTCCTGGGACTTGAAATTCTCAGCGTAGCCTTATATGCCATGATTGCCTATTTGCGAAAGCGGGCAAAGTCAGATGAAGCTGGTATCAAATATTTAATACTTGCAGCATTCTCATCCGCATTTCTTTTGCTTGGCATGGCACTGGTGTACTTGATGACAGGGTCAATGGATTTTACGGGAATCGCAACGTACATGAAAACCGGAAATGAGATTCCCTTGCTTCTGCTCACTGGATTGGGTCTGATGATCATCGGGGTTGGATTCAAATTGGGCGTGGTGCCTTTCCACATGTGGGCACCGGATGTTTATGAAGGTGCACCGGCACCGGTAACAGCATTCATCGCCACTGTTTCGAAAGGTGGAATGGTGGTGTTACTGGTCAGGTTCTTCACACAGATTGATGCGTATCGTTATCCTGCCATGGTGATGACCTTCACCATCGTTTCCATTGCCTCCATGTTCATTGGAAATTTTCTGGCATTGCGGCAATCGAATGTTAAGCGTGTACTGGCTTATTCATCTATTGCGCACCTGGGTTACCTGCTCGTTGCTTTTCTGGCGTCAGGCAAGCTGGGCTTGGAGGCCGTGTGCTTTTACCTCGTGGCCTATTTCGTAACCAGCCTTGGTGCGTTTGGTATCATTTCAATTTTGTCGGACGATGAGCGCGATGCGGAAAGGCTAGAAGATTATCAGGGCCTGTTTTGGGTAAGGCCTTGGATGGCAGCGGCATTTACCGCCATGCTTCTTTCGTTGGCGGGCATTCCGCTCACGGCCGGTTTTGTAGGCAAATTTTATATTATCGCTGCCGGTGTGAATGTGCAGCAATGGCTCCTGGTGATAATGCTGGCTCTGAACAGTGTTATTGGCCTCTTTTATTATATTAAAATCATCGCGGTGATGTTTGAAAAACCGGTTGACAGCAAAGTGTCCTCGATGAATCCAAGCATGTATTGGGTTAATGGCGTTGCTTTGTTCATACTCACCTTCCTTTTAGTCTGGCTTGGACTTTATCCGCAAACCATGATTGATTTGATAAGGGAATATTTGGGAGGGGGGTAATGGCATCCCAATGAGTGTTGGATCATTCCCTTCCTGATTATAAAAAGAAAGTAGCCGACAATAACTTTCACCATGGACGGCTGGCTTGAAGTGCTGGTTCATGACAATCACTTGATTAAATATCCAATCGTTGTATTCGAGCAATGTGCTCTGCCAAGCCCCCCACCGATATAATGAAACTAAAACCATGAAGGAGTAAAGGTACTTCCACATTTGAAACACTATCGGTAAATTCTCTTACTTTTTCTGCCATCCTGTCACTTCAAGCGTCATTGGAACAACTTTTGAAATCCCTGCACATCGCGGGGATTTTGTTTTACACCCGTTTATTAGATCGTTAAACTAGAAAAAGATACACATATGGCAGTCGTTAAAGAAAAAGGATCTATCTCCATTCATACCGAGAATATTTTCCCCATTATTAAAAAGTTCCTCTATTCTGACCACGAGATTTTCTTAAGGGAGCTGGTAAGCAATGCTGTTGATGCTACTCAAAAACTAAAAAAACTTGCCTCCATGGGTGAATTTCAGGGCGAGTTAGGTGATATCAAAATCGAAGTCAGTTTTGATAAGAAGAAAAAGACCATCACAGTAAGCGATAAAGGCGTTGGTATGACGGGCGAGGAGATCAAGAAATACATTAACCAGATTGCTTTTTCAGGTGCCGAAGAGTTTGTTGAAAAGTTCAAAGACAAAATGGATGGCAAAGACATCATTGGAAAGTTTGGTCTGGGCTTTTATTCTGCCTTCATGGTTGCCTCCAATGTTGAAGTTATTTCCAAATCTTTCGTAGAAGGAAGCGAAGCTGCTAAATGGGAGTGTGATGGTTCAACAGAATTTGAACTCTCTGCTGCTCCAAAAGAAATCCGTGGTACTGATGTAATTCTTCACATCAACGAAGACTCTGAAGAATTCCTTGACGAATTTAGACTGAAAGGCATCCTTGAAAAGTATTGTAAGTTCCTTCCGGTAGAGATTAAGTTTGGTACCAAAGAAGAACAACAAGAAGATGGTGTTGACAAAGACAACCTGCCTGCCGAACAGGCAGGCAAACCAAAATACAAATCGGTAACTGTAGATCGCATCATTAATAACACAGTTCCCCTGTGGACAAAATCTCCAAAAGAGCTAACGGATGAAGATTATCTTAAATTTTATAAAGAGCTTTATCCCTTCACGGAAGATCCATTGTTCTGGATCCACCTTAATGTTGATTATCCCTTTAACCTCACCGGAGTTCTTTACTTTCCGAAAGTGAAGAACGATTTCGAGGTACAGAAAAATAAAATTCAACTTTATTCCCGCCAGGTATTCATTACCGATGAGGTAAAAGAAGTTGTGCCTGATTTCTTAATGTTGTTGCACGGAGTACTTGACTCCCCGGATATTCCGCTGAACGTGTCGCGTAGCTATTTGCAAAGCGACTCTAATGTAAAAAAGATCAGTCAGCACATCACTAAAAAAGTAGCTGACAAACTTCAGGACATGTTTAAGAAAGACCGCCCGGATTTTGAAAAGAAGTGGGACGACATCGGAATTTTTGTGAAGTACGGAATCATCAGTGATGAGAAGTTTAATGAAAAAGCGAAAGAGTTCGCTCTACTTAAAAATACCGAAACACATTACTTCACATTTGAAGAATACAAAGAAAAAGTAAAAACTATACAAACCGACAAAGACAAACAACTGGTGTATTTGTATACTACGGATGCTGGCAAGCAAGATGCTTTCATTCAATCGGCAAAGGCCAAAGGCTATGATGTGTTGCTCATGAATGGCGTGTTGGATAGCCATTTCATTGGTAATTTGGAACAGAAACTGGAAACCACCCAGTTGAAGCGTGTCGATAGCGAAACCATTGACAAGCTTATTGCAAAGGATGAAAAAATGGAGAGCATATTGAGCAAAGAGGAAGAAGATGTCGTTAAAACCGTTTTTGAAAAGGCGATCAATAATAAAAGCATGATACTCGCAATAGAACCCCTCTCACCGGATGATCTTCCTGTCACCATTACGATGAGTGAGTGGATGCGCAGAATGAAAGATATGGCTCGCACAGGTGGTGGCGGTGGAATGTCATTCATGGGTAGTATGCCCGATAATTACAATGTGGCCATCAATGGCAATCATCAAATTGTACAGAAAATATTAAAAGCGGAAACAGATGATCTAAAGGCAAAGCTTGCCAAACAAGCATACGACCTTGCCTTACTTTCACAGAATATGCTGACGGGCGCTGACTTAACTAGTTTTATTAAAAGGAGTGTGGAATTGGTTGGCTAAGTAGAGGCTACTACATTTTTAATTTTGTAAATCGTGCAGCTCAACATTTCGAGTTAGCGCGATTTTTTTTTGACGTATATTCAGCGTAATCCTATCTTGATAGTTCTCCAAATTCTCTTTAGCACCAGAGCGGACGTAGGAAGATCCAGGCCAGTTACGATTGAATATCTTTTGACATCAAAATACTTCAACAACAAATAATTCGGATGATCAAAATATTTTTTTCTTAATTTCGTTTGCTCGTAATATGAAGAACCTCGTTCCCCTTATTCTTTTCCTCGCCCCAGCACTGCTTATTGCCCAAGGCACGGAGCCTCGCATCCAGGAAGGCCAGTTTACCTTTGATACCGATAAGCCTTTCACTTTGTTGGAGTTAGATGAAAAAATTGAAGAGCCCATCTATGCTAAAAAAAAGAAACCAAAGAGGAAAGTCTACTATGGGATCAAGACTAAAAAGGGATTTACACGAAAAGGGTATGGCGACCGAATTACGGTCGAACTTTTCTATTACTTAAGGAAACCTGAAAAGCCGAGCAGCTTTGCCCGCGATATTTACTGGTATGATTTTACCCGAAGAGAAATCCGGAAGACCTCTACGTTCGACCCAAGCAAAGGAGTATTACTACATGGTCCTTATAAAAGAATGCAGGGCGAAACACTTTTGGAAGAAGGTATTTATTTCAAAGGCACAAAACACGGACGCTGGATGAGGTATGACCGCGCGGATTTGGTGGAAGACAAAGAAAAGTACTACAAAGGCTGGCCGAAGGAATCAGTTGTAACTTATTATGACCCGAACGAACGCAAGAAAATGAAAGAGATCATCCCGATAGAATATGGTGAGAGGGAAGGTTATTATTATATGCTACATGAAAATGGTACGGTTGCAGTGCAAGGAGAATACAAATGGGATCAAAAAGTAAGTGACTGGATCGAAAACTATGCTAGTGGCAAACGCAAGAAAATTATAAGCTATCCCAAAGAACCTTTTGACAAAGAATTTAAGCCGTTCACTCGTAAAGAATGGAATGAGAAGGGGAAAGAGCTTTATTCAGTTAGGTAGCAATAGAAGTAGGCAGTAGGCAAGGATGCGGTAGGCAGTCAAGCTAATAGAACGCGTCTTCAATATGTCGGATTTCCAGCTTGCCGCTTATGTTCCGGATGGCTACAATATCATACCGTACATTGCCTTGCCAGTTTTTATCGTAGGTATATTGCTCAGCCCCATCCACAATATTTTTTGCTTTTTTATAATCGACAAAATCTTCGGGATAACCATAAGCATCAGAAGAGCGAAATTTCACTTCCACAAAAATTAGCCAGTTATTTTTCTTAACAATCAGATCAATTTCGGATTGCTTATACCGGTAGTTCCTCTCCACTATCTCAAAACCTTTGCTGATTAAATATTCTGCCGCGAGGCTCTCCCCTTCCTTCCCTTTTTTGATTTTATCGCTCATAAGAATATCCTACCTTTAAGCTTATTCACCAGATTTTTGATTGAA
Organism: Bacteroidota bacterium; assembly: GCA_038043425.1. GTDB lineage: Bacteria > Bacteroidota > Bacteroidia > Cytophagales > Cyclobacteriaceae > ELB16-189. The sequence goes on from JBBTBZ010000008.1 coordinate 156,245, forward strand.
TAGGTTGAACTTGCCCTTTAATAAACAATCCTATCCAAGATATTTAATTTAGAAGAATGAAGAAACTAATTGAAGGATTTACACTGCATTTGGCTCATGCTCTCAAGATCGGACAATCTGTAGATCTGGTGAGGCCAGGAAGCGACATACGCAATATATTGATCACTGGAATGGGTGGATCAGGCATTGGCGCCAACCTGGTTGAATCGTTAACCTTTGGCAGAGTACCTATTCCTATCACGGTATCGAAAGGATACAACATACCTCAATTTGTTAGTCCTCATACTCTTTTTATTGCGTGCTCATTTAGTGGAAATACTGAGGAAACTCTGGCCACCATACAAAAAGCGATGCTAAAGCGTGCGCACATCATTTGTATCACTTCCGGTGGGAAAATGTTAGAATTGGCCAAAGAGTACAATTTGTTCTTCATCCAATTACCGGGATCATCTAAGAGTCCACGAGCCATGCTGGGCTATATGATGGTATCGTTGCTGTATGCTTTGTATCACACTAACTTAATTGGAGCAGCATTCATTAAAGAAACAGAAAATGCAATTGAATATCTTGACCGTGGTGAAAAAGCAATTCAGGCAGAAGCAGAACTTATGGCAAAAAAATTAAAAGGTAAACTACCCATCATCTATTGTGATGGAAGATTAAGTGCTATGGCCACCCGTTTCCAGAATCAGCTAAATGAAAACGCGAAACAACTTGCCCATGTCAATACATTTCCAGAAATGAATCACAACGAGATGGAGGGCTGGCGTTTCCCTGAGAATATTTTACAACAAGCTCAGGTAATTTATCTGTATTCGGATCATGACCATGATCGGGTCGAAAAGCGAATGGAGATTTGTCGCGAATATTTTGAAAAACGTTCGCATCCTATTATTGATATTGTTGCAGAAGGCGCATCGTTATTAGAACAGTACTACTATCTTATCCATCTTACGGATTGGATATCGTATTATCTCGCCAAAGAAAATCAAGTTGATCCTGATGATCCGGAAGAGGCAGTCGACTTTGTAAAAAAAGAGCTCGCCAAAATGAAATAAACAGCACCTCGTTTTCTGAACTTGTATTGGTGAAAATTTGCCGGCCATGAATTTTATTCGAAACAAGGAAACAAAAATTATTGATTTAGGCTTATTTGACTACAACGAAGCGTGGGATTATCAGACTGAACTTTACAATCAAACGTTGGCCATCAAAGCAGAAAACCGCAGTCTTCCAGATGACAAACAACATCCGACAAACAACTACTTAATTTTTTGTGAACATCCACATGTCTTTACTCTTGGGAAAAGTGGTAATGAAAATAACTTGCTCGTCCAAATAGAGAACCTACCTGTTATTCAGGCAAGCTATTATCATACTAATCGAGGTGGCGACATTACCTATCACGGACCTGGTCAAATTGTGGTGTATCCAATTCTGGATTTGGAAAATTTTTTTACTGATATCCATCAATACATGAGACTATTGGAAGAGTCTGTAATTCTTACACTTAAAGAATTTAAGATAGAAGGAGGAAGAATAAAAGGCCTGACGGGTGTATGGCTGGATAGCAAGGATAAAAGCAAAGCAAGAAAGATTTGCGCGCTAGGCGTAAAGATGAGCCGATGGGTTTCTTTGCATGGTCTTGCCTTTAACGTAAATACAAATCTGGATTACTTTAATCACATTGTGCCTTGTGGGATAGATGACAAAGCCGTTACCTCTTTGGAGAAAGAGTTGGGGGAAGCGCAGAATATGGAAGTCGTAAAAAATATTCTAAAAGAAAAACTAGTTTTGCTTTTTGGGATGGCAATAAAAATATAGAACTGTGTCTTATTTGGCAGAAGGCTATTATAAATAATAAGTTCTAACCTAACTCACCTAATGCGCTCACCAAAGCATCTAACTCAGTTGGTGTCGTATAAATATTGGGGGTAATCCGACAGCCCTGCACTCCTGCACCATCGATAGCAACCGTCCAGATTTTGTATTTATCCAGAAGTGTTTTGGCAAGATCGCCAGGCTTCATTCCTTTCACCCCAACATTGGCGATACCACACGATCGTTGCGGATCGGCCGGAGTGTTCAGCACAATGTGCTTCATGGGCCTTACCCTACCAGACCAATAATTTTGTAAGTAACGTAAACGTGCTTCCTTTCTTTCTGGGCCAACCTTCTGATAATAGTCTATAGCATCTGCGATAGCCAAATCGGTACCAACGGGATGTGTACCGATATGATTTAATCTTAAAACATCGTCTTCTTTTCTTCCCTCGTCACCAAGCAATGGCCATAGGGTACCTATATTTTCCTTTCGTACATAAAGAAATCCAGCACCCAAAGGCACGCTTAACCATTTGTGCAAACTGGTTCCATAATAATCACAATTCAGATCCGCTATCGAGTATTTGAAATGTGCGAACGCATGGGCACCGTCTACCAATACCAACACACCCTTAGCATGTGCCATATCACAAATTTTTCGAATTGGTAAAATCTGCCCTGTGATGTTTATCATGTGAGAAACCATTAACAACCTGGTCTTGTCGGTAATAGCATTGGAATACAACTTCACAATCTCTTCGTCTGATGATGGGTGATTGGGAACAGATACTAATTTGTTAACTACTCCATATCTGGATGCCACCTGTTTAAACATATCGAGCATAGATCCATAATCCTGTTCAGCCATTACTGCTTCATCGCCAGCGTGCCAATGTAGTCCGCCAATCACCATGTCCAAAGATTCAGTCGTATTCCTTGTGATAATCAATTCTTCAGATGAGCATCCTGCTACTGAGGCCAATTTAGCGGCTAATGATTTCTTATTGTCCCACTGCACTGTGCGCATGTAATATGAACCCTGATAGTTTACATCCCGGATGTGTTGAATGTAATTCTCTAATGTTTCCTGAGGCAGAAAGCAGTAGTATCCATTTTCAAGGTTAATGTAATCGGGCTTCAATTGATATCCCTTACGGATACCCTCCCAGAAGATCTCGTCTTCCGCCAACTTTTCGGAGGAAACGTGAGCCACGTTATCAATCCACCTGTCCATTCCATACGCTGATGTAACTCCAGACGCGCCTAGTACGGCAATGCTCTTTAAAAATGTTCGCTTATCCATGTTGAAGTCTGTTATATTTAATCTGTGTGGATAAAATTAATCTTTTTTTAATTCAATGTAAGTATGAACTTTTAATCGAACGGCTTTTATATTGTGGTTGATAATTTTATATCCCGATTTAATCCGGAAATGAAAAAAGACATTATAATACCTGAAGTAAAAAATGTGACCCTGGCTGTGGTTCGTCAAAAGAATATTCTCCATCAGGACGAATGGAAAGTTTTACCTGATCAACAATAATAACTTTCCAATTGAAACCACATTAGTAGTGAGTAAAGGGTATGGAGAAAAAGCAGGTGAGCAACAAAAAACTTCTACGCTCAGGCACTTCCTTGAAACTGTTCCAGCACATGGTTCAGCTCTGATTGAACCAATCGAATCTAATGTATTTCATCTTAACAATGAGTATTGGGTAAGTTACTATATCGGCCATCAGATTTATGACAAACGCTTTGTGTTTGTGCCGGATACAATCTGTGAAGAGAATCTCACGTTTATTAAAGAGATTGAAAAGGAAGGAGTACTACACTCCTAATGGCTCTTGTAAATAGCCACGAAAGACAAGTTCTTCCTGATCTTTGATCAAATAGGTTTTACCATTCGAAAGCAAATAAATTTCATCGGCCATTTCCATGGTGTGGCGATACAGATGATCAGATAGGATAATCCCCTTGGTTGATTTTGCCTGAGAGATGAGTTCTTTCATACATTCAATGTGCAGAGGCATGAGTCCGGAAAAAGGTTCATCCAGCAAACAAAAAGGATGAGGCGACTTTAAAATCAAAAAAGATTCCAGTAAACGCAGATGACCGCCTGATAAATCTCGGGCTGGAGTAAACAACAGCACTTTAAAATCAGGAAAATAATCAGTCAGTGATTCGCAGTCCATCTCAAAGTATTCCAGTGCTGTCGCAACTGAAAGTTTATGGGGAATAAAATTTTCCTGCGGTAAATAGCTGATGAATTTGTCCTGCTGATAACTTCCAATCAACGGAAAGCTATTTATACGAATAGATTGATTGTGATTTCTCAAGGATCCAAAAACTGTTTTCATCAGAGAAGATTTTCCACAGCCATTCCTTCCCATTAAACCTATTATTTTTCCGGTTTCGCATTTCATGTAAATGCTCGACAAAACAGAATGAGTACTAAAGGATAATTCTATACCATCAAACTCTAGCGTATGTTTTTTCATAGAAGTAGAAGCGGTATGATTGTTAAACCTAACCACAAAACCAGGTCGATACAGAATGCCGATAAATACAAATCAAGAGTTGAAACTCCGAGATTTTGAAAGAAGTACAACTGATTTTGTTTGAAGAAGTGGAAGATCGCCCCGATCAAAACATTGGTGATAACCTTCATGGACAAAACGGGTATCACAAACAAAACGGTGCCAGCTTCCAGGATCAGGTAGCAACCAAAGAGGCTAATGAAAATGGTGGCCAACACAAAGTTTTGAAAAAACAGAAGCCGTATGCGCAATGCTTTCAGCATAAACAATTTTGATGCACCTTACAAGGATTGTACCAGCTTTTATTATCTTGGTCGTATGAATCCATTGCTTAAAGACATTTTATTCCTAGATATTGAAACGATTGGCTGTGTAGAGCATTATAGCACCCTTGACGAACGCCTAAAAACGCAATGGGCACGCAAAGCCACCTTCTTTAAAAGAGAAGAAGGTCAAACCGATGAAGATCTGTTTCATCAAAAGGCAGGCATCTATGCTGAATTCGGGAAGATCATAGTGGTGGCAGTGGGCAAGTATACAGAAACAGAAAAGGGAGAAATGGGTCTCCGTTTAAAATACTATGCCGATCACAATGAACAGAAATTGCTCCTCGAATTCAAATCCGTGCTCGAAAAATTAGATTCCAATACAAAGCTTTGTGCGCATAATGGAAAGGAGTTTGATTTCCCATACCTCAGCCGCAGGATGCTGATCAATAACATTGCCTTGCCCAATTTACTAAACCTGGCCGGAAAGAAATCCTGGGAGGTGCCCCACTTGGATACCATGGAATTGTGGAAGTTTGGGGACTATAAGCATTATACTTCCCTCGATTTGCTTGCCGCTATCTTTAATATTCCAACCAGTAAAAGTGTAATGGATGGATCAAAGGTCAACTCGGTTTACTATCAAGAAAAAGATTTAAAGAAAATTGCAGAGTACTGCGTGCGCGATGTGGTGGCCATTGCCCAATTGTATTTGAAGATGAAGGGGCTGGATATCATTCCGGAAGGGAATATCATGCAGTCGAACTGAGATTTTTTGAGTACTTTTATATGTCGAAAAGCAGGAACTATGGAACGTGCTGTATTAGTTGAGAATCTTCAAAAGAAAATTGCTTCGATTAAACAAAAGGATCTTTTGGAAGAACTTCAAGGAATGGTGGATGAGATGTTGATTGCGGATAAAGATTCGGATTTCTGGAATGAGCTTACAGAATTCCAAAAAAAGAATATTGAAGTTTCGCTCAAGCAAATTGAAACCGGGCATGTTACAGATCATGAAATCGTGATGCAGAAGGCCAAAACATGGCTAAAAAAATAACGTGGTCAGAACTAGCAGTTAATCGGTATCGGCACGTAATACAATATCTGCTGAGTGAATGGACGGAAAGAGATGCCATACAATTTATAAGTAAAGTAGATGCCAAATTGTTTTTGTTAAGCCGATTCCCAAACATAGGCCGCAAAACTTCCCATAACAACTCCATTCGTCAAATCCTGTTATCCAAACACAATCGGTTAATCTATAAAATCGAAAAGACAAGAGTTGTCGTGCTTGATATTTTTGACACACGTCAGGAAGAAATTTAAAACATTATGAGTAAAAAGAAATTTAAAAAAATTAAAGAAAAGCGCGAGAAGAAGGAACAGGGGGGAATGTATAATTCTCTTATGGTCCTGTTGGAAGAAATGACCGGCAAAGCCTACAGCATTCAGCAAATTGTGAAAAAACTTGGGCTTAAAAAAAAATCACTAATTGAAGACTTGCATAAAATTCTGGATTCCCTGCAAGAAGAAGGCCATGTAGAGCAGCTCAGCAGTGGGCAATACAAAAGTTCGCGCAAGTCAAAAACGGTTACAGGCGTGGTAGACCATGTTAATCCAAGATTTGCCTACGTAGCTACTGGTGAAGAAGGCAAAAAAGATATTTACATACGCACTCAGGATTTAGGTTCAGCCCTGCATGGTGATACAGTTGCGGTCTCGCTCTCAGACAGAAAGACTGGAGAAAGCCCGGAAGGAAAGGTCACTGAAATTGTTAAAAGAAGCCGCAGCCGCTTTGTTGGAAAGATTGAACTGTCCAGGAATTTTGGATTTGTGGTTCCGGATTTTAAAAAAGTGTACCAGGATTTTTTCATATTCCCTGAAAATCTGAATGGAGCGAAGACAAACGACAAAGTTCTATTTGAAGTTACCAAATGGGCGGAGGGTGATAAAAGCCCGGAAGCAAAAGTGGTTGAGATTCTCGGCAAAAGCGGAGAGAATGAGGCAGAGATACATTCGATCATGGCAGAATTTGATTTGCCCTTTCGTTTTCCGGAGAAGGTATTGAAGGAATCAGAAAAGATATCAGAAGGTATAACAAAGGATGAAATCAAAAAACGTTGGGATTTTCGAGATGTATTGACATTTACAATTGATCCTGAGGATGCTAAAGATTTTGATGATGCATTGTCCTTCAAAAAACTTGACAGTGGGCTTTATGAGATTGGCGTTCACATTGCCGATGTAACCCATTATGTTATGCCGGGAAATGTATTAGACGATGATGCTTTCGATCGCGCCACTTCCGTTTACCTGGTAGATCGTACTGTTCCGATGTTGCCCGAGCGATTGTCAAACGGACTATGTTCATTGCGGCCAAATGAAGATAAGCTTACGTTTGCAGCTGTCTTTGAAATGGATAACAAAGGCAAGGTGCACAAAGAGTGGTATGGAAGGACCATTATACATTCCGATCACCGATTTAGCTACGAACAAGCACAGGAGGTAATTGAGAGTGGTGAAGGAAAATTTGCCGAAGAACTAAAAATATTAAATGACCTTCATCACATTCTGAGAAAAGACCGATTCAAAAAAGGTGCTGTGAATTTTGAAACTACGGAAGTAAAATTCAAATTAGATGCGAAAGGAAAGCCGTTATCGGTTATTCCTAAAGTCAGAAAAGATGCGCACAAATTGATTGAAGAGTTCATGCTGCTGGCTAACAAAGGTGTTGCCACTTATCTTTTCAAGAAGCGAAAGGGGGAAGAAAAAGACACTTTTGTGTACCGTACACATGACTTACCCAATCCTGAAAAACTTCAGACGTTTTCAGAGTTTGCCAAACAATTTGGTCATAAGTTACAGGTCGAAGATGCGGCTGTTTCACGTTCATTGAATAAATTAATGGATGAAATAGAAGGGAAGCCAGAGCAAAACGTTTTGCAATCACTTGCTGTACGGGCAATGGCAAAAGCCAAGTACACCACCGAGGCCAAAGGGCATTTTGGATTAGCCTTTGATCACTATACTCATTTTACTTCACCTATTCGCAGGTACCCCGATATGATGGTCCATCGATTGTTGCAACATTATCTCGATAATGGTAAATCGGTTAATAAGAAGGAGTTTGAAGAAAAATGCATTCACTCTTCTGAGCGTGAAAAACGTGCTGCAGATGCGGAACGTGCTTCTATCAAGTATAAACAAGTGGAGTTTATGAGCATGGCCGAAGACAAAGTGTATGATGGCATCATAACAGGCGTAACCGACTTTGGCGTGTTTGTAGAAATAGTAGAAACCAAATGCGAAGGTATGGCACGGTTGGCGGACATGAAAGATGATTATTATGAGTTTGACGAGAAAAACTATCGCATCATTGGCCGCAGAAGAAAAAAAGTCTATCGCCTGGGAGATGAGATTAAAGTGCGCGTAAAAAAAACGGATGTGGATAGAAGATTGATTGATCTCGTGTTTGTAACTTCTGTTGATTTTGACAATGATTAAAAACTATTTGACCCTAATTGAAGCGGAAATAAAAAAACGGAAGTTCGGCTCTGAACCAAAGTCGCTCTATGGGCCCATCCGCTACATTATGGGTTTGGGCGGAAAACGCTTACGCCCATTGTTAACCATGTTCGCCTATTCACTCTATAAGAACGATGTCGAGAAAATTGTGTCGTATGCAATGGCGGTAGAGGCCTTTCACAATTTCACCTTGTTGCATGACGATATCATGGACAGAGCTCCACTTCGCAGAGGCAAGGCAACCGTTCATGAAAAATGGAATGTAAACACCGCTATACTTTCAGGTGATGTTATGCTGGTAAGTGTATACGATTTATTTATATCCCTGGAAGAAAAGAAATTGAAAGCTGTTTTAGAATTATTTAACATTTGTGCGGCAGAAGTATGTGAAGGGCAGCAGTGGGATATGGAGTTTGAAAAAAAAGCAAAGGTAACTGAGGCTCTCTATATCAATATGATTCGGTTGAAGACTGCCGTTTTGCTTGGGTTTAGTTTAGAACTTGGCGCCCTGTTGGCCGATGCACCTGAAGCAGAAAGAAAAGCATTGAAGGAATTTGGTGTGAATATCGGTATTGGCTTTCAACTAAAGGATGATTTGTTGGATGTGTATGCCGACAAAAAGAAATTTGGAAAGCAAGTAGGAGGCGATATCATTAGTAATAAAAAAACTTTTCTACTCATCAAAGCATTCGAAAAAGCGAAGAGAAAAGATCAACAAGAACTGGCCAAATGGATTTCCGCTAAAAGATTCAATAAAAAGCAGAAAGTAAAAGCGATAACCTGTATTTATAATTCACTAAATATCCCTCTCCTAACTGAGAATAAAATTCTGGCTTATTTTGTAAAAGGTTTTGACTTACTTGACAAAGTGAAGCCGACAAAACAAAAAGACCAATTGATTGCCTTTACGCGTGACTTGATTATGCGTCAAACTTAAAATCTTTATTTCCTTTTGTGGTAGACAAGTTTTCCCTTTTCACCACTTACCGTTTCGCCAAGAGTATAGAATCCAGAGCCATCGCGCTTCCAGGCAATGGCTTCATCCTGTCTTCCTTTTTTATAAGGCAATTGCAGTGGCACTCTCATCAGTAATTCCCGAATTGATTCATCCTCTTCTTTTTTCCAGTAGAAGATATTATCATAATCCTTCATAAGGACTTCACTACCATCCGCTGAGATATCCGCTGCGTTAATATTATGAAATGGCAATATGGCAATGCGCTGTGTCAAAAAAGTGTCCTGTTGAAAGAGGTAATCCATTTGATATAGCCTGACCGAATCTTCGCGTTTTGAAACTAAGAACATATCCTGAGAATTTGGATCAATCATGAGCGCCTCTGCATCACGGGCACCATCCGGAAGTTTTAAAATCAAAGTATCATAGTCCGCTATGATGATCTCTTTCTCCGTCATAAGTAATGGCTCTTCGAACCTATAAATCAGTTTAAGGGGGTACTGCGCATCGTTATCACCTATATCCCCTACATAAATATAATTTTTACCTTCTTGAGGACCGGCCCCAATAGCAATATCCTCCCAATCACGGTTTTTAATCCTGTTGAACTTGCATACTAATTTTATTTTGGCATTTTGGTCAATCAGAAATATCTGGGCCGGATTCCCACTGTCATTGTGAGCCCAGAAATAACCTATATTATTCACGCTGGCCACCAATCCGGATGCTTCACTCAGTTGATTGTTTACTTTCCCTTGTATCTCACCTTCTGTAAATAAATCATCGCGAATAACTTCTTGTGCTATCGGTTTACCGCAGGCAAAAAACAGAATGACTCCACATAAGAATACATTGTTCATTTTGAAATAAGATGTGAAATGAATTTAGTTTTGTGGTGTGCTTTCTACAACTAACCCCTCTTTTTTCCATTGATTAAGGCCACCTTCCAATTCAAAAACATTTTCGTATCCTTTTTCTCGAAGAATCGCAGCAGCTTTTGCACTTCTTTTGCCGGAAGCACAATAAACAAACAATGGTTTATGCTCTAGTCCTTCCAACTTATTCGAAAAGGAACCATCAAAGACAATACTTTGCGAGTTTTCCAGGCGGTCAATAGCTATCTCCTTTGGTGTGCGTACATCCAGAAGAATTGGGTCAGCAGTACTTTTCAATTTTGCTAGAAAATCCACCGGAGACAAAACAAATTCCTTAGTTTCCCCTGAACAAGCCGAAAGGATTAGCAGAAAAAGAAAGTATTTCTTCATGATCATTCAATTAAACTGCGAAGATACAATTTTCGCGCTGTTCGTAGGTAAAGTCTGAGATGACATGAATTATTGCAGTGACCGATGTCGAAGTCAAAAAAAAGCAAAGTGGTGTTCCTGATTCACTCGCTCCTCAAATTCTCAACAGGCTTGACATAAATGGCACGCCAGGCTTGTGAGCCAATCGTTATCACGCCAAAAAAGATAAGTGCTGTGATCCCGATAGTGATTGTAACAACATCTACTGATACATGGTAAGCCAATTGTTCTAACCATAAATCATTCATAAAAAACGCTGCCGGAACTGCTATTACAATCGCAATGAGCAACATGGAAACAAAACCCTTTGACAACAAATAAATTAATGCGCCATCGCTGCTGCCTAATACTTTGCGAATAGATATTTCCTTAAGGCGAGTCTCTGTGGCATAGGTAGCCATACCCAAAAGACCAAGGCAAGAGATAGTGATGGCCAGGAAAGCAACCACACTCAGGATACTAACCAGATCACCAAAGAAGATATCATAAATCTTATGGACTTCTCCATAAAAATCCTTGTAGTCCACCTTCAATGATGGATTGACTTTTGCCCATGCCATTTCCACGCTTTTACCTGCTTCTTCATAGGTGCCGGTATATTTCACTTGCAAAATACTTTGTTGCGCAGTATCATAAATGAGGGCGAGAGGTTCCATCTTTTCCATCAGCATTTGATGATTGTAATCTTTTACTACTCCAATTATTTGCTTACGCGAAGAATCCGTTTGCAGGATGATCTCCTGACCTATGGCCTCTACCGGAGACTTGAAATGAAAGGCCTTCACTGCCTTTTCATTTAACACCACAAAATTTTTATTGGAAGCTCCATTTTCGGTCGTAAAATATTTTCCAGCGACCAATGGAATTTCAAGATTCAGAAGATAATCTTCATCTGTGGCATAGTAATTTACATTGGTCCACTCTTTTTCAACCAACGATCGCTTATAACTATCACCGTAACTTGAACCGGCTGCCAGTACGTGTGATACAGCTGTTACATTTTCAATATTGGCATACTTCAGTAATTCTGTTTTTAATGTTTCTGCCGATGTGTTACTTAAGCCTACGACCAATTTTTTCTCCATGTTAAACCCATGGTCGGCTCGCAGAAATAGTTGCAACTGGTTAAACACGACTATCCCCGACAGAATGAACACCAGTGAAAAAGTGAATTGCATCACTAATAATGTTTTGCGCAAATGCATTCCTGAAAACAAACGCATGGTATTAAGACCTTTCAGCACCTTCACCGGCTGAAATCCACTCAGTACAACGGCAGGAAAAATACCGGCCAGTATGCCGACAAAAATGGCGAACACTAAAAACACAGCGAATACAAAGTAGTTGGCTTCCAAATCCCACATCATCAGGCGGGCAAAACTCAATTCCAACATCAATGGCTTAAGGACAATCAATATTACTATAGTTCCAACCAATGCCAATAATGCAACGATTACAGATTCGGAAAGGAACTGTGTAAATATCTGCCAGCGCATCGCTCCCGTTACCTTGCGCACACCAATCTCACGGGCCCTTGTAAGTGAGCGGGCAATAGATAAATTAGTAAAGTTGAAACATGAAGTAAGCATGACCACACCAGCAAGGCCAATAAAAAAGTAAACAAAAATCCAAGGTAAAAAAGGACCAATCGGATTGTTTATAAATGCTCCCGGTGTAATACTCATCATCGGCTGAAGATGATACCGCACTTTATTTTGTGTGTCGGGATTGGGAAGCACCGTAAAATGTTTTTTTGTTATTTCTGCCAAATTCTTTTCAATGTCGCTTGTCGTTTTGGATTCCTCCAATAGTATATATATCCAACCCGATGTATAGTTGTACCAGTTGTCAAGGTTCTTTCCTCGTTTGGCTTGTGATTCTAAACTTTTTACCGTGCTCATACTTGCCAATGCATCAAACGCAATATGTGATTTGTGATGACTGTCTTTGAGAACGCCTGTTATTTTATAAGGTCCTTCATCACCTACTTTAAATGTTTCTCCGACAGGATTCTCTTGCCGGAATAATTTTTTGGCAGCTTTTTTTGTTAACACAACTGAATAGGGCTCGACTAATGCCGCCTGAGGATCACCATATTCCAGTTCATATTCAAATACATCCAACACTTCAGGGTCAGCAAAATAACCGGCCACAGGTATGTTTACATTTTGTTCAATCTCCAGCCACATATTTCCAAAGCCTCTCATGATGCGAACGGCTTTCTCGACACCCGTATAGTTATCCAGGAGCTCTTGTTTAAGAGGAAGCGTGGTGGTGGCTGTTTCATTCCATGTTTCACCTTTTGGCCCTATGGGAATGGAGTTTATCCGATAGACGCGATCACGCTTTGTGTTGTAGCGATCGTACATCATTTGATCAGCTACCAGCATAATAATAACCATGGACAACGCCATAGCTATCGCCAGACCAAATATGTTGATGAATGAGAAAAAGCGATGTCTCAATAAACTGCGCACGGCAGTTTTGATATAATTCCTGAACATGATTTTGAGAGTTAAGGATATAAAAAAAATGAAAGGCCATTTGCAAGACCTTCATTTAACAATTACTTGTTTTCCTGCTGCTTGACGAGAAAATAATAAATCAGAAAGCCTATGGAAACAGAGACCGCAAATAAGCCGTAAGGAAGCGGGGAATACGAATCAAACGGTATATACTCCATTAAAATAAGAGAAAGCCCGGCAAAGAATGTAATCAATCCCCATTTTAGAGATGAATATTTGTTAGTTACAGCCGATGCATGTTGTTTAAAAATGGCTTGGGTTTCATCGTTCACAAATCCTTTGTCAATCATTTTCTTTTTCAGGATATAGTCTGTCATCACTTTTGCAAAGAAATAGACTGCTGCACCCAGGCTGCCCAAAATAGAAACCGGCATTAATAATTCATTTGTATTCATATACGTAGTATTTAATTTTTCTGGTTTTGGAGCGTGAGACAGCGGTTCTGTTGATAATGTTGCAGCTGATTGAAAGTTTCTTTTAAAATTGACAAGGACTGAATGTCGTTTAATTGTCAACTCTTCCAGCATCAAGAATCCCTGCCTTCGCTGAAGCTACGGCAGGCAGGCAGCATCATTTTCCTAACTTCCTGCAACATCCCCTTTAAAAGCTGTGTCTAACCCAAAAATGACGGATGATCGGGCCTTAGTCTCGCGAATTGCAAGAGGGGATATGCAGGCTTTCAGGCTGTTGATCAAACAGCATGAAAGACTTGTGGCTCATATGGTAGGCAGGCTGATTGACAATGCAGAAGATCGAGAGGAGATTTGTCAGGATGTGTTTTTAAAGGTGTATGAGAAGTTAGGCGAGTTTAATTTTCAATCACGCTTATCTACCTGGATTGCTACTATTGCTTATCGCCATGCGGTTAACCATTTAAGAAAAAAGAAAATCAAAGTCAGCGATATACCGGATGAAGACAGTTATACAGCACACTTTATAGCGAAAGATGATCCAGAAGAGAGGTTGGAAGATGACAATATGAATGAGATGGTGCTTAAATTTATTTCCTGGCTACCGGTTCAATATAAAGCGGTGCTTACTTTGTACCATCTGGATGGCATGACCTATCCTGAAATTGGTGCAGCAACAGGCATGCCCGAAGGCACGGTGAAAAATTATCTCTTCCGAGCACGGGCGTTGGTGAAAGAACATGTAAAGAAGTATCTTGGCAAAGAAGAATGGATATGACAACCAAAGACGAAGAACTTCAGGGTCAAATCGAGAAGATGGGCTCAGCTGGTGAAAATTTAGATGCTACCGCATATAAGAAAGTATTTGAAGTACTGAGGCAGGAACCCGATTTTCATTTGCCCATCAACTTCGATAATCTTGTGATCTCCAAAATTGAAACTAAAAGAGAGTCCTCAAAAGATTTCCTTTGGTTTGGCATTGGCCTTTTCACATTTACTGTGGCGACCATTGTTGCCGTTATGCTGACAAACTTCAAGATTAGTTTTGGCGCCCTAAAATTCGTTACCGGATATCCAGGTCTTTTCGTTTTCGGAGCAGGGTTTATACTTGCACTTCATTGGTTGGACAAAAAGCTTGTCAGGTCGAACGGATCTATTTGAAATTCCAACAATTACGTTTGATTAAAATGAAGCCCGAGATATGCCGATCGGGGCCTTAAATCCATAGGTAATTGCAATTGGTTTCCTACGTTTTTACTTTCCCATTCCTGTAATTTTTGTGTTGCTCGGTTTCTTTTAACTAAATTTCGCGGTCGATCTGTGAAAAAACCACTCTCCATAGCACTTCTGTTTTTATTCCTGCTGCACCTGGCAGGGTTCTATGTCTATTTCGCTATTCGTCAAAATCAGATTCACCAAGAGATGCGGAGTAAAATTAAAACACTTCCAGCTGATCAACTTGATATCGTTACAATATCTAAAACAGAATACAGAAACTCCTTAAGAGGTGATGATGAAATTGAGGTTAATGGAAAAATGTATGACATCGCCCGGGTGGAGATAAATAGTGATCACATTATTATTTACGGACTTCACGATTCTTCAGAGGACAACCTATTCTCTTTTTTAGATCAGGTATTAAAAAATGCTGCTCAAGATTCGCAACAAGCATCTTCTTCGCTTTTCCAATTCAATTTTTTAAGCTTTGTTCTTCCATCCGATTATAGAGTTGAAAATTTATCCGTTTTTATTTTTCGTCCCTTCACAAGCTATCTCATTGGTGAAATCTCTTTTATCACCACCTTAGGTACTCCCCCACCGCGAGGATAATTCCTGATTAGAATACAATGTATACTCTACTATCTATGCGGCAGTAGAGTTCATTCTATTGTTCTTAAATTTTAGCTTAGCAATGAAATCGCTATTAACTATATCTCTATTACTATATTCTGGTTTTACCCTGGCGCAATACGCAGAAAAAGAAAACAATGCAGTTGACACCGCTCGTACTTCCTACCTGGATGAAGTGGTAATCTCAGCTAATCGCATTCGCGAACAACGAAGGACAGTGGCCCAACAAATTAAAGTAATTGGATCAGCCACTATCCGGAATTTAAACACACAAAATACAGCAGATCTCATCAGCAACTCAGGCATTGCAGCGATGCAAAAAAGTCAACAAGGAGGAGGCAGTCCTATGCTCCGTGGTTTTGAAGCCAGTCGTGTTTTGCTGGTGGTAGACGGTGTGCGTATGAACAATGCCATCTATCGTGCGGGTCATCTTCAAAATATTATCACGATGGACAACAATATCCTTGATCGTGCCGAAA
The DNA here is from genome assembly GCA_038043425.1 of Bacteroidota bacterium. Lineage (GTDB taxonomy): Bacteria > Bacteroidota > Bacteroidia > Cytophagales > Cyclobacteriaceae > ELB16-189. The sequence continues at coordinate 171,921 of JBBTBZ010000008.1, forward strand.
TTTTGCTGGGTCCTGCATCAACAGTTTACGGCAGCGATGCATTAGGTGGTGTCATCCATTTCTTCACACGCACTCCCGAACTTTCGAAAAATGGATCACTCAACACAAAGGGCAATGCCTTCTTTCGGTATGGAAGTGTTAATGCTGAAAAGACTGGTCATTTTGATTTGGATTTAGGCGGACAAAAATTTGCTTCACTTACTTCCTTCACATTCAGCGACTTTGGTGATCTGAAAATGGGTGAAAAAACAAACAAAGCATTTGGTGAACAATTTGGTGTTCGCCTGCAATATGCTGAGCGTGCTGCTGATAATACATCTGATGTGCTAGCTGCTAATAGTGATTCATTTAAGCAAGTTGCCAGCGGATTTAAACAATATGATCTTTTACAAAAATTCCTTTTTACTTCAAGCGCAAGTGTTCGGCATTTAGTGAATCTGCAGTACTCTAATTCTACTGATATTCCACGCTACGATCGCTTGACTGATCCACAAGGAAGCGGACTTAAGTTTGGTGAATGGTATTACGGGCCGCAAAAACGTTTAATGAGTTCCTATAATTTATCCATTACTGATATTGGTGGTTTTGCAGATGGAATGTCAACCACTCTTAGTTATCAGGATGTAGAAGAAAGCAGACACGATAGAAGATTTAACAGCAACAATCGCAATGACAGAAACGAACACATTAAAGTGTGGGGTTTAACTGTTGATTTCAATAAAACCAGTGGTAATAATAATCTGCGCTATGGAATTGACGGTCAATTCAACTCGTTGACATCAACTGCTCATGTAACGAATATTATTACCAAAGTAGAAAGTCCTCTAAATACCCGCTATCCTGATGGGGATAATACCATGAATACCATGGCTGCGTTTGCGAGTCATACTCTTCATATCAACGATTTGTGGACCTTGAATGATGGCGCGCGCATTGGGGGTAGCTTTCTAAAGTCCACCTTTGTTGACAAAACGTTCTTCCCTTTTCCCTTCGATAATGTGAAACAGAATAACCTGGTAGGAAGCGGAAACCTCGGCATCATCTTCACACCTTCTAGTTGGAAGTTTTCGTTAATGGCCAGCACCGGATATCGTGCGCCAAACATTGATGATATGTCTAAGGTATTTGAATCTGTTGCGGGCACTCCAACTACACCAGGTACCTTAATAATTCCAAATCCTGAACTTAAACCTGAAAAAACTATTAATGGAGATTTAAGTATTACTAAATTTTTCGGAGATAAGGTAAGACTTGAGGGAATTGTTTTTGCGACTAAGTTGTACGATGCAATCGCAACTATGCCTACTAACTTCAATGGGCAATCTCAAATAATTTACGGTGGATACCCAGCCAATGTGGTCTCGAGTCAAAATGTTAGTAAGGCTTACTTGTATGGATTTAATGGCATACTTCGCGCAGATCTTACAGAGAAATTTGCTATAACAGCTTCCTATAACTATACACACGGAAGTGTTAAAAATGAAAGCGGACCGGATACACCTTTGGATCACATTCCACCCATCTTTGGTCGCATAGGAGTTCAATTCAATACCACTAAATTTAAATCTGAAGTCTTTTCAAATTTCAGTGGATGGAAATACTTAAGTCAATACAGTTCAAGCGGTGAAGATAATTTGCAATACGCAACTGCTGAAGGCATGCCCTCCTGGTACACCATCAACTTACGCGCAGGGTACGACATCAATAAAATATTTACTGTGCAGGCTGGCATTGACAATATTCTGGATATTCAATATAGAACATTTGCTTCGGGTATAAATTCACCGGGCAGAAATATTTTTGGAACGGTAAGGGTTAAGTTTTAAATTTTTGTCTAATGAGTGTCGGATTTTGAATAAACGTCCGACACTTTTCTAATTATGGTTTTACAAAATTTAGTTATCCTATTGCGGCAATTCCGTCCTCTCCACAAATGGATTGGAATAAGCATTGTTTTTTTTATGATCATTACCAGCACAACAGGAATACTACTCGGCTGGAAGAAAAATATAGATACATTGCAGCCACCGACATTAAAGAGCGAATCCACTGAACTCACAGAATGGGTAAGTTTTCATGCCGTAGCAAAGAGTGCCTCTCACGCCATTGATTCGATAACGCATGAAGAAAATCCCATCGACCGTTTTGATGTACGCCTGGATAAAGGCATTATTAAAGTGCTCTTTACAAAGGGGTATTGGGAGGTTCAGGTAGATGCAAAAACTGGTAAGGCCCTGTCCGTTGCCCGCAGACATGCTGACTGGATTGAACATGTACATGATGGTTCCATCATTGGCGATACCTTCAAACTTATTTACACAAACTACATCGGATGGGGATTACTCACGCTTGCAATCACCGGATTCTTCTTGTGGTACGGACCGAGGGCTATTCGGAGAATAAAAAGCGCCAGGCATCAAGTTCAGTAAGAATTCGGCCTTGAGGCAGAAGTAATCTACATCATCTGTATGTCATTCCAGGTTGCCCTCCAAACAGGAATACCATTTTTCATATTCTCAGCTCTACTCTTCAAAATGTTTTCTCCGGGATAGCGAATACTTTTGCCTTCCTTTTCAGGAACAGATTGTTTGTAATCTTCAATGATCTGATCAATTGCAGAAGCTATGGTTTTGAAATTTCCAAGTTTGATGATATCAATGGCAATAAAGACTTGCGAAAGTTTGGACTCTATGTTATCCTTTGAAATCTGTGAAACAGAAAGTCCACCAGAAAGAAGAGTTGCTAAAATATCCAACAACAACGAAAGCCCCGCCCCTTTCCAATATCCAATAGGTAATGCGCGCCACGATTTCTTGATAGCGGCTGGATCGTATGATAACTCTCCCTTTTCATCATATCCTCCGGGTACAGAAAGCTTTTCGTTCTTTAGCTGGGCAACTTCCAATGCTCCATATGAATATTGAGACATGGCCATATCCAACACAATCGCTTCGTTTTGATATGGCACAGCAATCACTAACGGATTATTTCCCAATCTACTATCAACTGCTCCCCAAGCCGGCATGTTGGCAATGGTGTTGCTCCACCCGAGAAATACAAAACCCTTTTTTGCAGCTCTCCACCCATAAGTGCCTCCACGCATCCAATGATTAGTATTGGCCAACGTCACACAGCCTATTCCGTTCTTCGAAGCTAACTCCATCGCCCTATCGGTAGATGTTATTGCGTTGATGGGGCCTGGCCCGGATTGTCCATCCCATTGTTCAATGCTCCCTACACTATGTTTACAAATTGCATCGTGATTTGGTTGAACGTGACCCTCTTTTACCAGCTCAATAAACTTTACAAAGCGGTTCACACCGTGCGAGTAAATTCCATCAAGACTGTTGCCGACAAAAACCCCAGCACAGGTTTTTGCCTTAGCATATGAAAATCCATATGTGACCAGCACCTGCAATAACCTGGATTCAATTTCTGCTACAGGAATTTTTATGAAATCTTGGTTAGAGGATGGTGACATATTAATTTATTGTTTGAACGGTCTTCATCGAAGATAATGGTTTAAAGCTCATTTACTTTTTTCAACCATGGAGCGCAGATGGCGTTGTGTTGTTTGATAATCTTTGCTGGCTGTCAGGGAAGATAAGTAAGGGAGAGGAAAATGCACCTTTCGTTCACAAGAGCGAATTTTCCAACTCAAGAAAACAAATAATAATAATCATAAATCTTTATTCCTGTTTATAACTAATCATAATCCCGGCCCGGCTAGAACGATCGATAGTTGTTTTATACTTCGGATGATCTTTCACATAATTCAGAAAATCATCATCAGCCAATCCATCTGCCACATTGTGTGTGGTAAAGCAACCTCCCACTTTTAACTTGGGTTCCATATCAATGAAATATTGCTTGTACCAATCTTTATCAGCATCCGAGAAGACAAAATCAAACGGGCCAGGCAATTGTTTTACCAGGTCATGAGCATTCCCAAGTCGTGCATCCACAAAAGCAGAAAGGCCTGCTTCTGCTATATTTTTTAATGCTTCTTTATGCCTGCGTTCGTTTAGTTCAAGTGTGATTACCTTGCCTCCTGTTTTGCTCATGGCCCAGGCCAGCCAAATTGTGGAGTGGCCGGTTGATGTTCCAATTTCCAATCCAGAGGTGTATTTGTTTTTAACAATTAAATTGTGGAGAACTTGTCCATCTTCATATGGAACATTCATATCATGCCAATCACGCTTATGATCGCTCAGAAATTTTTCAACTTTCGCATCAAGGGATGTATTATTGTTGGTTTGGGCAAACCCATAGCTTAGTGACAAAAAGACCAACGTAAACATAATTGAATTTGAAATTTGTGTTTTCATATTTCCTTGGTTTTACATATTTTGTACTTGGTACTAATTTTGATTAATGCTTCCTTACAATTCCATTTTCATCTGTTTACGTCAGCAAAAAGAGAAAAATCAATGGAAAAATAATTCCAATCAACGCCAGCTTCCAGCCTCTCGCACTGAAACTTGTATCACCTTTTTGAATAAACATCCCAGTAATAGCAAGTGTGAGCATCGCTATCCCAAAAATATCTGAATAATAAATCCACCACGTGCTGGTGTCCTGGTGAAGTTGCGTCATCTGGCCAAGCAGGGGCGTAGTACGATATGATTCAATATTTCCTTTGCCCGTGACGATGTCAATTTGTACATCATGACTGACATAGGATATTTTAAGTGTGTTTCCATCAATATTGAATCTCCTGAGATTATCCTTGATGTTTTGCTCTTGTGTAAAGTTGGTGATATACTCTTCGGTTACGGATTCTTTACCAGCAGAAATTGGAATGCTTATCTCCTTTTTATCATACGAGTAACGTCTCGGATGCCAGGATTGACGATGGTTAAGAAAAATTCCTGATAGGGAAAATGAAATAATGAGCCCGACATAAAAGTAGGCGATGTCACGGTGTGTATTTCTAACGGTGAGTTTCATTGTAAGTATAGATTGGGAGTTGAAGAGTTTCGGGAAGATACGCCTGGAACACTATTATTTCATAGCTGATTCTGGAAGTACTTTTCCGTGAGAATTATTTATTACTCTCCGTAGTTTTCTTCTCTCCCTGCATCTTATTACCATGATGAAAGCGCGCGTGGGTTTGCAAACTATTTTTCCCATGGTGATGACCGTGCCGATGAACTGACCTGTTTTCCCTGGTATGGAAGTTTTTTTTGTAATGCCAACCACGTCCGCGATGGTTATTTCCTTTTGATTTGATTGAATCAGAGGATTGAGCTTGCATGTTGCCTGTCATCAGGATTAGCACAAACAATAAAATAAAGAGGGCTGATTTTTTCATGTTTTTTTCCTATTAGACAACAGTGGCGCACTGTTCATTCCCCAAAGGGTTAATTATTTTCCTAATGAAGGTTTCTACCATCTCATTGGACTTCTTTCTACAATGATTGAGTTATCTCTTGCCGATTGATTATTTTTCTCTTGTCTTGGGAATAAAAGGAGAATTTCAAATGTCTAAGTTAAAAACCAGCAAAACAACGATCACCAGAGATGAATCAGCCAAGCGATGAAAATTTGGTAATCGGCTCCAGAAATGGCGACATGGCTGCCTTTAAAGAGTTGGTAGAGCGACATGAAAGCAAAGTAGCCGGAGTTATTAAGTCGATGTTGGGTAATACAACAGAAGCGATAGATGTTGGCCAAGAAGTGTTTATACGGTTTTATGAAGCCCTCGATAAATTTAAGGGAGACTCGGCAGTTGGAACCTATTTGGTCCGTATCGCCATCAATCTTTCCTTAAATGAAATCAAGAGAAGGAAAAGAAGAAATTTTTTCTTTATGCCGATTGAAGATGGACACTGGGTAAAAACACCTGATGAGGATGCAGATATGAAAGACATTGTTCATTATGAGATCAGCCAATTGGATATAGATTTCCAATCAGTAGTCTCACTCAGGATGATAGAAGGATACTCGACAGAAGAGACCGCAGAGCTATTGGGAATCCCTTTGGGAACAGTTTTATCGAGGCTATCAAGGGCACAGAAAAAATTGAAATTAGTTTTAGCTAAACATTACACCACATGACCACGCAAGAAATTGAAGATTTATATGTCCGGTCATTTGATGACCCGATGAACAGCGAAGAAAAAGAACTTCTTTTAAAAACTCTTCGCACTAACACAGGACTAGCGACCGATATAGCGCAGCATAAAAAAATCCGGGAAGTGTTGTCGCGAAAGGAACCTGCCACTTTTGGTCCTTACTTTGCAAAAAAAGTAATTGCCAAAATCCAGAACGTAGGTATACAGATAGACAGGCAGATACTTGCCTTCTTCAAAAAATATCAACTGGCTGCTGTTGGAGTGGTGATCGCATTATTGGCACTCAATGCAGTATTTGCCGATCAGCTTAATTTACAATCTCTCTTCGGACTGGAGAATACTTCCAATACGGCTGATGATATTGTCTCTTTTGATTTTTTCGAAACATTAAATACTGATTTATGACAAACGAACGCAAAAAAACGATACTCATCCTTAGCGCAACGCTCATTGTGGGTATCTTAATTGGTCTTTTGATTCCAGGATTTTTCCACAAATACCAAGGGAACAATCAACGTGGACGTGGCGTGCGCGATCGCAGTTCTGACCACAAAAAAGAATGGTTTGTACGTACCATTTACAACGTAGTGAAACCAGACAGCGCGCAGGCAAAGCAAATTAAACCCATTACCGATTGGGCTTCACAGCAGATTGCAGCCATAGAGATTTCTTCCAATTCTCAAATGAGTGCGATACTTGATTCGGTAAAAATTCAACTGAAGCCAATTCTCACCGCTGAACAACAGCAACGTCTTACTGAATTTCATTCAAAGGCTCAAGGCCGCTGGAAAGGAAAAGAGAAAGGTAGAAGATAAAAGAATCAGTGGAATTTTTGGCAGTACTGCCAGATTGTGTTTATTTAGGAATCCATTGCAAAAGGTAATGGAAACAATGCTTTTCTTAAAGAAGAAAGAAATCCTGAACCGAAAAATATACCTCTATGAAAGAAATCAAGAAAGAAGAAATCAAGCAGGAAGTATTTGATCTCTACGATGACTATGCGCACAATCGAATTGACAGGCGGCTATTCCTGGATAAGCTCTCCTCCTATGCAGTGGGCGGCATCACGGTTGCATCACTGCTTAGTTTTATTAGTCCTAACTATCAGATCCTTCGGGTCCAGCAAAATGATCCGAGGTTAAAGACCGACTACATCAACTACGATTCACCAAAGGGTGGCGGAACCATCAAGGGTTTGCTTTCACGACCAATAGATGCAAAGGGTAAGTTGCCTGGAGTCATTGTGGTCCATGAAAACAGAGGTCTCAATCCATACATCGAAGATGTGGGAAGAAGGTCTGCACTTGCAGGTTTTATCTCGTTGGCTCCAGATGCACTCACTCCACTGGGTGGCTATCCTGGTAATGATGATGAAGGGAGGGCGTTGCAGAGCAAACGCGATCGCAATGAAATGCTGGAGGATTTTATTGCCGCCTATCAGCATCTGAAAGTACATCCGGAGTGCACCGGAAAAGTGGGTGTGGTTGGATTTTGTTTTGGCGGTTGGATTTCAAACATGATGGCAGTACGAATCCCGGACTTATCAGCTGCAGTTCCTTTTTATGGAGGTCAACCTGCGGTGGAAGATGTGCCAAAGATAAAGGCTCCGTTGCTACTCCATTATGCTGGCCTGGACACTCGGGTAAATGAAGGATGGCCTGTTTATGAAAAGGCCCTCCAGGAGGACAAAAAGGAATATACAGCCTATGTTTATCCGGATGTGAATCATGGTTTCCACAACGATAGCACCCCTCGTTTTGATAAACCTGCTGCGGAGCTGGCGTGGCAGCGAACGGTAGATTTTTTCAATGCAAAGTTGAAGTAATGCAACGTTTGGTATACTAGTGAGCCTCCAACCAATTTTTTCCAATACCTACTTCAACTTCCATGGGTACATCTAATATTACAGCGGTTTTCATGAGTTCACGGATCTTTGGTTTTACTATTTCTTGCTCGTTAATGTGAAGGTCAAATACCAATTCATCGTGCACCTGCATGATCATTTTTGTTTTTAGTTTTTCCCGCTCCAACCAGCGCTGGATGCTGATCATAGCAATCTTGATAATGTCCGCTGCACTTCCTTGAATAGGCGCATTGATGGCGTTACGTTCAGCAAAACCACGAGTCGAAATGTTTCGGGAATTAATGTCGCGTAAGTATCGTCTTCTTCCCAGAATAGTCTCTACGTATTCTTTCTCTCGTGCCAGGTTGATTGTGTCATCCATGTACCTCTTGATAGCAGCAAATTCCTTGAAATACGAATCAATGATTTCAGTAGCCTCCGTTCGCGAAATGTTTAAATTTTGTCCTAACCCAAACGCAGTGCTCCCATACAAAATACCAAAATTAACTTCCTTCGCTTTTCGTCTCATGTCAGGAGTGACTTTATCTAATTCCACTTTAAAAACTTTTGCAGCAGTCGTTGTATGAATATCACGGCCCAGACGGAAAGCTTCAATCATGGTTGCATCCTTCGCAAAAGAAGCAGCTATTCTCAATTCAATCTGCGAATAATCGGCAGACATGAATAAATAATTCCTATCTCTTGGCACAAAGGCGCTTCTGATCTGTCGGCCTTTCTCTGTACGAATTGGGATATTCTGAAGATTTGGATTATTGGAACTCAATCGACCGGTGGCTGCTACTGCCTGACGATAATCGGTGTGAATACGATGATCATCCTTGCTTACCATTTTTGGAAGAGCATCCACGTACGTTGATCTTAGCTTCTCGTATTCCCGATAGTCAAGAATTTTTTTGGCGATCTCATGCTCACCGGCCAGTTTTGCCAACACTTCTTCACCGGTGGCATACTGACCTGTCTTTGTCTTCCTGGCCTTGTCCAGCAATTTTAATTTATCAAATAAGATTTCACCCAACTGTTTGGGAGAGCCAATATTAAATTCAGATCCTGCTATTTCATAAATTTCCTCTTGCACTTTCTCGCTGTCATTTTTGAGGGCTTCTGACATCCACTTTAACGCTTCTTCATCTAATGCTACCCCCTCAAACTCCATCGCTGCAAGTACATACACCAATGGCATTTCTATATCGCGCATCAAACGGAAGTGGCCCCGTTTTTCTAACTCCTTTTGAAGATGAATCTTAAGTTGTAACGTTTGATCTACTCGTTCGCATATTGTTATTATTTCATCTGCCTCCTCTGCTTTTAGTTGATAATTCAAATATTGATTGCATAAAATTCCCAGATCATGAGAAGCTTCAGGTTCAATCAGATAATGGGCCAACATGGTGTCAAAAAGACTGCCTCGCATGTTCACTTCATATTTTTTTAACGCAAGAACAGACGACTTAATGTTATGTCCTACTTTACCAATTTTCTCATCCACCAAAACACTCGCAAAATTCTTAAGTATCGACTTTGGATCTTTCCCTGTTGTGATAACAAATGCTTCTCCAACTGAAAAAGAAAAGACGAGATATATGATTTTAAAATCAAAAGTTTCCGCTTCATCGGTAACGACATCAATAGAAAATTCTTTCTGGCTTTTAAGTTTTTCAGCAAGACTTTGAATTTCATCTTCCTTGACAATTCTATAATTGACAGCGGATTGATCAAATAATTTTTTTTCAACATCGCCTGTTAAAACGGAATCTGAGGAACCAAACATGGAAAGTTGCGCTGCTTTGGCCGAGACTATGGGAGCACTTATCATCGCTGACCCCGAAGCGGCACTGAAAACACGGGGTATCATGGTCTTGAACTCCAACTCCTCCAGGATCGGTTTCAGTTTATCTGGATTGGGGCCTGTATAGATTAAATCTTCTTCATTCCATTTCACCGGAACATCCGTGATGATTGTAGCCAGCTTCTTTGATAGTAAGGCTTGATCGCCAAATTGCTCCACGCGTTCTTTCAATTTTCCTTTCAACTCACCAGAGTGTGCAATTACGTTCTCAATTGTTCCGTATTGTTTTAATAAATCGGCAGCAGTTTTTGGCCCTACACCAGGTATGCCCGGAATATTATCTGATGTATCACCCTGCAAGCCCAACATATCGATTACCTGGGATATGTTAGAGATATCCCACTTTTCACAAACTTCTTTAACACCCATGATGTCAACTGAATTACCCATGTAAGCGGGCTTATATAGAAGAACTTTATCGGTCACTAGTTGACCAAAGTCTTTATCGGGCGTCATCATAAATACATCAAAACCATTCTTGGAAGCGTGGAGTGCCATCGTACCAATAATGTCATCGGCTTCATAGCCATCCATCTCCAGGATAGGAATATTAAATCCGCGAATAATTTCCTTTACGATGGGCACGCCCGATTTAATATCCTCAGGTGTTGCTTGCCGATTGGCTTTATAGGCTTCAAAAATTTCATCACGGAAAGTAGCAGCCGGAGTATCAAATGCAACCCCAATGTGAGTAGGTCTTTGCTTTTGGATCACCTCCAATAAAGTGTTGGTAAACCCAAATGGCACAGAAGTATTGTGTCCTTTTGAATTAATCCGTGGATTTTTAGTAAATGCAAAGTGGGCGCGATAAATTAAAGCATACGCATCCAGAAGGAAAAGTTTTTTAGAATTCAGGGGCATTCCGTGAAGGTAGAAATAAGCAGTTAAAAAGTAATTCGGTTTGGGGATTTGTCAGGTTTCTTTTCACGATTGGTTCAATCCCCTATTTTATTTTTCCTCATTTATCCTTAACTAGTATAACCAAACGTCAAACTTATGGCCGCCTCAACCCCACTCGAAAGATTCCTTTACTGGGAAAAGGAAAATCCAAATCGCCAGTTTCTTCGCCAGCCTTTTGCAAGAGAATGGAAATCCTGGACCTACGGGCATGCCGGAGATGAGGCCCGCAGAATGGCTGCCGGAATTCAGTCTTTAAACCTTGCTCCCAAAAGCCACATTGCATTGCTTTCAAAAAATTGCGCTCAATGGATAATAGCCGACCTGGCCATTATGATGGCCGGACATATAAGTATTCCTTTATATCCAACTCTTACCGCTGCATCCATCCGGCAAATCCTTGAACACAGCGGAACTAAAGTTATTATAGTTGGTAAGTTAGACCATTATGATTCCCAAAAGGATGGAATTCCAGCAGACGTGATTAAAATTGGAATTGAAACTTATGGAATCCATGAAACAAAGTCATGGGAAAATATAATCAAAACAGAAAAGCCAATATCCGAGATGCATTTCTGGAAAAAGGAAGATCTGCTAACCATCATTTATACTTCGGGCACCACAGGAAAACCGAAAGGCGTGATGCACACTGTAGAAGCGTTTGATACTGTTGTGCAAGTGGCCATGTCTGATCTTCACATACCCGATAGACCGAAATTATTTTCTTATTTACCACTCAGTCATATTGCCGAGCGAATGGGTATTGAAATGATCGGTATTTATTCAGGAGCTGATTTTTCCTTTTCGGAATCATTGGAACAGTTCCCGAGAAATCTGGCTGACACCCAACCCAATATTTTCTTCGCTGTGCCACGCATCTGGGCGAAGTTCCAGGAGAAAATTTTAGAGAAACTGCCGCAACAAAAGCTAAGCAGACTCCTATCGCTTCCATTGATTAGTACATTAGTTAAAAACAAAATCCGAAAGGGGATGGGGCTTTTGAAAGCTACCCATATCTATAGTGGTGCTGCTCCTATTTCACCTGACCTTGTCAAATGGTTTGATAAAATTGGGGTCGTCATTTTTCAAGCGTATGGGATGACCGAGGATTGTGTGTATTCTCATTTCAACAGGCATGGTGCTAACCGGCTTGGCACTGTTGGCCAGAAGTTGTCAGGACTCCAGGTAAAAATCGCAGAGGATGGTGAAGTACGAATAAAAAGTGTAAGCAATCTGAAAGGATATTATAAAGAACCGGAACTGACAGCCGAAGCTTTTGATGAGGAAGGTTTTTTGAAAACTGGGGATATGGGCGAGTACGATAAGGATGGCTTTTTAAAAATTACCGGACGTGCAAAAGACCAATTCAAAACAGATAAAGGAAAATACATTTCGCCAACACCAATTGAAATGAAGTTGCTTGTCAATACGGATATAGAGCAAGTATGTGTGGTTGGAATGGGCATCCCTCAGCCCATTGCGTTAGTCGTTTTGTCTGCTGCTGGAAAAAAGAAATCGAAAGAAGAAATTATTCAAAGTTTGGGTACATCCGTGTCAGAAATAAATCCCAAGCTTCAAAAATATGAAATACTGGAGAAAGCAGTTGTCATGAAGGCTGATTGGACTATTGAAAACGGATTGCTAACACCTACCATGAAAGTAAAGCGAAATGAAGTGGAAAAAATTCATTTACCTAAATACCCGACCTGGTATCACAAGCAGGAGGGAGTGGTGATTTGGGAATAACCATCCCTATCCTGCAGACAGGCTCACCAGAGGCCGTCTTAAAAGTAAATATAAGCGTCATTGCGAGGGAGGTACGACCGAGGCAATCCCCATTTTGGTTTCAATATTTGGGGATTGCTTCGTTCCGTTCGCAATGACGGTGCCTTTTGAGACAGCCTCTGGAATGGGAAAGAGTTATTTCAATCTTGCTTTAAAAAACTCCAATGTGTTTTTATAAGCATCTGCTGTAAATTCCTTGTGGTGCTTAGGATTACTCGGATTAGCAAACGCATGATCCGCCTCATACGATTTTACAGTAAGTTTCTTTCCGGCAGTAATCATATCTTTCTCAAATTTTTCAGTTACTTCTTTGTTAATCCATTTATCCTGAGTAGGCCAAATGTCCAGCACATCACAATTCAATGTTTTGAGTCTTTCAACATCACCTTCGGGCATTCCATAATAGATAACACATGCCACGGCTTGTGTACCTGCTGTTAATGTCGCCTGCATAGACTGGCCACCCCCAAAACACCACCCTACCGTTGCCACCTTTGCTTTTTCCCCAACATACGATAACGCACCTTTTACAATCTCATTCCCACGTTCTTGTTTAAATTCTGCCATGTATTTTCCGGCTGCCTCAGGATCGGTGGCTAGTTTTCCATCGTACATATCCAAGGCTAATACATTTATGTTACCCAAATCATTGAATAAGTTTTCTGACTCGCGTTTGATGTGATCGTTCAATCCCCACCATTCCTGAAAAACAAAAATCCAGTTACTGGTTTTTGTTTTAGCCTTGATCAAATAGGCATTGGCATCGCTGCCACCAGCAGTCTTAAATTTGATCATCTCACCACCCGTTTGGGTTACGTGTATATAGGCAACCGGATTGGGATGTTTCATGTTAAACTCTTTGTTAGATGCAAATAAGGCAAACTTTTCCGTGGATGGAGTGTGGCACACCGTAATTTTTTCCTGGGCGAATGTCATACCTGACATTGCCAATAGGATACAAAGTAGGTTATAAGTCTTCATATTTAGTAATGCTGGTTTTTAACTATTTAAGTTCAATTTAGGAAGTTAATAAGCAAAAACAAATGCAACTTCGACAGTACAATATAAGCCTATTGAAGTTGCCTGCTATTAGAGGAGTTTTCTATGTGATTACTCAAATGGATTATTTAAGGGTTAGTTTGTTGCTGGCACTAATCTTTCCACTGTCCGCGCAAGACACGATCGTAGGTAATAAAATCGGTATTGATCGGCTCAAATCCTTTTTGGCGGAGCAATAAAGCAATCTGTCCTCTGTGGTAGCTCGAGTGATTGACTAAATGAATCATGATCATCTCAACATTAGTAGTGTAAGGTTCACCTACATAGTTAACATAATTCAAATCACGGTTAAAGTCTTCCGTGGCTTGTACAAATTCCATCCATAATTTATCAGCTTCATCTGCAAGTGCAATAAGTTGAGGTAGTGTGTATTCTCCCCAAAGTTTTACGTTAGCGGGGGGCAAACCTTTGATGCGATTCAACCATAAAAATTGCGCAGCCACAACATGTCCCATGATGGAAAGTATTTTCTCATCCGTCACCTGCTGCTTTTCTAAACAGTTGAGCACACGTTTTGTCGCCCAATCATTGAATTGATAAAGTTTAAGAAAATAGGTTTTCATGCGGATAGTTAACCTCAATACGAATTACCAAATGTACAAGGTTTATTGAAATTCGACAGGAGGTTACTTCCGAAAGGGCTGTACTTTCAAATCCGTCAGACTTCTCCACAGCCACTCAAAAAAGCCATACTCAAAATGGGCTAGCCAAAATTTACTGAACAGGATTTGGATGATGTATAAACCGATTGCCATGCTAAAAGTCAGTGCAGCCCCCATCTCTCCCAACAAACCTAACCCAACCGAAAAGAAAATCAGCACACCAAAAACAGTTTGAACTAAATATGTTGTCAGGCCCATTCGTCCAACTGCATAAAAATTCATCAACCTTGGCCTCCATTTCTCTTTCTGAAATAAAAGAAGCAGACCACTCGTATAGATAGTGGCAAAAACCGCATTAAAAATATCATAGACCTCACCCCCAACCATCCATTGCAGCTGGTCAGAGACTTTTATTCCAAGGGCTTGAGCTCCTCCAAAAAAAGCCATTGAAAACAAAATACAACCCAGCAGGACCCAAAGCGATCCTTTGATTAGTCTCTTAAAAAAAGGTTTTTTCAATTCTATGTTTTTGAAAATATTTTTCCGGCCAGCATACAGTCCTAAAAGAAAAAGACCCATAGTTATGTATAGCCGGCCTGATAAAATCTGAAAGTCTATTTTGAAGGAAAACTCGGCAAGATTGGCTTTGAGAATTTCTAAATATGTTCCTGATTTTACAGTATTGTAATACGCTAACAAACTATTTTGATCTGCATTCGAAAACGGATTTTGTGCATTCGGAACCATGATGACATCTTTTAACCTGATTAAAAATGCAGGAGCGTCCAGCACCAGTAGAATTGCTAAAATCAGTAAGTATTTGTCAGGCAACCTGTAGGCTAGTAGTAACACCAGGCCTAATAGGGCGTAGATGGTAAGAATATCACCGCGGTAGTGTAAATGATGAATGAATCCTATACCAAATAAAATTAATAAACGCCAGAAAAATCTCATTAGAAAGCGTACACTGCCATTGCTTTTTGAAAGTTGCAAATAAAAACTCAAGCCGAAGAGAAATGAAAAGATCATGTAGAATTTACCCGTAATAAAAATTCCAACAATCCCCATTACGATCTGATCTATCGTACCAGGTGATGTGAAGTTGGCATGTTGTTCGGGTAGTTGGCCGGCATAATATTGCTCCGTCATATGAACCAGAATGATGCCTAGCAACGCAAAACCACGCAACACATCAATTACTTCGATCCTTCCTGATGTCTTGTCCAACTTTTCAACTAACATAAAAACGATTTAACCTTACAGACTGGTTTTCAGCTAAAAAAGTTACGTTTTCCGTTAATTCATTTCATTAAACTTCAGGGTATCCCTTATTTGTTGTCATGCGTTCATAGTGACATTATGTGTACGCTTCTAAAACTAATATAATTTAACAGCAATTGAATGCAGCCCGATTTTCGTAAATTTAAAGATCTGAATTATTCTATATGAAGACCACCTTTGTTCTTGTGTTATTGTTTTTTTCTGTTACTCTAAACGCCCAGGTCATTGGTAAACAATTTCCCGACATGGAAGCCGAAACGGTAGAAGATCGAAAAGTGCTACTTCCGGAAAGTACGAAAGGGAAATACACGTTGCTTGGGTTGGCCTATTCCAAAAAATCAGAAGACGAACTTAATTCCTGGTTTTCACCTGTATTCAATAAATTCATTCAGAAGACAACAGGGTTATTATCCGGCTTTGAATACGATGTCAACGTTTATTTTGTGCCCATGTTCACCGGGGTAAATGCGGCCGCCACGGGAACAGCCAAGAAAAAAGCATTAAAGAATATAGACCCCCAACTACTGCCCTATATTCTGTTTTATAAAGGTGAATTGAAATCGTATAAAGAAGCCCTCGATTTTGAAAAGCGCGACATTCCATATTTTTTTGTTCTTGACCCTTCCGGTAAAATTGTATTCGCTACCTCTGGTGCATATAGTGAAGACAAACTGGACCAGGTGGAAGAGGTAATTGAATAATTTGCTTAATGCTGAATATGCCGATGAGTCAACTGATTCGTTGTAAAACCTCTCATTCTGGATTACTGTTTTTTTTTGTAGCCTGCTTGCATTTCCACTGTCCTGGACAGGAAGAAGATTTCAATTTTAAAAATGCCGGAGATTACAACAACTATATCATGAAGGAGATGGCAGTGGCGGTACAGAAAAATTTCGAATACATCTCGTTTAGCGTGCACTTGCCTACCGGAGAGGCAGGCCTGCCTACCGGACAGGCAGGTAGTGATGAATTTGAACTGTTGGAATCCAAACGAAAAGAGGTGATGGAACAGATCCTTCTGTCAAAAGAAAAGATCAAACGAATGCCACCATTGGATAATGATACCCGATTGCGTGATGAGGCCGTTGAAACCTTACTTGAATATCAGCATGCTTTTGAACTGGATTACAAAGAAATTATCGGACTAAAGAAAAGAAGTAAAGATTCTTTCGAAGCCATGGAGGCCTACTGGAAAGCAGAAGACAAAGCAGAACAGAAAGTGATCAAAGCCACTACCCGCTTACGAAAAGCACAACAGGTATATGCCAGTAAAAATAACATGAAGGTGGTAGCCGGTAAAGAAGATGCATTGGAGAAAAAAATGGCCAAAATATCAGCGGTGAATAATTACTGGCGCGATATCTATCTTCAATTTTTCAAGGTGTCGAAAGAATATGATCTATTATGGGAAATTCTTTCTCGTGAAAAAGCGGAGCCGCTTGATCAGCAGCGGAAGCAAGTATTGAAAGTCGTGGAAAGTGTACTTCCTGCATTGAAGTCAAAACCTGATTATCATGGAGACACCGAATTTCGAGATCAAACTATAAATCTCCTTGAATACTATCAACAGGTCGCCAAAACAGACTTCTCTAAAATTGTAGACGTACTTAGCCAAAAGCCAACGCAGGAGGATATTGATCTTGTAAACTCCATTATCAACAAATGCAATGCCGATCACGAAAGGCTGGTTTACAATTGGAACATCGCCTCACAAGATCTATTCAAGAAAAATGTAGATAAGGAGTAGTAATAATGATCGTCACTAGTTATTCCAACTACGAACCGCTATATTCCAGAATGTTTTATTGGAAATGAACCCCCTATTTCTTCTTGCCATTGCCTCTGCTCCTGGAGTTGCTATTGCGCTTTACATTTACCTGAAAGACAAACACGAACGCGAACCCATTGGCTTGCTGATCAAAGCATTTGTTTACGGCATGCTGAGCACGCTCCTTACCCTCATCATTAGCATTCCTATTAGTTCTTTTGTACCCCTTGACGAGAAAAGTATTGGAGAGCAAGCCATCCATGCTTTTATTCTGGTTGCTTTAATTGAAGAGTTCAGCAAATTCATATTTGTTCGCGGTGTTCTTTATCGCAACAAAAATTTTAACGAACCCTTTGACGGTATCGTATATTCTGTAATGGTGGGAATGGGTTTTGCAACACTTGAAAACATCTTATATGTTTCAGACGGTGGCGTGAGTACCGCCATCCTTAGAATGTTTACGGCCGTGCCCGCTCACGCCTCTTTTGCGGTGTTAATGGGCTACTTCCTTGGTAAGGCAAAGTTTGAACATAAAAGAGGTTATTATTCCATATATGCCTTAGGCGTTGCTACACTTTTTCACGGTGCGTATGATTACTTCTGGTTCATCGCCTATGTGCCAGGTATTTGGGTAGGGGCCATTACTTCTTTGGGACTAGGCATCTATTTTTCAAAAAAAGCTATTAAAATCCATCAGGATGAATCGCCCTTTCACCCAGACATTTTGTCAACTTTACCAAAGGAAACAGATAACACTGATGAGAACATATCTCACAGGCCAGACCTATAAGTAGTTATTTTTTCCTCATTTCTTGTCCTAAAATATTCTCAAACCTTGTTCTGCTTAGGTAATGGTCGCCAAGTAATCTGCCATCCTAATTAAAGCACCAATTTGAATAAGGACACAAAAACCCAGCGAATACTTAAACACGGTGTTACCGCCTGTGCCCCTTCCTTCTTGTCGTAAGAAACTAATTTATCCAACGTCCTTTATTAGTTTTTTTATCGCTTCATTTTCTTTGTCTTCGGTCACCCGTACTCGTGCGTGAGAGGCAACTGTAGGGACTCTTTCGGTTTACACTAAATGCCCCACTTCAATTTAACGTGCGCTGGCGGCAGCACTCTTGCCTTAGCTTTGGTTGTGTGTGGAAGTGTACGGCTAAGGCATGTGTGCTGGCAGGAATCACTGTCGGTGAGGAACAAGCTTCAATTACACTCATTTCCCATCTGTCCAAAAGTCTGCTAATAACTCGGCTTGCTTTAAAACTGTGTCAATAGCTTTTGCTTGTTTGTCGGGTGGGTAACCGTATTTGTTCAGTGTCCGCTTAACCAACACCATAAGTTTTGCTCTCGCGCTTTCTCTTATTGTCCAGTCGATGGTTGCGTTTGACCTCACTTTGTCGGCAATCTCTTTTGCTATCTCGCGTAAAGTCTCGTCACCTAAAACCTGAACGGCACTGTCGTTTATTTCAAGGGCATTATAAAAGGCTACTTCGTCATTATTTAATCCTAATTTTTCGCCTTCTCTGTCCGCTTCTTTAATTTGTCGAGCAATGTTGATTAACTCTTGAATTATTTCTGCTGTGGTCAATAAGTTGTTCTGATATTTTTTGATTGCTGTCTCCAGCATCTCCAATAGTTTCTTGCTTTTTACAAGATTTGTCTTTGCTCTTATTTTAAGTTCATTGTTCAGAATCTTTTTCAGCAATTCGATTGCAAGATTCTTGTGCTTCATTCCCTGAACTTCCAATAGAAATTCCTCCGACAGAATTTCCAGTCCCGAAATCTCTGGCTTATCTATTCCGGCAGCATCAAAGATGTCAATTACTTTATCGCTGCTTAACGCTTCATCAACAATTTGTTTGATGGCCGTCTCAATTTCTAAATCACTTCTTCCACCACCTGCCGGACTGTCAAACTTCACGAGTCTTGCCTTCATGGCCTGGAAAAACGCTACTTCTGGTAGATGAGGCTGAACTTCTTCTCTCGTAATGCAAAGCGACAAAGCTTGACTCATCAAACCTACTTCCCTGATAAACCTTTCTTTGCCCTCTTGTAAACCTAAAATATGTTCTTCTGCTTGTAGAATAATCGAGAGTTTCTCCTGTGCATTAACCGCAAAGAATCTTCGATAATTGAATTTGTAACTGTGTTCGTAGTAGGCTTCGGGTTCTTCTCCTAAAATGTCCTTTCGGGTTTTGCTTTCTTCATTGAACATCTGCCTGACTACTTCCATCTTTTCCATGAACACGTCAAGAGCTTTCTCAATGTTCTCTGCCGGGTCGCCTTTTCCACCTGCCTCACCATAGAATGAAAGTGCTTTCTTTAAATCAGTTGCAATACCGAGATAATCCACAATCAATCCACCCTTTTTATCTTTGAATACACGGTTCACTCTCGCAATAGCTTGCATCAGGTTATGTCCACGCATGGGCTTGTCAACATACATGGTATTTAGACACGGTGCATCAAAACCTGTGAGCCACATATCGCGAACGATGACTAATTTCATTTCATCGTCAGGGTCTTTCATTCTTTCAGATAAATCTCTTCGCTGTTGCTTGGTAGTGTGATGTCTTGAAATTTCAGGGCCATCGGCACTGTTGGTTGTCATCACCACTTTTATAATCCCATTTGTTAAATCATCATTGTGCCATTGCGGTCTTATGGCGATTATTTCTTTGTAAAGGTCGGCTGCAATTCTGCGGCTCATAGCCACAATCATGGCCTTGCCTTCAAATACCGTTTGACGTTTTTCAAAATGAGTTACAATGTCTTTAGCTAAATTCTTAACACGGTCTTGATTACCGACAATGGCTTCCAGTTTTGTCCACTTGGCTTTGGCCTTTTGCTTGTCTGTAATTTCCTCGTCTTGCTCTAAGTCTTTATCAAATTCCTCAATCAATCTTCTGCCTTCTTCATCCAGATTTACTTTGGCTAAACGACTCTCATAAAAAATCTTCACCGTTGCTCCATCATCAACTGCGTCTTTAATGTCATACCGGTCTATGTAATTACCGAAAACCTGTGCTGTGTTAATGTCTGTTCCTTCAATGGGTGTTCCTGTAAAACCAATGTAGGTTGCGCTCGGCAATGCATCACGCATGTATTTTGCAAAACCATAAGCGAGTCGCTTGCCTGTAACCTCTTTGGTTTGCTTGTCAATATCATCAACCCAACGTGCATCAAAACCATATTGTGTTCTGTGTGCTTCGTCAGCAATCACTACAATGTTCTTTCTTTGAGAAAGTTGGTCGTATTCTGATTTTTTATCTTCGGGCAGAAATTTTTGAATAGTGGTAAATACAATTCCTCCACTGGCTACTTTCAAAAGTTCTTTCAAGTGCTCTCTGCTTTCTGCCTGAACAGGTTCTTGTCTTAGCAACTGAACCGATGAAGCAAATGTGTCAAACAACTGGTCGTCCAAATCATTGCGGTCAGTGATAACAACAATGGTTGGATTTTGCATTTCAGGTGAAGTAATGAGTTTGCCTGAATAGAAAACCATACTCAAACTTTTACCCGAACCCTGCGTGTGCCAAACTACCCCGCCTCGTTTATCACCGACCTCACCCCGGCCCTCTCCAGAGGAGAGGGAGGAATATCCTGAAGCTCTTATTGTGCTTTGCACTGCTTTGTTAACAGCAAAGTATTGATGGTAAGCGGCCAGCTTCTTAACAGTTTGAATTTGAATTAAGCCTGTTTTGCTGTCTTCTTTCTTCGTCTTTTCAAATACAATAAAGTTGCGAACCAAATCCAATAGGGTAGAAGGCTGCAACATTCCAAGCAACAAAGTTTCTAATTGAGGTTTAAATCGCGATGCTTCTTTAACTCCATCTGCTGTTTTCCATGTCATGTATCGGCTTAGGTCTGCGGAAACACTTCCTGCTTTGCACTCTAATCCATCAGAAATAATGCAAATGGTGTTGTAAGTAAATAAACCTGGAATGGTGGCCTTGTACGTTTGTATCTGCTGATATGCGCTAATGATGTCAGCTTCGCCACTGGCAGCATTTTTCAGTTCAATCACCACTAAGGGAATTCCGTTTACAAACAACAACACATCGGGTCGTTTGTTTTGATTGCGCTCAATAATGGTGAATTGATTCACTACCAGAAACTGATTGTTGGCAGGGTTCTCAAAATCAATCAGTGCTACTTCATGACTGCGCTCGTATCCGTTTTGCTGATACGGGATTTTTACTTTCTCAACTAATAGTTTGTGGAACTCTTCATTGTTATGTAGTAAATCAGGTGAAGAAATCCGCAACACTTTTTGTACGGCTGCTTCCTGTACATTGACTGGGATGTTGGGATTGATGCTGGCTATAGCTTTTCGTAAGCGGTTAACTAAAACTATTTCACTAAAATTCTCTCGCTCACAAAACAATCCTTCCGGTGAAATCTCTTTGCCGTTTACATACTCCCATCCCTTCGATTGCAAAATCTGAATCGCTGATTCCTCAATGATATTTTCGGTAATGGGCTTCAACTTACTTCTTCTTTTTCGGTAGTTTCAGTTTTTTCACTGCCTTATCAAAATCAGATTCAATCAATTTGTCCTGTGCAATTTTGTATTTCTCAAACTCACCTTCTGCAAGTGCCAAAGCAACTTCGTGTGAAACTTTGCCTTGATGCTTTAAAACTGCTTCTTCGTTAAATTTCAAGAACGCATCTAATTTTGCTATCCAATCTTTCATATACATCACTACTCCTTTCTGTGCCTGGCTCTCTGCATAATCCAGATACATGGTTACAATGCGGTTCAATCCGTCTAATTCCTTTTCGTTTAAATAATTTTTTGCAACGCCCACGTCTGTTTTCCGGATGCTTCCTTTTGGGGCATTCTTCCAGGTGGTTAAGCCTATGTTTTGTTTTGTGTTATCAACTCTTGCTGCAATCAATTCGGCTGCTGTTTGCCCTGTGATTGCCCAATGCAGTTTGTTTTGAACAGTAGCAAAAAAATCTTTTGTGGCTTGCGTTTCTACATTATAGTCAGCACTGCATTGTGTGTAAATGTCAGTTATCTTTTGATAAAATCTTCTTTCGCTGCTGCGTATGTCACGGATGCGGGCAAGCTGTTCTTCAAAATAATCTTTTCCAAAAATATTCCTGGGGTTTTTTAACCGTTCATCATCCATGGTAAATCCTTTGATGATGTATTCCTTTAGCCGTTCAGTAGCCCAAATACGAAATGCGGTTGCTTGTGTGCTGTTTACACGGTAGCCAACAGAAATAATTGCATCAAGATTATAGAATTGTGTAGAGTAGGTTTTCCCGTCAGCGGCAGTATGTGCAATTTTTGCACTAACTGAATTCAGGTCAAGTTCTTTGGTTTCAAAAATGTTCGTTAAATGCTTGGTAACAACTGTTCTGTCTACGCCAAATAACTGCGCAATTTTTTGCTGTGTAAGCCAGATGGTTTCATTTTGCAAATAAATTTCTACTTTAACTCTTCCGTTTGGCGTGGTGTAGAGCAGTATTTCATTAAACCCTTCCTCTGCTCTATTTTTCCTTGTGCTTTTCTTTTTCATTTTTTAATCTCCGGTTTGAACTATCCGGATTTTCCGGATAGTTGCCTCTCGAATTTTTACATTTCCTTCGGGTGAACTGTAAAAGATTATATCGGAGGATTGATTCTTTTCTTTAGCCATTTTTTATAATTCAAAATCATCTATATATAAAACCTAAACTGTCTTCTTTCCTCTTTCCATTGGTCGGTAGCTGTTAGAATGCTGCCAATATTGTCCGAAAATCTTAATGTTACGGGCTTACCATCTCCATGAATGCAAGTATTATAGTTGAGTTTAGTTAATGCCATAATATCCTTTAGGACTAAATCAATCTTTGCTTCACCGCGAGCGACCTTAATATGAAGCGGATTCGGAGTTTCCATTGAAGAGCTTGTATTCAAGCGTGGAATAAATCCTCTTGTAAATAAATAGGCTTCGGTATCATCAATTATAATTGCTAACCCTCTCAGCACCCCATAGTCAGATTTTTCAGATTCGACATCTCTAAAAAGTTTTAATGGAGCTTTATCCTTTATAACTATGCCGACCAATTGTGTTTCCGCACCTTTATCCTTAACAGCCTTCTCAAATCCCGCCCATTCTTCTTCAGAGAAGTTTGCTCTGCCATGAACGAATAATTCATTCGGGTAATTTTCATTGTTACTTTCATAATAATCCGTTAAAGCAAGTGTTAGCAAATTACACGCTTCATCTTTATCCAAATGATGCTCGTGTGATTCCTCACTATACCACAATCCATTGTTGCCTCGAAAGATGGTCCCATCGCCATCACTCAGAAATAGTTGAGCAGCACTACATACCATTTGTTGGTGAACTTTGTTAGGCAGTTTCTTGAATACTAATCCTAGATAGCAGACACCTTTCCTTATTGAGGCTAATTTCCAAGGTCTTTTGCCAAGTTTATAATAGATAGTTGTTGAAATAGACCAAGACATAAAAGCCTTCATGTCATCACCATACGGTATGTTGGTTTCAATATCTCTAAACTCAAGCTTTGGCTCTACTATTATTTGAATTGGAGCGGGAAGTTTTGCTTGATTTGCTTTTGCTTTAAGTAAATGGTGAAAATCAGAACTTGTTTCAAATATTTTAGTTAACTCGTCACCAAACATTTCTTCCTCCGAAAACAGAGCAGGCTCATTGCCCCTTATCTGCTCTAAAAATGTAATTGTTGATTGCTTAAAATCAGTTCCAAATCCTTTCTTTGTCCTGCAGTTGTCATAAACTTCTCGCGGAACAAGGACAAACCAAATGCTGATATTCGGGTCTTTGCCGGTTGTTGCTTTATTAATTTTATCCAAGTACAAATCCACGATTTTGTTAGTACGGATTTTCCTCTTTTTTTCTTGTTGAAAGATGCTTTGAATTTCAATTGGTTTTATCTCAATGGAGAGTTCAGGTTCATCTGGCCATAAGATATTAAAAACTGCTTCAAATCCAGGAAATGACGGACGTTGAAGTTCATTGGAAACCAACTTGCCTGTTTTGTTTCTCTTTATTGAGATTATCGGTTTCTTAATTTCCTGAACAAACTTTTTGTATTTAGCTATTGCGATGGGCGTTCCAATTACACCTGCTGATATGGTAAAAGCATTAAAATCAAATTGATTCCCCCACTTTTCATAAGGGCCAAAAAGTAGTAAACCATCACGCGGGTCAACCGCTTCATTGTTCCCTCCGAACAATAAAGGATGCTCTTCGAAATATTTTATTTTATCCAGCATCCGATGGTTCTATATAGCCCTTCAATGAAACTCCATTAAATGGCATGTTATCAATAAGTAAATATTCACCAGAATTAATGGGAATACGAATGAATTCACTTTCGTATGAGGTTGATATTTTAAGCATTGCTGCCAAGAGAGTCTCAAGCCATTTTCTATTGTACCAATCAGAAGGAATGCTCCTCCTGAATTTGTGGTGGAGGTCTTTCTCAAATCTCATCTGACTTTCGTTTGTGAAAGTCAAGCTGTAGAAAATTTTGAAATGTGGAAGGGGTTGTAAATCGGCTGACGGGCTAATTGTGAAGTGCCAATTAACTGTTCTATTTTCACCGTTTACTATTTCCGTGGTTTGTCCAGTTAAGTCTCTTCGTCCTCTTGGTTTATTATATCTCTTTAACGGCACGGAACTCCTTTCTGAAGTAGAGCGAACAAAATAATAGTGTTTCTTTTTGATTTTCTTTCCTTTTCTCCATTCAATTAGTTTATGATTTTTTGCATGAACCTGAAAACAATTATTTAAAAGTCGAACAAGCTTCTTACGAGGGTCTATTAATGTCACTCCTTGGCTAATATTTATCTCACTACTTTCAGAAAAAGTTTGCAAGTCGAAATCAAACGATTTTGCAATCTTCACATAATCGCTAATAGCGTCTGATGACGCAAATGTGATTAGGAACTGTGATTCTATTGTGAAGGGATATGGAATTGTGAATAAAAATCTCTTATCAAGAGTTTCCGGAAAGTGAATAAATATTTTACTCGGCAGGGTTATTGGGAACCAATTGGAAAAGTATTTTTCATTCCTATCAATGACTTTATTTTCAGACTTAATTGTCTCAAACCAAATTGGAAGTGGACTTTCGGGAGTTACATTCTTTGGAACATTAAGTTTATCAAGTTCTTTAATTAAATCAATCAGACCGCTCTGCCAACTTGGATGAAAACTGATTGCATTCCACCCTTGATACTGGTAGGGAAAGTTTGAGTGGCTAATTGCGTCAATTTTTATTGGTAAAATGAAATTATGGTCGAGCTTAACTGTATCGGCACAGTTTAGCTCGCGAGAAACACCTGATGATTGAATCTCTGCTTTCTCCTTATAGAATGTTGACGTTAGAGCAAGAAATACTTTCGATTCGTTTTTAATTATTGGCTCAATTACGGAATTAAATGAATCACCTGTTCTTGAATCATCCATATCCACCCATACCCTGTAGCCTAGAATTTTGAGTTTGGAGGCTAACCACCCAGCAAAATAGTTATTCTGCGGTGTTGCATGAGATATAAATATATAGTCGCGTTGAGCCATTTTTAATTCACTCTAACCTCACCACTCATCAACTTTGGCAACAGCGTATCTCGTAGTTGGGTAAGGGTTCGGATTTGGGTTGTGTTTGAATAGATTTTATCATCGAAAGATTTTGTCTTGTTCTGAAATTCCTCAACCAATTTCCGTGGTGGAATTACGCTTTCAAGTTCTTTGAAATCATCCTTTCCAATTGAACCAAAAACGGTTCCACTATCTTCAAACTGCTTTATTTGACCCATTAAAGAGCGCATCTTGTAATACGTATATGAGTAGAAGGAATTATCAGGTTCGTATCTAAATGCTGCAACACCCCTTCCTAAGCAACAATCATCGCTGGACATATTCATATCGCCAACTGGTGCTCTTACACTGACCAGGGTGTCAAATCTTCTTGCAAGTCTGATTGGGTCCGTAGTGTAAACTCTAGGCGTTGGAAAACGATACCCAAAGTCCGTTCTCCCTTGAAAGAAAATCATCCCGTCTTGATTTTCATTTAGGGTAACTCCCAGAGGAGATTGTCCCATTACAAAGTCAAACTCATCGGCTATCGTTCCAACTTCCCAACTCTCCTCCGCCTCTTCCTCAAACCATTGTCTGAAAAGTGTTTCTGCTAATTGCTCAAGGGTTTTATTTTGGCGGTGGAGTAAATCTATTTTATCATCGAGGCTGCTTAATATTTCGGCAATGGCGGTTTGTATATTGTAATTAACTACAGGAACAGGAACATTTCTAAAATCTTTTAGGATAACTCTCGGAATTGCTGAGCCAGATACATAATTGTTTCTCATAATATCCTGAACATTGGGAGAGAGTAAAAAGTACCTATAAAAATCTGGATTATAGCCGTCCTTTAACCTTGCGATAGCAATTGAAGAGAGCAGTACAATCTCCTGTTCTTGTCTATAGACAAAAATTATGTCCAAGCAATTTGCTCCATCCTTTGAAAGCAAAAGGTCTCTATATTTTGGACTGCAATTATTTTTAATAAGGAAATCAAAATCTTGCTTGGAAATGGTTTTGCAATCACTAAAGTCAAAATGATTATAACGCATATCTTTGACGGATGCCATATAATAGCCTGATGCAATAGGCTTTGGTGATAGGTGTGAGCCATCTGTAAGTAATTGACAGACATTTCCAAGAGTAGAAACTTCCCAATTAATTGGAATCTTACCAAAATCCGTTTCCTTCCACTCGCTCATGCTTCCACTTCAATTTTGATTTTTGAGAGATTGTTGGCAATCCTTTTGTTCAATGCACCTTCTTCGGCAATTTGGTTTAGCAATTCGGTTTTCAGTGAAGTAAATCGTTCTGCAAAATTGAAATCGTCTTCATCGTCTGGCAAGCCCACATATCTGCCTGGCGTAACTGCATAATTCAATGCTTTCACTGCTTCAAGTGTGGCTACTTTGCAAAAGCCGAGAATGTCTTCGTACGCCTCACCCCGGCCCTCTCCAGAGGAGAGGGGGGAGTTTTTCCAACGGTGGTATGTGTCGGCTACTTTCTGAATGTCATCATCAGCCAGTTCTTTTGTTCTGCGGTTAATAAGGAAACCTAAATTCCGTGCATCAATAAAGAGTATTTTACCTTGGTGGTTTTGTTTCTTCTTACTCAAAAACCAAAGACAAGCCGGTATCTGGGTATTCAAAAAAAGTTTTGCGGGAAGATTTACAATGCAATCAATCAAATCATTTTCTACCAATGCTTTTCTTATTTCGCCTTCGTTGCTTGTGTTGGTGGTCAACGAGCCTTTGGAGAGAACGAAACCTGCCTGTCCGTTAGCAGATAAATGATAGAGAAAATGTTGTATCCAGGCATAGTTTGCGTTTCCGGCAGGCGGCACACCGTAAGTCCACCGTGCATCTTTCTGTAACAGTTCGCCACTCCAATCGCTGTCGTTAAAAGGAGGGTTGGCAATAATGTAATCTGCTTTCAGGTCTTTGTGTGCATCGTTCAAAAAACTTCCTTCGTTGTTCCACTTCACATTGCTGCTGTCAATGCCGCGTATGGCAAGGTTCATCTTGGCCAATCGCCATGTGGTTTGGTTGCTCTCTTGTCCGTAAATAGAAATGTGGTCGGCAGGGTTGAGACCCCCTCCGGCTCCCCCAAAGGGGGAGTGACCACCTTTCTTCTTTTTACGGTAATGGTCCTGGTGGCTCTTAATGAACTTCTCGCTCTGCACAAACATACCACCACTTCCACAGCAAGGGTCAAACACTCTGCCCTCGTAAGGTTCCAGCATTTGAACTAAAAGTTTCACCACACTGGCGGGTGTGTAGAACTGTCCGCCCTTCTTGCCTTCTGCCAACGCAAACTCTCCGAGAAAATATTCAAACACTCGTCCGAGTATATCTTTGCTTTGTGCTTCTTTAGTTCCGAGAACGGTTGTGCTTATCAGGTCAATCAACCCGCCCAAACTTGCTTTATCCAATTTTTCCTGCGCGTACACTTTGGGCAAAACACCTTTCAAACTTTGCGGGTTGTCTTTTTCAATGGCGTCCATGGCATCGTCAATGTCTTTGCCAATGGTGGGAAGTTTGGCGCGGCCTTGCAGCCATGTCCAACGGGCAGAGGGTGGAACATAAAACACTTTCTCGGCTATGTATTCATTTTTGTCCTCGGGGTCGGCACCTTCATAGTCGCCTTTGCCTGCTTTTAGTTTTAGATAGAGCTCATTGAAAGCGTCTTCAATGTATTTGAGGAATATCAGTCCCAATGCAACGTGCTTGTACTCGGCAGCATCCATGTTTTTACGGAGCTTGTCAGCCGCTTTCCAGAGTTTTTTCTCCAACGGTTCTTCTACTTCAGTCTTTGCTTTCTTGGCCATCTCTTTATTAATAGGAGTAAACTGTTAAAAATAGTCAAAAATGTGATTAGGAACTCTTGCGGGTGGGGATTTGGCTCATGACCCGTCCTGAAAAAAGTTTACAGTGTGGTGGGCATTCGTAGCTGTTCACTTTGTCATCCACCGTTCAAGTTGTTAGGTGGAAGTCAAACGTTTAATTATTTCTGAGTCAGTCGTTATGTTTTGAAACGCATTCTTGTCCGCGTGGAGAATCTTTGTTAGTAAAATGTCACCCGTTAATGTCTTTTTTTATTTTTTCTTGTCTGCGGAAACGAGTCTTAATCATTTACTCCGTCATTGTCCGCGGAACGAGGGGCATTGGCGGTAACGTTGGCGGTATAGCCAGTAAGGGATTGCGGGCGATGTCCTATCAAGGTACACGAAACGTTGAAGCGGGCTACGAACCCACGCATACCACTGAAACCCTTATTGGCTATACCGCTTGTTGTGCCCTCGTTGCTATTATTCTTCAGTTATCACCAATCATTTCGAAATTAGATTATCGTTTTCCTGTCAAGTCAATGCTTTAATACAAATTCATAAGTTCCAATCGCAACCAATTGGCAAACGGTACTGATTGTGAAGAAATAGCCATTATTCTTTAAATTAACTTTCAATATATGACTTGCTCTCCATACTATCAGAAATAATATTAGTAATCCAACAATTGCAACCGTATATGTCCCAAGTCCAACTGTGACTGATATTCTTGCTTCATCCTGTTTACTAAATCCTCCAAATACAATAGAAAAGAAGCGACAGAAAAATTGAAAAAAAACAACAGGATATGCATAAATCGTTCTATATTTTTCAATAATCAATAGAAATATCAATGAAAGGAGAATAGTAAATGCAGGTCCGCCTGTGCTAACATATAAATCATGACTGGAATCAATATATTGTCCACTCTTTGGCCATACATAATTTAAACTATATGACATATCATTGCCTAAAATCTCTCCAACAATCCAGTGTCCAAATTCATGGAAAAGATATGATCCATATGCAATTGGAATAAAAAGTAAAATCAATTTTAAATCTATTTTATTGTTGATGATTTCTGTCATCTATTTATCAATATTTGGTCTTTTTTTATCAGTTTGTCATATACGGTCTGTTTCTCAGCAATGGGGCACAACGGTTGGCTATGTGCAATTGAATATATTCCCTTTATATCAATTGCTCTAAATTTTAACACAAAACGTTTTATGACTTCAGTTTGCAACTATTTTAAATCTTCTATCCGACTGGTATACAGAGCGTGAGCGATGGAAGCGAAATGTCTGAATTAAAAAAAATGATTAACAGGTTTCTTAAAAATCCGATTCCTACTTTGAGGCCAGCTAGTTCAACAGTTACCCAATCTTAAAATCCATCGTCCTCCTCCTTCTCGTCCTTTTTCTTCTCTTTCTTCTTAGCAGCCGAAGAAGCACTATTTATTTCATAAGGTGCCTCTATCCCATAATAGTTTTGACGGAATCGGTTGATAAATGCCAATGCCTCTTCGTCACTGCCCGGAATAAAAATAAGTTCTCCAACTTTTGCTTTGGAAGCATTTGTCTTTTTACCAACAAGTTCATTAAAAGCCTGATTCGAGGATTGTAACATCAGGCGGTTGTCTTCAAAACCAAAATAAAACCATGCTTCAGGTGAGGCTTTAACAAACACATGAAAAACGGGGGAGCCATCTTCATTTTTTTTGATTTCCATGAATCCCTCAAACGCTCCATTGATGTCGTACCGACCCATGTTGCTCAACCCCAGATTGCCCTCGTTGTAAAAAGCTTTAAATTTTTGCGACCATTTCAAATTAACATTTGCAAAAACCAGTGGCTGCACTAAGGCGGGTATTGTGCTCAGTGAAGCATAGTTCTGCAATGAACGCTGCTCATAATCTTTCACCGCTTTCTCTCCCACAATATCCGCAATCTTATAGAGTAATTCCGTTTGATCGCCTAATCCTTCAGCAGCCCCTTCAGCCTGCATTACTTCAATAAGGTTAGTGGCCATTAATTGAAAAGCCATGGTTGGAATATTCATGTTAGCCATGACAAAAGAATTCATTTTAATCTCGTTTGTTTCCAGGTTTCCCGATCCCAAAGCAGAGGCAGTAATTTTAAAATCATTGTTTCCTTTGAAAAAATTAACGGGCCCTTCAAATCGCACTTCCTGTTTCTCCTCATTGTACGCAAACACTTTCCCTGAAAGTTTTTCACCTATCGCCTTCTGGTGGTCTTCAATCTTAAATTCACCGGTTTCTTTATCGAAAAAGAGAGAACCACTCGGCAAAAAGAAATCATCGTCTTCTTCTGCTTTCTTATCAAATACAAATGTGATATAGAGACTGTTATCATTTGCAAAATGCAACCCTGCCTCGGCTTTACTTCCCTCTTCAGTTAATGCATTGTCAAAGTCAATGAAAATATCTTTTTCATCACCACTCTGTTCATAGCGCAACCATGTGTTGTAATTTTTTATCTTCTTCAAGTCCAGCTTGGTATACCCGCGCAACTGCAAGGCTGGTTTGGTGGCATACATGACCATATCACCTTTATAATAAATGCGGGGGGCCAAAATAATTTTTTCCGCTTCAATAACGGTACCATTGCCTACAGTTTGCTGAGTAGCCAGAATTTCATCGGCACGTTTCTTATTTTTGGTTTCCTCGGTAATGGCCTCCAAATGAAAATCTGTCATCTTGATAGAAAATGTGTCATTTACGGAGTTAACGTACTGATAGGTCGCATACCCAGAGAATTCTTTCCTGGAGAGAATGTCGACTACACCGTCCTTTAAACGGTGATAACCATTAAGTGTATCCAGTACTATAGTAGTGTTTTTCAGTTGCCCGATCTTTGCATTTTCCAAAATCAATACTTCATTGTTCTCGGGAGTAATTTTTGCATCGGCCACCACAATATATGGGATGCCACTTACCTTTAAATGTTGAGATTGAATGTCGTACTCAGCTTTTTCTGCATTGAATACCAATGAATCCAGCTCTTTACGTGTGGCATAGAAATACGAATTCTCAATAGGCACATCCTTGTCTTTCGTCATGGATATTTTCTGTGTGCTCAAATCCCATCGTGCATCAGTGATCGAAGTTTTAAATTGAGCGTACGGAAATTCAATGGCCGCTGTTCCTTCCACCTCCGGACTAATGTCCGCATAGTTTTTCTCCAGATTAAACCGTACGCTAATATCATCACCTGCCAGGGCTGGCTTGTCCGGATTGGTTGTTTTAACTTCGAAACGGGCATGCCGGGCAGAAAAATCTTTTGCGCTAAATTTCAATTCTGCAGAGGTCAGTTCCGAACCCCTGGTAATTAGTTTACCTTCTCCGCTCATGCCCGATTTAGAAACCACCATATAACCATTTAGCTGTGCGGTTGAATTATAAAGGTTAAATGGATCGCGTAAATTTTTGAGTCTGAATTTGTCTTGTTTGGGCAACCACTTTAGCTGATATTCGGTCAGTGTTACTTGAGGGAACCAGACTGATCCAAATTGTTTTTCTTCTATTTCTCCCACCGTACCTTTTCCTAAAACAGAATCAGGGTAAAACACAAAGTCTGTTGACGCCACACTGGCGGCCAGGTAATCGATCCTTCCGGTTGATCGAATACCCGAATTATCTAAACTCATGTCACCGGTTAATTTACCGTCTCCATTGAATAACTGGTAACCGGACTCAGGTGTGGTGTGGATAAATCCAAGTGACTTATCTGGCATGGTGTGAAGTTTTTCCTTGAAGTTTGGAAACATGCTGCTGGAAGAAAAGGTACCTTCAAAATTGATAGACCCTGGATCGGCATCGTTCAGGCTATCCAGTTTAAATGGTGGAACAACAAAAAAAACAGAGCGGTCATAAACGCCATTTAAAACTTCTCTGCGATCAAAGTATATGACGCCACCAGCGGTTGCATCCAACCGGGGATACGTAGGAAGTTTTGTCCTTCCGGATTTATTATTGGGCTTGCTCACAAAAAGTGTTCCTGACGATTGAGAAGAATTATGAGGTAAGCCTCCAACGATTGAGGCGACTGAATCTGCACCTACCATGGCATTGTTAACTCTACGCCTGGTCGTTTGTCCTTTTGCATTGGTTTCAGTAATATAAAAACGAATCGAATCAATGTGGTTGAGGTTGATAAAAAAGCTATCATATTTAAGCATAAAGTCTTTTCCATTAATCTCAAAATTTCCAGCTGTTATCTTGCCATCAAACTTAATGTCCCGATCTTTTAAAATAGTGATTGTGCTACTATCTGGTTTTATGACAACATTCAGCGAATCGCTCACTTTAAATTCCTCTACTCCCCTTACCGTCATTCTTCCTTTCCGGAAGTTTATAGTGGCATTGGCGGGGCCATCCATTACCGAATGTATCTTCAGATTGTCATAATCGGTGTTATTCTTACTGGCTTCAAAAAAATGCAACGTCTTATCTTTCACCTGAATTAAACCAGAAATCGGATTATAGCCTATCATTCCTTTTTGGGCCAGGAAGCTCATGCCCATACGGATTGCTTCTGGTTTAATATTTAAGGACCGCACAAGATCATTCTCGTAAAATTCCCGTACTCCGTTATTTATGGAATAATTCGCTACCAGGGCCAGAGGATGAAACGTAAATCCAATGCCACCCAACAAGCGAAAATCTTCGGGATCATAAAAATCAATTGATTCAATAATCATGGACGCCTGACTGCGCCCTCCTGCAGCAAACATATTCATGCTATCCGATTTCAAATCCCAGCGTAAATGGTCTGTTGCAAAATCAACATTGAAAAATGAAGACGTAAATGGAGCATCCTTCATCTGTCCTTTTTCCTTTTGAATAACCAGTCTTTTCTTACCATAATCATATCTCAACTCAACAGCCGGATGAAAAATTGAATCATTCTCTTGAAAAATTTTTACCAAAGCATGTTTAGCTACGATAACCGAGTCCTTAAATTCAAATAGCCTGGAACGGGCCTCAAATTTTTTATCAGTATCACCGAGTACTTCAAGGGTGGCAAAGTCTCCATCAACTGATGAACTGT
Organism: Bacteroidota bacterium; assembly: GCA_038043425.1. Classification (GTDB taxonomy): domain Bacteria; phylum Bacteroidota; class Bacteroidia; order Cytophagales; family Cyclobacteriaceae; genus ELB16-189. The sequence continues at coordinate 205,563 of JBBTBZ010000008.1, forward strand.
AGATACGCCTGCCATTAAGGGCAAAGCCACCGATGTACTTCATCTTCTCGTCAGACAAGCCGAGCATGGGAATATTACTTCTAAGAGACATATACCTCGGATAGTTGGAACTGGCCGGATCTTTATGTCTCACACTTTTGAATTCAAAGATTCCTTCCTCTTTGCCCCTGATTTTACCCTTGTAGGTGATTTTACCCTGATCTGCCTTTATCTCAGGCTTACTAACATCGAAATGGTAGGCTCTAAAGTCAAAGTACACCGAGTCTGGTCCCAGCCCCGCAGGACTCCAATCAAATGATCCTCCTTCTCCCACAAACATGTTGGTAATAAGTGAAACAGAACCTTTGGTATTTTTCAAAAAAGCAGAATCGGATGGTGTTGAAAAATTGAGTGTTAATTTTTCGAATTTAATAATGGGGCCGCTTAACTCAGGCTGTGGCATCGGAGGAAATAGCAAGGAGAATTCTTCTGATTGTGCTGTTGTATCAACAGCAGGTTCTTCCCAGGTAGTTGGCTCGGTCTTGTTTTGATTGTCCCATGTATCAAATTGGCTTTGCTGGGTAGCAGTGTCGGGAAGTAGTGGTATAGTTTCCGATTTGATGTATTCAAAGTGATATTGATCATCGCGGGCGTATAGTCGAAATGATTTTTCATAATGCAACGCATGGTGCTCAAAAAAATCACGGCTGTTATTAAAGAAAGAAGAGGTCTTTGAGATATCTTCATTTTCAATTACCTGCCCTGCCACCGTGAGGTATTGACTCAATTTTACAGGATCTATATTTTCGCGATTGATGGCATTGACAATTGCGCCCAGGTAATTTACATAGTGAGGACGGAGCTTATAGCCTTTCTTCTTCATCAGCTTTAGCTGGCTTTTTATCACCGCTTGCTGGTCCATACCTAAGCCATTCCAAACTGTGCCAATGGCAGCACCTACGGCCATGGCGTCCACATTCTTTGTGTTTTCCAATACGATCCGCAGACTATCCTGATAATTGATTTTAAAGGCCGCGCTATTGCCGGATTGAGCAAAGGAAGAAATTATCCCCCCAAGGAAAATTGAAAGAAGTAATGATAACTGCTTCACACTATAAAACCTTGAAATTCGCAAATAAATGCGGAAAGTACTAATGTCAATCGTTGGGTATGGCGGCTGAGGTCTCGGAGAATAAACGTAAAAATGCTACAACTATTTCTTTTGGAGTAACAAAGAAGCCCAGGTTTCTTTTTCATCCCGTAATACTTCTGTTAATGCAAATCTAGAGGCTTCTTGCTTCAGATGATCAATATCTTGTGTGTAGAAGCCGCTCAGCAAGAGTTGCCCTCCGCTGCATAAAAAATCCGCATACACTTTTATCTCCTCCAACAGCACATTTTTATTAATGTTTGCAAGAATAATGTCAAACTCTCCCCTAAACTTCATCTGACTGATCTTACCCTGATGAAGGTGGACATTATCACATTTATTATTTTCGATATTCTCTTTCCCATTCACGGTGCTCCATTCATCAATGTCAAATGCTTCTACTGCGGTTGCACCCAGCTTTGATGCCATAATTGAAAGTATGGCTGTGCCACAACCTGCGTCCATCACACGTTTGCCTGAATGATTCATCTTCATCTGACTTTTTAGCATTAAATAAGTAGTCTGATGATGACCGGTTCCAAACGACATCTTAGGGGTGATCACAATCTCGTACGGATATTTTCCTTGCCTACCGCCTGCCTGTCCGGTAGGCAGGGCAGGCAGGTTCTCAATCGTATGAAACTCCGCCCGCACTAAACACCTGTCATCCACGATAATGGGATCTATGCTCTTTTCCCATTCCTCATTCCAATTCTGTTTTTGAATTTTGTTCTGGAAAAAAATAAGTGGGTTGACGTGTTTGTATTTTTCCTTAATGTCTTCCAAATGTGCGTGATCAAATTTTTCTTTTTCTACAAACGCTTCAAATCCTTTTTCTGTCTCCATGAACGTATCGAATCCAACTTCGGCAATTTCAGCCATCAGAATTTCTGAAAATTCAGGATCACAAATAACCTGAAGGCGAGTGTAGAACATCGTTTTTATGATTCAATTTTCGATTAGCCAATTAAGAATTCGCATTGGCTAATCGACTAATTGATAATTGGCTAAATTCCTTTTACAATCTCCACAAACTCTTTCGACTTCAGGGAAGCACCTCCTACAAGACCTCCATCTACATCTGCACAAGCAAATATCTCTTTAGCGTTATCTGCTTTTACACTTCCTCCATATAATATCGATATGTTTTCAGCTACTGGTCCATACTTTGATGCAAGGTGTTTCCGTATCACGGCATGCATATCTTGCGCTTGTTGTGATGTTGCCGTTTTACCGGTACCGATTGCCCAAACTGGTTCATAGGCAATAACCACTTTTTGCATGTCATCCTTACTTAGATGAAAAAGACCCTCTTCAACTTGTTTTTTCACCAATTGCTCATGTGTTCCTTTCTCACGAATTTCCAAAGGCTCACCACAACAAAAGATCGGTGTAATTCCATTTGCCAGCGCTTTGTCTACTTTGGTTGCCAACAATTTCCCGTTTTCTCCAAAATATTGCCTCCGCTCGCTATGTCCAATAATGACATATGGAATACCCATCGACTTTAGCATAAGTGCAGAGACTTCTCCTGTGTAGGCGCCTGCGTCATGCTCGCTGCAATTCTGTGCCCCTACTGCTATTTGTTTAGCACTGCCAAGCAGGTTTTTCACTGAAAGTAAATATGGAAACGGGGTACATAATACCACACTGACACTTCCTTTTACTTCATCGGCCACCATGCCCATAATTTCAGAGGTCAAAGCGTGCGCTTCTTCCAACGTCTTGTTCATTTTCCAGTTACCTGCAACAATTTTTTTACGCATATAGTTTTAGTTTTACCTCACCCGTCCTTCGGACACCCTCTCCTGTAGGAGAGGGAAGGGGTGAGGTGATTATTTTGACTCAAACTTAAATACTTCCGATGGCTTATCCCGCAAAAGTCTCACACTTTTAATAGGTCCTTTGTAGGTGACATGAATAATATTGGACTGATCTTCATGGGTTTCCATGATTACATCGTTGTGCACTTCCATAACCTTAATCTTTTTTACATTCTCAATTTCTATATAAAAAATAACTGCCACGTCCTCAATTTCATGACCCAACAGTTTAATGATTTGCGGTTTTCCCTCCAATTTTACTCTTAAATGTTCTTTCAAATAGTCAGCCGTCATCTGATCTAGCGTCAATCCGGTCTGGGGCAGCAAAATATCCAAGTCAGGTTGATTTAACTTGTTGCGAAGTGAAAGCTCCAGGTCATCTATGAAAATTCGCGTAGTAATCTGGAGTGCCTTATCTTTTTCATTGTATTGAATTTCTGTCACCGACAAATGGATCGGATGTAAGAGAAAGAAAAGTGAATAAATGAGCGTTATCATTTGCGTTTCAAACTAAAAGGATATAAAGTGTAGCAAGTTACTACTACATTTGCGATCCGCGAATTATCAAACAAAATAAATGAGCGAGTTTGCCCTCTACTTCGGCCTTGGCAAAGATCATATCCTTGACTATGTCAATGGGTACGATCATCTCTTGTTTGTGGTGGCCCTTTGTGTCGTTTATATCGTTCAGGATTGGAAAAAGATTCTGATTTTGGTCACTGCTTTTACAGTTGGTCATTCGATTACCCTGGCCCTATCCACCTTACAGATTATTTCAGTTAACATTGAACTTATTGAGTTTCTCATTCCCTTAACGATTTTTACAACGGCCATATCAAATCTTTTCCGGAAAGAGGAATCCATTTTACAAAATAATATCCAGATTAATTATTGGCTTGCACTGGTCTTTGGCTTTATACATGGCATGGGATTTTCTAACTATTTAAAGGCCATTTTGGGGAAAGACGAGTCCATACTAACCCAGCTTTTGGCCTTCAATTTAGGCCTTGAACTTGGCCAAATAATAGTAGTAGTACTCTTTCTAGGTCTTAGTTATATTTCAGTCAATCTTTTTAAAACTCCGCGAAGGGACTGGAAGATGGTGATCTCTTCCGCAATTGCGGGGATAGCTTTTATTCTGATGAAAGACCGAGTGTTTTGGTGAAATGAAAATTTGTGAATGAACTAACAAACCATATGAAACTATTTTTCCTTTTTTTAATGGGAACATCAACCCTCTGTTGGGCACAGGAAATTAAACCCGAAACATACAAATGGCAGGGAAAATTCGAGCAGCTTGACCAACTGCTTCCTACACCTAATGAATATCGAACCGGATCAGGATCCCCTGGCCCTAAGTACTGGCAACAGCGTGCAGATTATGTAATCAATGCTGAATTGGATGATGTGAATGCAAGCCTTACGGGATCAGAGAGCATTACGTATTACAACAACTCCCCGGATGTCTTGAAATATTTGTGGTTGCAGCTAGATCAGAATATCAATTCCAAAGGCAACCTTACCACAACCACAGATACCTACACCGTAAAAGATTTGGTGAGCACTAAAGAAATGGCTTCTAAACTGGCCCTGTATAATTTTGACGGAGGATATAAGATCAAAAGTATCAACGATGCTGCAGGAAAAGCATTGCCTTATACCATCAACGCAACTATGATGCGTATTGACTTGCCTCAGCCCCTGGCATCAGGTCAGAAATATGTTTTTGCTATCGAGTGGTCTTACAATGTGCCTGACCGCATGAAAGGCGGATCACGTAACGATTCACGCTCAGGATATGAAAATTTTCCAGAAGATAATAACAACCTTTACCTGATTGCCCAATGGTTTCCACGCATGTGCGTATATGATGATGTGGTAGGTTGGCAAAACAAACAATTCCTTGGGCAAGGGGAGTTCACCTTAACTTTCGGTGATTACCATGTAAACATTACCGTTCCTTCCGATCATATTATTGCCGCCACTGGCATGGTGCAAAACCCCGGAGATGTTTTAACGGCAGAACAGTATGCCCGCTTTGAAAAAGCAAAAACAAGTTTTGATAAGCCGGTTATCATTTGCACCGAACAAGAAGCCCGTGAGCGGGAGAAAACAAAATTAACAGAGAAAAAAACTTGGATCTTCAAGGCTGAGAATGTACGCGACTTTGCCTTTGCTTCTTCGCGCAAATTTATATGGGATGCTCAGGCTGTTAAGATTGCCAACAAAACTCCCTTGGCAATGTCCTTCTATCCCAAAGAGGGTAATCCTTTGTGGGAACTTGAGTCAACTAAAGCTGTAAAAAATACAATTTCAACGTACTCGAAATACTCCGTTGATTATCCGTATCCACAAGCTACATCCGTTCACGGTGCATCATTGGGTATGGAGTATCCTATGATCTGTTTCAACCATGGTCGCCCTCAAAAAGATGGTACTTACTCAGTCCGCACCAAATGGGGCATGATCGGTGTTATCGTTCACGAAGTAGGTCACAACTTTTTTCCCATGATCATCAATAACGATGAGCGCCAGTGGACCTGGATGGACGAAGGGGTAAATACTTTTGTTCAATACAGAACACAAGTCGAAAATTACCCAGATATGCCCCAGAGCAGAGGCCCTGCCTCCATGATTGTGACCTATATGAAAGGCGATGAAAGCCTTCAGCGTCCGCTGATGACCAACTCAGAGCAAATTCTTCAGTTCGGTCCGGAGCAATATGCCAAGACTGCTACGGCTCTTAACATACTGCGCGAAACCGTCATGGGTCCTGAGCTTTTTGACAAAGCCTTCAAAGAATACTCAACACGCTGGGCATTTAAGCATCCTAAGCCTGCCGACTTCTTCCGCACACTGGAAGATGCTTCGGCTGTTGACCTGGATTGGTACTGGAGAGGATGGTTCTACACTACCGATCGTTGCGATCAATCCATTGATAAAGTGAAATGGTATAAAGTTCGAACTGAACAAACTAACATTGAGAATAAAGAAAAGACGGTGAAGAAAGGTGACCTGGCTTCTGGTATCTCCGATAAAAAATTTGACAATTTCGGCAATGGCCCACAACCATTAAAGGTGATGCCAACTGATGCTCGCTTTTACGGTGAGTTCCAAAGTCGGATTGATGACAAGGCTATCATCGCTAAATTGGAGAACAAAAATATTTATGAAGTAACGCTTAGTAACAAGGGAGGTTTGGTGATGCCTGTTATTATTGAATGGATCTACAAAGACGGAACAAAAGAAATAGACCGCCTTCCAGCTGAAATCTGGCGAATAAATGAAAAAACTGTTACTAAAGTATTTGTTAAGGAGAAAGAAGTGAGCAATGTTGTTCTCGATCCACAAAAAGAAACAGCAGATATCAACACCAATGATAACGTATTTCCGAAAACAGAGGAGATGACCAAGTTTGATGAACTGAAGCAGAAAAATTAATCCTCAAAACTCTTCACCTTCAATTTTAGCGTATGAGCGAAGAGTTCTGTTTTACTACTAAAATTATTACATGAAAAAATTATGGAGTGGTGTTTTTGCACTATTGTCTCTTTCTTTAGCGGGACAAAATCAAAATAAATGGCAAAGCAGGTTTGAGCAGCTTGATCAAACCCTGCCCACACCCAACAGTTATCGCAGCAGTTCAGGTGCACCCGGTGTGAACTATTGGCAACAAAGGGCAGACTATGTCATCAACGTTGAATTAAACGATGAAAACCAAACCATTACTGGCTCAGAAATAATCACCTATTTTAATAACTCACCTGAAACATTAACCTATTTATGGTTGCAGCTAGACAAAAACAACTTAGCACCGGGCAACATGACCAGCAAGACCAATCCTAGTCGTATGCGTGATTCCATTCCTTCAAAATTTCTCGCTGACGCTATTGGCGCTTACGACTATGAAGGTGGTTTCAAAATCAAGTCGGTGAAAGATGCAACCGGGAAGAACCTTCCGTTTTTTATCAACTATACAATGATGCGCATAGACCTGCTCCAGCCGGTAAAGACAGGTGAAAAATGTTCTTTCTCTATCGACTGGAGTTTTAACGACAATGACCGAATGAAATTCAGTGAGCGTGGAGGCTACGAATTTTTTCCAGAAGATGGTAACTACCTCTACACTTTTGCGCAATGGTTTCCCCGTATGTGCGTGTTCGATGATTATGAAGGATGGCAAAACAAACAGTTTCTTGATGATGGAGAGTTTACTCTGGCCTTTGGTAATTACCGTGTGAAAATCACTGTCCCTGCCGATCATATTGTTGGCGCATCCGGCTGGCTGCAAAATCCTAAGGAAGTTTTAACGAGAGAACAAGTTGAGCGCTTCGAAAAAGCGAGGAAGACTTTTGACCAACCGGTATTCATCGTGACAGAAGAAGAGGCTCGTAAAAAAGAAAAGGAACGTTCTTCCAAAAAAAGTACCTGGGAATTTTATGCCGAGAATGTGCGTGACTTTGCATTTGCCACCTCACGTAAATTTATCTGGGATGCGCAAGCCGTGAAGATTCATGACAAAACCCCTCTTGCTCAATCACTCTATCCCAAAGAAGGCAATCCGCTATGGGCAAAAGAATCTACCAAAGCAATAAAAAATACACTTGAAGTTTATTCCGAACGCACGTTTGACTATCCTTATCCGACCGCTTACTCAGTGCATACGGCCGATCAGGGTATGGAGTACCCAATGATCTGCTTTAACTTTGGCAGACCTACAAAAGATGGGGCGGTCTCACAACGTTTACTAGAAGGTATGGTGGGTGTAGTTATACACGAAGTGGGTCACAATTTCTTTCCAATGATTGTAAATAGTGATGAACGCCAATGGACATGGATGGATGAGGGATTAAATACTTTTCTGGAGAGGGAAACAACACGCACACGCTATCCTGATTTTGACGTCACCAGTGGATCGCCAAAAGGCATTGTGCCTTATATGAAAGGCGATAAAAACATTATGCGCCCAGTAATGGCTGCTGCCGATAATCAGGGTAGAGGTCATGGCCCAAATGGTTATACGAAACCAGCTGCTGCATTAACATTGTTGCGCGAAACAGTCATGGGACCAGAACTTTTTGATAAAGCATTTAAAGAATATGCGCAACGCTGGGCATTCAAACACCCTAAGCCGGCAGATTTCTTTAGAACGCTTGAAGATGCATCAGCAGTGGACCTTGACTGGTTTTGGAGAGGCTGGTTTTATGCGACAGACAATGTCGATGTTACACTTGATGAGGTGAAGTGGTACAAAGTAAAAAACGAACAGATCGATCCTGAAAAGAAAAACGTGACCGTTAAGCAAGGTGATGTTGGCGCTAAGAAACCACGCGACAAAGCTTCTGACTTCAGCAACGGGCCGCAAGATTTTACATTGATGAATACCCCTGATGAATCTTATGGTGAATTCCGAAGCAGGATCAATGACAATGATGTACGCCTGAAACTGGAAACCAAAAACTTATATGAAGTGACTCTTAAAAATACAGGAGGATTAATTAGTCCTGTTATTATCGAGTGGACTTATAAAGACGGCTCCAAAGAACTAGAGCGCATTCCCGCTGAGATCTGGCGTACGAATGAAAGCGAGGTGAAAAAGATTTTTGTAAAGGAAAAGGAAGTAGTGAACATTGTCATTGATCCCAATCTGGAAACAGCTGATATCAATGTGAACGATAACGTTTTCCCTAAGAAGACTGCTGAAAATAAATTTGATCAATTCAGGAAAAATTAAAATTCACCGGTGAGACGCAGGATTTTACGTCTCACCGAAGCTATCCTTTTGGATGTCTTTTTTTTATACCTTTAAATTCCGTATTAAATAATCTCATCATGAAAAGATTTCTTATCTGCTTATCCACTTTCATCCTGCCTCTTTTAACGCTTGCTCAAACTGGACCTCCAACGTGGAAAGGTAAATTTGAACAATTGGGAGAAACGCTTCCAACTCCCAATGAGTATCGTTCAGCCTCTGGTGCACCTGGTTCAAAGTACTGGCAGCAACGTGCCGACTATCTTATCGATGTTGAAATAGACGAGCCAAAAAACTTGTTGAGAGGAAAAGAAACCATTACGTATTATAATAACTCGCCCGATCAACTTAAATATGTCTGGCTTCAATTGGATCAAAATGTTAACAAAAAAGAAAACGAAGACTTCAGTTATGTGCTAGGCGGCCTCCGCGATTCTGTTTCAACGCTTTATGCGCAGTATATGGTCCACCCCATTGAATTTGAGGCCGGTTATACCATTAACTCCGTTACCGATAAATTAGGAAAGTCATTAGCAACAACGCTTAACAATACCATGATGCGCGTTGATTTATCTGTACCGTTAAAAACAGGTGAGTCAGTTTCTTTTCTAATAGCCTGGTCTTATCCAATAACAGATCGTAGCAAGTTCCTGCTGTCACGTGAAGGCTACGAATATTATCCCGAAGATGATAATTATGAATATTTAATTGCCCATTGGTTTCCTCGAATGTGCGTATATGATGATGGAGAAGGATGGCAGAATAAACAATTCCAGCGACTGGGGGAGTTTGCTCTTGAATTCGGAAATTATACAGTAAACATAACCGTGCCTTCCGATCATATCATTGGCTCAACTGGTGTATTACAAAATGTAAAGGAAGTTTTATCAGCACAGGAAGCTGAACGATTTGAAAAAGCCAAAACCTCGTTTGACAAACCTATGTTCATTGTAACCGAGGATGAAGCAAGAAAGAAGGAGAAAACAAAATCAACCACTAAGAAGACCTGGAAGTTTCAAGCCAACAACGTTCGTGATTTTGCTTTTGCCAGTTCGCGCAAGTTTATTTGGGATGCTCAAGCCGTTAAGCTTGCTACGAATACAGTATTGGCGATGTCGTTCTATCCAAAAGAAGGACTTCCTGTTTGGCCCGAAGAATCCACAAAAGCAATTAAGAATGCACTTGAGGTTTATTCCAATTATACATTCGATTATCCATATCCGGTAGCACTCTCGGTAAACACATCCAATATTGGCATGGAGTTTCCAATGATAAGTTTCAATGGAGGGCGGCCAAAAGATGGTAAAATGAGCGACCGCGCAAAGGCTGGAATGATTGGCACCATTGTTCATGAAGTGGGGCATAATTACTTTCCGATGATTGTAAGTTCAGATGAACGTCAGTGGATGTGGATGGATGAGGGGCTCAATACATTTTTACAAACACGAACAGAAATGGAACGCTATCCTCAGTTTCATCATACAGTGCCAAAAGACATAGTACCCTACATGACAGGGTCAAAAGATATTATGCGACCCGTTATGACTACTTCTGACAATGAATCGTTGAACGCTTTTGGAAATAATTTCTACCAAAAACCAACCGTTGCCCTTACTATTTTGCGTGAAACCATTATGGGGAAAGAGTTATTCGACAAAGCATTTAAGGAATATGCCAACCGTTGGATGTACAAGCACCCTAAACCCGCTGATTTATTCCGAACCATGGAAGATGCTTCTGCTGTGGATCTGGATTGGTTTTGGAGGGGCTGGTTCTATTCTACGGATCACGTTGACCTCGAATTGACTAACGTGAAATGGTTTCAGGTAAAAACAGAGACGACCAATTTGGAAAAAAAGAATGTGATGGTAAAGAAAGGTGATCTTGCTGCGGTTGCTTCCAACGCAAAAGCTGATTTCAGTGACGGGCCTCAAGAGTTTACAATGATCAACACTCCCGATGATAACTATGGCGAATTCCTGAGCAGGATTGATGACAAAGCAGTTCGTCAAAAACTGGAAGGAAAAAACATCTATGAAATCACACTTAAAAACAAAGGTGGGCTTGTTATGCCGGTTATTATTGAGTGGACATACAAAGACGGATCTAAGGAAATTGAAAAGATACCCGCTGAAGTTTGGCGCACCAATGAACAAGAAGTGAAGAAAGTGTTCGTTAAGGAAAAAGAAGTCACACAAGTGGTAATCGATCCTAATCAAGACACTGCTGAGGCAGAATTATCTGATAACGTTTTCCCAAGAAAAACAGTGGAATCAAAATTTGATCAGATGAAAAAGAACTAATTGTCAGCAATGATAGCCACAGATTCACAGATATATTCGAATGAATCAGTGGTTTTTTAATTTCCGCCCTTGGATGTTCTCATATTGAATGATCCAGGCGAGAGTAATCTATCAAGGCTGTCGCTTTGTTATTAAATTTTCGAAAATAATCTGAGAATCTGTGGCATCATTGCTGCGTAGCAAACAATTTCATGGCGCGCTCCATATCCACATTGCCACCTGAAAGAATAATACCTACTTTTTTTCCATTGAACTTTGATTTCTGCTTTAGAACAGCCGCAAATGGAACTGCGCAAGAAGGTTCTATTATTACTTTTAAACGCTCCCAGATCAACCGCATAGCAACAATTATTTCAGGATCGGTAACCGTGATAATTTCCTTTACGTTATCCCGGATGATAGGAAATGTTTTATCACCAAGCGTGGTGAGCAAACCATCTGCAATAGAATCAGATTGTGCTTGTTCAATTTTGCCACTTAACAATGACCGATACGCATCATCTGATCCGGCCGGTTCTCCCGCAATGGCAATCGTATTGGGTGAAAAATATTTTGCTGCCAGGGCCGTTCCGCTTAGCAATCCTCCTCCTCCAACCGGCACAAGTATACTATCAAGACTTCTTACTTCTTCAAAAAATTCTTTGGCAGTGGTAGCCTGTCCGGCAATAACCTCATAGTTGTTGAAGGGATGAATTTCCGTTGCTCCTGTTTTGTTAATGACATCCGCCAAGGCAGACTCGCGAGCAGCCAATGTTGGCTCACATTCAAAGATCTTTCCACCAAAAGCGCGTACGCCCTTCTTTTTTATTTCAGGTGACGTACGTGGCATCACGATATATGATTTGACACCCATCAACTTTGCTGCCCGTGCCAATGCCTGCGCATGATTTCCAGACGAATGAGTTGCTACACCTTTGGAGAGCTCCTCATGGGAAAGTGAAAGAACGGCATTCATAGCTCCCCGTGCTTTAAAGGCTCCGATTTTCTGAAAGTTCTCGCACTTGAAGTAAATAGAGCAACCCGCTATCTCATTTATACTGCCACTGGTAAGCACGGGAGTATGATGGATGTAGGGCTTGATTCGCTCATGCGCTTGTTCGATACCGGATTTGCTTGGAACTCTATCCATAAATTAATTGTATGCGATTGATAGTAAATCAAAGTAGAAAGATAAATGTATAAGTCTTATGTCGTACTACATGTGTTTGACTTTCTAGTTAACCCACCTCACCTTCTGTTCAATAGTCTTTCTTCTGCCTTGCGGTAAAATACTTTTAGGGATACCGATATTTAAGAAGCCTATCAATTTATCTTTTTTCCCCAGTCCAAAAAACTCTTTGGCTTCTTCAAAATTGGTAACACCGCCAGTACTTAAATAACATCCAATACCATAGGCTGTCGCGGTGAGATACATATTTTCAATAGCGCAAAATACTGCGCCAAGTTCTTCCCATTTGGGCACACTCTTTTTTTCATCCCTTTTCATGCCAATGGCAATTATGTGAGATGATTCCATAGGCTTCGTCAGCAAGTTCCGATAGCGGTCATCGTTATAGGTGCCATCCTCCTGGGTAACTCTCTTGTAACAATCCCCTTGAAAGGTTGCCAGCTTCTTTAGTCCCTCTCCTGTAAAGACTACAAAGCGCCAGGGTTCTGTCAACTTGTGCGTTGGTGCCCAATTGGCATTCTCAAGCATTTGATGAATGATCGCATCCTCTACCCTCTGCCCTGAGTAATCTTTTGGAAATACTGATCTTCGTTCTTTTATTAATTGATTAAATGAGGCTACTTCAAATTTCATCTTACTGGGTTTTAAGCTAATGTAAAGAATTCAACAGTAGGTTTTGCTACTATTTTCTGTGGCGGATAAGGTCATTATTTCATGATGACCTTGTCAGAAACGGTTAAGGCTTGCGCAAAAGGTTCGGTTTGAATTTTATTCCAATTCTTTTTTGCTAATTTGACTTTTCATTCTAGTCTATGCGCTTTATAATTCTCCTGGTATTGGCTGCCTCATGCGCCCCAATTTACGTTCCCACTACACGCAATGCTCCGTTATTCAGAGGGGCGGGGGAATTTCAAGCATCAGGCTATCTGACAACAGGTCTCGATTTTCAGGCAGCTTATGCTGTAACGGATCATATCGGATTAACAGGGGGCTACTCCTGGCTCAGTCAAAATCAGGAACTACCTCCTGATGAACCAGAGCCTAGCTTCCAAAGAAAGAATAATTTTGCTGAAATTGGCCTCGGCTATTATAAAAGTACTCGCTCGATGCGGTTTGAACTTTATGGCGGTTATGGAATGGGTAAGGGCACGAGCTATGATAATTACTATTTTTTCTTCGAGGATTTTGGGGCCAACGGCCTTGTCGCCACGGGAAAATATCAACGCTACTATCTACAACCTTCTATTGCCACAAACAAGAAAAAATTCAATTTGGCTTTTACTATGCGGGTTTCTGCGGTTGAGTTTTCCGAATTCAGTTCCGATGGATTTACCACGACAACCGTAACGAAAAACCCGGATGAACCACTGCACTTTTTTGTAGAACCAGCTCTTACCGGAAAATTTCCATTGACTGGAAATCTATATGGCGTGTTTCAATTAGGAGTCAACGGTGCCATACCCTCCGAAGTATATTTTGATTATGTCCCTCTTCAATTTTCAGTAGGAATTCAACTCAAAGCCGGAGGAAGCCTACGTTCACGTGTCTATTAAACCCAAGCTTGGCCTTTTCGATCTCACCATGATTGTGGTGAGTTTGGTAATTGGCATGGGCATTTTCAGGACACCCGTTGAAGTAGCACAAAAAGCACAGCTACCTTCTATTTTTTTTGCCGCCTGGATCATTGGGGCCATTGTCAGTCTATTCGGGGCACTCACCTTTGCTGAGATTGGCTCTCGTTATCCTGTGGCAGGTGGGTTCTATAGAATTTTCTCGCATTGCTATCACCCCGCTTTCGCCTTCATGGTAAATTGGATCACTGTTATTTCCAATGCTGCATCCACCGCCATAGTCGCTATCATTGGAGCCGAATATTTAATCCCCATTGTAATGCCTCATGTAGAGCATGACCTGGGTATTCGTATTACGACAGTTTCAGCAGTTGTCATTTTATATGCCATAAATTTAGCCGGGATAAAAATGAGCGCCCGGTTATTGAACGTACTCATGATTTTTAAAATCGCATTAATTATTGCTTTAATCCTTTCTGTATTCATTTCTACTCCTGTTAAGGAATCAGCTATCGCTGCACCTGCGCTAACCACCCCTGAGATGCTAAAAGCTTTCTGGCTCTGTTTCATGCCTGTTTTCTTTACGTATGGCGGTTATCAGCAAACAATGAACTTCGGAAGTGACGTACCCGATGCAATTAAAACAATGCCACGAGCTATCTTTTATGGAATTGCGATCATCCTCTCGCTTTACCTGTTTATCAATTTTTCTTATTTTCAGGTATTGGGTTTCGATCGGTTGAAGACCTCGGCTACACTCGCTTCTGATATGGCCGGTAGTACACTTGGGGCCTATGCCTTCAAAATTACAGGTGTGATGTTGTTCTTGTCCGTAATGGCATATGTGAATGCTTCCATTATGTCTAATCCACGGGTATATTACGCCATGGCAGAGGATAAAGTACTTCCGGCCATTTTTAAAAAAGTAAATGAACGCACACAGGTACAGGAGTTTGCTGTCACATTTTTTGTTGGCTTCATGATTCTTACTTTATTTCTTACCTCCTCGTTTAGTAAAGTACTTAACTATGTCATGTTCTTCGACAGTATAGCCCTCGTTACCGCCTCGGCCGCATTATTTGTTTTACGATATCGTGCAAAGAAAAATGGAGAACAAATGGGAATCTATAAAATGAAAGGTTATCCATACCTGCCCGCCATTTTTATCATTGTCTATTCTCTTGTTAATATTAGTATACTGGTATCGAATCCACAGGCCTCTTTGATTGGATTTGTTTTATTTATTTCTGGATTGCCCTTGTACTTTATATTGAAAAAATTGGTCGCTCAATAATGGATATCAAGCTTTCAAACTTAGTTACAGAGGCTAGTGGCTTGAAGCTAGCAGCTCATAGCTAATTTACTCTCTTTAATTTTTAACAACAACATATGGACCTTTCCTATATCTTAAACGAACTGGGTGAAGATCGCGAAAATTACTTCAACGCTATTTCGCCCCCTATTATTCAAAGCAGTAACTTTTCCTTCAAAAATGTTGCCGCCTTACGTCAAGCGCTTGCCGATGAGTATTACTCCACCCTCTATTCAAGGGGCAATAATCCCACGGTTGATATTCTGCGAAAAAAACTTGCTGCCCTTGATGGTGCCGAAGATGCCTTGGTCTTTGGAAGTGGTATTGCTTCTATCAGCATTCCCCTTATCTCCTTGCTGAAACAGGGTGATCATGTTGTAAGTGTCGCTAAACCCTATAGCTGGACAATTAAACTATTTGAAAAGCTTCTTCCAAAGTTTGGGATCACGACAACATTTGTGGATGGAACCAAAACCGAAAATTTTGAAAAGGCCGTTCAATCCAATACAAAACTCATCTTCCTGGAATCTCCCAACACATTTACCTACGAGCTTCAGGATCTTGAGGCCGTGACTGCTTTCGCGAAAAGCAAAGATATTATTACCATGATCGACAACAGCTACTCAAGTCCGCTATATCAGCAACCTTATAAAATGGGAATTGACCTTGTTGCTCAATCTGCAACAAAATTTATCGGAGGTCATAGTGATGTAGTGGCGGGTGTAGTAACCGGTTCACAAGCAATGATCAAGAAAATATTTGATGCAGAGTTTCTGAATATTGGTGGAAATATTTCTCCGATGAACGCATGGTTACTCATTCGTGGCCTGCGTACATTACCGCTGCGGCAAGAAAGAATATGCAGCACCACAAAAATAGTGGTAGAGTATCTCGCTGGCCATCCTGAAGTTGAAAAAGTTTTGTTCCCGTTTCATCCTTCCTTTCCCCAATATGAGCTGGCTAAAAAACAAATGAAAAATGCTGGCGGACTATTCAGCATCGTATTGAAAGAGAAATCGGTTGAGGCCATTGAAAAGTTTTGTAACTCCCTCAAGCACTTCTTTCTTGCTGTATCCTGGGGAGGACATGAGTCGCTGGTAATTCCGGCTATTGTGGGAATCAAAAAAGAGAATTTCGATCCTGAAAATTTTAGTCATAACGTTATACGGCTATATGTTGGATTAGAGGATCCTGACTATTTGATTGCTGATCTAAACCAGGCACTTAATAGCATTGGAGATTAAGCACCTCGAAGCATGGCGCGCAAAACATAAATAGCAGAATTATTTTAACATCATCAGTGATGCCATTGTTTCAATTCCATCAAACAAATTCTTCAAACGGATATTTTCGTTTTCAGCATGTTGGTTGTTATCATGATTGGCTATGGGCACGGAAATAGTTTTGACATTTAAATATTTCTCAAACAAAAATAAAGGCAGACTACCGCCCATCGTTGGCTGGAGCACGACTTGATCCGTTGTGGTCGTTTTCAATGCCTCAATAATCTTTTGTGCGATTGGCAGGTCCATAGCAGTACGCTGTGCATTATAGCCGTGATTGCCTGGCATTACCTTAATGATTTTTCCATGTTGGGCTCTTTCTTCATGAGTGGGCTCATGATCGATGACATAATACCCCTGTGCTTTAATATGATCAACTATTTTTTGCTGTTGTCTTTGCCAATCGTTACCTAATACTAGTCGTAGATCAATCACTGCAGATGCTTGGGTTGGTATTTGATTTGATGCCATCTTTCCTACATTACCACTTTGCATACCATTAATATTTAATGAAGGAAGATTGACGGCTTCACTCAATAATCTGTCCAACATTTCCACTTCGTATAAACCCAATTCACTTTTCATCTGCTCATCTACTGAAGGCACCTCTTGCAATGCCTTTTGTTCCAACGGAGTCAGGGGTATAACATCGTCATAAAATCCTTTGATGGTTACCCTTCCCTGTTCATCTTTCATTGACGATAGAAGTTTCGCCAGCATCAAGGCCGGATTAGGAGCCCAGTTTCCATAATGACCACTGTGTAATGGTCGATTTGACCCATAGACATCTAACGTGACTTGCGCGTCTCCGCGAACACCAAAATAGATTTGCTTTCTTCCTGATTGATGCACAGGACCATCGCAGATGATCCACAAATTAGATTGCAATATGGTTGAATACTTTTGTAAAATTTCCCCAAGGTGAGGTGAGCCCGCTTCTTCCTCCCCTTCAAAAAAAAATTTAAGATTGAAAGTCGGTTTTAGTCCACTTCTACTTACCGCATCGTATGCATTTAGGATGGCGTCAATACCTGCTTTATCATCAGAAGAACTTCGGCTATATATTCTCCACTCAGGGGGATAGGTATTTCCTTCTGTCGGAAACGGAATAGGTGTCCCATTCTTATAGATCGCAGCAGTATATAAGGCAGGCTCAAATGGAAGAAGTCCTGCAGCCCATTGCGCTGGGTTAACAGGTTGACCATCGTAATGGGCATAAAATGTAAGTGTTTCTTTTGCCCCTGGATAAATTACCTCACCGTACACGGCTGGTGGCGCTCCAATGGTAACGGGTGCCAAAAGCTGCACTTTCTGAATACCGCGTTTGGTCATCATATCCATAATAAATGCCGCATTGCGCTTTATACCAATCGTGTCATTGGCAACATTTGGCAGGGAAAGAAACTGAACATACTCATTCATGATGGCCAATGAATTTTGTTTCGTGTATGCTCTTACCTTCAGGATATTGGGAGATTGAGCCGGAAGGAATTGAATAGATAAGCCAAGAAAGGCAAGAAGGGTGAAATACTTTTTCATAAATTACTTTTGATGTAAGATACTGAAGTTACCCTTACATAATACTTTGTAGATGATGCTATCAAAACTCAATTTTATAGCTCAAAATCGGAAGCAATGGCAACTGATACCACTTCTTGATTTCAGCTGCCTGCGAATCAAAGTATTGTCCACCCAGGTTTTTATGGTTGGTCACGTTCTGGATATCCAACGCTAAGGTTGATGTTGATTTAGCCCGATTGCGTTTCATGCTAAATCGAATGTCGGTTCTAAAATACCCTGGTAATTGCTCACTATAAGCCAGGCTTTCTACGTATTGTGTAGTTCCATCCAGAACTGATTTTTCAAAATCAATTGGCGTTGTTCTCAATCCTCCACTGCTCAAGGCTCGCACATTGACACCATAGGTTCTGTCCTTGGTTCCGGTCGAACGGAATTCTTTTCCTGCCGTAAAGCTCACAGCATAATTCCCGTTATAGTGCGTATTTCGCAACACCCCATCTAATGCCTTATACCTAGAATCATACAATGAAGTGGATAGTAAAAAATACATATTCTTAAAAGTAAACTGTTCCAATGTCAGCTCTACTCCATAGTTATGACCTATGCCTTTGTTCACAAGCGGATCGGTTATGTAACCATCTTCATTATTAATCAATGCAAGTGGACTGGCAATGTCATTTTTAACAGGAATATTATACAAGCTTTGATAATATGTTTCTGCTTTTACACGTAAGTGTTTTGAAAGGGCTCGATCGTAGGCGAATACAAAATGATGGGCCTTCGTAAATTTTAAGTCTTTGTTTGGGCTGTAGAAAGATCCATCAGGGTTTTGCACTTGTGCCTCGTACGTTCCAACCGGCTGCATCTGACTGTGCAGGCCATATCCAAAACTCAATGACTGTTGTTCGTTTAAATCATACTTAACTGATGTGCGTGGGTCAAGGGAATAGGTATTGTTATTGGTTAAATACAAATAATGAAGACCCGTGTTAAAGCTAAGTTTCCGTGTCACCCGATAATTCCATTGAGAAAATATTTGCACTGTAGTAGCTTGTCCCTTGGCCTCCAGCGGCACTTCCATGGTTCCCGTTTGTTCGTTCAACTCTTTTTGAATGACGTTATAAAAATACTCATTAAAGTAAACTCCTGAACGGATACTATGACGCGCATTAAACTTGTGATTGAGTACTGAACTGACCGTAAACTTTTTATTGATATTGTTTTCTTTGTAAGTAAGGTTAGAAACATAGTTGTCATCCAGTTTGTCAGCCGTAAAACCATGATCATTGCCAGATAGTACAACAACTGATTGTAAATAGGTGTTAGAGGAAAGTGTAATGGCATGTTTTAAGCCTGCTGCACCGGTGTTAGAAAAATAATCAAAGTCATAGCGATCGTCTTCCGTATTCCAATCTATGGAGTCTTTCTTGGCCTCCAATTTTTGATTACTCAATCCTCCAAATCCAAACAAAGAAAAATGACCAGCTCTCTTTGTGGGAAAATAAAAATTATAAGATAGATCCTGGAAATTTGTAATGGCGTCTCCAATGGGCACTCCAATACCGGAGAGAACGGAAAGTGTAGAATACCGATAGTTGATGAGGTATGATCCCTTATAACCTTTTGCAAAAGGCCCCTCCGCGGCTAGATCCATACCTAAAAATCCGGCTTGTATAGTGTATTCTCGTTTCTCGTTATTTCCTTTTCTAAGGTTCAGATCAAATACACCTGATAATGCATTTCCGTACTCTGCCGGAAACGCCCCCGTCATAAAATCTGAATTGGTGAGCAACTGTGAACTGAGGATGGAAATCCCACCACCCGAACTTGCCACTCCGGAAAAGTGATTAGGATTGGGAATATCCACCCCTTCCATCCGCCAGATCAATCCATAAGGAGAATTGCCCCGGATTGAAATGGTGTTGTTGCCATCACTGGTTTGTACAACCCCTGCATACGAAGCCACCATGCGGGCCGGATCGTTAACGGCTGCTGCATATTTCCGTGTCTCCTCTACTGAAAATGTGCGGGCGCTGACGGTTGCCATATCATTCAATGGCTTGTTCTTTTCCAAATCCGGAGTAATTACAATCTCCTGCATCAGCACAATGTCTTCTTCAATAGGAATATTCAACACCACTTCTTTCCCCGAATTGACAACCACATTTGGCAGCATAATTTCTTTATATCCGATAAAGGAAATTTTCAAAGTGTGATTGCCCACCGGAACTTGGCTGATTTTGAAATTGCCATTAGGATCAGTGGTTGAACCAACCAAGGGGTCGGAGTTAATTATGATTACTGTTGCTCCTGGCAATGGGGTTTTTGAAATTTTGTCAATCACGCTTCCGCGGATGGTTTGGGTGAGGGGTTGAGAAAAAAGTTCAGCAGTTGTTGAAATCAATACGAAAAAGGCTAAAATTATTTTGAGGGATTTCATAAAATGTTTGTCAAAACCTTCCGTTGGCTTTGGAGATAAGACAATCTGAAATTGATGTACCCCTATTCAAGCTTAATCTTTTTTCAGCGACAAGTCTTTTCGAACGAAGAGATAGCGGAGCGAGAAATCTCCCCAATCAGTTAGTCATAAACTCTAAAGAAGATTTCTCGCCATTACGCTTAGATG